>JBBDYH010000121.1:0-85411 GCA_040901795.1 Pirellulales bacterium
TCTTCGCTGATCAGGCCCATTTCGACCGCGATCTGGTCCAACCGCGTGCCGTTGTTCTGTGCGGCCCGCGCCTGCGCCAGTTGGCGCTCGTTGAGCAGCCCGCTTCGCAGCAGTATTTCACCAGCTTCCATGTTTGTTCCGTCGAGGCGGGAGGTGTTCAGGCGGGATGACGGCCGGCAAACGAGCCCGACTGTCTAACCAACTAAGATAAGCGTTCTGGCAAGCGAAATCCAGCTACGCCGACTGCTGGCGGGTCGCCCGGTCCCCTCACCGGTACTTCGTTCCCTGTGGTAGTAAATTTAGCCGCGGGCATATCGCCCGCGGCTAAATATGACAAAGACCAATAACCTTCTAAACCAAGCCACGTTAAGGGCACGTGAAGCCCTTGCTAGCGAGCGGGGTGTTTCCCCGCGCCCTACGCGCGTGGCTATTAATTGTCGCCGCCGCGACGTCCACCGCGGCGACCAAACACGTTCAGCTCGAAGTCGACCTTCTTGCCCTTCATCTTTTCGAGCTTCGCCTGCTGATCGACGCTCAGAACCGCCAAAACTTTCTTCTCAGAGTCGGCGCGAAGTTCTTGGGCCTTCTCCCGGTCGAAGTTTCCGCCTTGGAACGCTTCGCGCATGGCCGCCATGGCTTCCTGCTGTACGGCGGCGATCTTTTCCTGCTGATCGGGACCAATTCCGAGCTCCTTGGCAATCGCCTCATTGCTCAAAGCGGCGGCTCCCAACGCCTGGACGTAAACCTCGTTCAAGCGCGTTCTTTGAGGCGGGAGTAACACGGCGTCGATCTTTTTGTCGATCGCGGCCATACGAGCTTGCCGTTCCCCGCGCGCCTTGGCCTGTTCTTCGGCAGATGCATTTGGATCGAATCCACCACCTCCACGGCGACCCTCACGTGCCTCTTCGGCAATCTTGGCGAGCGCGGTCTTTTGGTCGTCGACCAACTCCAATTCCTTTTGAACATTCTCATTCTGCAGCAGTTGCGACTTCGAAATGCCCGCTCCGCCCCGTCCAAATCCACCGCGTCGTCCCTGGCGTTCTTGGGCCATCAATGGCGTTGCAATCAGTAGCGCGGCAAGCGCCACCAGACCAACCATCTTACGATTCATCGAGCGTCTCCTGTGTATGCGATACTTCGGTGCCGTGGCCGAGGTTCCCCGACCTCATCCGCCACGGTACGTCCTTGCCATTCAAACCCCAGCCACCCAGCAAGGTTCCGTCAACGCCTGAACTTTGAGATAAAGGGGAATATCCGGCCCATACCGCGATACCAGGCCATGCACTCCGCGGTTTCATCCAATGGAGGTCCATTGCAACGACCTCCTGTATGACGGCCTTCCAAGGCCGTCGGTTCCATTGTTCGGCCTTAAGAAAGCCAAAACACAGCGCGAAACCTCGACCCACCGCGGCGATACGCACCATCGCGTACCCGAAACCATTAGGTTAAACCATGTTACCGCTTCTTCGGAGGTTGCTTTGCTCCTCCATCGCGCTTCTGGTGATCTCCACAGTTGCCCAGGCCCAATTTGGCGGCCGCGATGATGACGGCGGCCGACGGCGGCGCGACCGCGGCGACTCGGACGAAGGCGGGTTCGGGGGACGTGGCAGCTTCGACCGCGGCGGCTTCGGCGGACGCGGTGGCTTTGGTGGCGGTGGTTTCGGTGGTCGAGGCGGCTTTGACGGAGGCGGGTTCGGTGGGCGCGGCCGCTCCGATGAAGGTGGCTTCGGCGGCCGCGGCGGGTTCGAACGCGGTGGCTTTGGCGGCCGCACCGAAAGCGGCTTCGGTGGACGTGGCGGCTTTGGCGGCGGTTTTGATCCGACCGCACTGCTGGCACGGCTCGACCTCGATGCCGACGGGTTGCTCGAGCCCGAAGAAACGCAAGGCCGCGCCCGCTCCATGATCGAACGCTTTGCCCGTGGCGCAACTCTCGACCTGAGCAAGCCGATTGCGCTGTCGAAGGTTCAGGACGCCATTCGGCAAGCCCGCGAAGGCCTGATGAGCGGTCAAAACATCCCCTCGACAGGCAGCTCGACAACCGCGAACGCCGGTTCGACGAGCTTGCTCAATAGTTCGACGGGCGCAGCCCCTTTGGTTCCCGGCTTCGGCGCTCAGTTTGAAGCCGTCACTGTGCCCGGCTTTGGCGAGCCGCTCGCCGTGGCGACCTTCAGTGGTCTCAGCACCACGGCGAGCGCCGGTTTCACATCGACCGCAATCCCAAGTAGCGGCAGTGAGTATCGCGGTGAGGAGCCGCGACGGACGGACGACGCGAGCGTCACAAGCAGTCTTAGTTCTACGACCACGTCGAGCACCGGCAGCGTGGATCGTACCCGGCAAATCGCGCAAGCCATGTTGAGTAAGTACGATGCCAATAAGGACGGAACGCTACAACGCGACGAGTGGAGTCAGATGCGAAATGAGCCCGAGAAGGCCGACACGAACAGCGATAGTCAGATTACCCTCGACGAGCTCTATGTACGACTCGGCGGAACCATCAGCCCAACCGCCATTAGTACCGCCGCCAGCAGCAGTTCCGGCAGCGAGGGCTCGGCCGCGGCATTGGAATCCCCGTCGAACGGTGGCAATCGCAGCGAACGTGGCGGATTCGGTGAACGGCGCGATTTTGGCGGCGGTCTTGGCCGGCGCGACGCCTCTCGCTCGCAGACGGCGAATGGTTCAGGCAAACCCTACCGCTTCCTGACTCCTGCCGAGCGGCTCCCGCCCGGACTGCCGGACGCCTTTACGGGCAAAGATCGTGACCGCGACGGGCAGGTCACGATGGCCGAGTTCGCCAGCACTTGGACGGAAGACGCGCTCAGTGACTTCAACCGCTGGGATCTCAACCGCGACGGTTGGATTACCGCCAGCGAGTGTCTCACCGCCGAAAACGGCCGCCGGTAGGTCTTTCTTTGGAGTGCGGCGACTCGTCGCCGCTTTCTTTTTCAACGAACGCAACGCGCGAGTACTCGTCACTCGCGTATAATCTCTTTACTGCGGCAACGACTTCTTTGCGACGCAATCGGTCCGCAATCCGCCCATGCGCTATCTCGTCCGCGCCAAACTGAAACCCGGCCGCCAGCGCCAGCTTGCCGAAGCGATTCGCGACGGGACGCTCGGCCAAGGCTCTATCGCTGAAGGCGAATACGTTCGCAACATGCGTGAAGCGCGCCAATTCCCGGACGGTACCGCACGCTGGGTGGAAGTCTGCTACTGTCCCACGCCACTTGCCGAAGAGCGGCCATACTGGGAGCAGTTTTTCGATCTTGTCAAAGTGCAAGACGCGCACGCCCGCCGCAACTGCCGCGACGAGAACGGCACAGAGCCCTGGGCCTGCGACGACTGCGATTGTACCAGGCGCCTCGAAGAGCGGCTCGCCACAGAGGGCCAGCCTTTATTCAAAACGCTATCTCATGGGGCTGACGGCCCCAAACTCGACAGCCCAGTGGCGCAGCCCTGGGTCAACGAGCCGTAAGTATTTCGTCGTTAAGGCCCAACGGGCCGCGACTCGTTCATCAGCAACCCGCGGTAGCGAATCTGTGCGATCGGCCCCAACGCCTGCATTGTCGGCCCACCAGCGGAGCCCATGTTCGGCCCATCACAATAGATCTGCACCGTCGCAATCCGC
Organism: Pirellulales bacterium; assembly: GCA_040901795.1. Lineage (GTDB taxonomy): Bacteria > Planctomycetota > Planctomycetia > Pirellulales > JALHPA01 > JBBDYH01. The sequence continues at coordinate 3,626 of JBBDYH010000121.1, forward strand.
TCCTCTTTGGTCGGCGGTTCCGACTCCTTCAGAGCAAGGTAAAGCCTCGTTCCCTCGACTGGATACGCCCAGCGGAATACGCCATGCGCCTTCAGCGCCGGCAGCAATTGTGTCGGCTCGACTTCTTGACCGACCGCCTTCGAAAGCTGATCGAAGTAAGCCTGCACTTCCGGACGATCGCACGCCTCCGCGATTGCCGGCGTCATGTTGATGCCATCCTCGCGACGAAGGCCCGTGTTGTCCGGATCGCTGCGCAGTCGCGACAGCCTCCGTCCCGCAGCCGCCGCCGACATTTGGTCCACGGCTTCCGGAATCGGCAGCCGCTCAAACGCCAAGATATGCACCCGTGGATAATCATGGATGCCTTGGAACCGTCGCCCGCAAGTCGGGCAGGACGCCGCGTTGTCCTTCGGTTGCTGCTCAGAGTGGTTCATCGGAAACGGCTCCTGGCTCCCGTGGTATGCAAGCACTTCGCGCCGGATTGAAGTTGCGCACTTCTCAAAGCGAGGACGTCGCGTTCATAATTCTTATAAGGTTTCGCGTTTCGCCGATAGTCTATTCGAAGTGAGAACACCGTATGGGTTCGCGACGTCGGCTTGTCCAAGTCTCCTTGAGCACGTTCCTGCTCCTGATTGCCGGAGTCGCTGTTCTCACCAACTGGATGATCAATCGTGTCCGACTTCATGCGCGCCAGGTGGACGTGGCAGCCAAATTGGCAAACCGAGACGTGATTGATTTGATCAGCCGATTACCCGATCACGCATCGTACCGCGGACCGCGCGGGCATTTTGTCAATGTTTCCGCGGCGTCGGGCTGGGAAAAGCATTTGGCAGCCCTGCTTGGCATGCCCTATGAAGCCGACGTTAAAGCGTTGAGTGTCTCTGGGCCTGTCGAGGACTGGGATGAACTATTCACTCTCATCAAGCGGCTCCCCAAACTCGCCAACCTTGGCTTCATGAGGTGCGAGATTGGAGGGGACGTTCTAAGTCACCTGGCGAAACTAAGGGTGGAATCGATTTCGTTTAGCGATACAAACTTGACCAAGCAACAAGCACGAATGCTCAAGAAGGAATTGCCTGACACGAGCATCACCATATACGACGAGCAATTGGCAATACGTTTCGAATTGCCCTAAGCAAACTCGTCGCACTCGATCTATGTCACACCAGCGGAACCCAGAATCCTTTAATGCGCCATCGCGTCCGCCTGATACCGAACTTCCCCGCCGACAATCACCGTGTCGGCCCTTCCACGCAAACGCCACCCCGCAAACGGCGTGTTCTTGCTGCGCGATCGGAAGCGGGCGGGATCGACGGTCCACTCGTAGGCCGGATCGATAATCGTCACGTCGGCATCGGCCCCGATGGCGAGCGTCCCCTTGTCGATGCCCAGCACATGGGCGGGGTTCATCGTGAGCTTTTCGAGAGCACTCGACCAATCAAGGATGCCGGGTTCGATGAGCTTCGTGACCACGAGACCAAGCGCCGTCTCCAGGCCGACAATGCCGAACGGCGCCTGGTCGAGCTCGCGCATCTTCTTTTCCAGCGCGTGGGGTGCATGGTCCGTGCAAATCACGTCGATCGTCCCATCGCGCAAGCCGGCGATGCAGGCCGCGACGTCCTCACTGCCGCGCAACGGCGGGCTCATCTTGAAGTTCGAGTCGAACGACCGCAGTTCCTCGTCAGAAAGCGTGAAGTGGTGCGGGCAGACCTCAGTGGTGACGCGGACCCCGCGCGACTTCGCCCGGCGGATCATGTCGACGGCGCCGGCCGTCGAAACGTGCATGATGTGGATTTTGCCGTCGGTCGCCTGGGCCAGCGAGATATCGCGGCTGACCATCACGTCTTCGGCCGCGGCCGGCATGCCGGAAAGCCCCAGCACCATCGATACCAGCCCCTCGTGCATCACGCCCCCCTGCGTCAGCTCGCGGACCTCGCAGTGGTTGAGCACCGGCTTGTCGAACATCCGGCAGTACTCGAACGCACGCCGCATCAGCTCCGGGTTGTAAACGGGCGCGCCGTCGTCGCTGAAGGCGACCGCCCCGGCCTGCACCAATTGCCCAATCTCGGCCAGCTCCTTTCCCTCGCGGTTCTTGCTCACGCAGGCGACGACAAAGACGTTGCAGTTCTTGGCTCGCGCGGCCTGATGATGGATGAACTCGACGGTCCCTTGCGTGTCGATCGGTGGCTCGGTGTTGGGCATACAGGCGATCGACGTAAACCCGCCGGCCAGCGCCGCCGCTGTGCCGGTCCCAATCGTCTCGTCCTCTTCGCGCCCCGGCTCGCGGAGATGAACGTGCATATCGATTAGGCCCGGCGCTACGATCTTGTTCGCGGCATCGATGACCTCAGTCGCGGCGTCGTCGGACACATCGAAGCCGGCAACCAGGCCGTCTTCCAGCAACACGTTGGTCACCCGATCGAGCTTCTGGCTCGGATCGATGACGCGGCCGCGTTTGACGAGAAGACAAGGCATGTGACCACGCAGGAAAGGCGAAAGTCGCTTATGCGGGTTGAACAATCAACCGGTGCTTCGGCTTGGGAAGGCGCTTGCCAAGTTTGTGCAAGCTCTCCAGGTGCAGATCAAGTGCTTCACATGCATTTTTAAAAGACTCTGCTAATGTCAAGCCACTCGTAATGATCTCTGGAAAGTCAGCAAAATCAACCACAAATGCGGGATCCGCAGCCCGGTACTCGATCTTGAACACGTAGCCGCGATATTGATGGTGCGTGGTCATCACAGATTTAGAACCTCGATCAGCTTGTTAATGTCGTGACGATGGCAGTTTTTGCGTCCGCCGTGAGGAACAACGATGGTAATTATCCGCCCGTCGGCATGATGGTACGTCCGATGGCTCCCCCGTTTATTGAATAGCACAAATCCCTCGTACCGCAACAGCGCATTCACTTGTGCGAACCGAATCTTGCCTGGCGTATTGCGCATCTGGCGATCAGCTTATCGCGCCGGCTCATGCAATCTCCTGGTTGTGTCCTCCACCTTTCGAAATTCGTGTCTCGGCGTCGACATTTGTCATTCTGATTTCAGGCGTCATTCCTCTGCACTCCCGTACACAGCCACAGCACCGCCATGCGGATTGCCAGGCCGTTGGTGACTTGTTCAAGAATCGCCGAGTGCGGGCCGTCGGCCACATCGGGCGTAATCTCAACGCCGCGGTTGATGGGACCGGGAGCGAGGATCAGGATATCCTCCTTCGCCCGCGCCAGCCGCTCGCGGTTCATGGCGTACAACAGCGCGTATTCGCGGACCGAGGGGAACGGCCGCATCGTTTGCCGCTCGAACTGGATCCGCAACAGGTTCAGCACGTCGCAGCGCGGAATGATCTCGTCGAGGCTATGCGCCACCTCGACGCCGACTTCCTGCCAGCGTGGCGAAACCAGCGTGGCCGGCCCGCACACGATCACGTGCGCCCCCAGCTTTTTGAGCCCCCAGATATTCGACCGCGCCGTGCGGCTATGCGCGATGTCACCCACCAGCGCCACGGTCAGCCCGGCGATCGAGCCGCGGCGGTCGCGGATCGTGAGTATGTCGAGCAGACCCTGCGTGGGGTGCTCGTGCGGACCATCGCCGGCGTTGATCACCGAGACGTCGAGATTATCGGAAAGCAGCTTCGGCGTGCCGGGCGTCGAGTGCCGCACCACCATCAGATCGATGCCCATCGCCTGGATGGTCAGCGCCGTGTCGATGAACGACTCGCCCTTGGAGAGGCTGCTGCCGGACGCTGAGAAGTCGACCACGTCGCCCCCCAGCCGCCGCGCCGCCAGCGAAAAGCTGGTCCGCGTGCGCGTGGAGTTCTCGAAGAACAGGTTGGCGATCGTCTTGCCGGCCAGCACCGGCAGCTTCTGCTCGCAGCCGGCGGTGGCTTGCTTGAATTGGACGGCAGTATCGAGCACCAGGTTGATCTCGTCCGCCGAAAGACTCTCCAAATCGAGCAAATCCCGCCGCGTCCACTGCTTGGGGACTGGGCCGAATTCCGAGACGCGCGTCGTCATGGCGGCAACTTGGGGGCCAAAGGTCGAGCGATTCTAACAGCTTGCAGTCAGGCTGAAAAGGATGGGTAAGTCGTGACGCATCGGCTCATCTTGTTGCCTGGCAGCCATTTGATTACCATTCGCGGCCTTATCGACCGCCGTCGTTCGAGGGCGCCGTATAGTCTCCTGTGGCACATGCGCATGCTGCGTCTATTGTACTTGCTGATTGTGGCTACCGCGGCGCTTGCGCCTTTTGGTTGTACTGCACCGGCCTGGTGGCTCGCCGATGACTCAGAAACAGACGACCGTATGGGTTCGCTTAGCGATTCGCGCGCTGGCTCGGCCATCAAGACCTCTGAATCAGCCAGTGTCGCCGAAAACGGTATGCCTTCCCGTGCGGTTGGGCCAGATGAGAACAACCACAACGAGATCATCGAATCGACTCTAGGAGGTCCGGTCCCAGATCAAGACAGCGGCTCGACCGGACTCGTACGACGAGATGAAGTCGCGGCGAGATCGTCGGCCGGAGTGGGGACGATCGATTCTGCGCGTGCACGGACACGCCAGGCTGCCGCGGATCCGCTAACCGCAGAAGTTCGCGCGCTGGGCTTTGCGAATCCAGAGGAGGAAGCCAGCGCGCTGGCTGCCTTGCGCGCCGCTCCCCCCCAACACCGGCAGTTTCTGCTGCGTACAATGCAGGCCAGCGCCTCCGTGCGGAAGCAGCAAGACCAGCAAAGCATAGCTCCTCTCCCCCCTGAGGAGAATTTAGGCGAGCGAGCAGCGTCAGTCCGGAGATTGCCCGACTATGAAAACGCGGTACGGGCGCAATCGCGACGTGAACCGGCGGTCGATGCAAATGACGTCGCTCCGATCGGGGTCGACCCAGTGGACAAATCGCCCAAGATGGTGCAACAGGCGAGTCACAGCGATAACATGGGGCCGGGTTTCGCCGACCGCGCGCTTGATGTTTCGCCGGCGCATCCGCCTGTCAACTCAGCCGACAACGCCGCCTGGCGGTCGCAGCTTTACGGCGCCATTACTGCGCTCGAGGCGGAACTTGCCGAGGGCGCCTCCGGAACCGATCGGGCGACGGCGGAAGCGAAACTGCGGCTGCTCTACCTGGTTGCCGACCGCCGCGACGATGCGATCCGGTCGCGCTCGACAAGTTCGACAATCGAGCAAGAATTCTGGTCGAACGAGCTCTACGGCCTGGCAACGTACTTGGATAGCGCCAAGCACCCTGACGCCAAAAAGCGCGCCGCACTGTCAGCGCCGCACTTGCGACAGGCGGCCGAAGGGCTGGCCGAATTCGGCGGGCTAGCCGTCAAGAATCTGCACTTCTGCACCGAGGTCAAAGGTTACGGCAGTTTCGTGACCTTTCCGCAAGACGAGTTCCGCTTGGGGCAGGAGGTGCTTCTCTACTGCGAGGTTGAGAACTTCCAGAGCGAGCTGCGGGAGAAAGGCTACCACACGGCTCTCAATGCGCGGTACGAAGTTTTTAATGCCAGCGGCGAGCGAGTGGCCGGTAAGGAGCTCGGCCTAAAAGACGAACATTGCCAAAACCGCCGCCGAGATTTCTTTGTGCCGTACTTTATTTTGATGCCCAAGCAAGCTCCACCCGGCAAGTACCAGCTCAAACTCACGCTCGAAGACGTCCATGCCGCCCAGACGGCGGAAGGAACGATTGAGTTTGAGATTAAGGGGAAATAGCGGGCGCTCGCTTCACGATAGTTATCCTTGCCATAAGACTTTGGCCATCACTCTTCATCGCCAAGAAGCTGTCGTTTCAACTCTTCGTGCGAGATGACTTCGCCGGCATCGGCCTGTTGCAATCCGGTCCGTATCTTGGCCAAAACATAAGGTTCGTCGCTGGCGCGTTCCACCGATGCATCGTCCGGCAGTCGCTGAATCACGTCATCCATTTGCTCGTTGAGAGTTATCGCGCAGCACTCAATCGTCAACCGGCAAATTCGGTTCTTGGCGGGCCGCATGCCAGATCGCCAGAATCTCCACTCGCTGCTGTGATTTGTTGACTTCGTAGAATATCCGATAGTTTCCCTGACGGGTTTCGCGTACGTCGTCACCACTGCCCAGTGGATAGGCGGAACCAAGGAACGGTGAGCGGGCCAGAAGATCTACCTTCTTGATGATTTGTCGACCGAGTCGGCTTGCCGCCGAAGGGTTGTCGTGAGCGATATGTCCGACGATCTCGTCAAGCATCCGCTTAGCGGGGCGGGACCAGATTACTTCGAAATCCACTTCGACAGCCTCTGTTTGACCTCTTCATGTGTGACTACGTCGCCCGCTCGAACCGCTTCTTGTCCACGGCGAATGGCCGCCAAGATCGCGATCTCTTCACTGATTTGGTCGATGGTCGCTTCGTCCGGCATCCCCCGCACGGCCTCAAGTACGAGTTCTTTGTTAGACATAAGGGATTCTCCGGAGATCGACGGGCTGGAAGGAAAGCTATGTACAATTCTACAAGCTGATCCAAATCCCTCCAACCGCGTTGCGTATCCGTTTACCCCTTCTCGCTGAGCTTCACCGTTACTGTCTTCAGCTCGGTGTAGTGCTCCAGTGCCGCTTCGCCGTTTTCGCGGCCTTGGCCGCTCATCTTGAAGCCGCCGAACGGAGTCGTGGTGTCGACCACGTGGTAGCAGTTCACCCACACGGTGCCGGCCTTGACGTGCTTGGCGTAGAGATGGGCCTTGTCGATGTCCTTGGTCCAAATTGCGGCGGCCAGCCCGTACGATGTGCGGTTGGCACGGGGAAGGAGGTCTTCCATGTTCTTGAACGGCAGGACGGTGACCACCGGGCCAAAGATCTCGTCCTTGGCGATCGCCATCTCGTCCTTCACGGCGTCAAAGATCGTCGGCTCGACAAAGAACCCACGGTCGCCGCGACGGCTGCCGCCGGTGACGACGTTGGCGCCCTGCTTTTTGCCCAGATCGATGTAACCGAGTATCTTGTCGAGCTGCTCTTGCGAGACTTGGGGCCCTTGTTCGGTTGACGGATCGAGCGGGTCGCCGATCTTGCGTTCGCGCGCCTTGGCGGCCAGCGCCTGGACGAAGTCCTTTTGAATCTTCTCTTCGACGAACAGCCGGCTGCCGGCGGTGCAGCATTGGCCGCCGTGGAAGTAGATGGCGTGAAAAGCGCCTTCGACCGCCTCGTCGAAGTCCGCATCGGCGAAAATCACGTTGGGGCTCTTGCCGCCGAGTTCAAAGGTAGTCCGCTTCAGTGTGTCGGCGGCGGCCTTCTGGATGACCTTGGCGGTATCGACGTGTCCGGTGAACGCGATCTTATCGACGCCGGGATGCACGACTAGCGCCGCCCCGGCCGTTTCGCCGAAGCCGTTGATGAGATTGATCACGCCGGGCGGAAAACCGGCTTCGATGGCCAGCTCGCCCACGCGCAGCGCGGTGAGCGGCGTCTGCTCGGCGGGCTTCATCACCACCGTGTTGCCGCAGGCCAGCGCCGGCCCCCATTTCCAGGCGAGCATCAACAGCGGGAAGTTCCAGGGGATGATTTGCCCCACGACGCCGACCGGTTGGCGCAGCGTATACGAGAGAAAGCTACCGCGGACCGGAGGCGTGCGGCCTTCGATCTTGTCGGCCCAACCGGCGTAGTAGCGGAGCGTGTTGCAGACGCCTTGCATGTCGCCGCGTGAGTCATTGATAGTCTTGCCGGCGTTCAACGATTCCAGCGCCGCCAATTCCTCGGCGTTCTTCTCGATCAGGTCGGCGAGTTTGTACATCAGCCGGCCACGGTCGGCGGCGTCCATCCGGCTCCACGGCCCGCTTTCGAGCGCTGCCCGTGCCGCCTTCACAGCGCGATCGATGTCGGCCGCGGCGCCGGCGGCAACCTGGGTGATCGCTTCGCCCGTCGCAGGATTGATGGCGTCGAACGAACCGCCGTCAGCCGGGTCCACCCACTTGTTGTTGATCAGCAGTTTCGTCTGGCGGACCTTGGGCGTCTTGGGGCGTTCGAGGGTGGCGGTGGCCATGATATATCTCCCGTGAGAGTTCAGGGTACTGTTCGAGTTCCCGCCGCGGCGGGTTGCCGAAGCAAGCTAAAGCTTGAACTCCAGCGAGCGTCATCTTCGGCGCGTCTCAGGAGCTTGTCAACCGGCGCGCCGATCAGATCGAAGTCGTGTCCCTCGAGCCGGAAGGAGCCGGCCCGGGCCACACGCCGGTGGCCTTGGAGCCGATCGCCGTCTTGACCGCCTCGTCCCCCGCCTTATCGGGCACCTCGTTCAAAAGTTGCAGAAACTCTTGCGGCTGAAGGTGCCAATACGCCGGTCCCAACTCGACCTTGAGCAATTCGCCGGCCTTGGGTTCGAAATCCCGATCAAGGGTCACGCGTACGGATGCTGCGCCAAGGCGGCGTAACTCGGCTTGGATTTCTCCCAGTACACTCGTAGCCATAGGTATCACCTTTTTCTGCCGTCCGTCATCCAGTTGATTGTTTCGCGTAGAACTCCCTCCACGAGCGCGGCGGTAAGCTGGCACGACTCGGTACGATCGCGAAGTTGAGCAACACCAGGGCGACCAGAATCGCGTTCTGTACGACCGGCGGAGGTGGCGACACCGACGACGCGAAGGCGAAGCCCACGAGCCAAAGGCCGACGGCAATTTCCGCAAGGTGTGCCCGCGACAGTGGCGGCCAAAACGAGAGTGCCGCCAGGGCCACGATAAGAACTCCGCACGCCAGATTGTTGGCTCTCCAACCCGCCGGGATTGAGCTTGGCTCAAACACGAAAAGGCTGGTAATGAGCCAACCGCCAAGTGCGATTTCGGCAACACGCGGCCACATCAGTCGGCCTCCCGGACCAATGCCACTCGCTCTGCGGCGGGTGACGCACGGCCACAAAATGTATTCCAAACAGCAGCAGCAGAACGCGTTTCCTGCCAAACGCGACGCAGATAAGTAAGAGACGCCCAAACTTCGTCGTAGGCAACGTAGACCAGGATCAGCGAGATCACCGCCGTCACCAGACAAAGAAAACACCAGGAACCGACGACCGCACCTTGCAGTACCACCAAAACCGCACTGACGATACCCAGCGGGATCACATCGATGCCGAACAGCACCACCATCCAGGGGCGATATTGCCAACGACGAGTCGATCCGGCCAGCCCGAGAATTGCTTCGCTGAAATAGGCTACCGCGCCCAGCGCCGCGTCGGGAACGCGGAGCCATTCCCGCATGCGTTCCGAGACGTCGGAATCGAGCACGCTGTGAGTTTGATCGCCAAAGACTGGGTCCCACACGCTGCTGACAAGCCGCCATTGGTAGAGGGCCATATACGTGGCGATCAAACCAGCGACCGTCGCCAACAGGCAGATGGGAATACGCTGGCTCCAAGCCGAAGGGTTATAGTCCCATGGCGGGGCAGAGACGTGCAGGCTAGGCTCCTGGAATTGCATCACCAACGATGAGTTTCACATGGAGGAACTGCTGACAACTTTTCGGACGCGATTAAGACCTCAGCTCTCCGGCGCCGGCAGACTATTCCGTTCGTACCAGCCTTTGGGACTGCGTTTCAGCCGCCGGACCATTTCATCCAAGGTGTCACGCAGCCGGCGCTTCGGCTCCCAGCCCAATCGTTGGCGCGCGCGATCGATCTGGACCGGATAATGCGCGTCGGCAAAATCGATCATCCAGGGTTTGATAAACGTCTCTTCCTCTTCGCCGGCCAATTTTTCCTGAACCCAAGCGCCTGCCTTCGCCGCGACTTTCGGAATACGGATGGTCGGCCATTCCTTGCCGTGCAGGAGCTCGCCCAGGCGATCTTGCAATTCGGCATAACTCATTACGTCCGGCTCGGCGATCAATATCAGCTCATGCGAGCCGAGTTGCCGCCGGCGCTCGATGCAGTTTCGAAAGCAGTCCACGAGATCGTCCAGGTGAACGAACGCCTGTCCATGGCTGGCGTCACCCGGGAAGAAGTAACTTTCGAGCGTCTTCTCGTAAATGCGACTGATCTGCTGAGCGATCGGGATCGAATGGCAATCTTCGTCGTAAACGCCAGCGATCCGCAGGACGACGACCGGAATCTCACGATGTTCCTGGCGGATCACTTCCTCGGCCTTAATTTTCGATTCGGGATAATCCCAGGTGGACTCGACCGGCGAAGTCTCGGTGATCATTTCACCTTCTGCAACCGGTTTCATTACCAACAAGCTGCTGGAGAACACGAACTGCTCGACCGCGAACCGCTGTAGTTGCTGCAACAAGCGACGCGTGCCCGCGACGGTGAGCTTGTCATAGAGCGGGCTCGGCTCGCCGCTGAAATCGTAGTACGCCGCCAGATGGATCACGCTGGCGATCTTATCGCCATGCCGCTCTTCGACGTCGTGCAGCGCCGATTTGACACTATCGGTCCGTGTTAAATCACACTCGATGAAATCAGCAAGCTGCTCCTTGGGAGGCTTCTGATCGATACCGACCACGCGGAAGTCGCCGACCAGCGCTTCGATCAGTCGCGACCCAATCAAGCCCGAGCTTCCGGTGATGAGCACCAGGGGCTTGGGGTCAGAACTAGCGCCAACGGTCTCCAACCGCGACTCCGTCGGGTAGCTCGCTTTTTGCTTAGCAGAGATGGTGTCGATTTCCGCGGACATCGCGAGTTTCCTTCTCCGATGCGGGGTTCCGATCGCATTTTCCGCTCATACCACGTCTTAGCGGGAGCAAAATGCAGGCCGTCAGAGATCTTTTTGCTGGTTTTTCCACAGCATTTCGCTCTAGTCTTTCCCCGCTAGGGGCCGTAAGACGCCGATTGGCGGCTTTATGCAGTGGGCCAATGCTCGCGCATCTTCTGCCGCAAGAAGCTGACGCTGCGCTCGAGCTGATCGAACCCATCGACGCCGTCTTCGATGCTGATCCAGCCATCGAAGCCAACGCCAGTCAGCTCCTTGAAGATCGCGTCGTAGTCGTTCATTCCCTTGCCGATCTCGCCGTGCCGCAGTCGCTTGGCATAGCCGACGCTGTCTTCTTCGCGCCGCAGGTCTTCGATCGTTCCTTCGGCCAGGTAGCGGTCACTAGCGTGCATGGTGACGACACGGTGCTTCACGCGCCGCAATAGCTCCAGGGGATCTTCCCCGGCCAGGATCGTGTTGCTGGGGTCGTAGTTCACCCCGAAGTTGGGCGATTGAATGCGCTCGACAAGCTCGCAGAACACGTCCATCTTCTGGGCGAACTCGGGGTACTGCCAGTAGTTGTCTTTGTAGTGGTTTTCGAGGATCAACGTGATACCGTATTGCTCCGCATGCGGCAGGCAGGCTTCGATGCACTCCTCCGCGTAGCGAATCCCCGCATCGCGCGAGACCTCCGGCCGACGTTGCCCGGAGAGCACGCGGCAAAATTGCCCGCCAAGCTCGGAAGTCAGCTCGATCCAGCGCTGCTGGTGGGTGATCTGCTCCTGACGAAACGACAAGTCGGGATGCGTGAAATCCGGCGAGCAGCAGAGCATTGGGATGGCCAATCGCCGCTCTTCGGCCAGCTCGCGCGATTGGGCGGCCGCCCCCTGATTCTGCAGCTCCAGGAAACCGCTGTAAAACTCCAACCCGTCGATATCGAGTTTGCTGGCCAGCTCGATCCACTCTTCGATGGTCATGGTGCCATCGACGCAGAGCTGGTCCAGGTAGGCTTTTGGGAACACAGCCAGTTTTGGCATTAGTGATAGCCTTCGTTGAACAATGACGAATGCCGAAACCAGAATGACGAACGAAGCCCCAATGACGAATGACGAAGGGGGATTACTCAGCTCACACCATCGCCATAACCATAGTTTCAGTCGTAGACAAGACGGTAAGCCACATCGCGATCAGCATATTTGGCTTTGAACAGTTGCTGCAAATGCTCAGTCCTTGATCCTAGACCAGCACGGATCGAGTAAAAGTCTCCGTGAGTGTAGTCTGCGCCAATAAACCCTGCGCTCGAGGGTAAGCCATCTCGTAGGCTGTACCCATCGAGGATAAATGCATACTTGTTGCCAGGAACTAGTTTCGTGCTGCCTAAATCGATCGCTACGACATGGTAGCCTCCTTTTGGTTCATGCGGCGGGACAACCACCTTATCACCTTCGAACAAAACGCGCCCCGGGATTGTGCCATCAGCATCAAGGAAGTCGATGAGTAAGGTGCGAAAGCTCGTTTCTCCAACCATGCTACGGCCCAGTAAGAAAAGCTCCTTCACTGTCGCGCCCTCTGCGATAAAGCTTTCCGCCCAGTATGCGTCGACCATTACGTCTTGGCCGATCCCGACCATCAAGCGAGACCCGAGAATCTGAGTTCGCAGGATAAGTTGTTCTTGAACCGCCTCAAATGCTTCTCGTTGAGCCTGTGCCGCTTCTCTCCGAGCAGCTTCCAGGGGACGAATTGCCGACATTCGTCCGGCGAGAAAGCCGCAAATCACTGCAACGACGAGCAGGAGCATGCCCAGTCCAAAGCGCCAGGGTCTGATTTTCCGCGGGGCTTCAACGTCGGCGATTGGTAATTCCAACTTCGTCATTCGAAATTCGTCATTGTTTCGTCACTCTGGCTTCGTGATTCGTCATTCCGTCGCGGCGTCTCCTTTCTTCGTTGGGTTGCGCCCAATTACAGGGTACTGCTCCAGCTCGAGCACCGTGCCGCTGATGGGACGGCTTTCGTCAGAGAGCCAGTAGAGGGCGGCGACGGCGATTTCTTCGGGTTTCAGCAGGCGGCCGGAGGGAGCGGAAGTGCGATCGACTTTCTCGGGCCAGTCTTTGGGCAGACCGTCGGCGAGTTTGTAATGGTATTCGTTGGGAGTGAGCACCCAGCCGACGTTGAAGTGCGTCACCCGGATGCCGTCATAACAAAGTGCATCGGCCAGATTGCGAGACAGCGTCATCAGGCCGCCCTTGGAAATGCTGTAGGCCAGCAAGTTGCTTTCGCCGGAGTAGGCATTGATCGAGCCGATGTTAAGCACGCAGCCGCGTGACTGCTTGAGGTGCTCGTATGCGGCTTGCACCAGCAGCAGCGGCGCGCGGACGTTGATCGCCATCACGCGATCGAACATCGCCGCATCGGTGGACGAAAGGTCGCTGCGCACGACCCAGGCGGCATTGTTTACCAGGCCATCGATTTTGCCGAAGGCGTCGAACGCAGCCTTGACGATGCGCGTCGCTGCGGCGGGATCGCTCAGGTCGTCGTTGTGAAAGGCCGTCTGCCCGGGAAACGCGGCCGCAATCGCTCGTCCGCGCTCAACGTCTCGGCCATGCAATAGCACGCGGGCGCCTTCTTGTAAGCACCGCCGTGCAATCGCCTCGCCGATGCCCGTCGTGCTGCCGGTGACTATGATGCTTTTGTCTTTTAATCGCATGGATAGAAGTGTATTACCGCCGAGGCGCGGAGACGCAGAGGGATTGAATAAAACTCGTCCTTCTCTGCGCCTCCGCGACTCGGCGGTTCCATTAGTCGTATTCTTCATTCGGGCCGAAGAACGGCTTTGACGATTCTACCCGAGTGCATTTCTTCAAACGCCGTGTGCCACTCGTGCAAGGGCCAGACGCCGCCGACGATTTTGCTGACGTCCAGTATGCCAGTGGACAGCAGGCGGATCACGCGCTCCCAGATGGGCCAGTTGTGGCTGAAGCTGCCGCGGAGCGTGACATTCTTCTGCACGAGCGGGTCAAGCGAGAAACCGACGGGCGCCCGACCCCAGCCGACTTTGCTGATCCAACCGGCCGGCCGCACGATGTCGATCGCCAGCTTCAGCGTCTGCGAGATACCCGCGGCGTCCACGACGCCGTCGCAACCCAGCCCGTCCACCGCTCGGGCCCATTCTTCGACGCCGGTAGTGAGCGTTTCGCAGCCGTACTGCCGCGCGACTGCGAAGCGCTCCTTGTCGCGCTCCAAGCCGACCACGGCCACTTCGGCCCCTTGCAGCCGGGCCATCGCCGCCGAGAGGACGCCGATCGGTCCGGGGCCGATCACCACGATACGATCGCCGGGTTTGACCCTGCCATTCTCAACGACGGCATTGAAGGCTACACAGCATGGCTCCGTTAGTCCGGCTTTCTCGAACGGCAGCGTGTCGGGGAGATGGTGCAGGCAGCGTGACGGGACGCGGACGTACCGCGTCATGGCCCCGTTCACGCCGTAGCCAAAGCCCTTCCGCGTGGGGTCAAGGTTGTAGAGGCCTTGCCGCGATAGGGGGTTGTCTGGGTCGATGACGGCGGCGGTTTCGCTGACCGCGCGGTCTCCCTCGCGGAAGCCTTTCACGCGGCGGCCGGTTTCGACCACCGTGCCGGCGAACTCGTGGCCCAATACGACCGGGTAGTTCACCGGCCAGCTATGTTCCGCGGTCCACTGGTGCAAGTCGCTGCCGCAGACGCCGACGGCGGCAACTTCCAACAGCACGTCGTCCTCGCCGATCTCCGGCCGGGGAATCTCGCGCACTTCGACGCTGTGTTTTTCCGGCCCGTAATTCACCACCGCCGCTTGACTCATGATCATTGCCTTTTTTAATTAGCCACAGATGAACACGGATGAACACAGATAAAACGGATTTGCGTTAGCCGCGAATTCACGCGTATGGACGCGAATGGTTGAAATTAGGAATGCAGGAGAAACTCCGAATTGATCTCTGATTCGCGTCCATTCGCATCCATCCGCGGCCAATACTCCTTTCGTCGATATCTGTGTTCATCCGTGTTCATCTGTGGCTGATAATTCCGCCTCTGTGGCTCTAACTTTGCTTGTGGCCGACTGGAACATCGCCATAGGCGTGGACGCGGTCGCAAATCAGGCGGAGGGAGCTTTCCAGGTCGCCCGCGGCGGTTTTGAATTGGTCGGCGTCGATCGTCAACGGCGCGCCAAGCACCACCAGCGGCGCCCCGTACTCCGGTGTGCGGATTGCCTGCTCGATCGAGAGACCGCCGACCGCTTGCACAGGCACGCTCACCGCCTCGACCACTTCGCGCAGCCGATCGAGCGGGCTGGGCATGCGCACGCCGCGTGCCGCAATTCCCCGGCGCTCGTCGTAGCCGATGTGGTGCACGATGTAGCCGCAGCCCAAATCCTCGAGCCACCGCGACGCAGCAACCATGTCGTCGGCGACCATGTTGTCCCCCATCACGCCGACGCCGAAGTCGCGGCCGGCTTTGACGACGCAGCGGATCGTCTCCTCATGGGCGCGGGCCATAACCACGACGTGCGTGGCCCCGGCCTTGGCCATCATCTCAGCCTCCAAATAACCGCCGTCCATGGTTTTGAGGTCGGCCACAATCGGCACGTCGGGGAACCGCTCGCGGAGTGCCCGGACGCCGTTCATTCCCTCGGCAATAATCAGGGGCGTACCGGCTTCCAGCCAATCGACGCCCGCACGGAGCGCCATCTCGGCGGTGGCGAGAGCCTCGGCAATCGACGTAAGATCGAGCGAAATCTGGACAATAGGCCGCATCCGCCTGAGCATAGAGGGGGTGCGCGGGGGATGTCAATTGAGCGGCGTAGTGTCTGGTGGCCTGGTGTCTGGTGGCCTGGTATCTCCACGTGGGCGAGTCTCTCCTAGACTCGCATCCGCGTCTCGGAGAGACGCGGCCACGTGGCGGGCCACTTTTTCCCAAAAACTATCGCACAACGGACCGAAAGCGGGTATATTCACGCTGGGATACAGTTCGAGGCGGTACTCTTCCAAATCCATTCTTCCTTTTCGTGGGGGACCACCCATGGTGACCCGTCTGCAGTTCGGTTCTCGTCTCGCCGCGCGACTTGCTGATCGCGCGTCTTTGGAACGGCGTCCACGCCGCGCGGGATTTACGCTCGTGGAGCTGTTGGTGGTGATCGCGATCATCGGCGTGCTGGTGGCGATTTTGCTGCCGGCGGTTCAGGCGGCCCGCGAGGCCGGCCGGCGGATGCAGTGCCGCAACAACCTGAAGCAATTAGCGCTGGGCGCCAACAACCACTTGGACGCCCACAAGTTCTTTCCGACCGGTGGCTGGGGTTGGGGCTGGGCTGGCGACCCGAACTATGGCTTCGGCCTGAATCAGCCCTCCGGATGGATGTACAACATTTTGCCGTTCATCGAGGAGCAGGCGGTACACGATCTTGGCAAGGGACTAGGCGAACCACAGCGGAGCGCGGCAATCAAGATTGCTATCGAAACCGTAATTCCGCTGTACTTCTGTCCGACGCGACGAACGGCACAATCGGTCGCGTTTGTCCATGGCACGAATTACACCAATGCAAGACCACCGAATCGCCCCGTAACCGTGGGCCGGAATGACTACGTCGCATGTGCGGGAGATTTAGCCGTGCTGGCGGAGTGCTATGGACCGGCTACCTACCAAGAGGGCCTCACAGGGCACGGCTGCTGGAATAGCAGCAACAACAACAAGATGAACGGAATGAACGTCTTGCGGAACAGCGGATTGATCGGGCTCAAGAAGGTCACCGATGGCGTCTCGAAGACGATCTTGTTCGGCGAGAAATACCTGCAAGCGAGGACGGTCGAGACGACCGATCATGACAACGATCAAGGTTGGAACCTGGGTCATGACCGCGACATCAACCGCTGGTGCGACCAGCCACCTTACAACGACGCGTTAGGACAGCCTTCGCGTTATAGCGTCTTTGGCTCGGCGCATGCGGGCGGCATGCAGATCGCGATGGCCGACGGCTCGATACATACGATCCCTTACGAAATCGACCCGCTGATCTTCCGCCGGTTGGGAATCCGCAACGACGGGCTTCCAGCGCAGCTACCGCAGTAAGATTGCGCAGCGGTTAGGGACAAGTCTAATGCCGGGGCGCGAGACTACTCGCGCTCCGGTTTTTTTGCGCACGCTCGCTTGCCCTAGCGCCGATCGAAGAGCTTCCGCTTCAGAGCGATCAGCTCAGCGGCCCGCGGGGAGAGTTCCGGGTGCGCACTTGCCAGATCGAAGAGATCGGGACGCAAAAAGAGGCAAGCCGGCAGCGGGATGTTGATATAGCTCGCGGCCTGATTGAGCAGCCAACGCTCGCGGAAGTTCAAACTATGCGCGGCCGCCAGCTTACGAAACAGTTGCTTGGGATTGTGGTACGCGGACCGGCCTTCGCGCCACGACGCAAAGCGGGAAAGGACGAAGAAGAGCCCGACCACGGCTGCGCCCGCCACCACCACGATGGCGATGTCTTTGATGCTCAGCTTCGCCTGGTCGCCGCGGAAGCCACCGCCCAACTCGCGGAGGGTGTCGCCACGGTCGGCGAAGAGAGTGGGCAGGTACGTTGAAAAGTTAAGTGGCATGATTGCAGAAGCGTGTTTCAACCCAAAGGAGGGTGGGCTATGCCCACCTGAAACGGCTCGCTGGTGGGCGGAGCCCACCCTACTCCCTAATCCTGGTGGGCGGAGCCCACCCTACGGTTCATGTCACGGTCTCCTGCCACGGCGGCGCGGGGGGTAAGACGATCGGCGGGGTGGTCGGCTGCTTCAACGTTTTCAGGCTGGCTTCCGCCGCCTCGCGCACCGTCAGGCTGGTGTCGTTGAGCGCCTCGCGGAGCGCGTCGTGCGTGTCGTGCGTGTCACACGGCGCGAGCACCCGCGCGGTCTCGGCGCGCACCAGGTGGTCTTCATCCAGCAGCCGTTCGTGCAGGTCATATTCGATCCGGGCGACCAGGCCCATTGCCGCCGACATCGAAAGAGCCCGCAGGCGGCGGCTGCGCGCCGGCGAGCGAAGCTCCTCGAGCAACAGCGGCACGGCTTCGGCATCGACTTTGGCGACCATCTCGCCCGTGCTGCGGCGGACCTCTTCGTCGAGCATGTCGTACGCAGCCACGTACCGCTTGAAGCTGAACTCGGAGAGGCTTTCGCGAGCGGCGACACGAACGACGGCATGGGGGCTCTCGAGCAACTCGATGAGTTTGCCGACGGCGCCGGGGATGCTGCGGTGGCGAAGCTGCGGGACGATCCTGGCTTGGACCTCGGGGTCGGAATCGAGCAAGGCCCGCATGGCCAGCGTGTTGGCTTCGGCGCCGTTGAAGGGCGCGAGCGCTTCGGCTGCGGCAATTCGGCCGGCGGGCTTACCGCGGAGCAACAGCGCTTCGAGCATTTTGAAAACGGCGCGGCGATTCACGCCCGAGCGCACGGCCAAGGCGACGGCTGCGCGTTGTCCGGCGTCGTCGAGCCGCTGCACGACCGCTTCTTCGCTTTGCAGCCAGGCAATGTTCTCGATGCGGCGGAGATTGTGGGCCACGGCGGGCGACGGCTCGCTGCCAACTTTGCGAAGCAGGCATTCGACGAATTTGTCGTCGTGCCGGTAGGCCAACAGCGTCATGACCGCGGAGGGGGCGTGCGGATCGTCAAGGAAACTCAACACCAGCCGCATCACACCCGGACGGGGACTGTGCGTAAGCATGTCGGCCAGCGGCAGGTAATTGCCGTTGCGGGGATCGGAGAGAATCGCCTTGAGTGTGGGGTTGTCGCGGTTGGCCAAGAGCAGGAACGACTCCAGCACCGCGACAACGCGATGGCGGTTGTAGCGCAACAACGATTGCTCCAAGACACCGACGACTTGCTGGCGGAGGCGCTGCGGATCGCGGCGGTTGTACGGATCGGCTGGGGCATTGAGCTCCTGGTAGAGCAGTTCGGCGAGCTGCAAGAGCGTGTGCGCAGCCAGGCCGCGGTTCGGATTCGTTTCGTCTTCGGCCGCGTTGATCAGGGCGGGCGCAAGCTCGTAGTCGCGAAACTGCAACAGCAGCTCGCAGCCATTTTTGCAGAGCTGGACTTCGGTCGAGAGAACGGCGTCGCGGATGGCGATCGACATGCGGCCGCGATATTCGCTGACCAGCGCGCGCCAGGCGTCGTCGAATGTGTGCAGCCGGCCGACGGCGAAGCGCTGCGCCTCGAGGCAGCCGCGGTGCATCAGCGCCCGCAGGGCGCCGTCGCGGATGTTTGGCTCGTGCGAGTCGAGCGCGGGGAGCAGCACGGCGTCGGCGGATTCGTTGCGCGACGCGGCGAGCAGTTCGAGTGTGATGTCGAGCGGAGAGGTCACGTTAACGCGCTGCGATCGAGGCAACGGTTTTGGGCGTCACACGGTCAAGCGAGGGGTTTCCCTAGACAACCATAGGTTGCATAAACGCGACGTAATCGCCGGAGGACCGTATGGAAAGTAGCCCAGCGCGACAGCTTGATTTTGGGCCGCCGCGGCACCACACTAAGGGGCAGGAAACGAGGCGGCAGAACCTAATCGACGACATAACCGCGCCAAGAGTTTTGATCGATATTTTCAACACAGCCTAAAGGCTGAACTCCAACGCTGAACCCCGAACCCTATGTCCGTACCCACCGAAGCGCCTGAATTGCTCAACCAGGAGTTCTTGGAGATTCGCGCGCGGCTGTTGCAGGTCGCGGCAGCTTTGGACCGGCTCGAACGAGCGGAGGGGGACGTGTCGCGCGACAAGCGACGGATGGATCTCGACCGCGCGATACGCGTGCTGTTGGAATCCGGATCCGACCGCGCTGCGAAGCTACAGATGATCTTCTCGTTGCCGTATGATCGGGACTGGAAGACGACTTTGGGTATGAATGGAAAGAAATGACCAATGACCAATGACCAATCACCAATGTCCAAGCACCAATGACCAAATCAGTCGGCGCTGAATCTATTGGTCATTGGGATTTGGTCATTGGTCATTGACTCGCTCACCCCTCACCCTCACCCCTCACAAATCACTCTGCCCATGGACTACTTCGATCCGCACATCCACATGGTCTCGCGGACCACGGACGATTACGAAACCTTGGCCAAGATGGGCTGCGTGGGGATGAGCGAGCCGGCGTTTTGGGCGGGCTTTGACCGGGGCAGCGTCGACGCGTTCCGCGATTACTTCCGCCAGCTCACGCAGTTCGAGCCGAAGCGCGCGGGCTGGTATCACGTGCAGCACTACACCTGGCTGTGCATCAACGCCAAGGAGGCGGAGAATGTGCGGCTCAGCCGCGAAGTCATCGCCATGATTCCCGAGTTCATTAACCAGCCGGGCGTGCTGGGGATCGGCGAAATTGGGCTGAATAAGAACACGCGCAACGAGTCGATCGTGTTCATGGAGCACGTGCAGTTGGCCGAGACGCTCGACGAACAGATTCTGATCCATACGCCGCACTTGGAAGACAAGTATCCCGGCACGATGATGATCCTTGACATGCTCGGGGACTTTTCGGGCTTGGACCGCAACCGCGTGCTGGTCGATCACGTCGAGGAGCACACAATTCGGCCGGTGCTCGAGCAAGGCTATTGGGCAGGCATGACGTTGTATCCGGTGAGCAAGTGTACGCCCGAGCGTGCCGTGGACATGATCGAGATGTATGGCCCCGAGCGTTTGATGGTGAATAGCGCGGGCGACTGGGGGCCCTCGAAGCCGACGGCGGTGCCGGACTTCATCCTGGCGATGCGGAAGCGCGGGCATCCGGAGTCGTTGATCCGCAAGATCGTGTACGAGAACCCGCTGGAGTTTTTCAGCCAGAGCCGGAACTTCCGGTTTACGCCGCGTGACGGTACGCCGGTCATCGAGCACGATCCTGCCAGCCGCGACGGCGCCCATGCCGCGGCGGCGGGCGAAGGAGCGGCGCTGCCGCGCATGCCGCGGTGAGGTTATGGAGTGCGGAGACTCGTCGCCGCTTTCTTTTTCAAATAGCGTTTTAGGCCAAATGACGTTTTTCGAGTATTCAGGCCTGATTGAAATCCAAAGCGGTGACGAGTCGCCGCACTCCACCTAACAGGTGACAAATGACGAAAGCTCGCGGTTGGTTCCTATTTAGCGTTTTAATTCTTGTCTTCTGTGCTGCCCCTGAACTGCCTGCGCAGGAGCGCGACGAGGCAGGGTTTAAGTCAATCTTCAACGGCAAGGAACTCCTCGGTTGGGACGGCGATCCGAAGTTCTGGCGCGCGGAAGAAGGCGCAATCGTCGGTCAGACGACTGCGGAGAACCCAACCAAGGGCAACACGTTTATCATCTGGAAAGACGGCGAAGTCGATGACTTTGAGCTGAAGCTGTCGTATCGCATCCAGGGGGGTAATTCGGGAATTCAGTATCGCAGCAAGCGAGCCAACGCCTGGGTGGTGGGCGGGTACCAGGCGGATATCGACTCGGCCGACACGTATTCCGGCATCCTTTACGAAGAGCGGGGCTCGCGTGGGATCATGGCCGAGCGCGGTCAGCGCGTCATGTGGAACAAGGACGGCAAGACGAAAGAGGTGGACCAATTTGGCGACAAGGAGGCCTTGCAGAAGGAGATCAAGAAGGAAGATTGGAACGACTACCACGTGATCGCGAAGGGCGCCAACTTCAAGCACTACATCAACGGCAAGCTGATGAGCGAAGTGACCGACAGTGATCCGAAGAAGCGGGTCATGTCGGGGATCTTGGCGCTTCAGCTCCACGCCGGCCCGCCGATGAAGGTGGAGTTTAAGAACATTCGCCTGCGGCGCACAAAGCTAGCTGCGATGGAGGGCATGAAGGAGCGCAAGAAGATCGTGATGGTGGCCGGGCGCCCGAGCCATGGACCGGGCGATCACGAGTTCAACGCCGGCTCGCTCTTGCTTAAGAAATGCCTGGACGAAAACGTGCCGTACGTCGTTACGCACGTGTACCGCAGCGGCTGGCCCAGCGACTCGACAGCATTCGACAATGCCGACACGATCATGCTCTACATGGACGGCGGCGGAGGCCATCCGCTCATTCAGACTCGCGTCCGGTTGGCCGAGATCGACCAGCTCATGAAGCAGGGTATCGGCATGGTCTGTGCCCATTACGCCGTCGAAGTCCCCAAGGAGAAAGGTGGACCGGATTTGCTCAATTGGATCGGCGGGTATTTCGAGACATTCTGGTCCGTCAATCCGCACTGGATGCTCAAGGACGCCAGGCTGGCCGCGAACCACCCGATCACGCGAGGCGTCGAGCCATTTGCGATGCAAGACGAGTGGTACTACCACATGCGGTTCCGCGAGAACATGGAAGGCGTGACGCCGATTCTTTCGGCGGTTCCACCCGACAGCACGCGCGAGCGCGGCGACGGCCCGCACAGCGGCAACCCGACGGTCCGCGCGCGGAAAGGCGAGCCGGAGATTGTGGCCTGGGCGGCGAAGCGCGAGGACGGCGGGCGGGGCTTTGGCTATACCGGCGGGCACTTTCACAAGAACTGGGGCGACCCGAATAACCGCAAGCTATTTTTGAACGCACTTTTGTGGACGGCCAAGGCCGAGATTCCGGAAAACGGCGTAGAGAGCACGGTGACGGCAAAAGATCTGGCGCAGAATTTGGATGACAAGCGGCGAAGGTAGGAGACTCTCAATGAATTGGCAAGAGTTGGCTGCATCGTCTCACTATCAAACCGCCGTCGCTGTCAACCACGCGCTTCGAGAAGGTCGAATCGATGAAGCAATGGTTGGCATCGAGGAGCTAATCGAGGCCTTGACTCGCTCCGACAAACGCGCGCTGAAGAGCCACCTGGTGCGGCTGATGGTCCATGTTATCAAGTGGCACACGCAACCGCTGAGGCGCTCGCGGAGTTGGCGGGGCACCATCAATAGCGCGCGACGTGAGATTAGGGCTATCCAGGAAGATACGCCAAGCTTGACGCGGGCGGTAATCGAGGCGCAATGGGACGATTGTTTTGAAACTGCCAAGGAAGAGGCGGAAATCCAGATGAATCAAGAACCAGAGCTTACGAGCATTTCCTGGGCTCAGGCGTTCGAAGAGCCGTATGAGCTTGAGTCGCTACCGAAGCCCACTCGGCGTCGAAAACGATAGAACAGACTAGTCAGGCATGCCGCTTGCAGGCGCGGTGACATCGGACCGACAAGGAGGGATGCCATGCCTGTCGTTGCTATCACGCAAGACCTGCGCTCGATCGAGCACGCAGTCGCCGCTGCTCTCGAAAAGCTGCCCCTGGACGATCTGGTTCGCCGCAAACTGGTCGCGATCAAGCCAAACGAGACGTATGCGACGGCCAACGACTGCACCGGCGTCACGCAACCGGACACTCTGCGGGCGGTGATTCAGCAGATCAAGCGGTTTGGCCCGCGGCAGATCGTCGTGACCGGCGGATCGGGGGCCGCGAAGACCGACCAGGTCTTTCGGGTCGCTGGACTGATGGAGGTCGTCGAGGACGAGGGGGTGGACTTCTGCGACCATAACCAGCCGCCGTTCGCCGAAATCGAGCTTGGATATGCCCCGCAGCTCGACGTCGCCGGCCCGCAAAAGTCGGTCATGGTCAACGCGCACGTGCTGGGGTATGAGACGCTCATCGTGGTCAGCCAACTGAAGATGCACGAGACGGCGACGGTGACGTTGGCTCTGAAGAACATTGCCATGTCGTATCCGGCGGCGGAGTACTATGGCTATCCGCGCTCGAAGCAGAAGCACGAGCATCAGTTCTTTGACGACATGCATTCCTTCATCGCTGCGATGGCCAAGCGGTTCCCAATTCAGTTGGCGGTCACCGTCGGGCATCCGGCGATGATCGCCACGGGTCCGCTGGGTGGACACGTGGTCGAAACGGGAATCTGCATTGCCAGCACCGACGCCCTAGCGGCCGACGTCGTGGGGGCCCGATTGTTGGGCTTTGACGTTCAAGGCGTGCATCATCTTTGGGAGGCGGCCCGGCTAGGCGTGGGGGAAAGCGACCTCGACAAAATCGACTTTCCGGCGATGAGCCTGCAAGATGCAATCGAGGCCTATACCATGGCGGCCTATGGCGAACGGCTGACGTTTGAGCATGCGTAGCAGTTGGAGTTCAGCCTTCAGGCTGCTGGAACTCCAACTGGCGGCAAGCTAAAGCTGGAACTCCAACGGTGCAGCAAGCTGAAGCTTGAACTCCAACTGCTTCAACTAGCGTTCCTCGAACTTGAGCGCCGCGCTGTTCATGCAATAGCGCAAGCCGGTCGGACGGGGACCGTCGTCAAAGACGTGTCCCAGGTGGGAGTCGCAGCGGCGGCAGAGGACCTCAGTCCGCGTCATGAACCAGCCGCGGTCTTCTTCGGTTTTCACGTGACGCTCGTCGGCGGGCTGAAAGAAGCTGGGCCAGCCGGTGCCCGACTCGAATTTGTGCCGGCTATCAAACAACGGCAGGCCGCAGCAGACGCATTTGTAAACGCCATCGCGATGCTCATCCCAATACTCGCCGGTGAACGCCCGCTCGGTCCCTTTTTTTCGCGTGACGTGGAACTGCTCCGGAGTGAGCTGCTCTTTCCAGTCGGCGTCGCTCTTTTCCACGTGGCCGATCTCGGCGATGTCTTGGGCCATGAGCTTTTCCTCGCGATGAATCAGGGGACGAGTAGTGAGCAGGTATTTACGAGCCGAAATGCCGGCGATTGCCAACAGAAGCAATACGGCCAACCATCGATGAGAGGTTCGCATCTTCACGGTTCATCGCTGAAGGCATTTTACGCATGGGCCGGGCGGTCGCGGCCATCGGGCGGCGGCAGCGCCTCAATAAATTTTATCAGCTCCTCCAGCTCGGGACTGCGCGCCTCGCGGACGTAAAAGCCGCTCAGCGCGGTTGCCGTGCAGAGCGATTCAGCCAGTGAAAGTTGCGCCAATTGGCCAAAACAGAAGCCGGCGTTGAAGTTATCGCCGGCGCCGGTGGAAATTCGAGGTTGCGAAGTGAAGGGCCCGGCGAAGAGAGCCGATGCGATATCGCCCTCGACGCAGGTGCAAGCGGCGGCGGCTGCGCGCGGATGGACAACCACGGTCTGGATCTGGAGCTGCTCGCGAATGCCCCGCGAAAGCAGCTCTATGGCGTCGTGGGGACGGTCAGGCGTTTCGAGATCAAGCGCGCTGGCCACCTGGACTGCCTCTTTCAGATTCAAACCCATCACCACGTCCGCATACTGTTGGAACTCGGTGCAGAGATCGAGGGCCTGCCGAAGATCCGCCCAGGTGCGCTTTTCCGGGTCGGCCAGGTCGATGAAGATCAACTGCCGCGGCAGCCCGTGGTTGGCCTTAGTCTGATCGCTTGCGGTTTGGCGGGTGGATGGCGATCGAGCGTCGCTTGGGAATCCTTGAGCGGGCGCCAGAATCTCATCAATGACGTGCCGCCAAATCTCGCTTAAGCAGGGAAGCATCGTCCAATTGACCATTCCTATCAGCCGCGCATCGCTAACCAACTGACGGAACTGGCCGAGCCCGACGCACTCGATGATCTGCGGCCAGCAGACGTCGCGAAGCGCGGCGTGCTTGCCGAGCATCACCTTGCCGTCCTGGAACTCGAGCGCATCGGTGAGTCCCGGCTCGGCGATCGAGTAGCATTTGGCTTGTTGAGAGAACTCCTGGAAAACCGGGTGGATGGTCGGACGACCGAGCGAGCCGATGTAATTCACGCACAGGCCAAGAGCCGCGAGCGCGTTCGACATGATTGGGCCATTGCCGCCCAACTTCTGCAAACGCACGACCAGTTCGTAGTTTGAGCTTTGCCCTGCGGCGGACACAATCTTGCGGCCGAACTGCTCGATTGTTGGAATCGGCTCAAACCGCTCCAAGTCGTGTCGCTTATCAACGACCGAAATGATCGAGTCGACAAACCCGTCGAAGCCCAAAAGCACCGGCTGCCCGGCGCGCTGGTCACCGAAGCGCCGCAACCCGGCGGCGGTCTGTCGGGCGATTTCAGTGCGATCGGGCATCGTTTGCAAAGTGGTTAATAATGACGCACGGTGAACGGCTGGGTCGCAAAGGGAGGCAATTGGCGGATGTCTTCCGGCGTGCGACCCTGCTGGCGCAACGAGCGCAACGATAGCGCGGCCGTGCGCTTTGCTAAGCGCGCTCCCGCTTCGTCGCGGATCAGCGGACAATGGTAGAACTCCGGCGGCTGCCAGCCAAGCGCCTCGTACAATAAAAGCTGCCGTGCCGTAGATGTGAGCAAGTCTTCTCCGCGAGCCACTTCGCTGATCTGCATGGCGTGGTCGTCGGCAACCACGGCCAGTTCGTAGGACGGAGAACCGTCCTTCCGCCAGATGAGGAAATCGCCAAAATCAACGCCGGCCGTCCGGCAAACTTCTCCCAGCCGGTCGTCATAAAAGACGATCGTCCGCCCGTCCGGTGCGCGGAACCGCCAATTCACTTCACCGGGCTGCGTACACTCTGAACCGGCGCCCTGTGGAGGGCGTAACTCCGGCGGAAAGAGGGGCTCAGCCAGGTCGTCATGGGGAGCTATCAAGGCGGCTTGCACGTCCAGGCGCGAGTGCAGGCTGGGGTAGATCAAACCGGTGTGATGTAGTTGCCGCCAGGTCTCGATGTAGGACGCCAGCCGCTCGCTCTGGCTATAGGGGGCAAATGGGCCGCCGATTTCGGGACCTTCGTCCCAGCCGAAGCCGAACCAGCGCAGGTCTTCGATCATGTCGCGGACAAATTCCGGCTTGCAGCGGTTGCGATCGAGGTCCTCGTTGCGGAGGATGAGCTGACCGCCCCGCTCGCGCGCTCGCTCGTGTGCGATCCAAAACGTACGCGCGTGGCCGAGATGCAAGTGCCCGCTCGGAGTGGGGGCCAGTCGTCCGCGGTACACCGGAATGTGCGACACGATCAATTCCCACGACGCCTAGGGAGCGGCATCGAGCTTCAGCGTCGAGCGAAAGAACTCCATGCTCCGCCGCTCTGTATGTTCGGCCGTATCGCCGCCCCAGCCGTGGCGATGACCAAGCAGTATTTCGACGCGCCCCGGCACGCCGGCCTTGGTCAGTGCGGTTGCCATTTCGAAAGCCTGTTCGTAGGGCACTAGTTCATCCTTGGTGCCGTGGAAAAGGAGCATCGTAGCGTCACCTGGACTGACGTAGCGCAACGGAGAAGCGCGATCATAATCGGCCCGCTGCTCGTCGAGCGGCCCGCCGATGAAGTTAGCTACAATATTCCGCGAGCTGGGGGGATACTCGACTGTGAGGTTTGTGGGCCCGAAGTAAGCTACTACGGCCTGGACCTTACTCGACTGATCCGGGGAACCCCCGTCGCCTTCGAGATCGTCGTCCTTATCCAGCGTGCCCAAGAGCATCGATAAATGGGCGCCCGCGGAGTATCCAATAGCGCCGATGCGTTCTGGATCAATCGAGAACCGCTCGGCATTGGCGCGGAGCCAGCGGATGGCGCATTTGCCATCTTCGATTTGCGCGGGCCAGCGATGCTTGCCATCCTTAACCAGCCGGTAGCTGATCGTCGCCGCGATGAAGCCGTCTTCGGCGGCCTGCCGCATGTGATTGTAGTGGGCCTTTCGATTCCCGGCCGCCCAGCCGCCGCCATGGATGAACACAATGCACGGCGTTGGTTTGTCGAGTTTCGTCGGCCGAGCGAGATCGAGCAGCAGTTTTTCACCACCGCCAACGCCGTATTGGAGATCATCATGGATCTCAACCTCCGGCGGCGCGGCCCTTGTCGCGGAGCCAGCATAAACGAGGATGGCGACGGCGGCGGCCGCGACGGTGGACAACTTAAGAGGCAACTGCATAACGCTCTCCTGGACAAGCCGAATTGGATAACGGCTCGATTATGGAGAATCTCTGTGCAGATTGCAAAAGCTATCGTTTTAACGCTCGCTCGCCGGAGGCCTGAGGATTATCGGCGATGAGCTCTTCGGAGAAGCGGCCTACGTATTGCAGACTACTGTTGGGTCCGCTAAAGCCAATCACCTGCTCGTCGAGATCGGTGTGCTGGCTAAGGACTCGTCCGGCGTTGATGTCGAACCGGATCGTTCCCTTCGTCATGCGTTGGATAAGTTGGGCGCGAATCCGGGGATCGTTCACCGGCGGCAAAACGGTTTGCACCGAGATGAAAGCGACGCCGTTTTCGACCTTTTCAACCTGGTAACGGTTTTTCACGGTCAAGGTCTTGGTATTGCCCGGAATACCATCGAGCGATACGGCTACGTCGAGCGGCACTGACCACGGTTCACCAACAGCAACCGGCTCCTGAGGCAGCGGCACGACGATTTGAGTGTTGAGATTGTCGACGCCGACCTGGTTTTTCTTTTCGCGGCGCAGCAGCTTGCCGGTGGGATCGATGGTGATCGTCGTGAGCAGCTTGCCGACCGACGCCGCGGCGCTTTCGTAGCCGGGAGGCGGCTTTGGATCGGTCTTGCTGTTGTAGCGCACCTCCTGGCGGCCGGACATTTGTTGCCGCATATCCACGGCTTCGATCATCGTATCGAACGTTATGCGGCCGTCGTCTGCGACGTTCGTCACGCGCCAGGCCTTGGTGGAGATGCTCGTCATTTCCGCGGCCTGCGTGCTGCCCGCGATGGTGGTTTCGATTTTCGTCTGCTGGACAACTTTGCTGCGGACGACTTCGCCGAGGCGAAAGCGATAGCGGAGCAGGTGTTTCTCGGCGTCGGACGGGGTTGTATCGTCCGGCAGTGATACGTCGCTCGGCGCCGCTTTGCCGGCGTCCGTATTCGGCGCGTCGGCTGCCAGTGTCGGTGCAAGGCGCAGGGCCAGCAACAAGCCTAGAACTGCGACTAAGAATCCAAAGTATCGAGACATCAGGCTCGACTCCTTCCGAGTGGCTGACGGTGTGTAGGTCCCATCTGCCGCATGGGAGCCCGTGAATCGTGAACCTGTGGCGGTTCAAGATCCGGCTCGACAAGCCGGACCTACTCGCGGCGAACCCGGCCCCCCCAGCCGAGTTTTTCGCGAAGTGTGCGATAGTAACTGTGGTGGGCAACTTCGACCAGTTTAAACCGGGGGACGGCTCGTTGAATGCGGACTTGATCCTGCGATTGAAGTGGGCAGAGCAACTGGCCATCCACCACAACGGCGGTGCCTTCGTTGGGCAAGGCGACCATCAATTCGAACACTCGCTCGGCCGAATCCACTACCGGCCGGTTGGTGAGCGTGTGTGGGCTGATCGGCGAGATGACGAACGCCTGCAAGTCCTTTCGCAGGATCGGGCCTCCGGACGACATACTGTGAGCGGTCGAGCCGACCGGCGTGGCCACGATTAAACCGTCGCAACTATAGGTAGTCACCGGTTCTGAGTCAATGTAAAGCTGGATATCCAGCATGCGGTACGGAGGGCCGCCAAAAACCGCGGTCTCGTTGAGACCCAACTTCTGGTAAAGCACGTCGCCGCCGCGAAAAACACGACACTCGAACATCAAGTGCTCGACGACCGAGTACTTCCCTGAGCAAATGTCGGGGAGGACGGTTAAGAGCTCGCTCGCTGAGAAAGCTGCCAAAAACCCCAGTCTTCCTAGATTGCAACCAATCACGGGCAATTGCCGGTAGGCCATGCGGTGCGCGGCGCGGAGGATTGAGCCGTCGCCGCCAAACACAATCACGAGATCGGCGTCAACCTTTTCGAGTCCGTCGCGGAACTCCAGATCGCAGAGCACGACCTCGACTTGCTGCTCGATCAGCGGCCGCAGACGTTTGACTTCGGATTCGACGACCGCGCTTTCGCCCGAGCCCAGGAGCACCACGCGAGGGTTTTTCGTCGCTGGGCAGAGAGGCTCGCTCGGGGCGACGGCATGCGGTCGCGTGGCCATAGTGTGGTTCGCTATCGCGATATGACGAGGTTTTCCCGCACCCAGCGGCGAAACTCTTTGATCCAGGGGATTTCATCGTCACCCTCGTCGCACTTACCTATCCATTCTACCATTTTGGCAGTGGTCTCCCGCGAAAAGAACTGGCTCTGGGTTTGCTCCGCGTATTGACCGTTAGCTTGCAGGCCGTGAATGGTGAGGATTTCACCGTCAAACCGCCAGACTTCTGGAATGCCCAAAGCAGCATAGATTCCGAGTTGGTCGAGAGCGCTTGATGTGTTTTCTACTTCGATAGCCAAATCGGGTGGGGGATCAATGTTGAGATCCACCTCCCGCTTACCCCGAACCTTGGGTGCATTAGTCAAGTAGTAGCTCTTGTCCGCTTCAAGGCCCTTCTTTTTTTTCTTTCGCCTCCACGTCGTGGATCCAGTGCTCCGGCAACTCATGTCCAATTCCTCGGTGACCACGTCCACCAAGCGGCCAAGCAATTCTTTGAAACGATCATGGCGTTCGAGCGGTGACATGATTTCCAATAATCCTTCGTCATATGCTAGCCGAGTTCCTGGATTAACGATCTCCTCGACCAGCTTCTCGTAAGTATCCCAGCTCACGTTCTGAAGCAGCACGCGCACTTCAAGGGCCGTCGCTTCAGTCGCCGTCGGAGAAAGCGGTACGGGTGCTTCACTTACCTGCGCGGCAGTAGAGGGAAGAACGGTTGCCATTAGTTACTCCATCGACGTTTCGATACGATCTGATGTTGAGGCAGTCACACGCCCTCTTATCCAGAGCTCATTTTACCACGACAGCCTGTTCAACTCACGCGCCGCTGCACCGGCTCTTTGAAGATGCCCGCCCGCGACAGACCCTCGCGGCAAGCCCGCACGATGCCGGCCACATCCAGGCCCAGATCGGCCAGCAACTCGCCCCGCTCGCCGTGCTCGATAAACCGGTCGGGGATGCCAAGCCGCAGTACATTCGCGGCGCTCAGCCCTGCGTCGGCGCACGCTTCGAGAACAGCGCTGCCGAAACCGGTCATGAGAGCGCCTTCTTCGACGGTGACCACAAAGCCACACTCGCCGACGGCGCGGAGAATCGTGTCGGTGTCGAGCGGCTTCACAAATCGAGCATTGATCACCGCGAGGTCGTACCCGTCATCGCGCAATTGACCGGCCGCTTTGATGCACGCGTTCAAGAGGGTTCCACAACAAATAATTGCGCCGTCCTCGCCCCATTCGAGGATTTCGGCGCGGCCCAGCTCGATGGGCTCCGGCCGCCGGTCGACGGATTCGGCGCTCGCTTTTGGGTAACGGATGGCGCATGGGCCGTCGTGCCCGAGCGCAAACTCCAACATCCCGCGGAGATCCTGCTCGTCGCCGGGCGCCATCACCGTCATGTTCGGAAACAGCCGCAAATAGCCCAGATCGAACATGCCGTGATGCGTGGGGCCATCCGGGCCGGTCAGTCCGGCGCGGTCCAGCATGAATGTGACCGGTAGCTTCTGCAGAGCAACCTCTTGGAAGATCTGATCGTAACTTCGTTGCAGAAACGTGCTGTAGATATCGACGATCGGCCGCAAGCCGGCCTTCGCCTGGCCGGCCGCAAAAGCCACGGCATGCGACTCGCAGATTCCGGTATCGAAAAACCGCCCCGGAAACGTGTCGCGCACCCGTTCCAGCTTGTTCCCCTGGCACATGGCGGCGGTAATCACGGTGACGCGTGGGTTTGCCTCCATCGATTCGTAGATCACCGTGCTAGCGACGTCGGTATAGGCCGCCGCCGCGCTCTTCTTGAACGAGACGATTTCATCGCAGGCGCGCTCGAACGGCGCCGGCGTGTGGAACGTCACCGGGTCCTGCTCGGCAGGCTTAAAGCCGTGTCCTTTCTGCGTGACCACGTGTAACAGCACCGGTCCTGTCAGGTCTTTGACCATCCGTAGATACTTGCGGAGCTGCGGAATGTTATGGCCATCGACCGGGCCGAGATAGCGAATGCCCAGCTCTTCAAACAGCATCCCGCCATGCAAACCGGCCTTGATCGATTCCTTGACCTGCGACAGGAACCGCTCGACCGGGTCGCCGATCAGCGGCACTCGATTGAGCACGCGCGCCACCTCATGCTTGAGGCCCGAATAGAACGAGTTGGTCCGCAACCGGTCGAGATACTCAGCCATCCCGCCCACGCGCGGGCAAATCGACATTTTGTTGTCGTTGAGGATGATCAGCAGGTTCTTCTTGAGGCCGCTGGCATTATTAAGCGCCTCGAAGACGATCCCGCTCGGCAGGGCGCCGTCGCCGATCACGGCGACGCTGTAGCGGGGCTCTCCGCCCATCAGATCGTCGCCCGTCTTCATCCCCAGCGCGGTCGAAACGCTGCAGCCGGCATGGCCGGTCATGAATAGGTCGTAGTCGCTTTCGTGAGGGTTGGGATAGCCCATCAACCCACCTCGGGTGCGGATCGATTCAAACCGCGCATAGCGGCCGGTGACGAGCTTGTGCGGATAGATCTGATGCCCAGTGTCCCAGATCAATCGATCTTGGCTGAAGTCGAAGGTCGCGTGCAACGCAATACAGAGCTCGACGACGCCCAGATTCGAGGCAAAGTGTGCGGTACGGTTCGAAACCAGATTGCACAGGGCGAGCCGCATCTCGGTGGCGAGCTGATCCAACTCGGCCGCCGAGAGCTTCTGCAAGTCGTAGTGGGGTGATTGGATCTGTGAGAGCAGCTTATCCATCAATGAGTCCTTTCCAAGACGTAGCGGGCGAGCGCTTCCAGCTTGCCGGCTTTTGAACCAAAGCAAATGATCGCGGCGCGGGCCTCATCGATGAGCATTTGCGCTCGCCGCAGGCTTGCCTCCACACCTAAGAGTGCGGGAAAGGTCCGCTTGCCGGAAGCGCGGTCTTTGCCGACGCGCTTGCCCAGCTCAGCCTCTTGCCCTTGCACATCGAGCACGTCATCGGCGATTTGAAACGCCACGCCGAGCTTCTGTCCGAAGGTGTCCAGCGCCGCCTTCTGATCGGCGGTCGCCTGGGCGACCAATGCGCCAATCCGCAGCGAAACCTGAATCATCGCTCCGGTCTTTCGTTCATGAATTCGTTCCAGCGCCGCCAGGTCGTTTTCGGCCGACTGATGGTCGAGGTCATCGGCCTGCCCACCCACCAGTCCGGCTGCGCCTGCTGCGATGGCCAGTGCGGCACAACACTCGACAGCGACCTGCGGCGGCTCCGTATGCCGCGCGAGCACCTCGAAGGCCAGCGCCAAGAGGGCGTCGCCGGCCAGAATCGCGGTCGCCTCGTCATAAGCGCGGTGCAAGGTTGGCCGGCCGCGACGCAGGTCATCATCGTCCATCGCCGGCAAGTCGTCATGCACCAGCGAATAGCAGTGGACCATTTCCACGGCACACGCCGCAGCCATTGCGGGTCCTTCGTCACAACCGCAGGCCTCGGCCGACCATAACACCAGCGTGGGGCGCAGCCGCTTGCCCGGCGCCAAAAGGCTATAGCGAATCGCCTCGGCCAGTCGGACCGGGCAGCCGCTGGGAAACTGTGCAAATTGATCGAGCGCCGAATCGATCTTCCGCGCCGTCGCGGCCATGGCGTCTTGAATCGCGGCGGAGGAGCTGGCGTGCATGCAATGAGAGACCGTTATGGAATGGACAAGGCCATTCTAGAACAGGCTCCGCGGCGAGTCTACGTTGGTCGCATCCGCGTCGGTTGGCGCCAACTTTGGATTTGCAGCGGCGCGTCGGCGCGAGCGCGCTTCGCCCTTTTCGTCACGCGCCAGGCTCGATTCGTCGTCGAATGGCGCGACGACTGGGTTGCCGGCGGCATCAAAGCCGCTCAGGAGCTCGATCTTCCGCTCGGCCCCCTCCAAGAGGCCAAAGCACTGCCGGAGGAGCTTCACCCCCTGCTCATAGCGGGCCAGCGCATCGGCCAGGCCGATCTGCCCCTCCTCCAGCTCGTGGACGATCGCTTCGAGGTTTTCCAGGGCCTCTTCAAAGGCTGGGCAGTCGGCGGTTGGCTGATCCGGTTGGGTCATGCCATCCATCATGCCGAATGGTACACGCGACGGTCAACCGTGATCTGGGCGATCACCCCGCTAGCTGCCCCCGGATTGAGCATTGGGGACTTCGCGCGTGAGCGTACAAGTCTTGGTCAGCGTCTTGCCCAAGAAGTATCGCGGAGCGATGAAGCTGTTGCTGTCCAGCGGCACGTCGATCGTCACGGTAACCTCCGGCGTGTCGGGCTGGATGGCGTCCGGTTCGACGTCGATCTTTGCTCCGCGGACGCCAATTGCGGCAAGCATGGCGCCCGCGGCGTCTTTGACGTCCTTGGCCTTGGCACCCGGGACAATACCCGCTCGCGCGCCTTCATAGGCCGCGTTCTCTGTCGAGTTCACAATCGTGTTGACGCGCATGAACTCGATCGCGGCGAACACGATCATAAACAACAGGCCGGCCGTGATCGCGAATTCGACCACGACGGCGCCTTTTCGGTCGGCCGCTGAGGCCAAAACGGAAGGTCGACCGGCAAAGCCGGATGGCATGATCGGTCGCGGTGTCAAACGAGAAGGTCGCATCGCCTACTCCGTGAGAATAATTTGCAAGGTATAGGCGATTTCTTCGTAGATCTCTTTGAGGGTCTGGGCGTCGGGGGCGTGGAAGTGCTTTCCACGTCCCACTCGGGCCACCTCCTTCATCAGCGCTACGTCGGCGTTGGTACTGAATGTAATCGAGTGGACCTTGATGCCTGCATCGGCGGCACGCTGGGCTGCATCGACCGGGTTTGCGCCATCGGTCCAGTGGCCGTCGGTCATCACGATCATCGTCTTTTGAGCAAACTTCCTCGCCTGGTTACCCGCCAGTACTTTCACGGCTTCGTCGATTCCGGCGCCGATGTTCGTTCCGCCGGGAATCGGATTGCTGCTGAGCTCCGCCATCGCATCGCGCGCCAGGCTGTAGTTCAAACTGAGCGGAGAATCGGTGGTCGCCGCCTTGACGTTCATCTTGCAGGCGTCGTAATCGCTGGAAAAGCTCACAATCGAGAGGTGCTCGATGGGGCTGGTTGTCTCGATCGCAGTGATGAACGCCTCGACGGCATCGGCCGCCGCAGCCCAACGGCTGAGGGGCTGCGGCGGTTCGCAGTAGGCCTTTGGGTATTTGAATTTGCCAGGATAGCTCCACTCTTCTCCCGAAAGGTCCCAGGCCATCGAGCCGGAGCGGTCGAGCACCAGCGCCACGTCTTGATCGATTTGCGAGGCCATGGCGACGTGGCGGGGCTCAAACGTTTGCTGGCCCAGCATTCCGCCCAGGAACAAACGCACCGGCCCGGCCACCGACCCGGCGGTGCGTTCGGCATTTACGCGAATCGCGTTATACGGCTCGCCGCCCGGGATGAAATTCCAGGCGCCGTTCGCTTGTTGCGTGGAATTGCCGATTTCGACATCCTCGGCGGCGAGGAGCATCGGCTCGCCGGCGACAATGTTTTCGGCCGCGATGTCGATCGCTTGCTGCACGGCCGCCTGGTCGTCCTGAGACATGGAAAGCTTGATCGCGCCCGCTTTGGCTGCGGCGTCGGCCGCGGCGCGAAGTTGCGACCGCACAAGCTGCATGTAGGCGATATCAATGGAAAACACCAGCGCCACAATGAAGATCACTAGCGTCACGGCCACCAACACCAACATGGCGCCGGTGCGCTTCGAGCCTTTCGGCCGGAGATTTGTGCGCAGCAACATTTGAGGGCCCTCTCTAACAATGGTCGCTTGGCGCTAATCCTTCACCATGCTGACCGACGTGGAAACGATTTGATCGTCAAAGAACCAATCCAGGCCGATTGAGTTGGCAGCCACCGGCGCCGTCACCGAAACGGTCACCAGCTCGCCCCGCGCCGCATTTTCAGGGTTGGCGGGCGTAAACACGATCGTCGACTGATCGATGGAACGGGCAGCCAAGATTTGCGAAGCGCGCTGCTCAGCGACTGGTTTCTTGCCATTGGCGCGAGTTACGACTTGCGCCGACTCGTAGGCGGCCACCGTGACGGCTTGTTTCAAGAAGATGAAGTTCGAGCCTTCGATCGCTCCGACCACAAGGATCAAGAGCACCGGCAGACAAACGGCCAGCTCCACTACGGCGACACCGCGGCGGTCCGCCCGGGGAAAACGCTTTGATCGAACCAAATCAATCATGTTAGTCCGCGGTCTTCGCCGCGGCCGTTAACTCGTAAGGCTCGGCCGTCGCCGAGAATTCGTTCCGTTCGCACCTCTCCAGCACTTGCGCGCGGATGCCGTTGAAGTGTGCGCCTAGCTCGGTCCAGAAATCGCCGTCACGGAAGCGGAGCTCGCCCGGGTCTTTACCCACTGCGAGCTGCTCCATCATTCGCCGCAGCCGCAATACCGGCCCGGCGAAGCGATTGCTTAAACGGACCGTGTCCCACAGGAACGTCGGCAACAACAACAGCAGGATGATAAAAGTCAAGCCATGGCGGCGGGGAAATAGCGAGAGTTGCTCTTCCGCGGAAGCGATCGGGTTTTGAAAGAACTGCACTGCGCCGAGAATCACCGCCAGCGTGACCACGAACACCAGCCAGTGGGTCAAGACGTTGCGGATCAATGCGCCTTGAACCGCCGAATCTACAAAGATGCGTTTGCGAGGCATGACGACGCTCCCACGAACAGCCGGCGACATACAACGGGGCCGGCTGAGTATTAACGGAATACGGAGAACTTGCTTTAAAAGCCTAGCTCGCCGCAATACCGCTTCGTGGGTGCAACTTTGAGAAACTCTTCACAAAGTCGTCGATACGAGACCGGTCGTGAGGATTGTACGACGGCCGAAGGTCTGCCCGGCGGCTATCGATTCTGTCGCCCGGCGGAGTAATCAGGATTCGGCGTTGGCAGTTTGGCGCCGACCTGTTGCCGCCAGGCGGTAAGCCGGGCAGCCAGCGCTTCGGCAGTGGTGACCTCTTGGCGAGACAGATCAGTCTTCTCGCTGGGGTCGCTTTTCAGATTATAGAGCTCCGTGCGGCCGTCCTCGAAGAACTCGATGAGCTTCCAATCGCCGTCGCGGATTGCACCCGACGGTTTTCCGCCTTGGTTGCTGTAATGCGGATAGTGCCAATTGAGCGGTCGAAGTGGGAAGCCATCCTGTTGTTTAAAAAGAGGCATCAGGTTCTGGCCATCGGAGACATCATTTCCAACGGCGCCACTCGCTGCCAAGCATGTGGCATAAAGATCCATGCTGACCACGGGAGTCTCACACAAATTCCCGACCTTGACCACAGCCGGCCATCGCACGATCAGGGGCACGCGGAGACCCCCTTCGTAGAGGTGGCCCTTGCCGGCGCGCAACGGGGCATTCGACGTCGCTGGAGTGTGCGCGCCTTCCTTGACCGACAAGCCGCCGTTGTCGGAGGTAAAAACGACGATCGTGTTCTCGGTGAGTCCGAGCTCCGCGAGTTTTTTGGTGATGCGGCCGACGCTGTCGTCGACGCTTTCGACCATGGCGGCGTAGACGGCGTTGGTGTGGACCGCGTCGGGCTTGATGCGCTCTCGGTACCGCTCGGCAACCTCCGGTTTGGGCTGTAACGGGATGTGGACCGCATAGTGCGCGAGATACAAAAAGAACGGGCCGCGACGGTTTTCGTCGATGAAGCGAAGCGCCTCGTCCGCGAGCCGGTCGGTGAGGTATTCGTCTGGACCGAGCTTCAAAGTGGGCGTATTGAAGTTGAAATAACCGCCGGGCGGCGAGCCGGCCTGCGTGCCGCCGATGTTCACATCGAAACCGTTCTTCTCCGGCCCATGCTCCGCGCCGCCGAGATGCCATTTGCCGACGTGGGCCGTAGCATAGCCGCGCTCGCGCAGCGCCTCGGCCAACGTGATCGAGCTCTCCGGTAAGTGACTGTTCAATTGTGGACGGAGCAACTTCTGCGACGGCAGATCGCGACGGCCGGGCAACCAGTCGGTCATACCGAGGCGGGCCGGATGCTGGCCGGTAAGGATGCTCGCGCGCGTGGGTGAGCAGATGGGCGCCGCCGCGTACGCTTGGGTGAACTTCATTCCGCCACGGGCCAGCTCATCGATGTGGGGCGTCTGATAGAAGTCGCTCCCCGTGCAGCCGAGGTCGCGCCAGCCCATGTCGTCGATGAGAATCAGAACGATGTTTGGCGAGGTGGTTTGGGCTTCCGCGACGTGCGCCGTCATGACGACGGCGACGATAAGCGAAGTGAGAAGGGCGCGGATGATGAACGCTAGCATCGGATTTTTCGAGGCGCGAGGCAGAGCCTCGTGACAGTGCGTTCCCAGGCAGAGCCTGGGAACGAGTCAAGGTTACGATACATCAGATATCCCAACCTTTGCGGAACTCGCTGCGCAATAGCTCGTTGGCCTTGTCGTTGCCGACTGCTTTGAGGTTCTCGTGGTCCCAGTTGAATCCGCCGCCGGCGCGGTAGGCCACGTTGCCCAAGAGCACCGTCTCGGCCATCGGACCGGAGTAGTCGAAGTTGCAGCTTGCCGGACCGCTTCCCTTGCAGGCGTTGAACCACTCGTTGTAAAAGCCCGGCGACTTGTAAAGCAACGAGTCGTCGGGCCTGGTGTCCTTGTGCTTCTCCTCGGGCAACAACTTATAAGCGTTAAAGCCGCACAACAACATCCCTTCGGTGCCGATGAACAGGTTGTTCATGTTCCGGCCGTCGAGCTTGTGCTGGCTCAGGATCGGCGGAGTGCCATGATACCAAATCAGCCAGACCGGCCCGCGCGTGTTGTCGGCCGGAAAACCGAAGGCTGCGGTCATCGTAGTGGGTGTCGTCTCCGGGTGCGGCGCGGGTCCCGTTGCTCTAACGCGAGTCGGGTACTTCAGGCCCAGCGCCCAGAAAGGAATATCGAGGATGTGGCAGCCCCAATTCCCAGTTTCACCAGTGCCGAAATCCCACCAGAACCGCCAGCCGTAAGGGCAGTAGGTTTCGTGATAGGGCCGCTCGGCGGCGGGGCCCAGCCAAAGATCCCAGTTCAAGTGCGGCGGCACGGGTTGCGCTTCGGTCGGAATCTTCGGCATGCCGCGATCGCCGCCGATCCACGCATGGCATTCCTTCACTGTGCCAATCGCTCCGGATTGGATCAGAGCCACGGCATTGCGGATGCCCTTGAGCGTGTGCCGCTGCACGCCGAGCTGGGTGGCGAGTTTTTTCTCGCGGGCCATGTCGGTGAGCGTGCGCGTTTCCCAGACCGAATGCGCCAGCGGCTTTTCCAGGTAGACGTGCTTGCCGCGCTCGAAGGCCCAATAGGTGGGATGGAAGTGCGTGTGGTCCGGAGTGCTGATCACGACCGCGTCGATCTGCTTCTCCAGATCATCAAACATCTTGCGGAAGTCGGCGTACTTCTTGGCCTGTGGGAAGCTTTCAAAGGCCTTGCCGGCTCGCTTTTCGTCCACGTCGCAGAGGGCGACGATGTTCTGGCGGGCGACGGCTTTGAGGTTATCGCCGCCACGGCCGCCGACGCCGATCAACGCCAGGTTTAGCTTCTCGTTGGACGATTGAGCGCGCGCAGGGCGAACGTGGCTGCCGATCCAAAATCCGGCCGTTGCGGCTGCGGTGGTCTTTAAAAAGTCGCGTCTTTGTTGGGTGTGGGACATCAGAATCACCTCATGGGTTCGGCTTCGTTTAACCCGCAGCCGCAGGCGAGGCAGTCGCGGTCCTCGCCTGCGGCTGCGGGTTAAACAGTTGAAGTGCTAAGCAGGCGCAGGGAGTCGAATCGGCATTTGGCGGATGCGGCGGCCGGTGGCATGGAAGACCGCATTGGCGATCGCCGGCGCGATGGCGATGATCGGCGTCTCACCCGCGCCAACCGACGGCAGGTCCGTCCGGTTGAGTAAGTGGATGTCCAACTCCGGCACGTCGTTGAACCGGGGGACCGAGTAACGCGCAAAGGCGGCGTTCTGGATCTTGCCGTTCTCAAACCTCATTTCTTCGCGCAGCGCCGGCCCAAGGCCCATCAGGATGCAGCCTTCGACTTGTGCCCGCAGGTTATCGGGGTTGAGGATCGCGCCGCACTCGTAGGCTTGCGTTACTTTTTGCACGCGGATGCGATTGGTATCCGGATCGATCGCCACCAGGGCACACGCGGCCGTGTAGGAACCTTTCTCCGTGCCGCAGGCGAGTCCGACGCCGACATTTGGCGCCTTTGCTTTGACGCGGGCGGGCCAATCGAACTTCACGGCCGCTTCTTCGAGCACTGCGCGAAGTCGTCCGCTCTCGAGGTGGGCCAAGCGGAACTCCAGCGGATCGCGGCCAGCCGCCTGGGCCAGCTCGTCCATGGCGCATTCGCGGGCGAACGTGTTTGCCGTGGAGGCCAGCGCGCGATACGAGCCGTGCCGCAGGGGAGCGTCCGCCTGCAGGAACTGGCTGCGCGCCTTAGCGATGCGATAGGGCGTATCGATCGCCGAGCCGCCCGAGTTGATGTTGATGAAGTGCCAGCTCGTAATCGCGCCTTTGCCATCGAGACTTGCTTCGACCTCGATGACCGCGGCGGGGCGGAAGTAGGCCCAGGTAAACTCCTCTTCGCGCGTCCATTGGAGCGAGACCGGCCGTTTGGCCGCCTGAGCGAGGCGGGCCGCTTCGACGGCGGTTTCGCCGGTGTGCTTGCCGCCGAAGCCGCCGCCGAAATCGGGCACGATCACACGCACGCGGTCTTCGGGGATGCGAAAGGCCTGAGCGATTTCGCTGCGGACGCGGAAGGGGTTTTGCGTGGCGGTCCAAACGGTCAACTTGTCGCCTTCCCATTCGGACACGGCCGCGCGGGGCTCCAGGGGCGCGTGCTGCGCGTAGGCCACGGTGTAGGTTTGGCGAAGGGATTTCGCGGCGCTAGCTACATCGCTTGCGAATGGGTTCTCGGGGACTCCGCCGCGGGCGGTCTTTTTGAGGTGGTCGTACAGGTTGTCGCTTGATGGCTGCGCGGGAGCGTCATCCCATTCGGCGGTTTTGGCGATTGCGCCGAGCGCCTGTTCGGCGGCGAACGAGGTCTTCGCTACAACGCCGACGAACTGGCCGTCTCGAACCGCTTCGACGTCGGTCATCGACTTGGCGGGCGTCAGATCGATCGACAGGAGTTCCGACCCATAGGCGGGCGGCCGCAAGATTTTGCCGTAGAGCATCCCCTCACGAACGACATCCGAGGGGTAGGCGTGGCGACCGGTCACCAGGTCGCGCCCGTTGGGCCGCGGCGCCGATTTGCCGAGGACCTTCCACTCGCGCAGCGGCGTCAGCGTGACATTGGCGGGTACGGTCTTTTGAAACTCGCCAGCGGCGCCTTCGGCCGAAGCCAAATCGCCGTACGATTGCTCGCGCCGGCTGGCGGCATGGATGACCTTGCCGTCGCGAACTTCCACCTCGCCGGGTTGGGTTTCCCACTGTTGTGCCGCCAGTTGCACGAGCAGCTCGCGCGCTGCCGCGCACGCCTGGCGCACGGCAGGGACGGTGGAGGGAGTCGTGCGGCTGCCGGCGGTGGTGCCGTCGTTGGGGGTCAGGCCGGTGTCGGCCAGGATCACCGTGATCCGCTCGACGGGCAGTCGCAGCTCTTCAGCGGCGGCCTGCGCGAGCTGAGCGCGCGCGCCTTGGCCGCACTCGACCTTGCCGGTGAGGAGCGTGATCGCGCCGTCTTTGGCCAGGTGGAGTCGTGCGGCGAGCGGTGTGGGACTGCCTCCTCGTCCGCCGCGTCCTCCTCGGCCACGCCCGCCGCGGCCGCGCGGTTGCTGCGCACTGGTGGACGGCGCGGCCACGGCGATCAGCAGACCGGCGCCGAGCAACTGCACCATCTGCCGCCGCGAGAGGTGGAAATCGAACGCGACACGATCGATTTGGTCTTCATCTTCGAGGATTTCGGCTTCGAGAATCGGGTCGAGTAGTTGATCGCTGGTCATGTCTAACTCCTTTCCCGCCCCGCGGCCCGCCGCACCGCCTTGGTGATGTTGGCGTACGAGCAGCAGCGGCAGATCTGGCGATTCATCCAGTCTTGGACTTCGGTGTCGCTGGCGTTGGGCCGCTCTTCGAGCAATGCCACGGCGCTCATGATCATGCCCGGCGTGCAGTAGCCGCATTGAAAGCCGCTTTCGGCCAGAAAGGCCTCTTGCACGGGGTGCAGCTTATCACCGTCGGCCAGGCCTTCGATGGTGCGGATTGTCTTACCCGCCACACCTGCGACCGCCATCCGGCAGGCATAGACGCGGCGGCCATCGACGAGCACGGTGCAGGCGCCGCATTGGCCTTCGCCGCAGCCGTATTTGGTGCCGGTGAGACGCAGATCTTCACGGAGCACATCCAGCAACGGCCGGCGCTCGTCGGTCGTTACAGAGTGCGCCTTGCCGTTGACGGTCAAGCGGATGGTTTGTTCCATGGCATTGACGCCTGAGCTAGGGTGATCGGCTCGTGTCTGGAGTGCTTTTTAATCTGCCCGAGAGGGCGGTGCAACCAGGAGAGGGTTCGGGGTCCAGGGTTCAGCAGGGGACAGGGGACAAGGACGAAATGCCGAAGGTTGAAAGCTGCGCGGGCTGCGCGCGGGTCGTCGAGAATCAAAGCGATGATTGGTTGCGGCGGATTTTGGATACCAAGGACTCTTTGACATGGTGCCCCAAAAACACTTGATAGGGGGGTCGAAACTCCGGAAATTGGTGGGTATTGACTGTTGCCCGTTGACGTTTGTAGTTCCACTGATTCGACTTGCGCATTTTCGAGTGGTGACGAATTATCGGAGTTGTTGGACTCGGGCGGGAGGTGGTTGCATTGGCAATCGCGACGGACGTGGACGTCCGTCGTACACAGGCGGGCGCGCAACGGGAGCGGGGCGCTTGCCAGAAGCTGCGAGCACTTCCTGAGGGGCCGCGAGATGCAGTACCGAGGCACGAAGGCCTGTCAGCCTGAACTGGTCGGCCGAGAGCAGCGGCTACTATACACTATTTCATGTGTCAAGGGTTGAAGTGTGCCACGCGGCAAAGGAGAGGGGCAGAGGGGGAGAGACGGG
Organism: Pirellulales bacterium; assembly: GCA_040901795.1. Taxonomy (GTDB): domain Bacteria; phylum Planctomycetota; class Planctomycetia; order Pirellulales; family JALHPA01; genus JBBDYH01. Next base: position 46,066 of record JBBDYH010000121.1, read on the forward strand.
AAACGCTTTTGAAGAGAAGGGGGCGAAGGAAACGAAGAGTTTCGGGGCCCCCCTGGTCGGAGTGCTTGCGCTGCTGCTCATTGCAGAGGGCAGATGCTGTCGGCCGTGACGAGCGATTTTGGGTCTATATCGTGCGGTGCGAGAACGTGCCAAACTACGCGTTCATAAGGTGCACTCCCATGCCTGCTAAACGAAATTGACTGCTGTCAGGGTCCCAAAGCGATTTGCACTTTGGTTTAGTCGATTGGCGCCTACGCCGCCGTCGAAACTGGCATGGCGGGCAACCTGGTTTCCGACCAAGGACAGCGTGTCGTCATTGTCTTGCAATTGCGCGAATAAGTCCTGGCCCACGACGCAATAATTGATCTGCACCGCGTCGTTGCCTCCGTCGGTTCGCAGGGCGACATTGCCTGCGTAGACCAGGTTTCCGTAGAGGTGAACAGAGTCTGAGCCGACCCCCGTAACTAACGAAATCTGGAACGCGCTCGCCCGAAAAATGCTGACCGTCGATGATCCAGCATTAGCAAAACCCCGCGCGTCTTGGACGTACATGCCGGCGCCGCTGTAGACGGTATCGATATAAACATTGGTCGCCTTGCCGATGACGCTCGTGGTCCGATTGAAGTCGACGTTGAGAAATGCCGAAGCGGCGGAATAGAGGATCCCGATTTGGTTGTTGCCTTCGCCGGTACTTACAAGCAGTGTGGAGGCGGTCGTCGTACCGTTCACCAGGATCGAGTTATGTCCGTTATGGTCGTCGATCACGATATCGCCCAGGGCCGATGCGCCGTACATATGGACAATGTCGGCGTCTTGGCCCGGATATACAATCAACTTGCCGCCGACGAAGACGTTGTATACGGTGGTGTCGACGTAGATCTGGTCATTGCCATTTCCCGAGGAAATCACCAAATCCCGCGCCGGAGATACAGGGCTCGTCGCACCTAAAGTGATCACGTCGCTGTGTTCCCCGCTATAGACACTAATGCTGCCGGCGATATAGAGGTTGTCGAGCGAAACGACGTTGTCACCGCCAAATAATTGGATAAACAGGTCCGCCGTCACGCCGTTGACTGTTGTCGAACCATTGACCACGCCGTCCACCGTCGTGTCATTGCGGCCGGTCACCGTGACCTGGCCGGGGGTTGCCGAACCGACGACGGCGATGTCGTCGGCCATCGGGTCTCCCTGGATGTTGAGGGTGCCATCGTTTAAGGACGTTGTAATTGCGGTGAGTCGTCGGCTTTCCAGCGGCTCAAAGCCAAGTCGCCGCCCTACGCGATTCAGACATCGACGATTGGAGGACTTGGAGATATTCATGCTTGCACTCCAGGTTTTTGGTAGCGCAGTTTACCAGGTTTGCCTATACTAGCTGGGCAAGATTCGGCAGGCAATGCTTAGCGGGCCCTTCGGCACAATCGCCCGTCCGAGCAAACATTAACTGGGGCGGACGGTACAATCCGCAAAAGTATCCGCCTTATGCTCGGCTCAATCGGCTTCGGCCTAAAGAGTATGCTGTGCCCGAGCGTGGTTTGAATTGGACTTCAGAATTGTGGGCAATCGCCAAATGCCGGAGCTAGAGAAAAATGAAGGGTCGTGAACGACCCTAGGACCGGCGCCCATTTTTGGCATTCCTTCGGACATGTCATTCTGCCGCAGGTGGTCCGGTCGGTTTCGCGGCCTTGAGCTGCGCTTGCTCGTACAGCTCCGCGAGTTCGACCAGAAGCGTTTCCAGTTTGCCGTAGTACTCGTCCTCGTTCATCGCCGCCTTGGTGTCGCGGAGGGCTGCGATGGCCAGCTCCAGCTCGTCGCGTCGTTTGCGGAGCTCGGCGGGCATGGAACGTTCGCGCGCGCTTTGGACGAGGTGCAACTGATGGGCATGCGACCCGTCGAGCGCCGCGCCGTCCTTGGCGCGCCGCGTGGCGCGAATGCCGTCGAACCAGGTGGCCGGGGTTCCCAGGCCATCGCCGTTGTCGTCCAAGAGCGCGTGCTCGGTGGCGAGCCGCGCCTGCTCTTTGTAAAACTCCTCGACGCTGTGCGAAGCGGCGAGGTACGCCTCCAAAAGCGAGGTCTGGCCATCCTTATCGAGATCGGCGGCTGGATCGACAATTGCGGTCGAAAAATAGTCGCCGAAGCGGGCGTAGTTGTGCTCGCTGCCGCTCCGCGTGGCTGTGATCACCACGCGGCCGGGACCGGCGAGCTTGTTCATAAAGGGTCCGCTGGAGGATGCGCAGTTGACGATCGCCAGCGGCCGCTGGTACGGTTTGAGCCACAGGGCAAGCTCGTCGGCCGAAACATCGGCGCCGCGCAGATTGAACTTCGCCTCTCGGCCGTCGAAGGTACCGTGGCCGATGAGGACCAACCAGAGTGTCTCCGGGCCGGTTTTGGCTTGAGTTTCGAGGAGTGCGCGTAGCTGCTCCTTGTCGTTCGCTTCGTTGGAGGCAGGATCGGTCGCCGGCTCGCGCGTATCGCGGCCGACGATTGTGATCTTTGCGGAGGCTAGCGCTGCTGCTTTCGACCATCGATCGGTCCACTCGGCGAACTGTGCGCCGAATTCGGGCGTGCCTTCGGCGCCGACGACCAGCACGATGCGGGGAGCCTCAGCAAAAATGCTCTCGTTGTTCTGCAGGAGTAGTAAAACCGCGGAGACGCAGAGACGCAGACGCGTGGAAGAATGCAAATTGCGAATTGCAAATTGCAAATTGACGATCGAATTCATCGCTGCCACCATACTCTCCGCGCCTCGGCGACTCAGCGGTTGATTATCTACGGCAAGCCCTTCCAGCGCCGCAGGCCCCACTCGGCGACTAGGCAGGCGATCGCGAGCAAAAACACGCCTGGCCGGTGCCAGAGCGGCATCACGTAGGGCTCGGTGATTTCGGCGGCCCGCGTGGGCAAAGTCTCGACAAAACGGTCGAGATCCTTGGCGGCCACTACCTCGCCTCCGGTGCGATCGGCGATCCGCTGGAGCACCTCGCGGTTGGCGCGGAGCTCGCGGAACTCGTTCGCCGCCGGCTCCGACGTCCAACCGGCATGGACGTCTCCTACGTCGCTCCCATCGGCCGCCTTGACGGTGGCATGTGCGCGGTAGGCGCCTGGCTGCCGGGGAACGTAAGTCGTCTCGTAGACGCCGGCCTTGCGGTCGCTGGGTTCGGCGGTCAGCTCCAGCGGCTTGGCGTGCGGACCGCCGCTGACGCGGATGGTGACCGCGGCGTTTTCGAGCGGTGAATACTTCTCGTCGCGGGCCGTCACCGACAGCGTGATCGGGGCGCCGAGAACGTCCTCTCCCGACGCGCCGGGACGATCGACGTCGATCTCGACGCGCTTTGGCACGTCGCCGACGAGCCAGCGGATCGTTTGCCGCCACGATTTTTCCAGATCCTCCTCGTCTTTCGCCGCCCGCCGCAAACTCCATCGCCACAGGTCGCCGATCAGTACAGCGCCCGCACGCCCGCGGCCAAATCGCTGCTCGACGACCGCGGGAACGGCGCGGCCTTCGTTCGTGGTTGCTGATACGAGGATCGTCGCTCCCGGTTTGACGCCGCGGACGCGGTTGAGCGTTTGAAACGGCGGCATCGCTCGCAGCCGGACGCGTTCGGCGTTTTCTTCCGAGCGCAATCGCACCCAGGGGGCGAGCCACCCTTCGCGCGAAAGGGCAAGCTGGTAGCGCGCGTCGGGCGGGACCGGTGGAAGATCGTCAAGATAGACGGGCAGCACATCGCCGATCGGCGTGCGCTCGAACTTGCCGTTTTTGAACGACTCCTGGCCGCCGAGCATCAACAGCCCGCCGCCGCGCTGGCGAACAAAATCCTTGATCAGGAGCATCTGGTCCTGAGTAAAAAACTCCGACTCCAGGTCGTCGAGCACAATCGCGTGATAGCGGTACAAGTCCTCGGGGGCCTTCGGAAAACCATCGCGCAGCTCGACCTCGTCCTCGGTTCCCAAGCGCACGATGACCGGTTGATCGTACTGCTCGACCTGCTCCTTGTCCTTAGGGTCGAAGCCGCGGAAGAGGGGGTTGGTGTCTTCGTCACGGCTGCGGAAGCTGAATTTCGGCTCGCGCTTGGCGATCCGCACAAGGCCGACGAGCCGGATCTGATCGTCCTCTTCGAGCGCGCGGCGGAGAAACTTGTACTCCCAATTAGGCCGGCCGGAGACATAGAGCACTTCGTAGGGACCTTGGCCGCGATCGACAGCGACCAACCGGACGTTGTTCGCCAGCGTCGCCTCGGTGGTCTTGGTGGGGTCCTCGAACTGCCGCTCTTCTCCCTCGGCCGCGACGCGGATTTGATAGAACGAGACCCCGGCCTCGCGGGGCCGCACCGGAAAGCGCACCGCAAGCCGCGGCGCCGCGGGGTCGTCGATGGCGACGACTTTCTGGCGCTCAACTTCCTCGCCCGCCTCGTCGAGAAGTTGGACGAGGAGCGTGCGGCCGCTATAACCGCTGGCGTGAATCTGGGCCGCCAGCGAGACCGGTGCATCTTCAAAGCTGGTCTGAGTGACGGATACCCGATCGACGCTTGTATCGCCGGCCGGCTCATCGCCGCCGATCAGCACCGGATAGATGCGCGGCAGGCGGACGGCGCCGGCCGATTGAGCCGAAGCGGTCACGAGTCGATCGAGCAGCTCGGCGTCGGTTGCGTTGCCGTCGGTGAACAGCAACACACCGGCCAGCGGACGCCCCTGATAGCGGCGCGCGAGGCGTTCCAACGATGCGGCGAGCGCCGAAGCGCCGCCGTCGAACGCCAAGGCGGCGAAATCGGAAACCGCGCGGAGCTGCGAATCGTACGCGTAGCGGCGAACCTCGAAGTCCTCGCGGAGCCGCGCCGACCAGGGGGTCGTTTCCTTCAGAATGGCTTGAAGTTGCTCCGCGCGGGAATGATCGGCGCCCTGGTCGCGGAGCACCATGCTTTGGCTATTGTCGGCCAGAATCACAAACGAATTGGCGCCGGGCCGGACGCGCGTGCCGCTCGCGAGCGGTTCCAAAAGACACACCGCCAGGATGGCGACACCGAGGGCTTTCAGCACGGCCGCAAAGACACGGGTGGGGATGCTTGAGGGCGCGCGGAGATAGCCCCAGACCAAGAGCGCGGCCATCGTCGCGCCGCCGATGATGGCGACCATGGACCAATCGAGTGCACCCCAAACCAGCTCGTGCGACATTAGAGATCCTAAATCACTCGCCGGGGCACTGCTCGCGGCGAGCAGTGGCACACGGCTGGTTCGTTTTGCGAGCGGTAGTCACCGGCCGCTCCCCAGTCGTTCGTAGTAACGGCGGACTTGTTCGGCGTACTCGGGCGGGACCGGCTCGCGGTCGATCGGCACCAAGGAGTCGCTCGACTCGCGGCGAAGCAGCTCTTCGTTCACGGCCTGACGCAACTCGACGAGCGGCCGGCCGATGAACTCCTGAACCAGCTCCCAATTCGGTTCCTTGGAATGGCGTCGGAACTCGGCGCGGATGGCGGTGGCGCGATCACGGACGCGGGCGGCCTCTGCACGGAGGCGCGGATCGCCCACCATCTCCTCAACGTCGCGCAGCCGGTCGGACCAGTCACGGAACCCCTCGCCGGTGAGGGGGCCCTCGTTGCCGCCTGGGCCGGTTTCGCCGCCAAGGAACCGGCGGAGGTCGCCCTCGGGGTTGCCGCCGCCTCGTTGCGGGCCGCCGGCATTGCGAGCGCTACCGCGGAGGCCACCTTGCTGTTGACCGCCTTGCTGTTGACCGCTCCGTTGTTGACCGCTCCGTTGTTGACCATCTTGCTGCTGGCCACCTTGCTGCTGACCGCCTTGTTGCTGGCCACCTTGCTGCTGACCGTCTTGTTGCTGGCCACCTTGTTGTTGGCCACCTTGTTGTTGGCCACCTTGTTGTTGGCCGTCTTGTTGTTGGCCACCTTGTTGTTGGCCTCCCTGCTGTTGTCCGCCTTGCTGCTGACCGTCTTGTTGCTGGCCTCCTTGCTGCTGGCCGCTCTGTTGCTGCCCATCTTGCTGTTGCCCACCTTGTTGCTGTTGGTTCTGTTGCGATGCATCAGCGGAGGCTTGCTGATTCTCGGAACCGTCCGCTTGCCGGGCGCGGTTGATCTCGCGGTTCAACTGTTCGGCCAGGGCATCGAGTTCGCGGCGCGCGCGGCGCAGACCTTCGGTCTCGTCGCCCAGCACACTATCGGCCGCTTTTTCGACGCCTTGCCGCAAATTGCTGATCCCTTGCCCCGCCTCGCGCTCGACGGTGCGTGATTCGTTGACGAAGGCCCGCTCCAGCAACTGCCGGCTGACGTCGAGAGCCCGTTCCGGTTGCTCGCGGCGCGCCTCGCGCACCGTGTCGTACAATTGCTTGGACAGCAACGGCTCGGACGACTCGGCCTCTTCAATCGTGCGGCGCATGTTTTCCAAGAGCTGCTGGAGGTCCTCTTTCTGCTGTCCGAGGCCTGCGATGATTTCCTTGCGGTCTCCCGTGTCTCGCAGGCCTTTCTGGTTCGACTGGTCGAGGTTCGCCAGCCTTTCGGAGAGCTGTTGCTGAGTCTCGTCCAACTCGCGGGCCTCGTTGCGTAAATCGTCCACCGCTTCGTTGAACTGACCGGCGTTGGCCTGGCGGAACTCGTCGCGGAGATCCTTGAGCTCTTCGCCCGCGCGGGCGCCCGCGGCGGCCGCCTGGGTGACCATGCCTTGCTCCAAGGCCTCGGATGCGCGGCGGATGTTTTCGCGCGTCTGGTCGAGCTGTTCGCGCGACTCGGCCATCCGCTCCTGGTTTTCTTCGCGGTCCATGCGGTCGCGCAGCTCGTCGGTGTCGCGGAGAATCTCCTGCTCGCGGTCGCGGAGCCGCGCAAGCTGACGCTGGATTTCCTCCTGCTGCGCTTGTTCCTTGGCTTCCTCCAGGGCTGTTTGCAGCTCCTTGATCTGCTTGTTCAGGTCTTCCTGGCGCTGCGCCAGCTCGCGGAGGCGATTGAGCACCTGCCGGGTCTCGCGCTCTTGCGCTTCCTGTTGAGGATTGCGCAGCGACGATGCGGAGCGCTGGGTTTCGTAGCGGTTCTGCGAATCGTCGAGCTCCAATTGATCGAGCTGCTGTTGCGAACGGTTACCGCCGCCACCACCGCCCGCCTGTTGCGGCTGTTGGCGGTTGGCGCGAACGACCTCGTGTTCGCGGGCGCGGAGCTTGAGGAGGGCCTGATATGCCGCCTGTTCGGCCGCCAGCGCCGGCGGTAGGGCGCCGATCGCCGGGCCGTCCTTTGCGCGGACAAGCTCAGCCAGCGCCTTGTCCATGTGACTTAATACCGATTCCAGGTAGGCCTTCGAGCGCGGGTCCTCCAGCCGCTCGCCCAGCGCGGTGGCTTGTTCTTTGGCCGAGGCCTGCGACTCACCGAGGAGCTGCACGTCGGGGACGAACTTGTCGGTCGGCTGCTGGGACGTTTCGCGGCGGACTAGCTTCCAGGTGGCGCCGATGATCTGCTTTTGCAGATTGGCCAGCTCTTCGGCCTGGCGAGCGTTCTGGCCGCCTTGCTGCCCTTGCTGCATTTGCTGCTGTTCTTCGCCGGTCGGCTGCTGTCCCTGGCGGAAAATTTCCTCGAAGGGCCGCACTTCAGCAAAGTACATGTCGCCCGAGATACGGCGCACGGCGCCATCGGCCCCGGCGTCTTCGGCCCAGAAGTAATACGACAATAGCTGGTCGGGCTCGGCCTTGAGCGCCTCGAAGGCAATCACGTGCTCGACTTCGCGGCGCTCCTTACCGGGCGCTGTCTCGCCGAGCACGATCTCCTGCGGCGGCTCGCCGGCCATGCTATAGCTCACGCCAAAGCGGCGCAGGCCGAAGTCGTCGTACACGCGCGCCGTGAGCGAAAGCTCCTCCAGCGGCGAGACTTGCACGTCGCGCGCGGGCGTTGCCAACTTCACGTCGGGCGGGCGGTTCGGCGTGACGTTGATTGCGAACTCGGGGGGCAGCTTGTTGGCGCGGCCTTCGGAATCCACGAGTTGCAACCGGTACCGCCGCGATTCCTTAAGCACCAGCGACGTGGTATAGGTGTTCGGATCGACCGGATCGGCGGCCAATTCTAGGGTGTCCTTGTTGGCCGACTCTTTACTCGCTGACGGTGGTGCAGCAGTGGCTGTTTTCTCCGTGTTTTGTAAGCCGCGTGAACTGGGGACGAGCCGTGCTTCGTCCACGGGCTTGTTAAGCCGCATGATGAGCGTGAGCTTTGTCCCTTCGACCGCGGTCACGCTGCGCGTGTCTTCGACGACGGTTTCGGCCATGCCGGTGTACACCGGGAACGACAACCGCGCATCGGCCCGCAGTAGCTCGGGATAATCGAACACCGTGATTCTGTACCAGCGCGTCTGCTGGTCGTCGTAGTGAACTGCGTAGGTCAGGTCTTGATCGACCGACAGAACGCGTCCGGCGAAGACTGGGTCGTCGAGGCTCTTGGACATCCCGAGCGACCCCATCTCCGCGCTCGGCCTGCGATAGACCAGGCGCACATCGCCGGGGAGCCGTTTTTCAAACCGCGCGAGGACCAAGAGGCTCGTGCCGCGCTCGATGCTGGTGTCTTCGGGCTCGACGGTGATCGTCAACGGTTGAGCAACGTTAAGCGGTGCGTCGGGTAACAGACTCGATCGAGTCCCTCCCGGGGGGCTATCGAGCAGCAGATTGCCCAGCACGACGACGAACCCGCAGAGCGTGGCGGTTTGCGCGAGCTTGGCCAGCTTGAGGCTGCGATCGGAGACAATAGTTTCCCAGGGGTTGCGCCGCGCATGCGCAAGGGTTTCGCCCACAACCGTCTGTTGCAAAAAGCCCAACTGTCCGCGGCCTTGGCGTGTTTCGCCGATGGACGTCAAGAGCCGCGCGTCGAGCTCCGGGAATCGTCCCTCGATGCGTCGCGCGAGCCAGGCACTATCGCGGGCCCTACGCAAAGCGAGCAGAACGCTGACACTGGCGGCAACAATCGCCAGCAGGCCCAAAATGGGCGCCACTTCTGCCGCCGGCTCGCTACCACCGTTGCGCGCCCAGCCGATAATTGCCGTCCCCACGAGCGCAAACGCGAGCCAGCAGAGGGCGAGGCTGTTCCATAACCGTCGCCGCCGATAACGCTCGGCGACCGCTTCCAACTCGCGGCGAAGATCCATCTCGATCATGTGCTCACCTGGGGTTGCAACGTGCGATGCGCGAGGCGTCCGGCCAGCGCCGTTTCGATCAGCAGAATGGCCAACACGGCGATGATCAGCCAGCGCCACAGCTTCTGGCGGTTTTCGAGTTCGAAGATGCGCGCCTGGCGTTGGCGCTCGGCAATTTGTTCAGCGGTCGGCTGCGTGCCCACGCGGGCGCCGCGATGCTCCAGCTCCTCGACGGCCAAGGACGCCGTACGACTTTCGTCGGCCGATAAGTTAAAGGCCAGGCGGCTTTCCTCACCACCCAGCACGAACTGGTAGATCCCCGGCTCGTCCGCCGAATCATAACTCGTGGCATCGGCAGGCATCTCGAGTTTGGCGCCATCGGGCCGCCGCACGACGCGTTCGCCGTTTGCGGCCGCCGTAGAAAGCTCGACGGTTTCGAACACGTGCCGCTGAGACTTTTTCAGGCCCCCGGTGGATTGCGGGAACATGCCGGCCAGGAGGGGCACGAACTTGGTGGAGAGCGCCAACTCGCTGTCGGCGGGGTGCCAGCCGCTGGTCGCTACGAGCAACCGCCCTTTGCCGAACGACTGCTGGAGCAAAAATGGATCGCCATTGTCAAACGCCGCGAGCACTTGCACGGTTTGCTCGGTCGGCAAGTTCACACGGCGGTGTTTCCAGAAGTGAATCTTGGTGAAGTCGGCGAAGCGCGGATCGGCAAATGGGGCAAAGAGCGGATGGTCGAACTTCACGCGGCCGATGAGCGCGAAATCGCTCGCCGCGGCTTCTTCGACGGCAAGGGCCGCGTAGTTCATCAAGCGGGCCAGGCCTGGTCCGGCGGACGAATCCTTGAGTACATACAGTGCCATGCCTCCGGCATCGATGAATTTTCCGAGCAACGATCCTTGGTCCTCGGATAACGTCGTCGCCACGACGACAAGCTGCGCTTCGAGCAAGTCGGCGCTGGTGAGCTCTGCTTTAGCGCCGCGCGCGAGGACTTCGACCTTGCGCCTGGGAGTCTCGACCACCGCCTCTTGCAGGTAGTAGAGCAGCCCCTTGGTGTCGTCGGCTGAATCGTCGCCGATAAAGACTAAGCGAGCGTGCTCCTGCCGCGGCGGAATGAGGTACAACGTATTGTCAAAATCGTGCGCGTCGCCGGCCAGAATTAGCCGGTCCGCTTCCTGCCCCTTGGCCGGCCATGCCGTGCGGACAATGCGGCTCTGACCCGGCGGCACATAGACTTTGATCGGGTCTGCCGTAGTCAGGGGGCCATCCTGGTTTGCCCAGGCGAGCGTAAACTGTTCACGGGTCGAGTCGGCCTCGTTGCTCACGCGGATGCGGAGTCGCTCGGTATCCATGGTCTCGGCCTCGAGACCGCTCTCGACGAGGTACAACCCGGCGTTCGTAGGATCCTTTAATGTGACCGACTGCACGTCCACCAGCACGCCGCTCGGCCACTCGTAGCCTTGCAACGGTTCGATGTGGCTCCCCTGCTGCAGGTCGGAGATCAACACCAACTGCCGCCGGGCAGCGGGGGATGACTGCTTTGCATGGTCGCTCACGGCGTCGGCCACGTTGGCCAGAGCGTCGCCCAAGTTGGTCTCGGCCCAAGTGGGCGAGACCGTGCTCATTCGTGAGCGCAACAGCGGGACACGCTGCGAACGCTCTTGCTCGTTCCACTCGTCAAACGATACGAGGGGCCGCACTTGCTGGTCGAAAGTAAACAGCGCCACCTCGTCGGTCGGGGCCAACTCGTCGAGCACCTTGTCGACGCGCGCGAGCGCTTGCGTCCACAGGTCGCCGCGGCGCATGCTGGCGCTGGTATCGACCACCAGCGCGATCCGCCGGCCTTCGGCTTCGCTGATGTTCATGTCGGATTGACGATAAAACAGCGGACGCGCGAATGCGAACGCGAGCAGTGCCAGAGCCAGCCCGCGCAGGATCAACAACAGCAGGTTGTCGAGCCGGCTGCGGCGCGTGAGCCGCGGCGGCGACGGCGACAAAAACATCAGCGAGCTGAACACCTGCCGGCCTTGGGGCGTTCGCCGGATCAGGTGAAACACAATCGGCAACGAAACCGCCAGCAGCCCGGCAATATATAAAGGCGCAAGGAAGCTCATCCGGCCCTCCCCGCGCGCCTTCGGCTGCGCATCGTCTTGCGACCGGCGTGCAATCGTGCCCGCAGAAAATCGAACAGCGCCAGCTCCAGCGGCCGCTCGGTGGAGACGGGGTGATAATCGATACCCAAATCGCGGCAGGCTTGCTCAATCGCCGCCGCGTGCTCGGCGAACTTGCGTAAGTACTGTTGCCGGACGGCGGCGGGATCGACGTACAAATCGCGCCCCGACTCCAGATCGACAAACATCGCCGGCTTTTCGAACTTGAAATCGATCTCGGCCGGGTCGAGGACGCGCAGCAGCACGACCTCGTGCCCCTGCGAACGCAGGTAGCCGAGGTTTTTTTGCAGGCGATCGATCGGGGCGAGCAGGTCGGAGATCAACACCACCACGCCGCGCTTCCGCACGGTGGCGGCCACTTGCTCTAGAGGCGCCGTCACGTCGGTCGAAGCCCCGGCGACCGCTCGCTCCAGACACAGCATCAGCCGGTGCAGGTGTCCCGGCCGGTACCGCGCCGGGAGGTACTCTGCGATCTTCTCGTCGAAGGTCACGAGGCCCGTTGCGTCGCGCTGCGTCGCCAGGAAGTAGGCCAGCGTCGCCGCGGCGGTGCGCGCGTATTCGATCTTGGTGTACTCGAGCGATCCATAACCCATCGAGCGGCTGAGGTCCACGAGCAGGTAACAGCGGAGGTTCGTTTCGTCTTCGAACCGCTTGATGTAATAGCGATCTGTGCGCGCGAACAACTTCCAATCCAGGTAGCGCGGGTCATCGCCCTGGCTATACTGGCGATATTCGCTGAACTCGACCGAGAAGCCGTGGTAGGGGCTTTTGTGGAGGCCGCTGTAAAACCCCTCGACGACCACCTTGGCCCGCAGTTGCAGGCTCTTGATCCGCATCAGCGTGTGCGGGTCGATGAACGACGCCGCCCCGCCGCCGGCGCGCGGATCGCGCGGCGAATTACCCCCAGCGGGTTGGAGAACGCGCATGGCGGGCATCAGCTTCCGGGTCCTTTCACGGTCTCCAAGAGGCGGCTGATCAACGTCTCGACGGTCACTCCCTCCGCCTCGGCCCGGTAACTGAGCAGAATCCGGTGACGGAACGTGGCGTGCGTGAGCGCGCGGATGTCGTCGGTGGTGACATGAGCGCGGCCGGCCAGCAAGGCGCGGGCCTTCCCGCCTAAAACCAGGAATTGGGCCGCACGGAGCCCTGCGCCCCAATTTACCCATTCATTGACAAACGACGGTGTCTCCGATTGCCCGGGGCGACTGGCCGCGGCGAGGCGCACTGCGTAGCGGACGATTTCTTCGGCAATCGGCACGCGGCGAACGACGTCGTGAAAACGCAAAACGTCCTCGCCGGTGAAGAGGGGCTCGATTGGCTTCGGGCGGCCCGACGTGGTCCGCTTGACGACCTCGACCTCGTCGTTCTCCGGCAGGTAATCGATGACTACGTTGAACATGAACCGGTCGAGCTGAGCCTCGGGCAATGGGTAGGTGCCTTCCATCTCGATCGGGTTTTGCGTGGCCAGCACAAAGAACGGCTCTTCGAGCGGGTAGCGGATGCCGCCGGCCGTGACCTGGTACTCCTGCATGGCCTCCAATAACGCGGCCTGCGTTTTGGGGGGCGTGCGGTTGATCTCGTCGGCGAGCAAGACGTTGGCAAAGATCGGCCCTTTGACGAACTGCATCCGCCGGCGGCCATCGCCCGTATCCTCCAAGATCTCGGTGCCCGTGATGTCGGCCGGCATCAGGTCGGGCGTGAATTGAATCCGCTGAAACTTGAGGTGAAAGATTTGGGCGATCGAGCGGACTAAGAGAGTTTTCGCTAATCCGGGCGCGCCGGTAATCAGGCAGTGGCCGCCGGTGAACAGGCTAAAGAGCAATTGCTCGGTGACGTGTTTCTGTCCGACGATGACTTTGGAGAGCTCTTCGTCGATGCGCGTACGGCTGGCGCGGAGGTGCTCGACGACCTGACGTTCGGTATCAAAGGCGGCGTTCGTAGTCACAAATCTCCCGATCGTTGAATCTTGATAGTTGAAACGTCGCGCGTGGGCCTCGCGGACTCGGCCCACCCTACAAATTCCTTCAATGCGTCATCGCATAAAACACAATGTTGATTCCCATGGGGTACGACCACTTCTCGGCATACTGGCGGAAGTATTCAATGTTCTCGCCCTCGCGCTCCCAGCCGTCGCCAAGGTCGGTGTTATGGCAGATGATCGCCATCATCCGGCCTTTATCGTCGTGGATTGCCTTGTAGTGCGGAGTTTGACCGTCCCAGCCCTCATAGGTATAGCCGCTCTCAAAATGGTTGATGCTAGGGACCTGCGGCTTCTGCGTCAGTTTGTATACGCAGTGGAAGATCGGGTGCTCCAACGTCAACTCCTCAGGCTCGCGGTCGGGGAAAACCCGCTTGATCTCGTGATAGAAATTGTCCCACTCGTCCTCTCCCCAAAAATCGTCGACCATCAGAAAGCCGCCGTTGAACAGGTACCGCCGCAGGGCTACGACTTCCTCGTCCGTAAAGACCAGGTTGCCCGGCTCGATGAGGTAGAGAAACGGGTGATCGAACAGTTCTTCGTCGGTCAGTTCCAAAACTTTGGGCTGCGGGTTGACCTTGAGCGAGGTGAGCTGCTGCAGGCGGAACGAGAAATTGAGGTCGCTGTCGGGATAATCGGTGCGCCAGCCCCCGCCGCCGCGTCGACCCCAGCCGCCGTAGCGCACGCGCACGAACGTGAACACGTCGCTCTTGAACTCCGGATCGACTTCCCAATCCGGGACGCCACGGCGATCGTTCGGGTCAAATCGATCTCTGTAACCGCCACGGTATCCGCCACCTCGCTGCGGACGGTACGAGTCGAACTGGGCTAATGCAATCCCCGTCGCCAGTAGCGCGGCGATCCATCCAACGATCGCGAACTTTCGGGTGTTCGTCACGTGGCTCTCCTTAAAGGTACTCGCCAGGAGGCGAGACCTACTGATCTTCGGAGGCGGGGGGCTTCTTGGCGGTCGCTCGCGTGATCTCCAACAACAATCGATGCGCCGCCAAATATCGGGGCGCCTGTTCCAGCGCCTCGATCACTTGTCGCTTCGCGTCGTCGAACTTTCCTTCGTCCCGCAACAGCCCGGCTAATCGGAAGTGGATCTCGGCGCGGTCGAGCGGCTGCAATAGCAACAGTGCATGGTTGGCATCGATTGCCGCTTTCCGCTCACTGAGCGCCTCGGCCGCGCGCGCCAAGTGCCGGTGCGGCGCGGCCACGAGCGGATTGATCGCCAACATCGCGGCGGCGTGTTCCGTCACCGCTTTCCAATCCTGCTCCTCGGCCGTCAGTTCAACGAGCCGCAGGCGCGCATCGGCAGCGTCCGCGTCGAGCGACGCCAGCTTCTCTAACACCGATCGCTCCCCTTGGGTTTCGCCCAGCTCGCGATGAATCGCCGCCAGAAGAGCATAAGGGCTCTCTGCGCCGTCGTAATCTGGGTAAAGTTGAACGGCCTCTTCGAGTGGCCGCTTGGCCTGTTCCCATTTCTTCGCCGCGATCAACGCCTGACCTTCGAGAATCAATCCCCAGAAGTTTTTCGGGTGCTCCTTGTTCCACTCGGCGATCGCCTTGAGGTCGATTCTGCCCTCCAGTTCCGGCCGCTCCAGATCGACACCTGGCGCTAGTTGCTCGGCTTGCTCCTTGAACCAGCTTGCAAAGTCTTCGTCAAGCTTTTTGATGGGCTCCGTATGTCGCGCGAGGGCCTGATTGATTGCGATTCCCTCGCCGAGATCGTCGAGTGTCCGCTGCACCGCCGGCAAACCGTAGCGGCCGACGAGATACTCGACGACCATCGACGACTGGTAGTAGGCGAACTGCAAATGGACGGCACTCTTCGGCTTGAGGAACGCGCCGCTGAGCTGGCTCACCGGCGTGGCCTCGTCGTCGAGAACCATCTCGCGGTACTTGGGCGTCATCCGTTGGCCCCACGAGGCGTTCTCCTGCCGTTCCTCGTAGACCGAGATGCCCTCGCTCAACCAACGCGGCATGCGGTTGCGCGTCTTGTTGAGCGTGACGACGTGACAGAACTCGTGCCACAAGACCGCTTCCCAGTTTGACGGTGTCGCGCCTTGCGAGGCGGGACTGTTGGCGGTGATCACACCGCCAAAGCACACGCCCAAGAACCCGGCGCCACCCGGCAGGCCAAACGTTCGGATCGCAAAATCCTTCTGCTGCGGAAAGATCTCGACGATGATCTTGTCGGATAGCTCGACATCGTACTTCTCGGCCAGCGTCTTCTTCGCGCGGCCGAGCAGCTCCAAGACGCGCGGCCCGTAAAGCTGCGCCTCGCGCTCGTCCATGCGCACAATGAAATCGTCGTTCTCAAGCGCACGAAACTTCGCCAGGTTGTCGTGCAGCGTGCTCAGGTTGTAGGCGAGGACATTGTACTTGTCTTCTTCGAAGACCTCCGCCGCCAGCCGCCAGCCTTCGTCTTCTTGTCCCAGCCGCAACAGGTCCTGGCAAAGCTGCACCTTCGCCGGGCGGTAGGTCGGCGAGAGCGCGAGCGCTTGCCGCTGATACGTCGCACCTTCGGCGAAGCGGTACTTCTGCGAGAGCTTCTGACCGAGGACGTGATCGACTTCCGGGTTTGTGGCCCAAGTGGCCAGCGCCAATTTGCGATGCGATTCTTCCTTCTCGTACTCGCCCGTCAAATGCGCGAGCACCGCACGATACGCCCACGCCCGGGCGTGCTTGGCGTTGACCTTGAATACTTCCTTCAGGATCGACTCGGCGCGCTCGTACTCCTCGGCATCGATCGCGTTGTCGACCTGGAAGAGCAGGCTCTCGATGTGTTGCGGGTTGAGCTCCAAGGCCTTGGCCAGCGCGTCGGAGGCCTTTTCGGCGTCGTCGCTATAGGCTCGCGCCAGGCCAAGATGGACGTCGGGGTCTTCCGGACGCCGCTTAGCCGCTTCGGCAAAGGCTTCGGCGGCCAGCGCGAAGTCCTGCTTTTCAATCGCCAAGTCGCCACTGGCGAAATACGGTTCGGCCGCGGTGGGGCTGTCTTTCTTGGCCCGGTCGTAGAACAGCTCGAGCACCTGGCGGGCGTCGGCGCCGGCCAACAGCAGCGTGCGGCCGATTGCCACGCGGTTCGCCGCGTCCGTATACCGCCACGGGTCGCGCGCGGCCAGCTCCTGGATATTCCGCAAAAGCTGGTCGGCGTCCTTGGGGCGGTCGTTTGCCCGCAGCACCTCGTAGCCCAGCAGCCGCAGCGGAATGCTGGTGCGATACACGGCGGCAGTGGCTTCGTACGTCTTGAGGGCCTCGGCATACTTGCCGGTGGTGAGCTCGGAGCGAATCTTCACGAGCCGCCAGCCTTCGGCCCAGGCGTTGCCTTCGATGGCCTTCTGGCAAACGTCGATGCACTCGGCGTATGTGCCGGAGTAAAAGAGCTTTTGCGCATCGTCCAACTCTGCGGCCGAGGCCGGCGACAGCCAGACCGCAACGACAAGGCCAACAACGCATGCCCAACCGGCCGTCGAATGAGGCGGCCGTCCCTGCATCCAATAGAAACCGAGCATCAGCAACCCTCCGGGGTCGGCAGCTCGCATGGCGGGACGTCTGTAGTTCGACCGGTATGGTTTGCCACGCGCCGGTGATCGGCAGGCAGGTGCGCAATCCGTCGTGCGATCGATACTTATGGTAGCCAACGCGTCGAGATAATCAACACGAATGCTGGCTGATTGAGGCATGCACTGCTGCCCCTAACTCTCGCAAGTGATATCCTGTTTGGATGAAAAGACATCACATCTGGGGTGAAATCATCGGCGTATGAGACTCACTGCCAAAGCGGTGTCCGTTGAGAACATCCTTCCCTGGCGGGATCTGTATCGTCAGGAGATGAACTGCCAGATTATCCATGATTCACTGCATGATCGCCCCGGTTGGACGAAGGAGTATCTGCTCCAAGTTAATGACTCGGTCGCCGGATATGGGTCAATTGCGGTAGGTGGGCCGTGGAAGGGAAAGCCGACGGCGTGTGAGTTCTACCTGCTGCCGCAATACCGGTCGCGCGCGTTCGATCTGTTCGAGACGTTGTTGGCCGAGAGCGCCGCGGTGGGCATCGAGGTGCAATCGAACGACCCGTTGATCACGGTGATGCTGCACACGTTCGCCGAGAACACCGAGAGCGAAAGTATTTTGTTCCACGACCGGCTGGCCACGATGCACTCGCCCGCCGGAGTCACTTTTCGCCGCGCGACGCCGGAGGACGCCGCCAGGTTTCTGCCGCATCAGGAAGGGGCGGGCTTTCTCGTGGAGGCCGAGGGGGTCATTGCCGGCACGGGCGGCATCCTCTTTCACTACAATCGGCCGTATGGCGACATCTATATGGAAGTGGCGGAGCAGTTCCGCCGCCGCGGGTTTGGCAGCTACCTGGTCCAGGAGCTAAAACGAGTGTGCTACGAAGGCGGCAACGTGCCTGGGGCGCGTTGCAACCAGAAAAACATCGCCAGCCGCAAAACGCTGCAGAAAGCCGGGTTTGTGCCGTGCGGACAGATTCTGAGCGGTTATTTATCCAGCCGGTCCGAATGAGGCGGTACAAGCCGACCTTGCCGGAACTTGAGGTAACTCCAGCTTCTTCAACTGGCTATAATTGTCATTCGATGGACGTTTCCCGATGAGAAACGCGGCATGCGGCACTTCAAGTGGATTGGATGGAACCTGGAAAAGATCGATGCTCACGGACTTTCCACAGAGGATGTTGAGGCCGCATTCGATCGGGTGTTTCATATCGAGGAACGCAAGGACGGATCGTACCAGATGTTTGCCGAAAATACCCTCCGGCCGCCGGATCTGGGTGATCTGGCGCTACGACCGTGAAGATAACGAGATCCCAGATGTGTTCGGTGATTTGAGCGAAGCGCCGATTTTCGTGATCACCGCCTATTGAGAGTGTTCCATGATTACGCCCGACCGTGACGATCGCAGCCCTGATCGGCGCGCAAGCGATGAGCAAATCGCGGCAGAGCCGCAACTCGCACCGATTGATTTGCCGTCTGGCGCGATTCCACAGCCGGTGGAGGCGCACCTCGCTCGGCACGCACGAAGACCAATCGCCGTTGCCGGTGTGGTCGAGAACGGTTTGGTGCGTCCGCTCGATCCGACGGTCAAGCTTCTTGAGCGTACGCGAGTGATAATCGTCGCGACCGAGGCGGGCTAAACCGCGCCGGATCCGTTTGCACCAAGGACCTCAGATCGCGTCAGCCGGACGTTCGCGTGGTATTCAATGGCAGGCGGAGCCTGCGGGCAGTGCGTTCCCAGGCAGAGCCTGGGAACGAGAAGATCTACTTTTTAAAGAGATCCAAAAACCGGTCCTCGAATTCCTTGAAGACACCCAGCCGGTCGAGCTCCTGCTTGAGCTCGAAGGCCTTCGAGCGGTCTTTGGTCGACTCTTCAAAAAGCCGTTCGATCCGCTGGCTGTCGGCCGGGCCGAGTCGCTCCTCTTCCACGGGCTCCGCCGTGCCAAAGCTTTCCTCCTCGGCCGGCGACTGTTGCCCGTAAGTCTCTTCGACGCGCGCCAACAGCTCGCCTAACTGCTCCTGCATCACTTTTGCTTGCTCCGCCAATTCGGTGAAATCCAGATCGATTCCCGCCATCGGGGCGAACATCTCCAGGATTGCGAGCGACGCTTTAGGAAACGGAAGCTGGCTGAAAATATGGGGCATTTCACCGAGCAAGCACGCTCCGCGCAGGCCGTTTTCGGCGGCCGCGCCCAGCAGCACGCCGTTGAGTCCGCTGATGTTGCCGGTTTCGAGAATCTCGAGATCGCCGTCGCGGCCTTTGAGCTCCTCGAGCATCTCCAGATCGGTCGCGGCGGCGAACACGCGCGACTCGTGTTCGGGGTGCATCTGCGTCGCCATCGCAGCAAACGTGAAGACGCGCTCGACCCCGAGCTGCCGCGCATACGAGATGAGCTGGCGACAAAACGGATATTTTCCCAACGGCGGTTGCGCTTCGCCCAGAAAAACAACTAGATCGTGCCGCTCATTGGGATCGGTCCAGACGAAGAACCGATTCGACGGACGCCGACCGCTTTGAATAATACCGTCCTTGACTTCGACATGCTCGACATCGAACAGATCGCTCGCCTCCAGTTCCGCGGTCAGCTTCATCCGCAGCTTCGCTAACAGATACACCGCGGCATTGAGCGCAACAGCCCCCATGCCGGGCCACGCGGCGACAAGCCAAGGATGGTTGAGTTTGAGCGGATCGGCCATGGGGGGTTCACTTTCGGTTCAATTACGGAACGTACTGCCAGATTTGTCGCAACAGTCTTGTCGGCGGATGAGGAGGTCGGAATTGCCAATTCCAAGACTCGGTGACGAGCATGCAGACCAGCATCGTGGTGAATTGCAGAGGATGCAAGAGCAGCGTGGGAAGACTGCTGATCGCAATCTTGATACCCGTACGGGAACGCAGTGCTTGCCGGACGCGGCGGAGCCACTCCTCCGACGTGCGCCCGTAATCGTCGGTGCCATCGACCTCATCCACCAACGTGAAATAACCTTCGGCACACCGTTCCAGTTGGCCGCGCACGGGATACCAGCCGCCGAAGCTCCGGGCCAGGATGGCATAATGAAAGGCGGCCGACCCGCGCGGAAAAGCCAGCGGGTGTCGCAATAAGTCGGCCGGATTTGGGCGGCGAACGAAGTGAATTGCAGTAGTCGCCAGCCTGCCGCCCGACTGTGGATCGAGGGCACGGTGCATTCGCTCAAAGAAGTCTCGGTAGATGTCGTCGTCTCGGCCGGCGAGCGCCTCTTGAGGCTGGACATAATGTTCGATTGAGCCGTTGGCCACCAGACCGTCAAAGGATTGGTTCCATTCCGGTCCAAGGGCCTTGTAATCGAGTAGACGGACGTCAAGACCGGCCCGGCGGGAGCGATGGACTTGCTCTCGCGACAGCGTGATGCCGACTGCCGTTGCGCCGCGGTCGCGAGCACGCGCCACAAGTGTGCCATATCCACAGCCAACATCGAGAATTCGGCTGCCGGCCTCACAGCCGATCTGGTCGAGCAGATAGTTATGCTGATTCGCCGGCGCCTGGCCGAACGAGATATCGGGGTCGCCCAAGTGTATCCCCTCCGTGAGATCAACTACGCCGCACTTGGGCAAAAAGTGATCCATGACCGAATAGCAAACCTTGACCGTCTTGGGCGATTGCTGTGCCGCACGCATTTTCGGATGTTCGGCTGCGACGGTTGCCACCGATCTCTCCTTTACGTATGAGCTGCTGCTACTTCACTCGACGTCATTATTTTACGTACACGGTCTTGATGTTGACGAACTCGCGGATGCCAAACTCAGCCAATTCCCGGCCGTAGCCGGAGCGCTTGATGCCGCCGAAGGGCAGCCGTGGGTCGGACTTGGAGATCTCGTTGACAAACACGGCGCCTGCTTCGATCTTCGCCGCGAGTGCTTCTCCGCGCGCGGGATCGCCGGTCCAGATGCTCGAGGCGAGGCCGAACGGTGAGCGGTTCGCCAATTCGATTGCATGGTCGACGTCGCGCGCCCGTGTGACTGCGGCGACCGGCCCGAAAGTTTCTTCATCGAACGCGGCCATGCCCGGCTCGACGTTGGCTAGGACCGTGGGAGCGTAAAAGAAGCCCTTTCCTGCAAGCCGTTGTCCACCGGCCAGCAGTTTCGCCCCCGCCTTTGTGGTGCGGCGAACCTGGTCATCGAGGTTGTCCATCAAATCTTCGCGCGCGAGCGGACCGACTTCTATCGAACGGTCGAGCGGATCACCAACTTTGAGGTTTCTCATCTGCTCGGCGAAGGCCTGTTCGAATCGGTCGGCGATAGAGTGCTCGACGATGAATCGCTTGGCCGCGATGCAGCTTTGGCCGCTGTTGACGGTGCGAGCCTTCGCCGCCTGGCTGGCAACGGCCGCTGGGTCGGCATCGGACAGCACGATGAAGGGGTCGGAGCCGCCCAGTTCGAGCACGGTTTTTTTGAGCTGTTTGCCGGCCGCCGCTGCAACCGACTCACCGGCCCGGTCGCTACCGGTCAATGTAACGGCCCGAATGGCGGGATGTTCGATCAGCTTTGTCACCCGATCGGAGGAGATGAGCAGCGTCGTCATCACCCCTGTGGGAAATCCCGCCTGACGGAAGACGTCCTCGATGGCCAACGCGCAGCCGGACACGTTGGCCGCATGCTTGAGCACGGCGACGTTGCCCGCCATCAGCGCGGGGGCTGCAAAGCGAAACACCTGCCAGAACGGAAAATTCCACGGCATGACCGCCAAGATGGGACCGAGCGGATCGTATCGGACGAAGCTTTTGCTGGCGTCGGTGGCGACTATCTGATCGGTGAGATACTGCTCGGCATGTTCGGCGTAAAACTCGCATCCCCAAGCGCACTTGTCGACCTCGGCCTCGGCCGAAGCGATTGGTTTGCCCATCTCGGCGGTCATCATCCGGGCCTGCGCGGTCCGCTCTTGACGCAACAGTGCGGCGGCGCGTTTCATGAGTGTTGCGCGCTCGGCAAACGACATCTGCCGCCATTCGTGGAACGCGCGCTCGGCCGCGGCGATGCGGCGGGCGACCTCGGCGTCGCTATGCTCGGCGTAGTCGCGGATCAATTCGCCGGTGGCGGGGTTGATGGATTTCATCGTGGAGCTCCGAGTCAACAAACGGACAGCGATGGTCGGACGAAAAACCGGTTTCCGAATCGGCTTCACTCAGCGCCGCGTAGCCCCCACCGAAAACTCGCCCATCAGGGGACGAGCGGGGAACATAGATGAAAACAGACGAAGGCAGATGCGGAGGATACAGTGCCGTTACTGGGTGATTCCGGCGATTCTATCCAATTGACGGCGATTGTTGAGGGCAAAGCTTATGCCGGATGCGGTTGCGCGACGCCGAATCGCGGGGCGGTATTCCGGGAATGGTTGCGCTGGCCGTTAGGCCGTGGAGGGCACCGTGGCGAATCCGCCGGACTGGCAATCGGCGACTCCGCAAGACCTTGTTTCCCAAGCGATGCTTTTCACACGAGCAACTCGTGAATTGTCTTGCCCGGACGGATGAACTGCGGTCGACCGGCCGCGTCGGTCAGTGTCTGCGCTGCGGGCACACCCAGCGCATGATACACGGTCGCAATGAGGTCTTGCGGCGCCACCGGGTTTTCAGCGGGAAACGCCGCCTGCCTGTCGCTGCGGCCGTACACATAGCCTCCGCGAAACCCACCGCCGGCAAGAACGCTGGTGAAGCAGCCCGGCCAATGATCCCGGCCGTCGCGACCAGCGCCGGCGTCGCTGTTGACTTGTCCCACCCGCGGCGTACGGCCGAATTCGCCGGTCCACAGCACGATGGTTTCATCGAGCATTCCTCGTTCCCGCAGATCATCCAGCAGCGCCGAAAACGCCTGGTCTGCCACGGGGATCAAGCGCTCCTTGAGATCGATGAAGTTACGGCTATGAGTATCCCAATACACGCTCACGTTCTTGATGCCGTCATTCGGCCAAAACACCGTTACCAAGGGCACCCCCCGCTCGACCAGCCGCCGCGCTTGCAGCACGGATTGACCATGCGCATTCATTCCATAACGTTCGCGCAGCGCCGGCGGCTCAGCGGCAAGATTGAACGCGTCCAGCTCCCCTTTCGCGGATTGCAGCAATTCAAACGCTCGTGCATGACTTGCATCATGAGACGTAAGAAACGCTGACTGCACCTGCAATTGAAGATCCAGCTTTCCGAGCAGTTCACGGCGCGATTGCAGGCGCTCAAGTGACAACCCAGGTTGAAGCGCAAGCTCAGCGACTTGATAGTCCGCTGTGCTGGGGTCCTGGTCAATCGTGAGCGGATCGTAGACGGGTCCCAGCCAACCCGCGAATTGCCCCTGGCTTTGCTCGACGAAGCGCGGGACGTCGCCGGGAAGTTTGGGACGCATCGATACGCAGGGCGGCAAGGCGCCGCGACCGCGACCGCGGCCGAGGCGGGCGAGGACTGAACCGAGGTGCGGCCACTGCTCGCGCTTGTCGGTGCTTACCGGGGGCGGTTCGCCGGTCAGTAAATAATGCGTCGAGCGCGTATGATCGGCATTGGTGTGGGTCATCGAGCGCACGATGCACAACTGATCGATGCGCCGCGAGAGCTGTTCGAAATGCTCACAAACGGAGATCCCGGGCACGTTCGTCGGAATCGGCGAGAACTCGCCACGGATTTCGGCTGGGGCATCCGGCTTAAGATCGAAGGTGTCCTGGTGCGCCGGTCCGCCCCACATGAAGAGCAGGATGCAGGACTTGGCTCGCCCGAAGCTGGATGGTCGTGCAATGGCATCTGGCGCGGCCGCCTGGGCCCGCGACACCGCTTGCCCGCTAAGCAAGTTCGGCAGCGTAGCGCCCAATAGCGAGAGACTGCCTGCGCGCAACAGCTCGCGCCGGTTGAGCATTTGAGCAACATGAAAGCCGTGACAACCACGCCTCGGCATCAACGCACCTCCCACCTTGAACGAGCTGGTTCTAGCGCCAACCCAATGAGGCGCAGTATAAATCGTTCGGCCCTGAACGGCCAGTCGGCCCTCGCCGCCAGAATCGCCGACAATCCGAAACGGAGAGCTGTGTTCGAAGTGACCGAAGAGCAGCGGACGGGTCGCCACCGACTGCGTTCGTCGACACGTATGCCGTGCGGGGACTGCTGCTAGCCGGCTTGGTTGGCGAAGATCGGTACGAGACGCTGGTGGAGCAATTGGCGCGAAGCAGTGTTAACTGAGCGCAACGCACTGGCGAATGCCGGTATCGGCTTCACGCACCATCGGCGGCATTGACGCTCTGGGCGGCGGGTTGAGCCGCTGCCTCGTAGTCTTCCAGCAAAGACTTGATCTGCTTCATCGAAACCGGCTTGTGCATGTAGCCGTCGATGCCGTACTTGCGCCGCTTGGTGGGTTCGTCTTCATGCGAGGTGACGGCAATAATCGGAGCGCGCAGGCCCTGTTGTCGCAGCCGAGCAGAGAGGTGGTATCCGTCCGTTCCCGGCAGCACAATGTCCATGAACACCAGGTCAATCGAATTCTCGACCGCCGCCGGGCTGGCGAGCCAGGCATTGGGAACGCAAATCGGCTGATGACCGCATGCCGACACAAAAGCTTCGAGGATCGTCGCGGTCGTCAACGAATCCTCAATAATCAGCACGTTCATATAGATCTGCTCAGCGAAGCCTTTGGCGACATCGCCGTGAAATCCCCTTATTCCCCTGGCACCGTGAAAATATACGCCTTAGAGATATATGGGCTGCGGTCCTCCACAAAGTAAGTTGCAAAACCAATGAGCGCCGCTTCGGCAGAATCGCTACAACCTGTCTCGATTTCACGGGTTCCGCGCGGGTCGAGGGATTGGCAGGTTTCCTTACGGCGACCATGAAGCCGCCGCTCACCTAATGCTGAACCCTGAACCCTGAACCCTCAAATCACCTGCTCAATCGGCGCGGCGCCCTCCACTCCGACCAGCTTCTGGTCGAGGCCGCCATAGAAATAGGACAGCCGGTTCGGGTCGAGGCCCATCTGGTGCAGGATCGTGGCGTGCAGGCGCTTAACGTGCATCGGCTCTTCGACGCCGGCGCTGCCCAGCTCGTCGGTGGCGCCGATGCTTTGGCCGGCCTTAATGCCGCCGCCGGCCATCCACATGGTGAAGCCGTACGAGTTGTGGTCGCGTCCGGTGCCGTTGGCGTACTCGGCGGTAGGCTGGCGGCCGAACTCGCCACCCCACACCACCAGCGTGCTATCCAGCATCCCGCGCTGCTTCAGGTCCTTGAGCAAAGCGGCGATCGGCTGGTCGGTGTTGCCCGCGTGGAAGTTGTGGTTCTTTTCCAGGTCGCCGTGCGCGTCCCAGTTGGCATCGTTGTGGTTGCCGCCCGAGTAGAGCTGGATGAACCGTACGCCGCGCTCCACCAGCCGCCGGGCGAGCAGGCAGCGCCGGCCGAAGTCGGCGGTGCGAGCGTTGTCGAGCCCGTAGAGCTTGTGCGTGGCCGCCGTCTCGTCCGCGAGATCGACCGCATCGGGCGCGTGTTCCTGCATCTTGAAGGCCAACTCGTAGCTGGCAACTCGCGCGGCGAGGTCAGAGTTATCAATGCGCTTGGCGAGGTGATCGTTGTTGGCCTCGCGGAGCGAATCCAACAGCTCGCGCTGCATCACGGGCGTCATGCCGGCGGGCGTATTGAGATCGATGATCGGCGCGCCCTTCGAGCGAAGGATCGAACCTTGATACACGGCGGGCATGTACCCGGCCGACCAGTTTTTGGCCCCGGAGATGGGTCCGCCGGTGGGGTCGAGCATTACCACGAAGCCTGGCAGGTTTTCGTTGACCGTGCCCAGCCCGTAGTTCACCCACGAGCCAAGGCAGGGGCTGCCGCTGAGGACGCGTCCGGAGTTCATCATCAGCATGGCCGAGCCGTGGACCGGCGAATCGGCGGACATCGACTTGAGGAAGGCGATGTCGTCCACACAGGTCGCCAGGTGCGGGAACAGTTCGCTCACCCACTGGCCCGATTGGCCGTGCTGTTTGAACTTCCAGCGCGGGCCGACGACTCGGCCTTCGTTCTTCTCGCCGCCGCGGCCCTTGGTCTTGACCGGCACGGTCTTGCCGTCGAGTTCGAAGAGCTTCGGCTTGTAGTCGAATGTATCGACGTGGCTCGGCCCGCCGTACATGAACAGAAAGATCACGCTCTTGGCCTTCGCCGGAAAATGCGGCGGCTTGGGCGCCAGCGGATTCTTATACGGTGTCACCCCATCGGCAGCTACGGCCTGGCTATGGAGAAAGCCATCGGCGGACAATAGCCCCGCCAGCGCGACCGACGTAAACGCCCCGCCGGCCTGCCACAAAAACTCACGGCGCGTGCGGCGGCAGAAGCAATCGCGGGGTTTGGGGATGAAGTTCGGCATTTTTCGATCCGGTTTTAAACCGCTGGAAGTCGTGTTTGCGACGGACTTACCAAGCCCCTACGGAATGAACAACCGACCCACGCCTCTATATCTGTCGATTTCTGAAGCAATGTCCAGCAATCGGACCGCGCATCGTTCTCGATAGTCCGGCTCGATTAAACGTTCCACTCTGGCGATCGTGACGACAGGGAGCGCAGCGACGTGATTCTCGTCCCGGATCGTTTGTTCGAGGGAATCATCGCCCTTCATCCTCCTATTTCCTGTGAGTAGGAGCATCTTGCTGGTCTGCGCGAACCGCCAAACCGCACGATCTGTGGCATTGTCCGACAAGCCCACATCGGCAAATCGTACAAGCCGGGCCGGCGAGATTTCCAGCCAGCCGCCCGACAGCAGTACGCCCCACAACACGTCGGCCTGTCCTTCAACGTTGTGGTCGGCGAGTATCGTGACTAGTTTTTCTGATGCCGGCTCTTCCATTCTTCCAATTTGGCTCGGAATGCCGCTCGCCTCGGCGTATCGGGCACCGGCTCCGGTGCCGGTCGATTTCTGTTGTATTCCTCCCAGTAGCGGCGAATCTCTTCAGACTGCTTCTCGAGATCTTGGTACTCCTTTTCGACCTGGTCTTTGTTCGCGCGAATATAGGCCATCGCACTGTCGATTTGGACTTGAGTAAGCCCCAGCCAGTCACGGATCAGTTTTGGCGGCCACTCCTCGTGGAGGTAGTCCATAATGTCGTAAACACTGATCCGCGTGCCGGCAATCGTTGGACCGCGATCGGATCGCATTACAATGCCCTCACCATTGGACGCGGCACTCGCCGGCCCTGAGCTAGAGGTAGAGGGTTGGTTCTCAGTTTGATCGCTCATCATTGGGCCGTAAAAACGTTTGGGTAAACCGGGATTCCCCTCAATCCAAGTATACAAACTCGTTCAAATTCAGGACAAACAAACAGAAATACTTAAGCGCTGCCTCATCGCTGACGCCGTGGTCTTTCTCGAGCGACTCCATCAATTTTAACCCCCGCGCAACCTCGTGCTCGTGCGGCTGACGGAGCACCGCGAGCCGCAGGCCGCACGTCACTTGGGCGCGGCGATCGTCGCCCGCTTCGTGCCGCAGCCGTGTGGCAAACGCCTCTGCCTGGTCGTGCAGGAACTTGCCATTGAGCATTCCCAGCGCCTGCGCCGGCTGCACCGTGGCGAAACGCCCCGCACAGCTCGAGTCCGTCTCCGGGAAATCAAAGTCAGCCAGGATCGGCGTGATCAGCGACCGCTTAACGTGAATGTAAACGCTGCGCCGTGCCTGCTCCTCCTTGCTCGACCTACCCCACCCTGCGCCCGGCATCGATTGGCCGGCCAAGACCTCGGCCGAGATCTCTGGGTAAATGCTGGGGCCGTACATCTTGGTGTTGAGCTGACCGGTGACCTCATGGATCGAGTCCCGCACCTCTTCGGCGCTGAGCCGGCGCATGTCGAACCGCCAGAAAAGATCGTTGGTCGGGTCTCTGGCCAGCCCGTCGGCGTTGCCGGCGGACGACATGCGGTAAGCGCTCGACAACATGATCAGGCGGTGCAGCGGTTTGAGCCGCCAGCCGCCGCGGACAAGCTCGGCGGCCAGCCAGTCGAGCAGCTCGGGGTGCGTCGGCCGGTCGCCGATCTGGCCGAAGTTGTTCGTCGATCGCACGATCCCGCGGCCGAAGTGAAACTGCCAAACGCGGTTCGCCATCACACGCGCCGTCAGCATATTGTCAGGCGAGGCGATCCAGTTGGCCAGCGCCAACCGGCGGCCCGACGACTTTGCACCCGGCGGGCGCTCGGGAATCGGTGGATCCTTGCTGGTGAAAATCTCCGGTACGCCCGGCTCGACCTTCTTGCCGGGCACGTGCGGGTTGCCGCGCTGGAGGATGAACGTCTCCGGCGCCTGGGACATGCACTTAACGGAGAGCGCCATCTCGCGCGGCGGCAGTTTTTTACGGCGCAGCTCGCGGGCGTGCGACCGCAGCTCGGTGTAGCGCTGCCAGTCCTTGTCGCTGAGATGCTCTTTGAGCTTGTCGCGGAGGACGGCCGCGCGCTGGTCCCCTTCGGTCTTGCGTTGATCCTCCGCGGGCATTTTTGCGATGCCGCGCTGTTCGATCTCGTGTTGTTGTTCGCGGACTTGCTTGCGTTCGTCCTCGAGTGCTTCATACTGTGCGGCGATTTCCGGACGGCCGAGGTCGGTCTGGTTCCAGGTGAGCTGGTCGGGTCGCGTACCGAACGGATAGACCTCGTGAAAGTACGCCAACAGCCGGTAGTAGTCGGCCTGCGGGATCGGGTCGAGCTTATGGTCGTGGCAGCGGGCGCAGTTGACCGTCAGCCCAAGAAAAACCTGGCTCGTGGTCGCGACGATGTCGTCGAGCTCGTCGAAGCGGGCCTGCATCATGTCGGCTGGCTCGTCGTCCCATAGGCCGAGTCGATAGAAACCCGTCGCGATGATTGAGTCGGTCGTTACGTCAGGCAGCTCATCGCCGGCAAGCTGCTCGCGCACGAACTGATCGTACGGCTTGTCGTCGTTGAACGAACGGATGACATAGTCGCGATACCGCCAGGCATTCTGCTTGGGCCCATCCCGCTCAAAGCTGTTCGTCTCCGCATAGCGAACCAAGTCGAGCCAATGCCGCCCCCAGCGCTCGCCGTAGTGAGGCGAAGCTAGCAATCGATCGACGAGCTTTTCGTAGGCATCGGGCCAAGAATCCGCGACGAACCGATCGACCTCTTCGGGCGTCGGCGGCAGTCCCGTCAGGTCGTGATACGCGCGGCGAATGAGCGCGACTTTATCGGCGGGCGGAGCGGGTGAAAGGCCGTTGTCCTCCAACCGCTGGAGGACAAACGCATCGATCGGGTTGTTGACCCAATCTTGATTCTTAACGGCCGGAGGCGATCGCGATTGCGGGGGGCGGAAGGCCCAATGCGATTGCCACTCGGCGCCTTCGACGATCCAGCGGCGAATCAGTTCGGCTTGATCCTTCTCGAGCGGCTTGCCCTTGGGCGGCATGCGGTAATCGGCGTCCTCGCTCGCAATCCGTTCCAGAATTGCGCTGGCTTCCGTGTTGCCCGGCACGATCGCCCGCTCGCCGGAGTCCAACTCGGCCAAGGCCCGGTCGCGCTTGTGAAGTTGCAGCCCTCCTTCAAAAGCGTCCGGCCCGTGGCAAGCGAAACACCGTTTGGCGAAGATCGGCTGGATATCACGACCGAAGTCGATTTTGCTGGCGGCCGTGGGCTTCGACGTCCCAGCCTGATCAACCGCGGCGGGCTTTGCGCTTTGTGTCTCGTCGGCCGACAAACGAAGCCCCAAGCCCAATATAACGGCGACGACCGCGAATGCGGCGCCGCACGGCCGACAGCCGCCAGACGACGCTCGTTGCCAAACAGCCTTCTGATACAACAACTTCATCCGACGTCGTTCCCACGAAAAATTGAAGGCAGGAAAGGAACACTAATCGACACTAATCTTCACTAGTCTGATTAGTGTTGATTAGTGAAGATTAGTGTTCCCAAAAAAATTACCCGATTAGCCTCTATTGTCATCAATCCCCCTTCTTCGGCAACGCCTTTCGCTTCACTTTCGAGAAATCAAACTCCAACGGCAGCGGTTTATCGGTGGTCAGCGGCTGTTGATCGCCATACCGCTCCTGCGATTCTTGCAACAGCATCACCAGCCGTTTCAGCGTCCGCTGATGCGCCGCCTCGGCCGCCAGATCCTTCGTCTCATGCGGGTCCCCTTGCAGGTCGAAAAGCTGCGTCTTGTTGATGCGCGGAAAGACGAGCAGCTTCCAGCGGCCATCGGTCACGGCTCGCTGCACGGTCCTGTATGCGGTGAAGATCGAATCGCGATGCGTTGTGCCCTCACCTTTCAATACCGGAACCAGGCTCTTGCCCTCGCTCCCCTCAGGCGGCGTAATCCCGGCCAGCTCGCCAAGCGTCGGAAAGATATCCAGCAAGTAGCACAGCGCGTCGCTCTTTTCACCTCGCCTGATGCCGGGTCCTGCAAAGATGAGCGGCGCTCGCATTGAGTGCTCGTAAAGGTTTTGCTTGCCGAACAACCCGTGGCTGCCGATCGCCAGTCCATGATCGCCGGCAAAGACAACGATGGTTCGCTCGTACTGACCACTTTTTTCGAGCGCGTTGAGCAGCCGGCCCACCTGCGCATCAACGAACTCAATGGCACTGTAATAGTCCGCCAGATGCTGGCGGACAACTTCGGGGGTCCGCGGCCAGGGCGCCAGCTCTTCGTCGCGCCCCGCCATTTGGCCGTTGTTGAATGGGTGCTGCGGCAAATAGTTAGGCGGCAACGGCGGCTTCGCAGCGTTGTGCCGCTCGTGATACTCCGGCGGCGCCAGGCGCGGATCGTGCGGCAGGTTGAGCGGTAAATACGCCAGAAACGGTTTGTCATCGGACTGTCGCTGGATGAATTCGACCGCACAATCCGTGAACAGCTCAACCGAGTGTTTGGTACTCAGCCGCTTGTTGAGGAGCTTGTCGTCCGGACCGAAGTCCTGCACTGGCAGTGCGTACGGCTGGCCCATGCCACCCAGGAACACTGCCTTACCCTGATCAAACGCGCGAACCAGCGACGGCGACTGGTTGTGCCACTTGCCGGTGATAAACGTGGTGTAGCCCGCCGCCGCAAACTGCTCCGGCCAGGTCGACTGACCTTCCATGTCCGGATTGATGCGAAAAAGTGTGCGACCCGTCAAAAGCATGGCCCGCGACGGCACGCAGACTGCTCCTTGCAAGGCGCCCATGCAATACGCACGCCGCATCGCGGTACCGTTCGCAACCAGCCGATCGAGGTTCGGCGTGCGTAGATGCTCGTTGCCAAGCGCCGCAATCGTATCCGCGCGTTGGTCGTCGCTAAAGATAAACAGCACGTTCGGCCGCTCGGCTGCACGCGCGGCGACTACGTTTAGAAACACCGCCAACACAGCAAGCGCGGCAATGGTAAAGCGTTTCATCTTTCCGACTCCCTGAACCCTGAACCCTGAACCCCGAACCCTTCCCTACGCCTCGTTCTCCAGCATTCGCCGCGCTGCCGCCATCTCCGCGCGTTGGTCACGATCGATCTTCGGATACTCCAGATTCAACGACTTGATCGTCGCGGTGATAATGTTCGCCACCAGCGCCCGGCTCACCCACTTGTGATCGGCCGGAATGATGTACCACGGCGCCCACTTGGTGCTGGTAGCGCCGATCGCGTCCTCGAACGCGCGCATGTAGTTATCCCAATGCGCGCGCTCGGCAACGTCCTGGGCGGAGAATTTCCAGTGCTTTTCGGGTTCCTCCAGCCGCGCGAGGAACCGCTGGCGCTGCTCTTCTTTCGAGACGTGCAGGAAGAACTTGAGGATCGCCGTGCCATTGCGCGTGAGGTGCCGCTCGAAGCAATTGATGTCGTCGTAGCGCGAGTGCCAGAACTCGTCGCCCAATTCCTGCTCCGGCAGCCGCTGCGCCGCCAGAAACTCCGGATGGACCCGCACCACGAGCACTTCCTCGTAATAGGATCGGTTGAAGATGCCGATCCGGCCCCGCTCAGGCGCCGCCTTCCAACAGCGCCAGAGGAAGTTATGGTCCAGCTCCTCCGCCGAAGGCCGCTTGAAGCTGAAAACCTGGCAGCCCTGCGGGTTGACGCCCGACATGACATGCTTGATCGTGCCGTCTTTCCCGGCGGCGTCCATCGCTTGCAGGATGATCAACAGCGACCACGTGTCGGCGGCGTAAAGCAGCTTTTGGGCCTCGGCCAGTGCGTCGACTTGCTGGTCAAGCAAGTCTTCGGCGACCTCCTTGCGCTGCTTCTTGGGAACGTCCTCGTCACCCGCCCACGCCGGGTCGTAATCGGCCAGTCGAATCTTCTTGCCGTCCGGAGCGCGAAACTGATATAAAAGCTCGCTCGACCGTCCCAACAATTCTTCAATGGTGCGCTTCACAAGCTTTCCTCAATCCATGGGGAGCAAACAAAGCCCCGGAGGGGCGACATTCTGTAGCCGGGGGCGCAAGCCCCCGGAGCTCATCCATCAGAAGCCACAAAGCCCCGGAGGGGCGACATTGTTGTCCGCATCAAAGCCTAACAATTTCGCTCAAGCGTCGCTTCGCCGGGCCAACATCTCCGCCGTGTACCGTAATTACGAAATCGCACTCATCGCCCCGCAGCGACTCGCGCTCGGCAAGCTGCTTTTCTAGTACGGCGATCGTCGCTTCCGAAGCGTCGCGGCCTCCCTGCTGCCGCTCTTCGATCCTTTGTCGCAGTGTAGCAGGATCGGCGTCGAACACCAGAATAACGAAGGTCACGTTCCGCCGCTCGGTGAGTCGTCGAAACGCATCGCGATGCCCGCGGCGCAGAAACGTCGCATCCACGATGATCGAATAACCGGCCGCCAATCCGATCTCAGCTTTGCGAAGCAGTTCATCGTACACCGCCTGACGAGCAGCCTGGGTATAGCGATCCACAGGGTGCTGTGGCTTTTCGGTCCCGGTGCCAACGCCGTCGCGTCGCCCCCGCTCAACGTCCGAGCGCAGCCGAATCGTTCCCAGTTGCTCGAGCAATTCCTGCGTGACCGTGCTCTTTCCGGTTCCCGACAAGCCGTGTGTGATGATGAGCGTGGGCCGGCCGGGGCGCGAATACTGCTCGGCCAGCCCCAGATAGGTTCTCGCGCGCTCGGTAATTCGTCCCGGCGCCAACTCGTTGGCCGGACATTGCAGTGTCGCCACCACCGCCCGCACGACCGCGCGATAGGCCTGATAGAATCGCAGCACGTCAAGCGCTGCAAGATCTCCGGTGAGTTCGATGTACGCATTCAGTAGCCGGTTGGCGAACTGTGAATACCCCCGGTCGCTGAGATCCATCGTGACGAACGCCACGTCGCTAGCGCAATCGATCCAGCGGAGGTCTTCGCGAAACTCCAGGCAATCGAACGGGACTGGCTCCCCCTCGAGGATCGCAATGTTTTCCGAGTGCAGATCGCCGTGGCACTCGCGCACCCAGCCGTCGGCTTTTCGCGTTTCGAAAGCCGGCGTCAGGCGCTCGCATTCTCCCTCCATCCACAGCCTGAGCGCGGACACAAGCTCCGCATCGGGCCCGCCGCGCGTTTGATCGACGGCTGTGTTCAGCACATCGCGGACGTGTTTGGCGATCGTGGTCGGATTGCCGAACGGAGTATCCGATGCGGCGACCGCCGCGCACCGATGGCTCACCGCGACCAGAGCGGCAAGGCGGTCGCAATCGGCCGGCTGGAATTGCCCCCCGGCCAGAACGCGGTCGAGCCGCGCAGCGGACGGAAACTGCACCATCTTCACGGCGTACTCGACCGGCACGCCCGTTTCGTCGGCCTTTCCAAACACCGGCTGCAAGGGTGAGCCTGAGATTGCAACAACGTCCAAGTAAATCTGCGGCGCGAACCGTCGGTTCAGTCGCAGTTCGTCGCGGCAAGCTTCGCGGCGGCGCTCAAGCGTCGAAAAGTCCACAAAATCCAGCCGCACCGGTTTCTTGATCTTATACGCGAACTGGCCGGTCAAGAGCACCCAGGATAGGTGCGTCTCGACAAGTTCTACCGCTGCCACAACGTGCGGATAGGCGGCTGGGTCTTGCAGGGCGCGAATAAGCGGCGGTTGATCGGCCATGGCGTTGCTTTTTGTAATCGCCGGTGGGCGGCCAGTTGCGTGCAATGTGCGGTAAACGCCGTTTCTGCGGCTGTAAATACGGGATCGTCATTGAATGACGCCAGTTGTTCCGTCCGCGCCATCGACAAGCGGGCGGGTGGAATTAAGGTCGAATCTAAGCACTCTTCGCCAGCAGCTTTTCGTTGCCAAACCGGATTGGACTCCTTTCTTTCTCAGCTTCGTGCCGCACTCCCAGACCAACGCCGCCACTCGCTCGCCCGCCATGGATACCCTGGCCGAGAGCGTAATCATCCTGCTTGTGCTGCAGGTCGTCCAGCGCGTCATAGGGTTCGGGCGTGGAATCCTCTTCTGTCGCTGGTTGGAGCCGGAGGAGCTCGGCCAGTGGGAAATGGCATTCAGTTTTTTGATGTTGGCCGGCCCGATGGCGGTCTTCAGTTTACATTCCGCCTTTGGCCGATATGTGGAACATTATCGCGTCCGCGGTCAATTGCGGCCGTTTTTGCACCGCGTGACCTGCGTGACGTTTCTGCTGGCGGCGGTCGCTGTGCTCGCGATCCTCGCGTGGCTGCCGATGTTTTCGCGATTGATTTTCGGTTCGGAAGATCGCTGCGGCCTGACCGCCCTACTCGCCGTGGCACTAGCGACCGTGATTGCGCAAAACTTCCTCTTGGATCTATTCTGTGGGCTTCGGCTGCAACGATCCGCGTCGGGCGTGCAGGCCGTGGGGACCGTAGCTTTTGCCGTCTTCGGGATCGGGCTTTTGATGGCCTGGCAGACGACGGCCGAAAGCCTGGTGGTCGCCTATGCTGCCGCATGTGTCGTGAGCATGATCGTGGCCGTGCCGTGGCTGTTGCGAGCCTGGCAAACGGCGGACGAGGCCACGGAGCGGCCTCCGGCCAGAGCGTTCTGGTCGCGCATCTTACCGTTTGCTTTGTGGATCTGGGCCGCCAACTGGCTGGCCGGCGCGTTCGCCCTGGTCGACCGCGTCATGATCGTTCACTGTAGCGGACTGGAGCCGACCGCCGCATTGGCTCAGGTGGGCCAGTATCACAGCTCGCGCTTGGCGCCGTTGTTGTTTGTGACGTTTGCCGGGCTGCTCAGCGGTGTCTTGATGCCGCATTTGAGCCACGACTGGGAAAACGGTCGAAGGTCGCGCGTTGCCGAGCGACTGAATTTGTCGCTCAAGATGTTGGGCCTGGGGTTGTTGATCGCGGGCGCTCTGATTTTGGCGGCGGCCCCCTTCGTGTTTGACGTGCTGTTCCAGGGAAAATTCTCAGGCGGGTTGGCAGTGTTGCCTTGGACCATGACTTATTGCACCTGGGCCGGTCTGGCGTTTGTCGCGCGAACTTACCTCCACTGTGCCGAAAAGGCATCGCTCGCCAGCGCCGCGTATGTTATCGGGCTGACACTCAACTGTGGGCTCAACTTCATCTTGTTGCCGCGTTTCGGTCTGGCGGGCGCAGTGTGGGCCACGGCGGCCGGCAACTTGGCCGTGTTAGCGTTAGTTGTCCTGTTCGCGGGGTGGTTAGGAATGCGAATCGAAGCGAGCACTCTCCTCGTGTGCGCCCTGCCGGTGAGTTTTGCCCTGGGAGCATCGAGTGCTCTCGTCGTGGCGGCCTTCGCCGTGCTGTCGGCCATTCGAACCCACTGGCTATTCAGCGCCGATCAACAACTCCAGCTCATCGCCGTCGTGGACCGATATGCCAATCGATTTCGGTCCACTTCGTCGTCGACTGCAACCACATCGGCCGGTCACGTGTAAAGCGCGTTCATCACCAAGGGAACTAGATTTCACCTTTTGATTTCACAAATCTCGCAATGATTGACACCGTTGGCATCCTGTATCCCGGCGAGATGGGCGCGAGCCTTGCATCCGTGCTGCAAGAGAGCGGCTGCCGTACCGTAACCACGACGCTCGGCCGGAGTGAACGGACGCGCGAATATTGTCGTCAGACGAACATTCGCGTGCTCCCATCGTTAGCGAGCGTAATCGGCGAATCGCAAATGGTCATCTCCCTGGTTTCGCCCGCCGCGGCATGGGACGTGGCCCTCGAGTGTCGCCAATGGATGGAGCGGGGCAATGGGGCGCGATGGTTCGTCGACGCGAACTCCATTTCCCCGCTGACTGCCCAGCGGATTGCCGCGCTCTTCGAGTCACGCGGGATCGACTTCATCGATGCGTCGATTCACGGCTTGGCGTCGCAATTGAAACAGCGAGCGACGCTCTTCCTCAGTGGACGTGCGGCCGAAGGTATTGCACCCCATTTTGCGGCGCTCTCGCGCGTTAGGGTGCTGCCCGGCGAAGCAGGCCAGGCATCGATGTTAAAAATGTTACTTGGCGGCATGTCGAAAGGCATTGTGGCTCTGTTTACCGAAATGGCGTTGGCCGGACATCGCGCCGGGTTGCTGGATGAGCTGCTGACCCAATCTTGTTCCTTCTATCCGGGCCTCATGGAGGCTCTGGAGCGTTTGCTGCCGACGTATCCGCGACATGCACTGCGGCGCACGGAGGAACTTGCCGAGCTAACAAACACACTCCTCGCACTGGGATTGCCGGCCGGCATGCTCGGCGAGGCGCGCAAGACTATGACACACATCGCCGGCCTGGGGCTTCAGGAGCGGTACTCAGCGCGTGACGCGGAAAATTGGAGCGTGGATTCGGTCGTGCGGGCCATTTGTAACCACAGCGAGCCCTCGATCGATACCTGCGATACCGCGGCGTACGCGGAGGCACAGACGGTCGGTTCGTCGCCGGTGTAACCGCGAGTTGTTTTACTGTCACGTCCGAACGTCTTTTAGTTAGGAAGTGTTTATGTCAACGACACTGCGGTCGGCCGAGATGAATCCGGGGCCCGGCTTTCGTATCAGCCTGCATTCCCCGCGGCTGCCTGAAGTGCTGGTCAACGAGTTCCATAAATTCCCCACGCCGGACATCTCCGATCAACTCAATCGTTTGTATGCCGTCGACGCGAGCATTCGCTGCTTGACCGGGACACACCATCGGCTGTGCGGACAGGCTTGTACCGTGAAGGTCTTTCCGGGCGATAACCTGATGGTGCATAAGTCGCTGGATGTGGCGCGCCCTGGCGACATCATCGTCATCGATGGCCGCGGCTCGATGTCCAACGCTGTGCTGGGCGACCTGGTGTGCACGAAGGCGAAACACCGCGGCATTGCGGGCTTCGTCGTCGATGGGTTGATACGAGACCTGCCGGGAATCTTGCCGTTGGAAATTCCCGTGTTTGCCCGCGGCGCCACGCCGATTGGTCCGTTGCATCGCGGACCGGGTGAAGTGAATCACCCGATCGTTTGCGGGGGCGTCGTCGTGCATCCTGGCGACATCATGGTCGGCGACGGCGCCGGCATTGTCGTAGTGCCGGCAGACGCGGCCTGCGAATTACTGCGGCGACTCAAGGGGCATGAAGCTGCCAACACAGCTTACCTGGCGGCCGTGCAACGCGGCGAGTTTTCCAACGAATGGGTTGACCGGTTGTTGGCGAAGCACGAGTGCCTCGTAACCGGAGAGCCGCGGCAGTTGGCCATCAATAAACATTCAGACCACGTAAACGCCCACCGCAGCGGCTTTATCAACGTTGCCCACGTGGCCCCGGAGCCTGAACTGTCATGACCCCTACGTCGCTAATCTTGCGAGCCCTGTCGATTGGCTATCGCGTGCGACGATCGTTGCACCGCCGCAGCGCCGCTGCGCGACTTGCTGACCAGTGTCGCAGCGCGTTTTACGATCGTGCCTGGCGAGGAGCCGCAGATGAGTTAGGCGCGAGCATTCGCTCGTTGGGATCGCATATCCATGAAGTTGAACTGGACCGTGTCCGCGCACGCGTGAATCGCAATGATACGTCGCTGGACGATCCGGTCACGTTAGCCATAGCCGGCGACAAGCCCTTGGTGTATCGCCTGCTCTCTGAAGCGCGAATTCCCGTGCCACGTCACCGGGAATTTACACTCCCGAAGTTTGCCATGGCGATTGAGTTTTTGCGGCGTGTGCCCGGGCCTTGTGTCGTCAAACCAGCCAAGGACACCGGCGCCGGCCACGGAGTAACGACCGGCGTAAACAGCAGATATGCCCTGATCCAAGCTGCGGCCGCGGCCGCGGCACATGGATCAGAACTGTTAATCGAAGAGCAGGTCGCCGGCGACAGCTTCCGCCTCTTTTGTCTGGACGGTCAAGTCTTGGACGCAATCCGCCGCACGTGTCCGACCGTCGTCGCGGACGGCAAGTCGACCGTACGGGAACTGGTACGGCGAACGAACGCAGAGCGTGTGGAGCAGGGAGCAAAGCTAAGCCAGGTGATGCTGACCGTCGACTTGGATATGCGCCACACACTCGCGAGGCAGGGCCTGACGTTACGATCCGTCCCTGAGGCCGGCCGCCGTGTTGTGCTCAAGACAGTGTCTAATGAAAACTTGGGTTCGGAAAATATCCCTGCGACAGAGGCGCTCTGTCATGAGGTAATTGAGACGGGCGCGCGAGCCGCCCAGATCATCGGTGCGCGGTTGGCTGGCATTGACATTGTCACACCGGATCCAAGTGTGCCGCTCTCCGAGAACGGCGGCGTCGTGTTGGAGGTCAATACTACCCCCGGCTACTACTATCACTACCATCAATGCGGCAAACCCTTTCCTGCCGCGACGCACGTGCTGCGGCGGCTGCTGTATGGCCACGAGAACTCGGACACCGGTCCGCCCGCAAGCCGCTTGCTGGCCGCACCCCTAGATTGACGACAGCTCCGTTTGATTTTCCACCAAGTTCCTTCTCTTTGGAGGCAGACATCGATGAAACTTTTCAATTTCGATCCGCAGGACTATTCTGCCGCTTACGCCCAGCACGGGTTCGTACACATTCGACAAGGCTTGACCGACCAGTTCTACCAGGTGCTAAGGGCGCAAGTGGATGAGTATCTGCATACCCGCCGGCTGGAAAAGTTTGCCCTGGGCGACAAGCAGCAATCGCTCTATCAGTTCCCGCAGCAGTGGGACTGTTTTGGTCAGTTGTTGGACGGTGTGGCCGACGTGTGCGGCTTGGACCGGACAGCGCTGATTCTCTCCGAGCGGCATATCAAGGCGTATGACCTCAACGCCAATCCCCGCCCACTGGCGCATAAAGATCGCTATGGATCCGAAGTGTCCGTCGGCTTTTCCGTGTCGGTGCCCCAAGCCTCGAAGCTCGTCCTTTACCCCTACGACGACGTGTCGGTCAACCCGTATGACTCGTCCGCGGAATTGCGGGCCAGCTTGGCGCCGGAAGCCGTGCCGGAAGTCACTCTCAAGCATGCCCGACGGGTTGAACTCTCCGACACCGCGGGCGATGTCGTAATGTTCCGCGGCAATGCGATCTGGCATCTGCGTTCGCACCCAGCCGGAACGACGATGCTGTATCTCAAACTGAACACGTTTAACAGCGATCCATTGGGCGAAGATCCGCGCCACGAATTCGGCGCAAGCGAGTCACTCGAATTCGCTGCTGCAGACCACAGCGCGATGTAGCCAACCAACACTTTTACCGCGGATAGCGCTGATTCCGCGGATAACTTGGGGCGGCCTTCGGCCGCAACCAAAACGGTTGTGCG
>JBBDYH010000122.1:0-85405 GCA_040901795.1 Pirellulales bacterium
CAATTACGGCAAAACCACCATCGGCAACCGCAGCGACATCGAGCGCGTGCCGATCCAAAACTTGCAGGCGTTCTACAAGAAGCACTACCAGCCCGACAACGTGGTCCTAATCGTGGCCGGGCAGTTTGAAGACGCCAAGGCTCTGGAGCTGATCCAGAGATACTTTGGCGCCATTCCGCGGCCTGAACGGAAGCTTGATACCACCTACACTGAGGAGCCGCCGCAGGACGGCGAGCGAGAGGTCACGCTGCGCCGCGTGGGGGATGTCGGCGCAGTCGGCATGGCCTATCACATCGCCGCCGGGTCGCACGAGGACTCCGCCGCACTGCAGGTGTTGGCGAACATTCTCGATTCGCAGCCTTCCGGCCGGCTGTACAAGGCGCTGGTCGAAACGAAAAAAGCGACGAGCGTTTCAGCCAACGCCGACGGCACGCATGACCCGGGCCTGTTGCTGATTCAGGCGGAGGTGCTCGATGCGGAGAAACTCGATGACGTCCGCCAGACTGTCATCGAAGTTGTCGACAAAGTGGTCCAAGAGGGCGTCTCCGCAGAAGAAGTCAACCGCGCCCGCCAGCAGATTCTCAAAGCGCGAGCGTTGGCGGCCACCGACACCAGCCGGCTCGCGGTTTCGCTCAGCAACTGGGTGGCGCAGGGCGATTGGCGACTGTACTTCCTGCACCGGGATCGCATTGAGAAGGTCACGGCCGACGACGTCAAACGGGTGGCGTCGAGTTATCTGCAGCGGAATAACCGCACCGTCGGTCTGTTCATTCCCACCGAGAAGCCGCAGCGGATCGCCATCCCGTCCCGTCCCGATGTCAAGGCGCTGGTCGGCAACTACAAGGGCCGCGAAGCCATTGCGGCCGGCGAGGCGTTCGAAGCGACGCCCGAGAACATCGAGTCGCGCGTCACGCGGCAGGCTTTGGAAGGCATCAAGGTCACCCTTTTGCCGAAGAAAACCCGCGGCGCCGAAGTTCAACTGTTGCTCACCCTGCGCTACGGCAACGAGCAAGACCTGAGGGAGCTGGAAGACGCGGCGGCGTTCTTGCCGCAGCTCATGCTGCGCGGCACCAAGCAACTGAGCTATCAGCAACTGCGCGACGAGCTCGACCGGTTGGAAGCCACGCTCAGCGCCAGCGGCGGCGGGGGCGGCCTCGGCACGGGCGTGCCGGGTGAGATCTCGTTTTCGATCCAAGCCAAGCGCGACACGCTGCCCGCAGTGATTGCAATCTTAAAGCAAGTGCTGCGCGAGCCGGCGCTGCCGGCCGACGAATTTGAAGTCCTCAAGCGTGAAGAGCTGGCGTCTCTGGAACAAGCGAAGACGGAGCCAACCGTGCTTGCCAGCATAATGGTGAGCCGGCAATTGGCCCCGTATTCCAAGGACAACATCCGCTACGTGCCCACGATCGAGGAATCGATCGACCGCAGCCGCGCGGTCACGCACGATCAGGTGGTCCAGCTTTATCGCGATTTTCTCGGCGCCCAGGCGGGCGAACTGGCAATCGTCGGCGACTTCGAGGCCGACGCCTGCCTGCCGATCCTGAAAGAGGCGCTTTCGAGCTGGGCGGCGAAGAAACGCTATGAGCGGATCGCCATGACGGTGCCCGAGGGACTCACGGCCTCGCAGCACACGATAGTTACACCCGACAAGGCGAACGCCACGTATATGGCGGCCATGCTGTTCCCCTTGCGCGACGACGACCCGGACTACGCGGCGCTAACCATCGCGAACCACATCCTCGGCGGTGCGCCCTTATCGTCGCGCTTGGGCGAGCGCGTTCGCCAGCGTGACGGGTTGTCGTACTCCGTCGGCTCGGGGCTCGGCGTGTCATCGCTTGACAAGCGGGCCACACTGCGGTTCTACGCCATTTGTAATCCGCAGAACATCGATCGCGTGAAAACTGCGATCCAGGAAGAGATCCAACGATTGCTGCGGGACGGAGTCGCTCAGGACGAAGTAGACCAGGCCAAGCAGGGATATCTTCAAGCGATGAAGGTTCGCCGCACGACCGACCGGGCGCTCGCCGGATTGCTCACCGACTTGAGCCATTCTGACCGGACGATGGAATACTACGCCAAGCTGGAAAAGGATATTGCCGCGCTCATGCCCGAGCAGGTCCTCGCAGCCGTCAAGAAGCATGCCGATCCGGAAAACCTGGTCATTGTAACTGCCGGTGACTTCGAAGCAGCGGCCGGCGAATAAGGCGAGTAACGGTCCCGTGCGCGCGTAGCAACCCTCATTGCTCCTGGAATACCTCAAGCTTGGGGATCTCTTCGAGCGGCGTCCCGTCTATTCCGGAATTGCCTCTGCCACGGCCAAGAGCGCCGCGACATCGACGCCAAAGCCTTCCAGCAAAACAGACGTTGCCTGTTGGCCGCGTACGAATTTGCCGTGGACGGCATACCGATCTGTATCGAGGCGATGCACGATCGCACACTGCTCTTCCGGATCGATGATCCAGTATTCCGCGACCTTCGCCTCGGCGTAATCGGCCAGTTTCTGTTCGTAATCACGCGCACGATCTTTTGGATCGTCGCTCACGACTTCCATCACCAAATCAGCGCCGTCCCAGACGCGGTTGTGACGGGCGTGGAAATGGTCCTTATGCAAGAAGATAATATCGGGGAGACGAACCTTTCGCGGTCGAATCCGGAGTCGGATCCCGGTGGAATAAACCTTCCCGAGTTTATTCTTTTCGACGAATCCGAGCAGCGCAAACAACAAGAATTGCGCTATTGCTTCATGAACTTCGGTCGGCATCGGCAAAAACTCCAACCGTCCATCGGTGAATTCGATGCGCCGCCTCGTATGGTCGGTCAAATCGAGATATTCCTCTTCAGACCATTCGCCCTGCTCCGGGTAAAGCGTGGCCACTTCCCAGGCATATTCCGGTTCTTGTGACGGTGTGAGAGGCATGGACGACATACTTTGCGCCTCATTTAGCAAACGTTCAAAGATCTTCGGCCGCAGCCCCATTAAGTATAGCAGCCCGCAATCATTATTTGGACCTTTGTTGTGGTCATGGGCTTGGCGTTCGTGCGGCT
Organism: Pirellulales bacterium; assembly: GCA_040901795.1. Classification (GTDB taxonomy): domain Bacteria; phylum Planctomycetota; class Planctomycetia; order Pirellulales; family JALHPA01; genus JBBDYH01. The sequence goes on from JBBDYH010000122.1 coordinate 3,046, forward strand.
GAGACTGCCGTGCTCACCGTTTCCTTACGCGGCAGTTTTTCGTCCGCCATCGCGGCGTGATAGACGAACGAGGCCATGATCACGGATGCCTGTTTTAAGTCCTCGGCCACGATGCGATCGTACACATCCGCGTTCGAGTGATGCGTGCGGCTCATGTACTCGATCGGGTCCTGGATGAACTGAAACCCGGGCAGCCCAATCGCATCGAACGATAGATGGTCGGTTCCGCCGGTAGTCGCCAGCGTGACCGTTTCGGCCCCCAGGTCGCGGAACGGCGCGAGCCAATCACGGAACAGGGCCCACGCCCCCGCGTTCTCCTGAGCGAAGATGCCGCGAATGCGTCCTGAGCCGTTGTCCAGATTGAAGTAGCCGGCAAACTTGTCGTAGTCCGGCTTGCGCACCAGCGTCCGCGACCGCCCGCGCTCGCGCTGTTGGCCAGCGCCGTCCTCGCTGCGGTTACCTTCTGATGTTGGCTCGCTTCCTGCAGCCTGGGTGGAGTAGGATCCGAAGTGCTCGGCGACGTAGGCCTTCGAACCCAACAGACCCTGCTCTTCACCGGTCCACAGGGCCACACGCACGGTACGCCGCGGCTGGAGTCCGGCGGCTTTCAGAATGCGGACGGCTTCCATCGCGACCGCCACCCCCGCGCCGTTGTCCGTGGCGCCCGTGCCCGCGTGCCACGAGTCGAGATGTCCGCCGAGCATGACGATTTCGTCCTTCAAGTCGCTGCCGGGTATCTCGGCCACGGTGTTGTAAGCGTTTTGATCCTCTTCATGGGATTTCACCTGCAGGTCGACCGCCATCTTCAGCTTTTCGCCGTGCTCGAGCATTCTCACCAGACGGTTGTAGTCTTCGACGTTGAGCGCGACCTGCGGTGGCGTGGCGGGCGCAGTGGTCGACCAGGGGCGCATTCGCTCGCCGGTTCTTCCTTCGACGGCTGGAACGGAGACGGAGGCGACGAAGATCGTGCCTGCGTCACCGATCGGGCTGGGCGTGACCAACAGCGCCGCTTCTTCCTTAACGAGAAACGAGAGCATGCGCCGCGTGAACGCCGATTCGATGCGACCCGCGCCTGGCCGGTTGCGGCGTTGTGCTTCCGGCGAAGCGGCCTCACGCATTGGATCCGCCGCGGGGTCGGCGGGTCGCGCCGGGCTGCCGGCAGGCGCGGCGCTGGGAGAGGGCTCGGTCGGGGCCATCGCCGGCCGCACTCGCCCTCCTTTGGATTCCGCGAAGATCCGCAGGTCCTCCTCGGTCATCCGGCGGCCTTGCGGCTCGAACGCGATCTTTACCGGCCGCGGAGCGCCGGCCAGCACGACGGCGCCCTTGACTTTGCCCTCGTATTTCTTCAAGTCATCTTCCGTTTTGGCGTTGAGATAGACGACTTCGGCGACGATGGGCTTGTCGAATCCGGGCGTCCAGGCCTTGGGAACGGCGATGAGCGGTATCGTCTGCGGCTCGACGACTTGCATGGAAAAACTCTTGAGCGACCAGCCGCGTCCAAATGGTCCCCATTGCTCGAGGTGAGCGTTGGCCAGCCCCCACGACGAAAACTTGTCGCGCGTCCATTCATTGGCCCGCTTCAAGTTTGGCGAGCCGGTCAGACGGGGACCGATCACGTCGGTCAGATAGCTCAGCGTCGCCATGAGCTGCGAACGGTTGAGCCCTTCATCGCGAATTTTGGCAAGATCGGCGTCGCTGGCGCCGGTTAGCTTCGCCTTTGGAGCGTCGTCGCCCTTGGCCGCCTCGCGAAGCTGTCGGATGTCATTTTGCAGCTCCTGCAGCTTGCGTTCGATGGCGGCCGCTCGTTCATCAAACGACGGCGACTGGGCCGGCGAATGGCGTTCGCCGGCACGCAGAATCAGCAAGAGTAGCAACAGCGCGCAGTACTTTTGGGGCGCAATCTTCATGGCAGTTGGACTTGGTTGGGCGACTTAGTGCGGCGGAAGGCGACCGGTGCTTCTGTCGCGATTTTAGCCAACCGTTTCCGACGAAGATAGCTTTCGGAGCCTCAGCATGATGCGTACGTGGCTCCGCCGGGATATCATCCATACACAACTTCCAGCAATCAATCGCGGAGCGCGAGCCCCCAGTTTCCCGCAGGAACCAGACGCTATCGCGCGCGTGCTGATTTTGAGACCCGCCGCAGGACGTCAGCTACAGAGGAACACACATGAACACAGACGCAATTAGCCGCGAATTCACGCGAATAAACGCGAATCAGCCAAACAATTGCGTCGTCGCCGCGGCGACCGTGAATTTGCGGCGAATACTCCGCTGCCTTGATCTGTGTTCATCAGCGTTCATCTGTGGCTCACTACTTCTTTGTTTGTGGCACTGCGTTGCGCCACAAGGTGCTATCGCGGCAGATCCGCGACCAGAACTGGTGAGCGTCCGCAGAATCTGGGACGCTGCGCCGCACAACGCCTTCACCGATCTGACGCGCTTCGACGACCGCTGGTTCTGCGCGTTCCGCGAAGGGAAGGCCCACGTCTCGCCCGATGGAGCGCTGCGGGTGCTTACTTCGGCGAACGGGGAGAAGTGGACATCGACCGCGTTGATCAAGTCGACGACCGGCGACCTGCGCGACGCGAAGCTGACAATCACACCCGACAAGCGGCTGATGCTCACCGCCGCGAAAGCGTTCCCCGAGGGTGAGAGCAAAAGCCACCAGTCACTCGCCTGGTTCTCCGAGGACGGCAAGCAATGGGGCGAGCCGGCCGAGATCGGCGACCGCGACTACTGGTTGTGGCGAACGACCTGGCACAAAGGCACTGCTCATTCAATCGGCTATGGCTGCCGTAAAGACAACCAATGGGTTCGGCTCTATAAGAGCGCGGACGGCCGACAATTCGACGTAATCAAGGACAAACTTCATGACGAAGGCTATCCCAACGAAACGTCGTTGGTGTTCCTGCCGGATGACCGTTGTTTCTGTCTACTGCGGCGCGACGGCCAGCCGAACACGGGTCTGTTAGGCATTGCCGCGCCGCCGTATACCGACTGGCAATGGAAGGACCTTAACAAGCGGATCGGCGGCCCGCACATGATCCGCCTGCCCGCCGGCCGCATCGTGGCGGCGGTGCGGCTCATGGACGCGCAAGTGCGAACGTCGCTCTGCTGGCTCAATCCCGAGGCCGGCACGCTCAGCGAATTCCTCAAGCTTCCGTCCGGCGGCGACACCAGCTACGCAGGTCTGGTTTGGCATGACGAAATGCTGTGGGTAAGCTACTACTCGTCGCACGAAGGGAAAACCAGTATCTATCTGGCAAAGGTGCGGTTCGAGTGAGGGACATCGATTTCATGAAGCGCCGCGCATTTACCCTCGTCGAACTGCTCGTTGTCGTGGCGATCATCGGGATGCTATTGGCCCGACTGCGCCGATTTGCGTTTCGCTTCGAGCAGCTTCTCCAACGGCGGGCGGCGGAGATGCGCGCCCGACCGTTGCTGATAGGCATGTGCCAAGGCGAGCAATTCCGACTCGCCGAACAGCTTACCCGTAAAGGTCACCGTGCCAGGTTGTTCGGTGTCGGTACCGCGGCGAGTGCCGTCCGGAACGACCACGGTGGGATGCCCGGTGAGGTTGGTCAGCGTCAGGTCGTCGCCGCCCACGTAAGCGTCGATGTTGCCCATCACTTCGTCCATCTCGCGCATCAAGAGTGTGCGAACGCGATTCGCCCGCAAGTATTCAATGGCGGGTATGAACTGCCCACGGCGAAACGTCGTCGCCCAGAGGCCGATGCCTTCGCGAACGCCCTGCCGCGTGAGCGTGTCGAAGACCGCGGCGGCCTCGGTATCGAGGATGATAGTTAACTCGCCGATGGGGTGTTTGTCCGGCAGCTTGATTGGCACAAGTTTAACGCCCAGTTCGCACAGCAACTTGATCTCCTGCCGTTCGTTGAGCGGGCGCTTGCCTTCGATATATCCCACGCGGAACGAACTGATCTCTCGCCGCTGGGGCCAGGCGAATGGCCGATCGACCGCCGTCGGGTCGTGCCCGTCGTAACCGTGGATCGCTCCAAAGATGAGCGCGCAGTCTTCGACCGACCGCGCGATGGGGCCGATCTTGTCCATGCTCCAGGCGAGCGACATGCAGCCATGGCGACTGACGCGGCCGAACGTCGGCCGCAGGCCAGTCACGCTGCAGCGGCGGCAGGGCGAGACGATGCTGCCGAGCGTTTCGCTGCCGAGCGCAAAGCCCATCAGCCCCGCAGCAACCGCCGACGCCGAGCCGGCCGACGAACCGCTTGAGCCTTCTTCCGGTTTCCAAGGATTGCGCGTCATGCCGCCGAACCACTCGTCCCCCATCGCCAGCGCACCCAGTGTTAGCTTGGCAACGAGTACGGCGCCGGCATCTTCGAGCCGCCTGGCCACGGTCGCCATTGCCTCCAGCGTCTGTTCCTTGAACACCTCAGCGCCCCAGGTGGTCTTGTACCCCGGAACGGCAATCAAATCCTTCGCACCCCAGGGTATGCCGTGCAGCGGCCCTCGGTAGTGACCTGCGGCGATTTCGCGGTCGGCGCGGTCAGCTTGACGCAACGCGAGATCTTCCGTCGGCGTGACGACGCAGTTGAGCAGCTCATTGAAGCGATCAAGCCGCGCGAGATACAGCTTGGTCAGCTCGGTGGACGACACTTTACGCGATCGCAAGAGGGCGGCCAGCTCTGTGATCGGCAAGAAAGCCAGGTCCTCGTCGCTTTGTGGGCGTTCGGCGGCGGCGCTCTCTAACGGTCGTACCGCATCGCGGCGAACGTCTGCCCCGCTTGTCTGCGGCGGCGCCGCGTAGAAAACCAGCGCCGGCGGCACATTGTAGTCGACATTCACGTTGCGAATGGCAGCGAGCTTCTGCTGATCGCGCTTGACCGCTTCGGCCACCGCCTTGCGATCGTCTTCGCTAAGCTCGATCCCGGCGATCCACTCGGCCTGTTGGATCATGTCCGGCGTGATCTCTCCCTTGCCTTCGACTTCGGCGGCAAGCGCCCGCTGGAAGGCGACGGAGCCCACACTGAGGCCGGCGAATGTGGCGAGCGCAGCACGCCGGCTCAGCCCCGGTTGAGCGGTTGTTGAGGGAAGCAGGCCAGAACTTTCCAGATTCGAGTGGCCGGCTGATTGTTTTTCGTTCATGAGCGCTTAAATTAGCGTTTGCCGGTAGCGTCGTCTCGGGGAGCTTGTCTGATAGTAATCCGCGGGAGGGGCGGGGCACAACTTCTGCCGCCTGACTCGCGCCTTTAAGAGGAACTGTGGCTATGAAATCTCATCGAACGCCTTGGACAAACTTTGCCCGTGGGCCTCGCGGCCTCGGCCCACCCTACCGTGGTTGGTTGACCGGCCTTGTCTTCGTGTTCGCCGCCGCGCTGATGGTTCTGCCGCAAGCGCTCATCGCCCAGGAAGCAGCCGCCCCGCCCAAGGCGCGCGAGCAAGTCATTTCGGAGCTCGAGAAGCAAGTCGAGGCCTTGCGCAAGGAGATCGACGAGCTGCGTAAAGAGTCCGCCACGAAAGAACCCGCGGCCCAGGCCGGCGCCATCCCTGCGGAGTGGCTCAAGTCGCTCAAATGGCGCTCGATCGGCCCAGCCGGAATGGGGGGCCGAATTACCGCGATCTCTGTCTACGAAGCCGACCCCTCGATCTACTGGGTCGCCACTGCGTCGGGCGGCTTGTTGAAAACCGAGAACAACGGCGTCACGTTCCAGCACCAGTTCGACCATGAAGCCACCGTTTCGATCGGCGACGTTTGCGTCGCTCAATCCAACAAGGACATCGTCTGGATTGGCACGGGCGAGAACAACCCGCGGAACTCGGTCTCGTACGGCGACGGCGTTTACAAGTCGACGGACGGCGGCAAGACGTGGACGAACATGGGGCTGAAGAAGTCGTTCCAGACCGGCCGGATCGTCGTGCACCCGAAGAATCCCGACATCGTTTACACCGGCGCTCTCGGCCGGCTGTACGGGCCGAACGAAGAGCGCGGGCTTTTCAAAACGACCGACGGCGGCAAGACCTGGGAAAAGATCCTGTACGTCGACGACAAAACTGGCATCATCGACATCGCCATGCATCCCGCCGATCCTGAAACGCTCATTGTCGCCACCTGGGAGCGGCAGCGTGACGAGTTCGACAGCCACCGGGGCGAGCCGCTTCTGCAGGATGGTTACGACGCCTACGACCCGATCACGAAGTGGGGACCGGGGAGCGGCATTCACAAAACCACGGATGGCGGCAAGACGTGGAAGAAGCTCACCACTGGTCTGCCGACGAGCCACCTCGGGCGTGTCGGCCTCGACTATTACCGCAAGGATCCCACCATCATCTTCGCGATCATCGATTGCGCGAAGATCGGCATGGGCGATCCACCCAGCCGCGCTTATCTGGGTGTGCAAGGCGAAGACGGCGGAGGCGGCGCCAAGCTCACGCAGGTCAGCGAGAACAGTCCCGCTTCTAAGGCGGAGCTCAAATCGGGTGACGTCATCAAGTCGATCGATAAGAAGCCGGTCACCGCGTACGTGCAGTTGGCTGAGCAACTTCGTTCGCGCAAGACCGGCGAAAAGGTCACGCTCGAGGTGGTGCGCGACGACAAGACCATCGAGATCGCAGTTACGCTTGAAGACCGCCCGCTCGAAGGCGCCGCCGGCCGCTCGCCGCTTCCGGCGCTGCTCGGCGCGACGGGTCAGGACGACGAGAAGGGAGTCCGCATTGTTCGCGTTCAAAGCGATCGTGCGGCCGAGAAGGCGGGCATTGAAGAAGGGGACGTAATTCAGTCGGTCGATAGCAAAGCGGTGGCCGACAGCGAGCAACTCGCCACGCTGCTCCGTGACCGCAAGACCGGCGAAAAGATTGTCTTCAAGGTGCTCCGCGACGAGAAGCCGATTGAGCTGACCCTCGCACTCGAAGCCCCCGGCATCGGCACTACCAGCCCCACGCGGCCCAACGGCTTCATGTACGGCGGTCAATCGCCGAACATCCAGGATCAGCAAGGTCCCGACGGCCACGAGTACGGCGGGATTTATAAATCTACCGACGGCGGCGAATCGTGGACGCGCGTCAATAGCCTCAATCCGCGGCCGATGTACTTCAGTCAGGTGCGCGTCGATCCGACCGACGAAAACTACGTGTACGTGCTCGGTGTCGCCTACCACCGCTCGAAGGATGGCGGCAAGACGTTCACCGCCGACGGCGGCCGCGGCGTGCACGCCGATGGGCATGCCTTGTGGATTGATCCCCGCGACGGGCGGCACATGATCGTCGGCACCGACGGCGGATTCTATGCCTCGTGGGACCGCGCCGAAAACTGGGAGCACCTCAACCACATGGCGATTGCCCAGTTCTATCACGTGGCGCTCGACAACCGGCAGCCGTATTGGGCCTACGGCGGGTTGCAGGACAACGGCAGTTGGGGCGGGCCGTCGAACGGGCTGAATGGCGTGCTCTTGAACGAGGATTGGATCTCGGTCGGCGGCGGCGATGGCTTCGTCTGCCGCGTCGATCCGTTCGACCCGGATATCGTTTACTTCGAAAGCCAGAACGGCGCCATGACGCGCCGCAACCTGCTGACCGGCGAGCGCGCCTCGCTCCGGCCGCGGCGCGAGCGCGGCAAATCGTATCGCTTCAACTGGAACACGCCGTTCATTCTGTCGAACCACAATCCCGGCATTTTCTATTGCGCCGGCAATCATGTGTTCCGTTCGATCAAGCGAGGTGAAGACCTGAAGGTGATTTCGCCCGAAATCGCGCGCACCGGCCGCGGCACGGGTACGGCGCTCGCCGAGTCGCCGCGTAACGCGGATGTACTCTGGGTCGGGACCGACGACGGGCATCTTTGGGTCACGCGCGACGGCGGCGACAAGTGGACCAACGTGGCCGAGAAAGTCGGGCTGGCGGGTCCACGGTGGGTCGCCACTGTCGAGCCGTCTCGCTTCGCCGAGGGACGTTGTTACGTGGCGTTCGACGCGCACCGCTCGAACGACGACGAGTCGTACGTGTATGTGACGGAAGACTTCGGCGAAACCTGGAAGTCGATTCGGGCCAATCTGCCGACCGGCTCAACGCGCACGCTGCGCGAGGATCCGAAGAACCAGAACCTACTCTTGGTTGGTACCGAGTTTGGTGTCTGGACGTCGATCGACCGCGGCGGGCATTGGAACCGGCTGAATAATAATCTCCCTACCGTCGCGGTCCACGAAATCGCAATTCATCCCACCGCGGGCGAGATGGTCGTGGCTACGCATGGCCGGAGCCTCTGGATTACCGACGTTACGCCGCTGCGGCAGATGACCAGCGAAATTGTCAAAGCTCCGGCATATCTATACGAGCCCAACACGGTGGTGCGTTGGCGAAGTGCGCCCTCTGTCGGCACCGGCGGCGGGGCCCAGCGCTTCCGCGGCGAAAACCCGCCGAGGCCGGCGCAGATCTTTTACTCGCTGGCCAAGAAGCCCGAAAAGATTGCGCTGAAGATCGTCGATGTGGCCGGCCGCACCGTCCGCGAACTGGAAGTGAAGGGCGACCCAGGACTCAACCAGGTAGCATGGGATCTCACGCGCGCCGCCGGTCGCCGTAGTGGTCGCGGCGCCGCTTTCCGTACCGAACGAGAGCGCGGCGCAGACGATGGGCCAGCGCCAACCGGCGACAGCGCACGTTCCGGCCAACGCGACGAAAACCGCACCGAAGAAAGCCAGCCGGCCGGTCAAGCGCGGGGACGCCGTGGCGCAGGCGGCCAGCGTGGAGGCCCTCGAGGTACACCGGTGCCTCCAGGCGACTATCGCGTCGTGCTCAACGTCGACGGCCAGGAGTTATCGCAGACGATTCGCCTCGAAGCCGATCCCGCCCTTCCTGACGGCGTGATTCCGACCGAGGAAGAAGAGGAAGTCCCGGAAGACCCAGGCCGCGCGAAGGTCGAACGCCTGGCGCCATCTCAATATCTCGACGATTGACCTGCCGACTCGAAACACCCCTCGCCGGAATCCCCAGTGAACCATCAAGCCCTGTGCGGCATCACACGCTCAAGCACCAGATGCGTAGGCCAATAGACGCAAAGCGGGATGGCGATCATCAATAAGACCAACCACCGCCACGGATGAAGCCGGGTCTGCGACTGCGCACCGATGCCGTGGACCCAGTTCACGTTTTTAGCGGGCGCCGTAAACGCGTAGCTCAGCGGCAGAACCAGCCAGGCCAAAAGCGTCTGTGCCATCCATGCCCGCGGGTCATAACCAAAGCGATGCACCATCCACAACAGCAGAATCGGCAACCACAAATGAAATAACGAAAGCCCCCGTATCCAGAGCGGGTGCTTTGCGTTGAACATGTAGTTGCTCAATCCGGTCAATTGCACGCCTGCGATCAACCGGGTCAGGAAATCGACGATCCACAGCGTTTCCAGGGCGGCGACGCCGACAGCCTGCATGCTGGCCAAAAACGCGTTCTCCGACCACAGCGCAACGACGCTTACGAAGAGCGCAATGTCGGAGAACCAGAGGAAATTGCCAGGGCGATGATAGATCCAATAGGCCGGCACCAGTGCGATCACGAACAGCGTGTGCAACACCTTCACAGCCAGTGGAATCGACATCGGTCGGCGCACTAACCTCGTCGTTTGAAAAACTGAACCGCCCGCTCGTGCTGTTCGGCTTTTGCGCGCGAGCCGAACGTGCCGAGATTTTTCCGCTTACCGGTCTTGGCGTCTACTTTGCGCGAGTATAGTCGGTACTCGCCGGACTTTAGCTTGCGGATCATTTTTTTCACTCACCTCTGACGTTCAGGCATTGGTTGGCCTGGTTTTTGAAACTTCCTCGATCACACCGCGATAGCCGACGGCGTCTCACTCGGCTGCGAGACCTGCTTGACGACTTCCGCCGTCTTGTTCTTCGACAGGTGCAGCGCGATATCCGCCTGCGATACGATGCCGCGGAGGTGGTTCTCGTGGTCGGCCACTAACAACCGCCTCACTTGATTCTTCTCCATGACTTCGCAGCACTCTTCCATACTCGCCTCCGGCGACACGCAAACCAGGTGCGTCGTCATGCAATCGCGAACCTTGGTTTCAACCGGGTTCTTGCCTTCGGCGACTGCCCGGCAGGCGATGTCGCGGTCGGTAATAATTCCGATCGGCTTCGCATGGTCGGCACTGTCCACAACCGGTATCGCGCCGCAATCACAGGCCACCATCATCCGCGCCGCTTCTTGCAGGTTCATTTCTGGAGTACAGCACTTTGGATCTTCGGACATGATCTTTTTGACTTGCATGGTTGGAAACTCCTTGCTCGCGTCTTGAGCAGTGAAATTGTTACCCCATACACTTTAAGGGAGCAAAACGCACGCCCGGCGGATCATTTCTCGGCTGGGAAGTCGCAGATATTTCCGGAGAATTTGCCCCCAATAACCCAATCGCTGACCGATTGGCATTCAGTCTGCACACGCTTTGCGTCTTAAGGAGTTGCCCAATGGCCGCCAAGAAAAAGTGGTCCCGGCAGGTCAAGACGGTTTCCACAAAACCGCCCGAAGATCTGTTCACCAAGGACGCCCAGACCATTGCCACCACGATGGCCAGTAAAAAAGTCAGCCCCAAAGGCATCGGCTCCGGCATCCGCATGATCCAATTCTTCATCAACCGCGCCGGCAAAAGTCTGTCCGCATCCCGAAAGCGAGTACTGGAACGAGCCAAACGTATTCTCCAACGGAAGCAGGCGAGACAGGCCTGATCGGTTGTTGGATCGAATGGTTAAGTCGCGTTTCTTCAACGAAAGAGGTGGTCCATGCCCGAAACCAAAACCATTCGCAAGGCCAAAAAGGCGAAACGGGAAGGGAAAGCTCCCACGACGCAGGCCGGCGAGTTTGTCCGCGAAGAGGTCAAACGCATTCGTCGCGGCGAGCATGGCGCTCGCTCGACGAAGCAGGCCATCGCGATCGGTCTTTCCAAGGCCCGCCGCGCGGGCGTGAAGCTGCCGCCTCCTGAAAAAGGTGAAACCTCCGAGCGCACGCGCCGCAGCGCCCAGCGGGCTTATCACAAAGGACAAACCGAGCCTTCCAGCAAGACCAACCCCCGACGGTCTCGAGCCATCAAGCAGGCGCTCAAACGCGAAGGGAAGGAAGCCGCTTCGCCAAGGGCGCTGGCTCGCCAGGCAAAGGAGCAAGCCCGCCAGCGGACCCCCGGAGAACGCAGCGCGATCGCTCGCAAAGCCGCCCGGACGAGGCTGGCACATCAGAGCCACGCGGAACGGAGCAGAATCGCGCGCAAAGCGGCGAGAACTCGTGCGGCCAGTCATGGGTAGACCTACCCTGAGTGACAGTCAGCGTGTGAGTGCCGGAATTGCTTTTGCCGAGGACTTGAAAGGAAACATAGATGGCACTTGAAATCACCAGTACAGCCTTCCCGCAAGGCCAAACCATTCCCAAGCAATTCACCGCCGACGGGCGGAATATCCCTCCACCTTTGTCCTGGACCGAGCCGCCGAGTGCCACGCGAAGTTTCGCGCTCATCTGCGAAGATCCCGACGCGCCACGGGGTACCTTTACGCACTGGATCGCCTTTAACCTGTCCGTGGAACAACGTGAGTTGAGCGAGGGTGGAACCTTGTCGGGCGGCGCACTGCTGGGCGCCAATGACTTTGGCAAGGTCGGCTATGGAGGCCCGGCGCCCCCGCCTGGCAAGCCGCACAGTTACTACTTCAAGCTTTACGCGCTCGACACGCAGTTGGATCTTCCAGCGGGCGCGAAAAAGGATGAATTGCTAGCGGCGATGAAGGGCCACACTCTGGCCGAGGCGCAGCTCATCGGGACCTATGGCCGGTAATCAACCGCGAATGGCCGAAGCCCTAACGAAGTTGCAGCCTGGTCAGAGCTTCCAACCTTCTCGGTACTGGTAGCTCAACGCCCGATCGGCTTCTTCGTGATTGACGATCTTACCGGCGATTGGATCGTACTTCAGTTCTGCATCAAACTGTGTTGCCACCGTGCCGAGCATCAAAAACTCGTTGAGCGTCGCCGAGTAGCCGAAGTCGGCCAGTGGCGTTTCGCCCCCTTGGCAAGCGAGCACCCAATCGTTGTAGTGGCCGCGCGAGGGACGGATTGTCTGCGGTTCCTTCTTTTCCACGTGCCGGAACTTCTCGTCGGGCAGCATCACAAACTCGGTATTGTGACTGGTCGTCGCGATTACACCTTCGCTTCCGACAATCAAAGCCCCGACATCCTTGCGAAGCGCTTCAACGGGCAAGCCGCGTTTGCGCACGAGCCCCTCAATCAGCTCGCGCGAGCCCGGCGAAAGATCGGGCGTCGGACCGTGATGCCAGGTAATCGTCACCGGCGGCAGTTTACCGCGCGCTGGAACCTTCCAGTGGATCACTTCCCAGCGAGGAAATGACAGGCGGTTGAGATTTGAAAATCTGGCCTCCACGCGGATTGGCTCCCGCGATTGATCACTTGCCTTCGCCTTCCACAGATCTGCGATGTTGAGTCCCATGAAAGCCATATTGGCGGTGTGCGGTCCAAAATTGCCCAATTCACCCGCCGACGTGTCACGCCAGTGCGTCCGCGCGATCCACCGCGGATGGTAGGGCCGCCATGCGACCGGCCCCAGCCACAGGTCCCAGTACAGTCCCTCGCGAACCGGCTCGCTCCCTAGCGGCGGTTCGCGGTGGTCTCGACCGCCGCGCGAAAACCAGACGTGCACTTCCTCGACCGGGCCGATCGCGCCCTCGCGAATCAGCTCGACCGCGCGGCGGAACTGCGGGCTTTGCGTGCCTTGATTGCCCATCGACGTGGCCAGTTTTCGCTCGGCCGACAGCTCGCGTAGCGCGCGGGCTTCACCGACCGTAATCGTCAGCGGCTTTTCACAGAGGATATGCTTGCCAGCGCGCAGCGCCGCCGCCGAGATGACCGCGTGCGAGTGATCGGGGGTTGCACACACAACGGCGTCGATCTGATCGTCCATCTCGTCGAGCATGCGGCGGAAGTCCGGAAAGAACTTCGGCTTGTCTTTGACTAACCGACGGTACCGATCTGCTGCCTCCCGTTCCGTTCGATTCGATGAGCTGGGCCAGCTTTGGGCGCGCTCGTCCCAAAGTTTGTACGGCTGTGCCAGCCGCTTCTCGTCCACGTCGCAGAGCGCCACGATGTTCAGATTCAACTGGTGGACGCCTGGGAGGAACGCCGTCGCGGCGCAATAACCGCCGACGCCGACTACCGCCAGGTTCAGTCGCGCGTTGGCCTGATAGCCGAACGCGGTCTTGGCCGAAGGCAGGATCAACAAACCGGCGCCGCTACCAAGCGCTCGCCCGAGAAAGCTCCGCCTCGTTCCCACCCTCCCCGCTCTCGTTCCCATGCTCTGCGTGGGAACGTCGCTCGTGCCGCTCTGTGGCACGGCTATGGAGTGCGGCGACTCGTCGCCGCTTTGGATTTCAATACGCTCCCAGGAGCGCGTGGCTAATCGCTCACCGTCGTGCGTCGTCATTTGGCATGCGGCGCCGTTTGAAAAAGAAAGCGATGACGAGTCATCGCAATCCAGAGACGAGCGATAACTCCGTGACTCACTCATAGCGTCCAACCCTCGCGATACTCATAGCTCAATACCTTATTCGCCTCGGCATGATTAAGAATCTTTCCTGCGACGGGATCGTATTCCAATTGCCCCTCGAACTGCGTCGCCACGTTGCCCAGCATCAAAAACTCGCTGAACGGACCGGCGTAATCGAAGCTAGCCCACGCCGGCTCGCCGCCGCGACAGGTGATCAGCCAATCGCGATAATGCCCGCGCGAGGGCTTTAACGTCTTGGGTTCTTTCTGCTCCACGCCACGGAATTTCTCCTCCGGCAGCATGATAAACGACGTATTGTGGCTGTCGCTGGCGATCGCACCCTTCGCGCCGATAATCAACGTGCCCGCTTCCTTCAACAACGCCTCCACTCGCTCCTGCGAAGCCCCCCGCTCCCGCAACATGCCCTCGATCAGCTCGCGCGAGCCTGGCGCCAGCTCGCGGGGCGGCCCATGATGCCAGGTAAACGCCACCGGTGGCAAATCGCCGCGCGCGGGAACCTGCCAACGGACGACTTCCCACTTTGGAAACGACAAACGGTTGATCCGGTTGCATTTCGCTTCGACGCGAATCGTCCTCCCCGCCGCGCGGGCGTCGTCTTTCCACAGATCTCCCACGCGCAACGCCATGAACGCCAGGTTCGCCGCGTGCGGTCCGAACGTACCAACGCCGCCGTTGGAAAACTCGCGCCACTGGGCATACGCCAGCCATTGCGGGTGGTACGGTCGCCACGCGGCCGGCCCGAGCCACGCGTCCCAGTTCAACCCATCGGGGACCGGCCGGCTCTTAGCCGGTGGTTCGTCGTGATCAGGACCGCCGCGCGGAAACCAAACGTGCACCTCTTCGATCCGCCCGATCGCGTCCGCGCGGATCAGTTCAACAGCGCGGCGAAACTGCTGGCTGGCGTTGCCCGGATTTCGAATCGAAGTGGCTACTTTGTGCTCGGCGGCCAATGCGCGCAGCGAGCGAGCATCGTTAATGGTGAGACCGACGGGTCGCTCATTGAAGACATGCTTTCCGGCGCGGATCGCCGGCCCGCAAATCGCGCCGTGCATGTGATCAAACGCAGAAACAACAATCGAGTCGATCTCGCTGCCCATTTCGGCCAGCATCCGGCGCGGGTCGGAGAAGACGCGTGGCTTTCTCTCGACGAGTCGCCCATAGTATTCCGCCGCACGTCGCTCCTGCGGAGCGTTGCCGTCGAAGCCTTGCTTGGCGCGCTTCCGCCACGCTTCGAATGTCTCCTCGATCTTCTGCTCTTCAGCATCGCACAACGCTACTAGCGCGACATTCTCGTAGATATGCGCCGACGTGAAGACATGTCCGGCATTGTACATGTGGCCAATGACCGCCAGGTTGATACGGTCGTTGGCCTGATAGGTGAAGGCGGACTTTGCCGAAGGAAGAATCAATACCCCGCCGCCGCCGATCGCACGTTTCATGAAGCCGCGGCGATTGATCCGCGCCGTCATTGTGGGTCGAGTCTGATCGAGAGCGAGGAGGGAATCCACCATAGTCGTAACGTACCGTTGTCATACTCCATTGGCAAGAAACCCGCGGCAAGCTGAAAACGAAGCCGACACCGTGACACTGCTCGCCGTGAGCACTGCCACCAGGCACAAGCTGAAGATTGAACTCCAACTCGGTCGCTTGACAAACGGCGGCGCTGCGAACGAGAATGCCGCCGGTTGGCCGTACCTGTTTGCCGCTCCCGCCGCTCATTGCCGCTCATCGCCGCACTATGCCTGCTGCCACGGATGCGAAACGTCACGCCGGCAAGGTTGCCAGGCGTTTGGCGCGGCACTACGCCGATGCCCAGTGCGCGCTGCACTTCTCGTCGCCGCTGGAGTTGCTGATCGCCACGATCCTCTCGGCTCAATGCACCGACGAACGTGTCAACATGACGACTCCGGAATTGTTCCGGCGGTTTCCTTCGGCCGACGCATTGGCACGCGCGCCGCTGGGGGATCTTGAGCGGATCATCCAGAGCACCGGCTTTTTTCGGAATAAGGCAAAGAACATCAAGGAGTGCTGCCGGCGGCTGGTCGACGAGCATGGCGGCAAAATCCCGCAAGACCTCGAATCGCTCGTCCGCCTGCCGGGCATCGGTCGAAAGACCGCCAACGTGGTGCTTGGTACGGCGTTTGGGATTCCCTCGGGCGTCGTCGTCGACACCCACGTCGGCCGGCTAAGTATCCGGCTGGGGCTGACAAACCAGACCGATCCCGTCAAAGTGGAACGCGATTTGATGGCGGTGTTGCCTCGGCAGGAGTGGATCGCCTTCAGCCATCGCATGATTCACCATGGGCGACGGATTTGCGTTGCGCGCAACCCCAAGTGCGACGTCTGTCCGCTGAACGACATCTGTCCGAAAATCGGCGTCACCGAGCCGAAGAAACGGACGTCGAAAGAAAAGTAGTCAGCCGCTAGATGAACACGGATGAACACTGATCATTCCCCATTCCCCATTCGCTCATTCCCCATTCCTCATGATCTTGTCCGGCCATGAAATCCGCAGCCAGTTGGGGGGGAACATCGTCATCGATCCGTTCGACGACGCGAATCTCAACCCCAACAGCTACAACCTCACGCTGCACGACGAGCTGATCACCTACGAAGAGGTGGTGCTCGACATGCGCAAGGCCAACCGTGTGCGGCGGCTGACGATTCCGCCAGATGGGCTCGTGCTCAGCCCCAACCAGCTTTATCTCGCCCGCACTGTCGAGCGCACCGAAACGCACAACCTGGTTCCAATGATCGAGGGCCGCTCCTCGATCGGCCGGCTTGGGTTGTTCGTCCACGTCACGGCCGGCTTCGGCGACGTCGGTTTCTGCGGCTACTGGACCTTGGAAATGTTCGCCGTCCAGCCGGTCCGCATCTACGCGGGAGTAAAAATCTGCCAGATCATCTACCATCAGATCGTGGGCCAGGTCACCGAGTACGCCAGCAACAAATACCAGCACAATCGCGACATCCAGCCGAGCCTGTTGTTCAAAGAGCTCGATCCCGACGCCGAACGCGACCCGCAGCTCAAGCTCGAGTTCGGCATGGAGCGGTCGCATTAACGGCGGTGGCCGATCTTGCAATACAATGCTGGCAACCGGTTTGCCTGTGGCGCCTCTTTATGGCAGCACTGGCGGGCGCCGCCGCTGTGGGGTCCTGAGCGGCATCGTCCAGGGCGGCTGGGGATGGATTGGTCGTCCGCTCCGCGCAGCCGGCGCCGAAGAAGAGCGCCAGGCAAGCGCAGGCTGAGACAGCAATTCTTTGAAAAGACGCTCGGACTGACACGGATACCTCTTCTCATCTTGCGGCGGAGATCCAATCGTGGCAGCCGCACGACCATAGAGGACGGTTGGCCGCGGCGTCGCAATCACCTAGAATAGCGCGGGTAGCTCGGATACCTCAGATAGCGCGGATCGGGATGGGACTTATCCGCAATATCAGTGCGATCTGCGTTAGCTGCGGTGAAGAAGCTAGATTCGAACCGCGAAGATTTGAGTCTCATTCACACGGCCGACTTTGGGATTACCACCATGCCAACCGAAAAGGCGACGTTTGCGGCCGGGTGTTTCTGGGGAGTCGAAGACGCCTTTCGACGGGTTCCCGGAGTTATCGAAACGGCAGTCGGATATACCGGCGGCACGACGAAGGATCCGACGTACGAGCAAGTCTGCACCGACCGTACCGGGCATGCGGAAGCGGTGCTGGTCGAGTACGACCCGGCACGCGTCGGGTACGACGAGCTGGTCGATCTGTTCTTTAAGCTGCACGACCCAACGACGAAGGATCGGCAGGGACCGGACGTTGGCTCTCAATACCGTTCGGCGATCTTTTATCACGACGACGCTCAACGCGCCGCGGCCGAAGAAGCGAAGCATCGGATCGAAACGTGCGGCAGGTATTGCCGGCCGATCGTCACGCAAGTTGCCCCGGCCGCGGAGTTCTACCGTGCTGAGGATTACCATCAGCAGTATCTCGCAAAACGCGGCGAAAAGAGCTGTCATGTGTGGTAAATGAGGCGCTCTGACGAGAACCGTCGCTGGCATTTCTGGCGAGCGAGCGTGTGCTTGCGCCGTTAGAAATCCAAAGCGGCGATGAGTCGCCGCACTCCAAAAAGAAAAACCCCGGCCTGCTGGCCGGGGTTTTGAAGTTACCAAGTGCTGGCGGCTCGCTTACCGCTTGAAGCGCGAGCTGGGCGTGGTGCTTTGGCCGGGCGTGGCGGCGCCGAGCGAGGGGGCCAGGCTGGTGTCGCCCAGTTCGCCGTCTTCGTCGAGCGCCTTCACGTGGACGCGGTGCCCGTCGGAACCGAAGTCGCCCACTTCAGCGACCTTGCCTTCGGTGCTCCAGCGGGTCCACTTGCCGATCTGCACGCCGTTTTCGTACTCGCCTTCGAGCTGCTTCTGGCCGTTTTCGTGCCACCAGACGAACTTGCCTTGCTGCTTGCCGTCGACGTATTCGCCTTCGAGCTGCTTCTGGCCGTTGGAGTACCACCAGACGAATTTGCCGACCGGCTTATCTTCCACGTAGCGGCCTTCCATCTGTTTCTGGCCGTTCTTGTGCCACCAGGTCCACTCGCCATGACGCTGGTTCACGCCGTCTTTGCCGGTGACCGCAATCGTCGTCACGCCGTCCCACCAGTTGTAGTTCGGCTTGGTCAGGTCGCGTGCGAAGAGGGTCCAGCCTTCGGCCCGCTTCTGGCCGGGGGCGTACCAGTCGGTCTGAATCGAAAGCCGGCGACCGTTGGTATACTTGTCTTTCTGGGTGACCTTGCCATCGATCGACCACTCGATGACTTCGCCGTCGATGTCGCCTTCTTTGTAGACGATCTCGCGGCGGACTTTGCCGATCGGATAGTACCAGATGCTCTTGCCGTTCGGCTTGCCGTGAGCGAATTCCCACTCGCTGGCCTTGCGACCTTTGCCATCGAACACGCGCCACACGCCGTGGAGCTGGTCGTCGAGGTAGGTCGCTTCGGAAGCGAACGGCCCCTGGAACTCCTTGAACATGGGGCCGGTAAACATCGCTCCTTCGTTCGGGGCGAACCAGCGCTGCCATTTGCCTTGGCGTTTGCCCTGGCGATAGTCGCCGGTGCCGATCACGCGGCCCTTCTCGTCAAAGTGGGTGTACAGGCCGTGGTTGTAGTAGTTGCCTTCGTCGTCCTGTGCGACATGACGTTCGACTTTGATCGCGGTGCTGGCGTAGCGCTCGCGGATGATCTCGGTCTGCGGATCGTCGGAGTTGTTGCTGCGGTCCGAGTCGAGCGCCGAATGCGTCTCGCTGTCGGCGTTTTCGGCCACGGGCGCCAGCGTCGGCTCTTGCGCGGCATCGGGGAGAGGACTCGGCTCGTCGTTGCTCGTATCGGCAACTGACGACTCCTCGTCGTAATCCGAGCTATAGTCGGCGTCTGCATCGTTCGCGAGCGCGGGCTCATCCTCGGTCATCTCGACCGCGGGCGCCGGCGCCGTCGAATCTGAGTCGAGGTCGTCGGCCAGGGCCCACGAGCTAACCAGTGGAAGCGCCATTCCCAAGGCGATCCGAACCATCGGCGGGGTCAACTTTCGCACCATGTTTGAGCACTCCTTCGCCTGCAAGCGAGCCGGGGCGTAAATATCTGACTGGGGCTGCTTGACTGGTATCGTCCGGCGATGGTGCGGTTCTACGACTTTTTCCGACCTTTTCGGCAAGGGGGTGTTTTGACGCTGGCTTCGGTAACACCATCAGCGGGGTCATGCACGCGCAAGTGGTGGGCCGTCGCTCGCCGCGGGCTCGTCCCACCCTACAAGCTAAAGCTTGAACTCCAACCGACGGCGCTCCAGACGGTTGAACCACGGCGCTAGCAGCCCCCCATTGAGAAGTCCGATGGCGCAGAATGCGCCCACGGCGGCGCCCCAGATCACATCGCTTAAGAAATGGTCGCCCGAGACCACTCGTTGCCCGCCGGCTGAAACGGCCAACAGGAGAAAGAGTAGTCGCCCACGAGGGTACAGCCAGGCGAGTCCCATCGCCAGTCCGGCCGCGGTCGCCATGTGCGCCGACGGAAAGCCTTGCAGATTGCTGCCGGCGCTGGCCCAGGGGAACCAGTGGCTGAAGGTGTCGCCCACATCGCCGTGGAACGAGAAGCTATGCGGCCGTACTCGCGCTAACAGCAGCTTGCAGGCGTTTGCGGCCAAGCCGGCGCCGAGTGACGCCGTAATTAGCCTGGGCAGGCCGACTCGCCGAACGGGATCGAGAACGGCAATCGAGGCGAGAATCGCCACCACGCCCAGGCCATGCGCAAAGATTTCGCAAAGAGAAAACCACTTGCTGAGCGGATCCGGAAAGTTGCGTTCCAGGCACCAGCGAGCAACCCGCAGATCAAGCGGCAAGACAGTCCAACCGACGATCACCAGGACCAGCGGCAGCCAGGCCTTGTCCCAGCGAATCGATGCGGAAGCGCCGTCCGCGTGGTCGAGTGAGAACCGTGTGGCTGTAGGAGGGGTCGCCGTCGAAATGAGCAATAGTAGGCGCGACCTCTTCGACTGGCGAATTTCGTGCGTTTGCGGTGCGTCGTGGAGCAGATTCATGGCCGCAGAGGATAGCGTTGGCTCTCGCGATCGCAAACGGCAATGTTGGGTGGCGAATTCGCCAGGACAACGCGTGGGCCTCGCGGACTCGGCCCACCCTACCGCTACCGCTTTGGTTACGCTCCCGAAGTCTGGTGACTTCGGCTCTAGCGCTGCGGTAAACCGCGGCAATCGTTGATCTTAGAGGAATTCAGTGTTATCATGCGCATCTCGCCTATCTCGCCTCTTGGTACCCGTTCTCGAGGGTCGTCATGCTCAACCTCACTGGTCGGGGCACCGCTCATACTTGCGACGGGCTGACCCGCCGCGATTTTCTGCAAGTCGGAACGCTGGGGGCTGTTGGGTTTGCGCTGCCGGATTTGCTAGCAGCGCGTCAGGCTCAGGCCGCTGCCGCCGGGAAGAAGGACGACCGATACGACGATCGCGCCGTCATTCTGATCTTCAATCTGGGCGCGCCGAGCCAGCTCGATACCTGGGACATGAAGCCCGATGCGCCGGTCGAGATCCGCGGGCCGTTCAAGCCCATCAAGACCAACGTCCCCGACATTCAGGTTTCGGAGATTTTCCCGGGTCACGCCAAGTTGGCCGACAAGTTTTCGTTAGTCCGTACGTGCTATCACACGGCCGCGGCCGTCCACGACACCGGCCATCAGATGATGCAGACCGGCCGCCTGTTTACCGGGGGCGTGAACACGCCGCATGCCGGCTGCGCGCTGCAGTACCTGCGCGGTCGCAAGACCGACTTGCCGGCCAACGTGATCCTGCCCGAGCCGATGGGACCTACCGGCGGCAACCTGCCCCACGGTCAAGACGCCGGTTTTTTGGGCAAGGCGTACGACCCGTTCGTGTTGATGGCCGATCCCTCTCAGGCGAACTTCAAGGTGCCCGATTTGCTGCCGCCGAAGACGATCGGCGAAGCGCGGCTGGAGCGTCGGCGGAAGCTGCGCGAGATCGTCGAGGGGACGGTCAAACGCTTCGAAGCCAGCGACGACGCGAGACTGCTCGACAGCAACTTCGAGGCAGCGTTCCGGATGATGACCAGCCCGCAGGCGCGCGCGGCTTTCGATCTCGAAAAAGAGCCGAAGCAGGTGCGCGAGCGTTACGGCATGAACCGTTTCGGGCAGTGTTGTTTGTTATCGCGGCGGCTGATCGAGGCGGGTGTGCGGTTCGTGACCATCAACACGTTCCTCACCGTGTTCAACGAAATCACGTGGGACATTCATGGGTCGGTGCCGTTCACGAGCATCGAAGGGATGCGCGACCTTGTGGCGCCGGTGTACGACCAGGGCTACAGTGCGTTGATCGAAGACTTGAGCGAGCGGGGCATGCTCGGCGATACGCTGGTGTGCAACCTGGCCGAGTTCGGCCGCACGCCGCGGGTCAATCCCGCCGGGGGGCGCGATCACTGGCCGCAATGCTGGACGGTGTATTTCGCGGGGGGCGGCGTGCAGGGGGGACGCGTGGTGGGCCGCAGCGATCCGATCGCGGCGCTGCCGGCGGAGCGGCCCGTCGAGCCGGCGGAAGTGGTGGCAACGATATTTCACAGCCTGGGCCTTGATTTGGAAACGCATTTGCCTGGGCCGCAGGGGAGGCCGTTCGCGCTGGTTGATCCGGGCAAGCATGAGATTAAGGAGCTGTTTTGAGTGAATGGGGAATGAGGGAGTGGGGAATGGGGAATGAGCGCAGTAACTATTTCCGGATGGCATCGCGGCCACCCGGGGTTCAGCAAAGTTGCAGTGACAAAGCTCATCCACAGCTCAAGTGAGCTGGGCTTGGCCGAGGCGAAATCGTTGGTTGACCGGATGGTAGAAGGAGAAGATGTGGAACTCATATTTGGCGATCTAGAAACGGCCGAGTCCTTTACTGAAACGGCGTCCAAGCTTGGCGTACGCATTCGAACAGTGAGAGTCAGATGAGAAGACCGATACGTGAATCCTGGATAACAGTGGTCCTCCTGACAATCCTCGAATGCGTAGCACGTGCGGAGGAGTCAGTTGCCATCCTGCCGGGCGACATGAAACTCACCGGGCCGCATGCGCAGCAGACGCTGCTGGTCGAAAAGGTCAACGATGGTCAGTACGTCGGCGAGGCCGGCGGCAGCCAGGAGTGGAGCTTCGGCGATCCGTCAGTTGCCACCATCGAGGAGGGAGTGCTCGTCCCGCGTAAGAACGGCGAGACGACGCTGACCTTGAAGTCCGGCGAGCAGACTGCGACGGCCAAGGTGCGCGTCGAAAGGTTCGACGAGGCTAGCCCAGTGAGCTTCCGCAACCACGTGCAGTCGGTGCTCGCCAAGGCCGGGTGTAATTCGGGCGCGTGTCACGGCGCTTTGGCTGGCAAGAACGGCCTCAAGCTCTCACTCCACGGCTACGACGCCAACGCAGATTGGTTCATGATCACGCGGCAGGCGCGCGGGCGGCGCATTGTTCCGGACGATCCAGCCCGAAGTTTGTTCGTCACCAAGCCGACTGCCGCCATCCCACATAAAGGGGGAGTGCGGTTCGACGTCGGCTCGCCGGAATACCACACGCTCGTCCGCTGGGTCGCCGAGGGCGCACAGTCGCCGAAGGCCGACGATCCACGACTGGAAAAGTTAGAAATGCTGCCCGGCAAGCTTCTGCTCAAACCGGGGATGAAGCAGCGGATCCTCGTCCGCGCGCATTTCTCGGATGGCCATGTCGAAGACGTTACCCGGTGGGTCAAGTTCACCTCGTCGGACGAATCGGTCGCGCTCATCGATCAGACCGGCAGGCTGACCGTCATGGGGGAAGGCGAAGGGTTCGTGAGCGGGTGGTACCTGAGCCAGAACGTCGTGGCCACGGTGACGGCGCCTTACCAGCGGCCCGTCGATCCGAAAGTGTTTGCCGATGCGCCACGGCAAAACTTCATTGACGAACAGGTGCTCAAGCAGCTTGAGCGGCTCAATCTGGCCCCGTCGCCGCCGGCCGGTGACGAGGAGTTTCTGCGGCGGGTGTACGTCGACACGATTGGCACGCTGCCGACCGCGGCAGAGGCCCGCGCGTTCTACGCCGATTCGTCGCCGGACAAGCGCAACACGCTGATCGAGTCGTTGCTCGAACGGCCGGAGTTTACCGATTATTGGACGTACAAGTGGTCCGATCTCCTGCTGGTGAATAGTGAAAAACTCAATCCTACCGCAATGTGGGCGTACCACCGCTGGATCCGACAACAGGTCGCGCAGAACACGCCGTGGGACGAGTTCGTCCGCGGCATCATTACGGCCAAGGGGAGCACGCTGGAAAACGGCGCCGCGAACTTCTTCGTTTTGCATCCAGATGCGGCGGACTTGGCTGAGACCACATCACAGGCGTTCCTCGGCATGTCGATTGGATGTGCGAAATGCCACAACCATCCGCTGGAGAAATGGACCAACGACCAATACTACGGAATGGCCAATCTGTACTCCCGCGTCAAGGTAAAGAGCGCCGGCGGCGAGGGGAACGCGTTCGTTTTCGCAGTCGATCGCGGGGAGCTGTTGCAGCCGAACAAGGGCCAGGCTCAGCTACCGCGACCGCTCGACGCCGACCCGGTGCCGTTCGAGGCGACCGGAGACCGCCGCGAGTACCTGGCGGACTGGCTGGTCTCGCCGGACAACCCGTATTTCGCCCGCGCGATTACCAATCGCATATGGGCCAACTACCTCAATGTCGGCCTGGTCGAAGCAGTGGATGACCTGCGGCTAACCAACCCCGCCAGCAACGAAGAGCTGCTCAATGCCGCGGCGCACTTCTTGGTCGAGAACAAATACGATGTCAAGGCGCTGATGCGGGCGATTCTTCAAAGCGCCACCTACCAGCGGTCCAGCCGAGCCTTGCCCGAGAACGAAGTCGATCGCCGCTACTATTCGCGGTATTACGCGCGACGGCTGATGGCCGAGGTGTTGTTGGACGGCATCTCCCAGGTGAGCGGTGTGCCGACGCAGTTCTATCGCGAGTCGGGGGACCGGCGGAACCGCAACATTGGTGGGTTAGGTGAGCCGTATCCATCGGACCTGCGGGCGATTCAGTTGCCCGACGCGAACGTGCTTTCGTACTTCCTCAAGTCGTTCGGGCGAGCGCCCAGGCATTTGACGTGCGAGTGCGAACGGACCGACGAGCCGAGCATGGTGCAAGTGCTGCACCTGTCGAACGGCGACACGATCAACGAGAAGCTGGCGGCCAAGGGGAACCGCATCGAACAGAGTATTTCAGCCGGTATGTCGAACGAGCGGATTGTCGAAGATGCGTACTTGAGTACGCTGGCTCGATTCCCCACGGCAGGCGAAAAGGATCGGCTTGTTCAGGCGCTGGGCGAAACGCCTGCTGACGAACGTCGCGTTGTGCTTGAGGATTTGTACTGGAGCTTGCTGTCGAGCAAGGAGTTTTTGTTGAATCACTAGCCGCGTCCTTCTACGAGCTGGTTGAGTTTGAGCCGCTGAGACGCAGGAAGCAAGAGCCGCGAATGAATCGCGAATGGACGCGAATTTTCGGCAGAATGGTGACATGTTTATGCATTCAGTTCCTCATTTGCGTTCATTCGCGATCCATTCGCGGCTAATCTCTTCTGCTAGTCTTATTACAGCGCTTCTGCTGGGAATGCCCGTTGCGCTCGCGGAAGAAACCAGCGGGCCTGACTATTCCAAACAAATCGTCCCCATCTTCAACAAGTACTGCGTCGCCTGCCATGCCGCGGATGCGCCCGAAGGCGACTTTGTGCTCGATAGTTATGACGCGCTGCTTAAAGGGGGGAAGCGTGGAGTCGCGATTTCGGCCGGTCAACCCGATCAAAGCCGGTTGATCCGCATGCTGACCGGCGAAGCGAAACCGATCATGCCGCCCGATGATGGTGAGAGCGAGCGGCCGAAACCTGAGGAGATCGAGCTCTTGAAACAATGGGTCGCCGCGGGCGCGAAAGGCCCGACCGGCAAAGCCCCCGATCCGACGGTGCTGGTCACCCCTTCGATTAAGCCGACCGCCGAAGTCCGCCGCGCGATTACCGCGGTCTCTTACTCGCCCCAAGGAGATTTGATCGCCGTCGGTCGTTACCGCACGGTGGAGTTATTGGCGTCGGGAACTCGTGCGGTGCGGCAGTCGATTCCGCAAAGGGGAGCGGTCAATGAGCTTGCCTTTACTCAAGACGGCACGCGGCTGATTGCGGCATCGGGCGAGACCGGGCTGGTCGGCGAAGTAACGATCTGGAACATCGCCGAACGGAAGCGGACACACACGCTCCGCGGACATAAAGATATCGTCTATGCGCTGGCGGTTTCGCCCAACGGCAAACTGCTGGCGACGGGAAGCTACGACCAAACAATCAAGCTCTGGGACCTCGACAGCGGCAGCGAGCTGAAGACGCTCACCGGCCACAACGGGGCGGTCTTCGGGCTGGCGTTTCACAAGAATGGAAGGGTGCTGGCCAGTGCGAGCGGCGACCGCACCGTGAAGCTCTGGGACATCGAGCGCGGCGTGCGGCTCGACACGTTCGGCCAACCGACGCTCGATCAGTACACGGTCGCCTTCAGTCCCGACGGTCGCTTCGTTGCGGCGGGGGGCGTCGATAACCGGATTCGCGTCTGGAAGCTCAGCGACACGGTCGCCGAGGGGACCAACGAGATCGTTGTCGCTCGTTTTGCGCACGAGCAGCCGATCGTCAAGTTGTCCTACTCTCCCGACGGTCAGACCATTGTGACTGCGGCCGAAGATCGCAAAGTTAAGCTCTGGCAAGCCGACAAGGTTGCCGAGCGACAGTTGCTCGAGCCGCAACCCGATGTGGCCGCGGCGGTCGCGTTCTCGCCCGACAATAAAATAATCGTCGTCGGCCGGTTGGACGGATCGCTGGTCGTATATAACACTGCCGATGGGGCCGTTGTAGCTCCCACACCACTCGCCGAGCCGGAGCTGGCTGCGCTGTCGCCGCGCGGCATCGAGCGCGGCAAGCCGGCGGAGCTCAGGCTGACTGGGAAGAATCTGGGCGAAGTTACTAAGGTCACGTTTGCTGACGAGCGGTTGAGCGCCAAGCTCACGAATGCATCGGCCAATGGTGACGAAGCGACGATCGAACTAACTGCAGCCGTCGATTTACCCCGCGGCGCGTATGATGTCTCGGTTGAAAATGCTGCCGGCCGCAGCGCAAAGCTCAAGCTCTATGTGGACGACATCCCACAAGTCGCAGAAGCCTCACTCCAGTCATCGACGGCGGTGCAACAGGAACTCCACTTACCGGCCAGTGTCTGGGGATCGCTCGCCAAAGCCGGCGAGATCGACCGCTACGGTTTCCACGGCAAAGCCGGTCAAACGGTAGTCGCTGAGCTTGCCAGCCGGTCGATCGGCGGCAAGGGGAACGCGGTGCTGGCCCTCTACGACGCGGATCAGAATCTTCTCGCGAGCAACAATGACTTCGATGGTCAGAGTGACCCGCTTGTCGCCTACACCCTACCGGCCGACGGGCGCTACAGCCTCCAGGTCAACGAACTGACGATGCTCGGCGGAAAGGATTTTGACTACCGCCTGTCGATCGGGGAGTTCCCCTATGTCGTCGCCTGCTACCCGCTCTCGGTGCCCGCGGACCGCGAGTCGCACGTTGAGCTGATCGGGCACAATCTGCCGCCAAAGAGCAGGGTCGCGGTAAAGGGCGGCGCTGCGGGCGAAGTCGCCGTGCCGATCGACATCGACAAGTATCGCGGAGCGCGCGACTTGAAGGTGCTCATTGCGAGCGCCCCGGAGGGCCTTGAAAGCGAGCCGAACGACCGTCCAGCAGACGCGACCACGATCGCGGCGCCCGGCGGCGCTAACGGCCGCATTGAGGGACACGCCGCCGAACAGGCTCTCGACGTCGATCACTACCGTTTTACGGCGAAGAAAGGCGAACAGTGGATCATCGAAACAGCCGCCCGCCGCCGTGGTTCGCCGGTCGATACACGCATTGACGTGCTCACCACGGATGGCCAGCCGATCGAGCGGCTGCTGTTGCAAGCGGTCCGCGATTCGTATATCGACTTCCGCACGATCAATTCCACGCAAACCGGCGTGCGGTTGAAGAACTGGGAGGAGATGGAGCTGAACGAATTCGTGTATTTCGCGGGGGAGGTGTCGCGGCTGTTCCGGGCGCCGCAGGGGCCGGATTCAGATTCGCTGCTTTACGAATCAACGCCCGGTGTACGGCGGACCTATTTCGACACGAGCGCTACTACGCATGCCAACTACGATCCGGCGTACATCGTCGAATCGCACGCGCCCGGGGCGAAGTTGGCGTTTAACGGTCTGCCGGTCTTTCCGTTGTACTACAGCAATGACGATGCCAGCGACCGTGAGATCGGGACCGACTCGCGCGTGACGTTCACCGCTCCTGCCGACGGGACGTACCTGGTGCGCGTGACCGACACGGCAGGTCGCGGTGGCGAGCGCTACGTTTATCGCCTCTCGATTCGCCAGCCGCGGCCGGACTTCATGGTGCGGATCGACGGCGAGAATCCCAAGGCGCCAGCCGGTTCGGGGCAGAGCTTCACGGTCACACGGCAAAGGATCGACGGCTTCGACGGCGACATCCGCGTCGATGTCGGCGGCGCACTGCCGCCCGGTTTTCGCGTCACGACGCCGATCGTGATTGAAGCGGGCCACCGTACGGCGACGGGGACGATCTTCGCCGCGGCCGACGCCCAGAAGCCCACCGACGAAGTGGCGTCCAACTCTAAACTGACCGCTACGGCCGTGATCGACGGTAAAACGGTGACGAAGGAGATTGGCTCGCTCGGCAAGATCGCGCTGCGCGACAAGCCGCGAGTCTCGGTCGAGTTCTTCCCTGAAGAGCAGCCCGCGGGTCGCGCTCCGCCGCACCCAACAAGCTCGGCGGGTCTGCCGCAGATCACGATGGCGCCAGGTACGACGGTCACCGCGCGGCTGAAGATCACGCGGAACGGCCACAAAGGGGCGGTGACGCTCGAAGTGCTCAACCTGCCGCATGGAGTGATCGTGGACAACCTCGGCCTCAATGGCCTGTTGATTACGCCTAATGAGAACGAGCGGCAGATCTTCATCACGGCGGCGCGGTGGGTGGGCGAGACCGACCGCATGATTCACGCCGTGGCCCGTGTGGCCGAAAACGCCACGAGTGCGCCGGTGATGTTTCATATCCGCAAGCCGGGAGCGGTGGCAAAGAGGTGAGGATACAATAGAATTCTTCGTGGAGTTGCCAATTGGCAACGGCTCGCGGTCTGCAATGCAGAGGGAGAGATGTGATGACGCTTCGCGAACAGGTTGAGAACGAGCTTGATGGATTGACTGAGATGGAGTTGCGATACGTCGCTGATTACGTTGCGCATCTTAAGGGTCAGGGCGGACCAATACCCGAGTCAATGGCCGATGAAATGATGTTGCGCGCGCTGTATGCTGAATCTACAGACGAGGATCGTTCGCTCGCGGAAGCTGGAATGAGCGATTACAGCGACGGCTTGGCTCATGAGGACCAGCAATGACCGTGCTGCGCGGAGAGGTTTGGCTTGCGGACCTGAATCCTACGCGCGGGTCGGAACAAGCGGGAATGCGTCCGGTGCTAATCTTGCAGAACGACGCAATCAACAGGTACACAACAACCGTATTGGCAGCTCCGTTTACCACTAATATTCGCCGCGCCTCTTTACCCTCGTGCTTATCTGTTGCGAAAGGCGAGGGAGGACTTCTTAGCGAATCCATTTTGCTTTGCCATCAGCTACGGGTGTTAGACAAGACTCGGCTTCGCCACCGCTTAGGCGGGATCAGCGCAACAACATTGACTGCCGTGGAGAACTGTCTCAAGTTCACTCTAAAAATGCCTTGAATTTAAAGTGCAAGCCAGGCAACAATGTTGAACGAGCATGAACGGGTAATCCTGAAAACCTCATTGCCAGACGAAGGCCTCGAGGCCGGTGATGTAGGCACAGTGGTGCATGTCTACGGCGACGGCAAAGCGTACGAAGTTGAGTTCGTTGCGCTCGACGGCCATACCACCGCGGTGGCGACTGTGGAAACGCATCAGGTTCGCCCGGTTACGCCAAACGATATGACGCATGCGCGCGAAGTACATGTCGGTTAGCAGAAACAAGCAAGACAAACGCTGATCAACAAGGAGCCTTTCGTGACATTTTCTCGCTTACTCCCTACCGTCGCCTGTTTAATCATCGCCCTTTTGAATGTTGCTTGTTGGTCCGCCGGTTCCACGGTCGCGCAGGAGCAGGCCGCACAAGCCAAACCCGACAAACCGGTGAGGATGTTGTTTGTCACCCAGAGCGGCGGATTTCGGCACGGCTCGGTCACACGGAAGGGGGACAAGCTGGCGCCGGCGGAAGAGGCGATGACACAATTGGGACTCAAGAGCAACCTGTTCCGAGTGGATTGCACTCAGGACGTGGTGCAGGATTTTACCAAGGACAACCTACAGAACTACGACATCGTGATGTTCTACACGACCGGCGACCGGAAACAATTACCGATCGCCGCAGAGGCATTGCAGTATTTCCTCAACGACTGGCTCAAGCAAAAGGGACATGGCTTTATCGGTGCACATTCGGCCGCCGATACCTATGCCGACTACGAGCCGTATTGGGATATGCTGGGCGGCTCATTCAACGGCCATCCTTGGGGCTCGGGCGAACGAGTGACCGTGACGGTCCACGACACCGAGCATCCGATCAGCAAACCGTGGGGATCGGAGTTTGAGATCCAGGACGAGATCTACCGCTTTAAGAACTGGCAGCCCGAGAAGGTTCGCGTCCTGATGAGCCTGAATATGGCGAAGACCCGTCGCAAGGAGCCGTACCACGTGCCGATCGCCTGGTGCAAGGAATACGGCGACGGCAAGATGTTCCACATGAGCCTGGGGCACAACGAGCATGTCTGGGAGAACGATCGCTACCTGCAGTCGATGCTCGGCGGCATCAAGTGGATCCTTGGCATGGAAAAGGGAGACGCCACGCCGAATCCCGAGCTTTCGAAGGCCGAAGAGGCGAAAGCCAAGGCGGTTGTAGCGGCGACCAAGACGGGCAGCGACTCACAGTAACGTCGACCTTGGACGTTGGACGCCGGACCTTGGACGTTTACGGACAGCACGGGTTGCAAACCGGCTGGCAGATCACGGGCTGGCAGACGGTTTGCGATTGTACGTAGGTCGTCGGTTGCACGTAGGTCGGTTGAACGACTTGCGCTTGGACGGGGGCTTGCTGCACGACCGCCGGTGCTTGGTAAACCGGAGGGGTGGAGTATGCCGGCGGCGCATAGGCTGTGCCATAAGTGCTGGGTTTGAAGCAGCAGCAGCCGCTCGTCCCAGCGACCATCAAACCGGCGGCGAACAAGCGCGAGAATCTCATCGCAGTCCTCGTGTGGTTAGGCCCCTGGCACTGCTGGCAGGCGCGCATCATCGGCGCACAGAGCCACCCAGCGCGCGGCAACCGTACGGGAAACCGCATCTAAGCGTCAAGGGCAATCGGCAAGGCGGCATCATTTCGGACATTTAGCGGGCGGACTACAATATCCGTCATGGCCGCCAATCTGACGCCGCAGTATCTCAAGGCCGAAGAGGAATACCGCCGCGCGCAGACCCCGGCGGACGAGCTGCGCTCGCTCGAGGTCATGTACCGCGAAATCCCGAAGCACAAGGCTTCGGAAAAGCTGCAGGCCGAGCTCAAGCAGAAGATCAGCCGCGTCAAGAAGGAGCTGGAGGCGGAGCGCAGGGCCCCGAAGGCCGCACATGGGGTGCGGATTCCGCGGCAGGGGGCCGGCACCGCGGTCCTGATCGGCGGACCCAACAGCGGCAAGAGCCAGCTTTTGGCCAGTCTGACACGGGCCCAGCCGGAAATCGCGCCGTATCCGTTCACGACGCGGCAGCCGTTGCCCGGCATGATGCCCTGGGAAGACGTGATGGTGCAGCTCGTCGATACGCCGCCGATCACCAAGGATTTCATGGAGCCGTATTTGCAGGGGATGATCCGGGCTGCCGACGCAGTCGTATTACTCGTCGACTTGGGCAGCGACGATGGGCTTGAACAGCTCCAGGAATTGCTCGATCGCTTGAACGAAACCAAGACGCGGCTTGACAAACGGTCGCACCTCGACGAGAGCGACATCGGCCGCTCGTACACGCAGACGTTGTTTGCGCCTAACAAGATCGATCTGGTCGAGGCTGGCGACCGATTG
This sequence comes from Pirellulales bacterium, assembly GCA_040901795.1. Taxonomy (GTDB): domain Bacteria; phylum Planctomycetota; class Planctomycetia; order Pirellulales; family JALHPA01; genus JBBDYH01. Next base: position 34,284 of record JBBDYH010000122.1, read on the forward strand.
CAGCTTTTGCACGAACTTTGTCCGCTCGACTTTCCCGAATACGTCATTTCCGCTCAGCACGGCCAGGGCCTCGAAGACTTGAAGAACGCAATCTACCGCGCGCTGGGAGTAATTCGCGTCTATACCAAGCTACCGACGCACAAACAGCCTGACTTCGACCGGCCGTTCACCGTCCGCGAGGGAGGCACCGTGCAGGAAGTGGCCGAACTCGTCCATAAGGACGTTGCGGCGCAATTGAAGCACGCCCGCGTGTGGGGCCATGGCGTCCACGATGGAACCGTCGTCAAAGGGGACCATGTGTTGCACGATCGGGATATTGTGGAGTTGCACGCGTAAGAGGGTTCAGGGTTTGGAGTTCAGGGTTCAGAATTTGTCAGCTGCGCGAAAGCGAGGTTTTGAATTGGCTGTCAGCGATCGGCTATCAGCTTGTCTTTTCAATACGTAAGCTAACGGCTGATCGCTGAACGCTGACAGCGACGCATGCTGAATCCTGAACCCTGAACCCTTAGATATGACCAACGCCGAACTTTCCGCTGTCTTTGAGCAGGTGGCCGACCTGTTGGAGTTCCAAGGGGCCAACGCGTTCCGCGTGCGCGCGTATCGCAATGCGGCCAATGCGATTCGCATGCTGCCTGAGCAGGCGGCGCGCATCGCCGCCGATCCGGATCGCAAGCTGACCGACATCGCCGGCATCGGCAAGGACCTGGCCAACTCGATCCTGACGCTCTTGGCCACGCGGCGGCTCCCGTTGCTCGAAGAGCTCCAGGCCCAGATCCCGCATAGCGCCCTGGCGATGCTGCGTATCCCCGGTCTTGGTCCGAAGAAGGCGGCGACACTGTTCAACGAGCTGAAGATCGCCACGCTCGATCAACTGCGCGCCGCCTGTGAGGCTGGCGACGTACGCAAGCTGAAGGGATTCGGCGCGAAGACGGAAGAAACGATCATCGCCGGATTGCCCTTTGCCACCAGCGAAGAGCTGGTCCGGCTCTATTGGGCCGAGGCCGATGTCTTCGCCCAGCAGCTTCGCGACCACTTGCGTGCATGCCCGAGTATCAAGCAGCTCGAAATCGCCGGCAGCTACCGCCGCGGCAAGGAGACCGTCGGTGACCTCGATATCCTGGTCGAATCGGCCGATCCGACTGAAGTGACGAATCGACTGGCGGAGTTTCCGTCCATCGAGGCAGTGCTGGGCCGCGGCGACACGAAGATGTCGGTCCGCCTGGCGACCGGACTGCAAGTGGACCTGCGGATTGTCCCCCGCGAATCGTTCGGCGCGGCGCTCCAGTATTTCACCGGATCGAAGGAGCACAATGTCGTGCTCCGCGGCCTGGCCAAGGACCGCGGGTTGAGGATCAATGAGTATGGAGTGTTCCGCGTGCCAGCGGACGATGCATCAAATGAACAACCAACAGGGCCGCTGGCGGGGAAGTACGTCGCCGGCCGAACCGAGGAGGAAGTGTACGGCACTCTCGACTTACCGTTGTTTCCGCCGGAGTTGCGCGAGAACCGCTGGGAATTCGAGTGGGCTCGCGCCGGCAAACTGCCGCGGCTCATCGAGTTGGCCGACATGGTCGGCGACCTGCACATGCACACCACCGCCACCGACGGCAAACACACACTCGATGAAATGGCCGCGGCGGCCCAAGAGCGGGGACTGCAGTACATCGCGATTACAGACCACTCGAAGCGCGTCAGCATGGCCAACGGCCTCGATGCAACCCGGCTTCGCTGGCAATGGGATGCGATCGACGAGCTGAACGCGAAGCTCAAGGGGTTTCGCGTGCTCAAGGGCGTCGAGGTTGACATCCTCGAGCAAGGCGGCCTTGATTTGCCTGACGATGTGCTGGCCGAAGCGGATTGGGTGATGGCCAGCATTCATTATGGCCAGAACCAACCCTCGGAGCAGATTACCCGGCGAATGCTGGGCGCGATCGAAAACCCTCACGTCACGGCGATCTCACACCCCACGGGTCGGATGATCAACAAGCGCAAACCGTACGACGTAGACCTGGAAGTGGTCTTCGACGCCGCGGTGAAGCACGGCAAGTTCATGGAGCTGAACGCGAACCCGCGCCGGCTCGACTTGAACGACGTCCACTGCGCCGCCGCCAAACGCCACGGCATCCCGATCGTAATTTCCACGGATGCGCATAGCATCGGCAACCTGGACCTGATGCGCTACGGCATCCTGCAAGCCCGCCGCGCGGGTTTGACCAAGGGAGACGTGGTCAATACGCGTGCGTGGGAGCAGGTGCGAGACATGTTGCGGAGGTAATTAGTTTGGAACTTTTCGTCGACCGTGCTAGTATTATGGTGAGCCGCCTTTCGGAGAAAGTATCATGCTACCAGACAGTACGTATCTAGACCGGCATGCTGAAAACGACGTTCGCATTCGAGGAACGCGTGTTGGGATTGAACAGCTATTATCGGCGTACAACGACGGTCTCACTGCTGACGAGCTTGCCTTTCAGTATCGAACGGTGACTCTCGAACAGGTACACGGGGTTATCGCTTATTACCTCGCCAACAAGGCAGCCGTCGACGAGTACTTGCGCTCGTGGGAGCACGAGTCGGAGGAGCGGCGAGCTGAGTGGGAGCGACAACCGAAGCCCGACGTCGTACTCCGGCTTCGTAAGATTGCGGCCCAGCGCGCACTGAAGTAATGGAATGCCGGCTTCTACTTGACGAGTGCGTCCCCTTCGCGCTCTCTCAAGGTCTTCGTCGACAATGCCCCAACAGGGATATATTGCAGGTGGGCGAACCGGATGCGCCGACTAAGGGAACTCTTGACCCCGATCTGTTGCTTTTCTGTGAAGCACAGAAACGGATGTTAGTTAGTGGCGATCGATCGACATTACATGAGCACATTAATCTGCATCGCGCGGCCGGAAATAATTCTTACGGCGTCGCCTTAATCAGTCGCGGCTACACTTTCGCACGTATCGTTGAAGACTTGGTGTTGATCTTGGAGTGCAGCTCTGCCGACGAATGGGTCAACGATTTGGTGTACTTGCCTTCGCTGGCGCGCGGTTCACAAGCCACGGTCTACGCCGCGCCGCTCTCGATAAACCGCTCGTAGAGCGCTGCATACGCTCCGCCTAGTAACACCAGTTCATCGTGCGTCCCCTGCTCGACGATCCGCCCCTGATCCAGCACGAGCACCTGGTCGGCATGGCGGATTGTGCTCAGCCGATGTGCGATGACGAAGCTGGTTCGCCCGGCGAGTAGACGACCTAATGCCTGCTGAACCCGCGCCTCGGTCACCGTGTCGACGCTGCTCGTGGCTTCGTCGAGAATGAGAATTCGCGGGTCGGCCACCAGCGCCCGTGCGAAGCAAACGAGCTGCCGCTGCCCGTGCGAGAGATTCCCGCCACGCTCGCCGACCTGAGTCTGGAGCCCGTCGGGCAGCGATTCGAATAAGTCCAGGCAGTCCAGCCGGCGAACGGCCTCCCCACAATCCGTGTCGCTAGCGCCGCGGCGGCCCATGCGGATGTTGTCGAGCACCGTGCCTGTGAAGAGGAAGTTCTGTTGCAATACTAAGGCGAGTTGTCGGCGCAACGAATCGCTCCGCACCTGGGCCAGATCGTAACCATCAATGAGAATCTGCCCGCCCGCCGGCTGATAGAACTTCGCGAGCAGGTTGATGATTGACGTCTTGCCGCTGCCCGTATGCCCGACCAAGGCGATCGATTCGCCTGCCCGCGCTACGAAGTCAATCTCGTGCAGAACGGCACGATCGGGCGTATAGCCGAATGTCACGTCGCGGAATTCGACATCTCCGGCGACTGGCCGCAACTCGATCGCGTCTTCAGCATCGCGCCATTCGGGCGGCGCATCGAGCAGCTTGAAAACACGCTCGGCCCCGGCCATCGAGGTCAGCGCCTGGTTGTACTGGTTGCCCAGCACTGTGATCGGACTGAAGAACATGTTGGCCATGAAGAAAAAGCCGACCAGGTCGCCGACTTGGGTGGGCGCGCTGGGCGCGAGCACATGGTAGCCGCCGACGATCAATAACGCCGCTACGAACACTTGACTGTTCAGGTCGAGTAGCGGCAAAAACAGACCCTGCGTACGGCTGAAACGAAAATTGTGCTCGGCGTGATCCGTCAACAGCTCGTGAAACACGCGCGCGTTGGTGTCTTGGCGGACAAACGCCTGCGTGACGCGAATCCCGTTGACGCTCTCGGCCAGCGTCGCCGTCACGCGACTGAACGATTCGCGCATTTGCCTCAGCGCCACGCTGAGCTTGCGGTGAAAGGCATGATTGATGAGCCACAGCACGGGGGCCAATAGTAGCACCATCAGAAACAGCGTGCGGTCGTACCAGAGCATAAATGCCGCCGCCACCAGCATGTGTCCCACCTGCACCATGCAGACGAAAAGGACTTCTTGAACGCCGACGCGCACGTCCTCTACATCGGAGGTCATCCGACTGATGATGCGACCGAGCTTCGTTTGCTGAAAAAACGTCATCGGCATCCGCTGCAAGTGGGCGAAGATGTCGTTTCGCAAGTCGAAGACCACCGATTCGCCCAGCTCCAACGCCAGCCGCTGGCGGAAGTGCATGACAAGCTGCGTGGAGAGTGCCAGCGCGACAAAACCTGCCACACCTAGCAATGTGCCGCTGCCGTTGCCTTCCGTGATCGGTCCTATGATGATCGCCGCGATGGCCCACGTGAGCGCCGGTAATTGGAACGAACGCATTGCGACCAGCACAAACAGCCAGTTTCGCGTTCGGGCGTGTGGCCTCGTGTAGCGAAACAGGCGGACGATCAGGCCCAAATCGAGCGGCCGCTGGTCGATCTCTTGCTCGTCGCGACGCGCGAGCCGAGTGAGCGTACAAGGGGGGGGCTAGGGTTGCTGTGGCCATAGAATTGTGTCTTGATTGTTATGTAGCACGCACACTCCGTTGACGGCAGTGTAGACATCACGCTCCGCGTGATGCATCCTCTCGCGAAGCGAGAGGGCTACACTGTCAAGCGACTCGGCGGACGATCGCCGGCTCCGTTTCCGTCGTGGCCGCTTGCAACAGCGCCGAGCGCCGATAGTGCCCCGATTGCCGCATCAGCTCTTCGTGCGTGCCTCGCTGCACGATGCGGCCATGGTCCAACACCAGTACCAAATCGGCCCGCCGTAAAGTGCTCAAGCGGTGCGCAATCACAAACGTCGTCCGGCCGCGCATGGCGCTTTCCATCGCGGCCAAGATCTCGTATTCGGTTTCCGGATCGACCGCCGCCAACGCGTCGTCGAAAATCAGGATCGGCGGCTCCAATAACACAGCTCGGGCGATTGCCAGCCGCTGTCGCTGACCGCCCGACAAATTCGAACCATATTCTCCCACGACCGTGTCGTACCCCTGCGGAAGATCCCGAACAAAACCGTCGGCCGCCGCGATACGGGCAGCGCGTTCGATTTGTTCGGCGTTCGCGTCCGGGTGTCCAAACGCAATGTTGGCCGCCACGGTGTTGCTGAACAAAAAGCTCTCTTGAAACACAATTCCCACGCTCCGGCGCAACTGGTCGAGATCCAGTTCGCGCAGATCGATGCCGTCGATCGTGATCCGCCCCGCCGTAACGTCGTAGAACCTGGGCAAGAGGTTCACCAAAGTACTTTTGCCCGCGCCGGTTTCGCCGACGATCGCCACACACTGCCCAGGGCGCGCCGAGAAGTCAATCTCATCGAGCACCCGCTGTCCAGGAGAATAACCAAACGAAACTCGATCGAAACGCACGTGGCCGAGCAGCTTCACCGGGCGAAGGGCGTTTGGCCCACTTTCCACTTCGACCGGCGCATCGAGGATTTCAAACACGCGCTGAGCGCCGGTCAAGCTGCTTTGGATGCTGTTGGCAATGTTGGTCACCTGGCCCACGTGGTTGGCGAACTGCGACAACAGGTTGGCAAACACAAACAGGCCAGTGCCCAGGCTGAGTTGCCCCATAGAGACCAGGTAACCGCCGTAACCGAGCAGCACCACCATATTAAATTGAGTGAGAAAGCCCATCGCCGGCTGAAACAGGGCAATCCGGCGGAAGATGGTCCATTTCTGCTCCTTCACGCAGCGATTGGCGGCGGCGAACTTCTCAATCTCGTCCGCTTCGCGGCCGCAGCCCTTGACCACCTGTACGCCCTGAATGTTTTCAGAGAGGGCGAGCACGAGCCGATCGGTCAGGCGGCTGTTTTCGGCATACGCCGGCTTGACGGACCGCGAAAAGTGAATCGCCGCCAGCCACAATATCGGCGTCGTCGCCAGACAGGCCAGTGTCAACGGGGCCTGCATGCTTAACATGTATCCCAAATACACCGCCAGCGAGAGGACCACGGTCAGCAGTTGGATGATCACGCCGTCGACAAACATGCGCACCGACTGGACATCACCCGCGACGCGGTTGATGATTGAGCCGCTTGAATTGCCGTCAAAGAACCGGAAGGTCAGGCGTTGCAATTTGTCGTACACGTCGACGCGAAGCTGCAAGACGATCCGTTGCGTCAACCGCGCCAGCGTCACCGCGGCGCGGTAACGGAGCAGGGCGTGCGTTACGGAAGTAGCCAGCGTCGCCGCGGCGATCCAAGCGACTGTGATCAGTGGGGTCCCTTCGATGGGCGGTTGCCAATTGAACGGCCACTCCGGCGGTGAGCCCTCCGCCGACACGGCGTGCCGGATGACATCGATTCCTAAGCCAGTGAACCCAAGTGAACCGATCGAAAGCAGCACAAGCGACAACTGCTGCATAAGCACGTGCAGGCAGCCGGCGCGGTAACGCCAGGCCAACTGCAACAGACGGCGGACGAGCGCCCAGTTCGTGGGGGAGCGTGCGGCGGAGCCGCCTAGAGTAGCCGGACGACTTGAGGCGTTCAACTTCGGCATCCTTGCCGGGCAGGAAAATCGTGGCGGGCGGATCAGTGCGTGAGGCGAGTAGAGTATCAGGTTCGCACGACGAGGCCAATGGCAAGCTGGGAGAAACAGGACCTTGGTCTTTGTCCTCGGGCCAAGCATGATCTTAGTAAGAATATGGATCACTTCCTCGCCATCGTGACCGATTTTCTGCGGGACTTTTGGCCACATTTTGTAGCGTCCGCCGTCGTGGCTGTCTCGCTGGTTGCTGCCGCCCATGCCATCTTGAATAAGCGCGACTCGCGCGCGGCCATCGGTTGGGTCGGCGTCATCTGGTTATCCCCGCCGATCGGCGCGGTGCTCTACTACTTGTTAGGGATCAATCGCATTCAGCGGCGCGCCAAGCTGCTCCGCGGCGGGCGGGATTTTTACGTGCTGCCGCCGACGCCGCACGCCGTCTCCGATGCGATGTTTCGCGAAAAGCTCGGAGCCGCGGCCGAGCGATTCAGGCCGCTGGTCTCGCTCGTCGGCGAACTGGCGGAACACCCGCTCGTGTACGGCAACCGCGTTGATCCACTGATTGGAGGCGATGACGCATTTCCGCCGATGCTGGCGGGAATCGACGGGGCGCAGCGATCCGTTTCGGTGGAGACCTACATCTTCGACAACGACCGCGCTGGAAAGTTGTTTGCCGAGGCTCTTGGCCGCGCGGTGAAGCGCGGCGTCGAGGTCCGCGTGCTGATCGACAGCGTCGGCTCGCGGTACACGTTTCCCTCGATTGTCCCCCGTCTACGGCAGCTCGGCGTGCCGGTCGCACGGTTCATGCGGACCTATGTGCCGAAAAGCCTCAAGTACACCAATCTGCGCAGCCACCGCAAGATTCTGGTCACTGACGGACGCCTGGGTTTCACCGGCGGGTTGAATATTCGCGAAGGCGCTATGCTCGCCGCGGAACCGCGCGCTCCCTTGCACGATACGCATTTCCGCTTCGCCGGTCCCGTGGTGGCGCACTTGCAAGAAGTATTCGTTGAAGATTGGGCCTTCACCACGGGCGAAGTGTTAAAAGGAGAACTCTGGTTTCCACCGCTGGACGTAGCCGGCGAGGTCTTCGCGCGCGGCATCTCCAACGGTCCCGACGAGGACATCGGCGAGATGCGCACGACGCTCATTGGGGCGCTCACCTGCGCCCACGAGCGCGTTGTAATCATGACGCCCTACTTTCTGCCCGACGATGCATTGAGCGAGGCCCTGAACGTTGCGGCGCTGCGCGGCGTGCAGGTCGATATCATTCTGCCCGAAGCCAATAACCTGGCACTCGTCAAATGGGCCTCGACCGCCATGCTGTTCCAGGTGCTGGAGCGCGGCTGCCGCGTGTGGCTCTCCGCGCCGCCGTTCGACCACACCAAGCTAATGCTCGTCGATGATGCTTGGACGCTGTTGGGCTCGGCCAATTGGGATCCCCGCAGCTTGCGTCTGAATTTCGAATTCAACGTGGAGTGTTACGACCGCGCGCTGGCGGCGGAGCTCAGTAAGCTGGTGGCGCGGCGGCTTGAAGGCGCGCGGCAGGTCACGCTTGCCGACGTGGACGGGCGTTCTCTGCTCGTTAAGCTCCGCGATGGAATTGCGCGGTTATTCTCGCCGTATCTGTAGCGGCCGGACGATCTCCTTGATTACTGTTTGACCTTGAGATCGTATTGCCAATCACCGTCTTCGTCGCGCTTGCGGACGAGCTTAAACTGCCTGTTAAGGACAGACGATGCGAGCCAGCCGCGTTGTGGCTCGACGGAGAGATACCGCCGCGGTCCGCGCCGAAGTATCTTAAAGTCGATCTCGTCTCCTAACGCATCAATGAGCCAGTACTCAGGAATGCCCGCGCGATGATACAAGACGGGCAGATCGATGAGGTCCTTTCTGCGAGAGCTGCGACTAACGACTTCGACGACAAGGTCCGGTGTGCCTTCGAGCTCGATGTACTCGTCCCGGCCTTTTCGCCGCACGCGCTTCACTCGCCCAGAGCGCAGGGTCTCGCGCGAGATATAAATGGCTTCGGGGCAGGTCGAGAGGTTGGCTGCCTTGTTCGACAGTTGGACGCCATCGCCATAAACCGTGCCTGATTGAGCTTTCTTACTGACGCCGTGCAAAGTGTACTGAATGGCAACTTTGACTTTGTTATGCGTTTCAGTCTCTTCGGTCATGTTAAACAAGATTGCTCCATTCAGAAATGACACGCGCCATTTCTCGGGGAACTCGTCGGACGTCACCCAGGCGCGAAATCCAGATAACTTGCCGTTCACCTCGGCAGGAATGCGGACTGGAGGATAATCGTCGAGAAGTTGGGCGAGAGACATTTGATTACGAAAACGGGCGCGTTATCGCAGGTGCCACTTGGAACAGAGCCCTTTCAGTATCATACCCCGGCAAGCAGTTAGTTGCACCGCCGCTTGAGGAACTGGATGGCCGCTTCCTGCTTCTGAAGCTGCGTTACGGAATCGCCCGGCTGTTTTCGCCGTATTTGTAAGTGTGCTTACCGGCGCTTTGACTTACTGAGCGACGCGCCGTACGCTGGCGCACGGCAGAAGTGCTAACGTCGGGGGCTCGTCCATAAACCCGCGGCCGTTCTTCTTCACAGGAGGATTGCAAATGTCCCTTTCGCATCGGCTATTGTGCTGCGTTTTATCGATCAGTTTGGCCCTGCCTGTAACGCCGGCCCTCGTGGTGGCGCAAGGCGCCGAAAAGTCGAAGGGACAGGCAACCCGAACGCAGCCGCGGCCTTCAGCGGCACAACGCGGCGCTACACCCCCGAGCAAGGCGCCTGCGGGTCGCGCGCAAGCGACGCCGAAGTTGCAGGGCAACCAGGCAGCCCCGGCGGAGAAACCGCTCGACCTGCGCTATATTCAGCCCGATGCGTTTGCTGTCGTCGTAGTGCATCCGCGCGCCGTTTTTGAGGCGCCGGCGATGGATCTCCTACCCCGAGAGGTCATTACAGCCGCCGCGATGAAGGAGGCCGGCATTGACCCGACGAAGATCGACCGGGCGATTATCAGCGTCGCCAACTTCGCTCCGCCGAGCGAACCGACAGTCGCTGGCGTCGCTTACTTCTCCGAGCCGTTCGATCCACAGCAGGTGCTGGCACCGATCCGCGCACAGGCCAAGGAGGGCGCCGTCGCGGGCAAGTCTTACTGGACGGACCCGCGCGCAAACATGGCCTTCCACATGCCCGACAATCGAACCATTGTCGTAGCGCCCGAAGCGGTGCTCAAGCAATTGCTCAGCGCCCAGGGCGCTGCCGATTCGCCGCTCGCGCGGCGGCTGCAGAAGACGGCGTGGTCCGCGGACGCGGTAGCTATTCTGAGCATCGATTCGGTTCGGGAACAGATAAACGCGTTGCTGGCACAAGTCCCTCCGCTGCCGCCTCCGTTTCAAGAGTTCACCAAAATCCCCGACCTCACTTCGGCCGTCGAAGTGCGCGTCGAGCTGGGCGGCAAGCCTGATTTTGAGTTGACATTTCACGCTCGCAACAACCAGGCCGCGGAACTGGAACGATTGCTCCTCACGGCCCTCGCCGTCGGCAAGGAAGCCGTCCTGGCACAGGTGACCCGCGAGCTAAAAGGCGACGATCCAGTCGAGCAAGCAACCGCCCAGTACATGCGCCGGGTTGTGGACCACTTCGCGAGCGTGCTCAAGCCTGTGCGCACGGACGATCGCGTGGCCATCAGTCTGCATAGCGGCGGCGGCGCGGCGACGATCGGCGTGTTGGTTGCCTTGCTGCTGCCTGCGATCCAGGCGGCCCGCGAAGCGGCGCGGCGCACAGCTTCGATGAACAATATGAAGCAAATCAACTTGGCGTTGCTGAACTATCTCGACGCGAACAAAAGTTTTCCAGCGCGCGCTATTCTCGACAAGCAAGGCAAACCGCTGTTGAGTTGGCGAGTCCAAATTCTCCCGTACATCGAAGAGAATGAGCTCTACCAGCAATTTCGCTTGGACGAACCGTGGGACAGCGAGCACAACAAAAAGCTGCTCGCTCAGGTGCCCGCCGTCTACCGCAACCCCAACCTTCCGGATGACACCAAGACGAACTACCTCGTGCCGGTGGGCGAGGACACGATCTTTTCCGGCGACGCGGGTGCTCGTCTCCGTGACATTAAGGACGGGGTGAGCAAGACAATTCTTGTCCTGGAGGTCGATGCCGACCGGGCCGTTCCCTGGACCAAGCCCGACGACTTCAAGGTGGAAGCAGACGACCCGCTTTCGGGGCTAGGTCACTTCCGGGCGGGCGGTGCCTTCGCGGCCGGCTTTGCAGACGGGTCGGTGCGCATGATCTCGCGCGACCTTGACGCGGAGACCTTTCTGCGGCTGCTGAAGAAGGCCGACGGATTACCGGTTATGGTGCCGTAAGGTAGCCTGCAGGTTTGCTCTCTGTCGGGAACGCCCTCCGTGGCGTTCCGGAAGTGCTCGACGATGTCGCTATACCAACTCGCCCAATCCCGGCGCGCCGGGAGCACAGAGGCAGTTCCCTACAGTGTTGTGACCCGACGGGTGTTACAACCGCGTTACACCGACCGGCGCCGCCAGATGCTAAAATCCAGCCGGATGGAAACTTTTGACGCTCGTGGGGCGTCTAAACTCGCGTGATGCCCTGTCGGGTGTCCGCCAATGCCAGCCTGATCTGGCGCACGAGCACGCGCCACAGCCCGTGGCACACGGAACTATTCGTCTCAGGAGTCTTTTGCAATGCCATTCCGCGCTTACTTGGCCCTGATTGTATCCGTAGCTTTGTGTAACGCGGCCCTCGTCCCGGCGGCCGACGACGTCAAAAACGGTAAAGGCGCCGCCGAACTGAAAACGATCAAGGCCGAATACAAGATTCCGGAGCAGGTGCGCCAGCTTCTGCAAGACCGCAGCTATGCCGAAGCGGTCAAGGCGATTGACGAGGCCGCCGCCCAACCCGACGCCGCCAAGGATTACCTCGCTTTCCTCAAGGCCCGCGCTTTACATCTTCAACAGAAGTACGACGAGGCGATCGAGCAATATACGGCGCTGGCCAAGGAACATCCCAAGAGCGAGTGGGGACAGCGTGCGAAGTTCGGCATGGCGGTGTCCTACGCCCGCAAGGGCGACTTTCGCGCTGCTGAGTTGATCTACAAGGAGCAGGCTGAGCGGCTGCTGTCGGCCGACCGAAAGCAGGAGATTGCTGACTTATATCTGGAGTTCGCCGACGCCTATTTCAAGCCCAAAGACGAATTGCAGCAGAAGCCGGACTACGCCAAAGCGCTGGAGTTCTACAAGAAGGCGTTGGAAGTCGGCCCTAAACCCGACCGCAAGGCCGCAGTCGAGTTGCAGATCGCCCGCTCTTATCAACTGCTCGGCAATCACCAGGAGGCCGCGAACCTTTATGCAAAGTTCATCAAGGAGCACAAACTCCTTCTCCCCCCGGGAGAGGGCCGGGGTGAGGGGATCAAGCGCGACATCGAAGCGCGGTTCCGCCTGGGTGAGGCGCAACTCGCCCTGGGCCAGCGCGACGAGGCGCGGAGGACCTGGCAGGATCTGCTGGCTGCGCACGCTGATGCGAAGCACGAGCACATTCCTCAGGCGGCGTTCAATCTCTCGGCAACGTACGGCCTGCCCAGCCCCGGCAACAAGGAAGAGCTGAGCCTGGGGGTATCGTCGCTTGAATCGTTCTTGAAGAAATACCCCGACCACCAGCTTGCGCCGCAGGCCCATCTGCGAATCGCTCAGAGTTATATGAACTTCGGTCGCAACGCAGATGCGGTGAAGGCGATCGATCGATTTTTATCGGACAAACGATACGCCGATAAGGACGAGATCGCCGACGCTCGAAACCTGCTCGGCCGCGCGTATCAGCTCCAGAAGAAGTTCGACCAGGCGCTTCAAGCCTGGCGCGATTACCTCGCAAAACACGCCTCGCACTCGGCCTGGAGCGACGTGCAGCGCGCGATCATCGACACCGAGTACCTGGTCGGCGTCGAGCAGCGGCAGAACAAGCAGTACGACGAGGCTCGCAAAACCTGGTCAGAGTTCATGGTGAAGTACGCGCTCGACAGCCGCAACCCGGCGATCCTCTATCAGCTTGGGCAGATGTACTTCGAGGAGGAAAAATACGCCGAAGCGATCGCCGACTGGCGGCGGCTGGTTTCCAAGTATCCCGGCACGAACGAATCGTCGCAGGCTCAATACATGATCGCCGCGACGCTCGAAGGCAAGCTCGGCAAGCTGGAAGAGGCGCTCGCGGAGTACAAGAAGGTCACTTGGGGGAATTTCACGCCGCACGCGCGCGTGGCCATCGGTCGGTTGACGGCCAAGACCATGTCGATCGCCAGCGACCGCGTATTTCGCAACAACGAGACGCCGCGGATCAAGCTCACTTCGCGAAACATCGACGCCGTGACGGTCAAGGCGTACAAGGTCGATCTGGAGACCTACTTCCGTAAGATGCACAACGTTCATGGCGTCGAAGGGCTCGACATTTCCCTGATCGATCCCGATCAGACCATCGAGTACAAGGTGCCCGACTATGCCGACTATCAGCAGCTCGAGAATGAGATCGAAATTCCGCTGCCGAAAACGGCCGAAGGCGACGCACCCACGGCCGGCGTGATGGCTGTCACGGTCAGCAGCAAGACGCTGGAAGCGACGACGCTGGTGATCGCCAGCGACCTCGAGATCATCGTCAAGAGTTCGCGCGACGAAGTGTTCGTCTTTGCCCAGAACATGCTCACCGGCAAACCGTGGCCAAAGGCACGCCTGCTCGTGTCCAATGGCCAGCAGGTGTTCGCCGAGGGACAGACCGGCGACGACGGCGTGTTTAAGCAGTCGTACAAGGAGCTCAAGGCGACCGAGGACGTGCGCATTTTCGCGGCGGCCGACGGCAGTGTGGCGTCGAACGTGGTCAGCCTGTCCGGTTTGAACGTCGCGCAAGGATTGCCCGACCGCGGCTACATCTACACCGACCGGCCCGCGTACCGCGCCGGCCAGCTTGTCCACGTCCGTGGCATTTTGCGTAAGGCCTCAGACGACAACTTCGTGATCGAGAAGGACAAGAAGTACGCCCTCGAAGTCTATGACACGCGGAACCGCGCCGTTTGGCAGGAGGATGTGAAAGTCTCCGAGTACGGCACGTTCCGGGCGATGTTCACTCTCCCTTCGACCAGCCCGCCGGGGGCCTACCGGATCGTGGTTCGCGATCAGGAGGACAAGACGCACGAGGGGAGCTTTACGGTCCACGAGTATCGCCTGGAGCCGATCCGCCTGGCGGTCGAAACCGAGCGGAAGGTGTTCTATCGCGGCGAAGAGATCGAAGGAAAGATCACCGCAAAGTTTTACTACGGCGCACCGCTGGTCGGCCGCGAGATTCGCTATCAGCTTGGCAGCGAACGCAGCTACACTGCCACGACCGACGCGAACGGCGAGGTGAAATTCAAACTGCCGACGCGCGACTTCCGCGAAACTCAAGTTCTTCCGCTTGCGGTTTCGCTGCCGGAGCGCAGCCTGAGTATAACGCAGAATTTTTTCCTGGCGGCGCAAGGGTACACGCTCGCCGTTTCAACGTTGCGTAATGTCTATGTGGCCGGCGAGTCGTTCGATGTCGAGGTCAAGGCCCTCGATGCCGAAGGAAAGCCCATCTCCCAGAACGTTACGCTCAAGCTGCTGGAACAGACCAACGTCGGCGGCAAAGTAGGCGAGCGCGAAGTCGAGCAGCATGAGGTCATCACGGACGCCAAGGACGGCGTAGTGCGCAAAACGCTGAAGGTCGCCAAAGGAGCGACCTATATCGTCCGCGCCGAAGGGACCGATCGCTTCGAGAACGCGATCACCGGACAGCACGCGGTGCAAATCTCCGACGACGAGGACACCGTCCGCCTGCGGATCCTGGCCGATAAGCACCTTTACAAAGCCGGCGACACGGCGGCAGTACAGATCCACTGGCGCGAAGAGCCGGCGCTGGCGCTCGTGACGTATCAAGGCGCCAAGGTCCTCGATTATAAGCTCGTCGAGCTCAAGCAGGGGGCGAACAAACTATCCGTCCCCATGTCGGCCAGGCTGGCGCCGAACTTCGAGTTGTCGGTGATCGTGATGACCGACACGCGGGCGCCGAAGAAGGACGGCAACGCGGCCGCCGACGCCACCGCCGTGAAGACCACCGGTGTCTCGCCAAAGAAGCCCATCGTTCGCTTCCATACCGCCTCGAGCGAGTTCCGCGTCACGCGAGACCTGAAGGTGACAATGGAAACGAAGCGCAAAGCCGGAGCAAAAGGGCCGCTCCGTCCCGGCGAGGAACTGGAGTTGGTTATCAAGGCCACCGACCCGCAAGGCAAGCCGGTCGTCGCCGAATTGAGCGTGGCCATGGTCGAGCAGTCGCTGTTAGCCATGTTTTCCAGCCACGTGCCGGCGATCCATGACTTTTTCGCCGGCGGCATGCGCGAGATCACGGTCCGCTCCGGCTCGAGCATCACGTTCAGCTATCACCCGGCGACGAGGCCGATCGACAAGCAACTTTTGGCCGAGGCTGAACGGCTGGAGATTGCCGCCGACGAATCCGCGCGGCTCGCGGCGACCGATGCCTTCGGTGTGGCCGGCGCCCCTCGGGGCGGTCCGCTCGGCGCTGTCATCGTCAGTGGCGCGGATGGTGCAACGACAAATGGTGGTTGGGGTGCCGTGGGAGGAGCAGGTTCTGTTGAGTCGTTTGACACGAATCTGGGACTCATAGTAAGTCAGTCACAGCGAGTGGTCGAACAGGAGAGAGAAGAGCGCCTCTTGGCTTCGGCGTTCTCGGATGGTTTCGACGATCCATTCGCTGGAGATGGAAATCTGCGCTTTAATCGGGTCGCCGGCGTGCTGGACGAAACTCCCGGCGTCAACAATCGGATGCTCGAGCAAAGCGCGCTCAAAAAACGGCTGGCGACCGGTGCCCGAGCGGCGATCACGCGCGGTCTAGCCGACAAGCGCGGCGGTGGACAGCAAGCCCAGACCGGGAAGGATATTGACAAAGACGCGAAAGAATTGGCGGACTTCGACTCGCTGACAGACATAATCACTTCGACGATCGAGCCGGAGGAGTACGGTTACGCGAGTTTGGGCAAACTCCTCGCCGCAGGCCAGAACGGCCGCCGCGCCAACGACGCCGAAACCTCGCGTCAAATCCTCGAAGCCAATAGCGTCAACCTCAACTGGTCGATCCAGAACGGCTTCAAGGATTTTGTCTGCGTCAGCCCGACGGGCGAGCAGTTCAACGTCAATTTTCGCAACACGCTGGGTGACACGCTGACCGCAGCCGACGTGCAGAAATTCGCGGCCAATCTGGCCCGCACAGGCGCCGTGATTGTCGCCCAACAGGGGCCCCAGGAAACCGGCTATTGGAACCCGGTGGTGGTGACCGACGAAAAAGGCGAAGCCACCCTCACTCTCACCGTCCCCGAGCAGTCGACCGCCTGGAAAATCAACGCCAAGGGGATCACCGCCGACACGCTGGCCGGCGAAGCGGACCTCGAAATCGTCGCCAAAAAGGACCTGTTCGGCGAGCTAAAACTGCCATTGGCTTTCACGGACGGCGACGACGCCGAGATCATCGTCTCGGTCCATCACGATCTGAAGAAAGACGCGAAGACCAATATCGTCGCGACACTGCGGACGATTATCGGCAGCCGCACGATCGAAGAGAAGAAGACCGTCGCTGTCACTGGCGGCGGGATGCAAGAGCTGACGTTTAAGACCTCCATCCGAAGGCCGGATAAAACGGCGAACAAGGATGAATCGAAAGGAAAGAAGGACGTCAAGAAGGATACAGCGGAGACTCACGTGGCAAACGATCTCGTCGCCTTTGAACTAGTTGTAGAAAACGGAGATCAGCAAGACAGAATCCGCCGCGTCGTGCCGATCCGTCCCTACGGCGTGCCGGTGTACGTCACCGCCAGCGGCAGCGCCTCAAGCGATACGACTGCCTGGATTGAGCCCAACCCCGAAATGCCGCTGCAATCTCCGGGCCTGCAGATCATCATCGGACCCACGGTCGAGCGCAGCTTGTTAGACATCGTGCTCGGCACGCCGCCGGCCTGCCAGCTCGATGCGGTAACCATTGCCTCCGGCCTTGACGTGACCACCAGCGACTTGATGGCTTCGCTCGCCTTGCAAAAATTGCTCGGCGAAACGCGCGACAAGCTCGCGCCGCAAGCCCAGGCGCTCGACGCGCGCATCCGCACGGCGCTCAGCCAGCTCATCTCGGCGCAACAGGAAGACGGCGGTTGGACCTGGTCGGGTCACGGCCAGACGAGCCATCGCTTTACATCGGCCCGCGTTGTGTGGGCGTTGGCGCTTGCCAAGCGCGCCGGCTACAAGGTCGCCGACGACCGGTTCGAAAAGGCCAAGACCTACCTGCAAAGCCAAATCGCCAATACGAGCGAAACCGACTTTGAGAGCAAGGCGATCCTGCTGCATGCCTTGTCAGTCGCCGGCCAAGGCGACTTTACGCTCGCCAACCGCCTGCACCGCAATAAGCCCTCGCTCTCCACCGCCGCGCTTGCGCACCTGGCCTTGGCATTTGCCGAAATGGACCGCAAAGCAACCGCCGCCGAGCTGCTCGAAGATCTCGGCGAGCGCGACCTGACGAACGTGCCGGTCCGCCGCGCGACTGCGCTGGGCTCGCTGCCGTGGAGCTATTCGGCCACCGAGCTGCGAGCACTTTTTGCCCTGGGCCTGGAGATAGCCAATCCCGACTCGGCGAAAACCAAGGAACAAGTCGACTGGCTCATGGCCCACCGCACCGGCCACCGCTGGTCGCCGGAGAAAGCCACGGGCCCCGCGGCGATGGCCGTAGCGACCTGGTACGCCAAAACTCGGTTCGAAGACCAGCACTACAAGCTCACGATCTTCGTCAACGACCTGCAGGCCGCAGTGCTCGACATCACCGAGGACAGCGACACGCTCAGTGTCCATGTTCCCCCGCACCTGCTCAAAGAGGGCAAGCAACGGATCAACTTCCAGCTCACCGGCCGCGGACGCTACACGTACCAGGCCGTGCTCGGCGGGTTTGTCGCCGCCGATAAGCTGAAGAACACGACCAAGAACTGGTATGTCCGGCGGTACCACGAACCCGCCCCGCTGGAGCTCGATGGACAGGAAATCACTCGCGGCTTCGACATGTTGCAAGGCAGCTACACCACGTTTCGCAACCCGCTCACGCAGCTTGCCGTCGGCAAGCGGGGGCACGTCGAGTTGAATATATGGCGCGCCAACCTGCCGGCAAACACGCCCGAGGAGCAGCTTGAGTACCTGGTGGTGACGGAACCGTTGCCGAGCGGCGTGACCGTGATCGAAAGCTCGATCACAGGCGGCTTCGAGCGGTTCGAGCTCGGCGCCGGCGAGATCACGTTCTACCTGGGCAACCGCCAGCACGTCGGCTCGATCCATTTCGACGTCCACGGATACCTGCCCGGCGCCTATAAAGCCCCGCCGACAATCATCCGCAACGCGTATCGCCCGGACCAGCTTGCCGTCTCGGAGCTGAAGAACCTGGACGTGCTGGCGCTCGGTGCCAAGAGTAAGGACGAATACCGCCTGACGCCCCGCGAGCTGTATGAGCTGGGCAAGCGCCACTTCGCCAAGGACGAGTTCAAGACCGCCGGCACGCACCTGGTTGAGCTGTTGGCCAAATGGAACGTCAACCCCGACGTTTATAAAGACACCGCGCGGATGCTGCTCGACGTTCACCTGAATACCGGACCGGCGGGCGAAGTCGTCCGCTACTTCGAGATCATCAAGGAGAAGTGGCCCGACCTGGAAATCCCCTACGAGAAGATCATGAAGGTCGCCGCCGCGTACCACGACATCGGCGAGTACGAGCGGAGCTACCTGGTATATCGGGCCACCGTCGAAAGCAGCTTTATCAATGAGAACGGCGTTGCGGGCTTCCTCGAAGCGCAAGGCGAGTTCTTGCGCTCCGTGGAAGTGATGAACCGCCTGTTGGCCGAATACCCCCCCGAGCCGTACGTCGCCGCGACGACGTATGCACTGGCGCAGCGCGTCTACGCCAAGGCGCCGCAAGCCGCCGCCGATCCGAAGCTGCGCGAGAAGAAGATCAACCGCGTCGTGCTCATCCAGCAGGCGTTGGCCATGCTCGACCACTTCCTCACCATGTACCCCGAAGATCCGGCAGCGGACCAGGCCGCGTTCTCACTGGCCAACGCGCTCTTGGAGCTCAAGGCGCATAAGGAGGTCATTGAACGTGCCACGCGCTACGCCGAACGCTACAAGGACAGCGACTACCTTGATAGCTACTGGTACATCCAGGCCTACGGTCACTTCGCCCTCGGCGAGCACGAGAAGGCGCTAGAAATGGCGGGCAAAGTGGCCGAGCACAAGCGCACCGAGAAGCAGACCGGCCGCGAAGTCGAAAGCCCCAACAAGTGGCAGGCGATTTACATCATGGGCCAGGTGTTCCACAGCCTGGGCAAGGCGGCCGAGGCCATCGCCGAGTACGCCAAAGTCGACGAACGCTTCCAGGACGCCAAGGAGGCGATTGCCTACTTCACGCGTAAGGAGATCTCACTTCCTGAGGTGACGACGATGCGGCCCAACGAACCGGCCCAGGTCGAGCTCAAGTTCCGCAACGTCGCCGCGGCCGAGATCCGCGTGTACCGCATCGACCTGATGAAATTCAGTCTGCTCAAGCGGAACCTGCTGGGCATTACCGAAATCAACCTGTCGGGCATCCGGCCGTTCTTCGAGGAGACGTTCAAGCTGGGCGACGGCAAGGACTACCGCGACCGCAGCGAAAAGCTCAAGCTGCCGCTCAAGGAAGAAGGCGCGTACCTCGTGGTCTGCCGCGGCGACAACCTGCACGCCAGCGGACTCGTGCTCGTGAGCCCCTTGGCGGTCGAAGTGCAGGAAGACGCGGCGGCCGGACGAGTGCGCGTGACCGTAAAGAACGTGCTCGAAGAAGACTACGTCTCCGACGCGCACGCCAAAGTGATCGGCAGCCGAAATAACGAGTTCGTCTCCGGCGAAGCCGACCTGCGCGGCGTGTTCGTCGCCGAAGGCATCCAGGGCAAGAGCACCGTGATTGCCCAGGTGGACGACAGCCGTTACGCCTTCTTCCGCGGTCAGACCGAGCTTGGCCCGCAGCCAGCGCCAAACGCTCCCGCGGCCGAGCCTGCCCAAGCGCCTCCGGGCGAAGGGCGCGGCAAGTCGCTTTCGAACGAGACGCAGTTGCTTGAGCAATTGCAAGGCGGCAACCGCGAAATCCAGCGGCGCCAGAACGAATTGCTCGACAACAACTACAAGATGCCGAGTAACAGCGGCGTGAAGGCGCAGTCGGCGTTCTGAGCGGCCGCGTACTCTGTAGGGAACGCCCAAAGCTTGCCCGCCGTGGCGGGTGGCGTTCCGGAAGCGCAAAGTGGCGTTGCTGGGCCAACTCGCCCGACGGAACGGCACAGAGACCGTTCCCTACCGAGAAGGCAAGCTAAAGCTTGAAACTCCAACGATTGGCCCCGTTTTTGCAAGTTCTTGTCCCATTCGCCTAGGGAAACCTGGGCGATTTTGGTTGACCCGCCTACCCCTCGTTTGTTAAGGTTAAGAGTTGGGCGTAACCGTTCTGCCCTGTTCCAGGGGCATCGCTGTTCTTATCTCTTCTTAATATGGCGGTGGATCATGCGCTCTCGAATCCGCGGTTTCACGCTGGTCGAATTGTTGGTAGTGATCGCGATCATCGGCATCCTGGTGGCGCTGTTGCTGCCGGCGATCCAGTCAGCCCGTGAAGCGGCTCGGCGGACACAGTGCACCAACAACCTGAAGCAAATGGGCTTGGGCGTCATTAACCATCTCGACGCGCGCCGGCGCTATCCCGCGTCGACGGAAACCGATACGTCGATCGGAAACCCCAGCCGCATGACCTGGACCGTGGCGATCATGCCGTACATCGAAGAACAAGCGATGTTCGATCAGTATCGGGGAACGTACATTGACGACGCCGACGACCGCTTGTTGTATCAAACGTATATGCCAGTTTACACCTGCCCCTCCGATATCGACACGTCGCGGCAGGATGCCCCGGAGAGCGGTAACAATACGAGCATTCCGTTCCAACCGGGCTCTTATCGCGCCAACACGGGGCGCATCACGGGCGAAACCGGTGATCACTTCTGGGACAATCCTCAGGTCGTGACCGAGAACAATGTCAACTATAGTTGGCGCGGCCCGATGCACGTCTACCTTCATAAGCCACCCAGCGGCGCACGATTCAATTTGTATTTTGAATCGTTCAAGAACATCAAGGACGGCGCCTCCAAAACGTTGTTGATCAGCGAGTACCACACCAAGATCACCAACTCAGCATCGAGCCGCCGTCGCACGTTCTGGGGTTACGGCTACACTTCCTATAATCAGTCGAGCACGATCCCCGAGACACGCCTGATCCTGCCCGACTATGCCAAGTGCTCAAGCACCAACAGCGGCGACGATCACCGCTGCAAGCGCGCCTGGGGAAGCCTGCACACCGGCAACATTTTGCAGGCCGTGATGTTGGATGGCAGCGTACACTCCGTCAACGCCGACATCGACATGCTGATCTGGGCCGCTTCCGGGTCGATCGCGGGCGAGGAAACGATCCGATCGCTGGGCGACTATTAATCGTGCCATTTCTCGTGCCACTGCTCGCCGCGAGCAGTGCCACCGAGCGCCGATAATACCCTCTCGGGAGACGACGATCTTGCGAATACTCTCAACGCCGAAAAGCCGGCGATTGTGTCTTCTGGCCTTCGGATCGCTTCTTCTGGCGGGATGCGGCGGCAGTAAGTATGACACCGCGGAGGTTTCCGGCACCGTCCGCATGAACGGCAAGCCACTTTCGGATGCCGCGTTGACGTTTCAGCCCATGGGCGGCGGCATGGCTTCGGTCGGCGCGACCGACAAAGACGGCCGGTACACGCTCGAATTCTACGACAGCGGGCAGAGCGGGGCCGTGGTGGCCAATCACCGGGTAGTGATTCGTACGCACCGCAGGTCCAACACCGAGGACACCTCGAGCGACGTTAGCAACCCCGCCCTAAGAGACCCAATTCCCAGGCGCTACAACGACGCCTCGGAGTTAACGATGGAAGTTCCCGCTGAAGGCACGGACTCCGCGGACTTCGATTTGAAATCGCCCTAGACGTTTGACCATTTCCTGCAACTCTTTGTCCGTTTCCTCGTAGACCCGTCCCGGCTCTCCCGGTTATCGTCTTAAGAGCGCGACAGCGTTGTGGTTGCGCGATTTGGACAACTTCGTCACCTTTCACTTCCGGACGGTGTAATCATGCGGTCAGGCACGCGCGGCTTTACTCTCGTGGAGTTGTTGGTGGTGATCGCCATTATCGGCGTACTGGTAGCGTTGTTATTGCCCGCCGTCCAGGCAGCGCGGGAAGCGGCGCGCCGCACCACTTGTCTCGATCACCTCAAAAACTTGGGACTGGGGTGCCTCAATCATCTCGACGCGAAAAAAACGTATCCGCCCGGAAAGGTCTTGCGCCGCGACGCCAATCCTACCGACGAACTCACAAATTGGGCGATCGAGATTCTGCCGTACATTGAGGAAGGCGCTCTCTATGATCGCTACGATCAAACGCGTCTGAATTGGGACAACGTCAACAAGCCGGTGCTGCAAACGATTCTCCCCGTGATGGGCTGTCCGAGTGATCCAAACGTCGGCCGCCTGGCCATTCCGCAGAATGGTCCCACATTCTCGCCCCAGGGACTGGCCACCGGCTCATACCGCGCGGTCGGCGGCCGCGGCCTCTCCGGCGGCAACCCCGACGAGATGTACTGGGACAGCATGAAAGCCACGTTCGGCGACAATCCCAATCAACTCAACCTCGAAGACCGCGGCGCCATGCACATGGTAACGCGATTCAGGCTGTCGCCGGTCCGCGCCGGCCAGCTCATCGACGGCGCGTCGCATTCACTCTTGATCGGCGAATACACCGCCAACCGGCTGTTCGGCCGATCGGTCTATTGGGCCGACAGCTTTTACGGCATGAACCTCGGCAGCATCGTCGCCAACGTCGGCTCGCATTTCTGGACTCCGGACTACGAGACCTGCAGCAAGAACATGCCCGATCCCAGTTTTCCACAGCCCTGCCGGCGCGCCTTTTCCAGCATGCACGGCGGCAGCAGTGCCGTGAACTTTGTCTTCTGCGATGGGTCAGTGCGTTCGATTACCACTGACATCGATATGACCGTAATGGCCAACACGGCGACGATCGCCGGGCGAGAAATCCAGGTCGTGAACGAATGAGCGCGGGAGCATCGATAATTCGCCTGTTGGTTGGCTCAGTGATCATCTCGTCGGCAATCGGTTGCGGACAAGACCCGCACCGATTGGCCCCGGTCAGCGGCGCCGTCACGCTCGATTCCAAGCCGCTGGCAGGCGCTCTGGTTTCCTACCTGCCCGTCGCAAAGCCGGGCACTATGCCCGCCGTCACGTCGCGCGGTATTACGGATGATCAGGGGAACTACACGTTGACCACTTCCGACGATCGGCCCGGCGCGGTCGTTGGCCGGCATATCGTGCGGATCAAAACGAGCCGCGCTCCGGGCGATGGTTCCACCGAAGTCCTCGAAGGGCAGACCGTAACGCAGGCGCCGGAGCGGGTCCCGGCGAAGTACAATCTGCGGACGGAGCTCAGCTTTGATGTGCCCGAAGAGGGAGCCGACCAAGCCAACTTCCAGCTCCAGAGCCGGTAGGGGCGCCGCAATCTTCACCCCTCGGTCATGCCGCTCGTTGAAGTCAAGAACTTGACCGTGCGGTTCGGCGGCCTGGTGGCTGTCCGCAATCTCGACTTCGCGGTCGAGCAGGGCCAAATTCTCTCGATCATCGGGCCGAATGGCGCCGGCAAGACGACGGCATTCAATGCCGTCACGGGCGTGTATCAGCCGACGGAAGGGCGGATTCTATTCGCCGGAAGGGAGCTTGCGCGAGCGCTGACGTGGCATGTTCGCCTGGGATGTATTCTGATTGGACTGCTATCCGGCACAGTGGTGATGGCTCTCAGCGTCGATGCCAATCTTCTCTGGCGTGCCACCATCAAACGGTACATGCTGGTCCCTCCCGCTCAGGCAGACCGCAGGGCCGAAGCCGCTCTTGTGTCCTGGTCGCACGTGGGCGACTATCTGCTTTCCTACTTGCGCGGCGAGTTGGCCGTCGAACCTGGCCGCCGTCGTTGGGTGGTGATCAGCCCCCATCTCAATCGCGAATTGGGGCAAGCGGCGAGCCCGCAGGAAGCGGCCGCGCTCAAGGACTTGCTCGCACAAGCGGTTCGCGGAGAGACCGAGCTAGCGACCGTGGCAGGCGATCCCCGCTGGCGTGTTAATGTGGACGATTCGCGGCTGCGGGACTTGCGGTTCGCACGTCGTTATGTTCGGGTCGCCGTCTTTGTTGGCTTTGGAGCGGGCTTCGTTCTCGGTGTCGCCGGCGCCTACGCAATCTGGCATCGATCGCGGCGGACGCCGGAGGTCGTGGCTCGGGGTGGACTGGCCCGCACGTTTCAGAACATCCGGCTGTTTCGCGAATTGACGCTCTTGGAGAACGTGCTGATAGGGCTCGACGGCGCGCATGTCAGCGGCCGGGCGAGCGGGCGCCTCAAAAGGCGCGTCCGCGGTGGTCGCGCCTCCGCCGGCCATCACGACGCGCACGATCTGCTGCGTTTCGTGGGCCTGGAAACGATGAGCGGCCGGCTTGCCGGCTCCCTGGCGTACGGCGACCAGCGGCGGCTGGAAATCGCCCGCGCCCTGGCGACGAAGCCGCAAGTGCTGCTGCTCGACGAGCCGGCGGCTGGCATGAACGCGACCGAGACGCGGCGCTTGACCGAGCTGGTCCGTCAGATTCGCGACCGCGGTGTGACGGTGTTGCTAATCGAGCACCACATGAACGTCGTCATGGCGATTTCCGACCGCGTGGTGGTCCTCGATTACGGCAGCAAGATCGCCGAGGGAACGCCGGCCGAAGTAAAGAGAAATCCCGCCGTGATCGAGGCGTATTTGGGCAAGCAGGAGTAGCGCGTCACGACCGTTCGTGTGCCACTGCTCGCGGCGAGGTCGCCGCGGCGGCCCCTGCCGTGGGAAACGATACCCATCATGCCACTACTCGAAATTCAAAACCTTCGCGCCGGCTATGGCCCCATCGAAGTGCTTCGCGGCATTTCACTGGCCGTGGAAGCGGGCGAGATCGTCACGCTGATCGGTGCAAACGGCGCGGGCAAGACGACAACGCTGTTGTGCATCTCCGGCACACTTCGTTCCCGCGAGGGCCGCGTTGCATTCAACGGGGAACCGATCGATCGCCGCCCTGCGTACGCGATCGTGCGGGCGGGTCTGTGCCAGTCTCCCGAGGGACGGCAGATCTTCCCGCGTTTGACCGTGCTCGAGAATCTCCAAATGGGGGCGTACTCCCGCCGCGACAAGATTGGCGTCAGCGACGACCTGCTGCGGTGTTACGAGTTGTTTCCGGTGCTCAAACAGCGATCCGGCCAGCTCGGCGGCACGCTTTCGGGCGGTGAACAACAGATGCTCGCGCTTGCCCGAGCGCTGATGACCCGGCCGAAACTGCTGATGCTCGATGAGCCGTCGCTAGGATTGGCGCCGCTGTTCGTACAAAAGATCTTCGAGGTGATTTGCCGGCTGAATGCGGAGGGGATGACGATCCTGCTCGTCGAGCAGAACGCACGGATGGCGCTTCGCTGCGCGCATCGCGGCTATGCCTTGGAAACCGGATCCATCATCGCTAGCGGCCGCGCAAGCGAACTCCTAGACGACCCGCGCGTGAAACAGGCGTATCTGGGGGAGTAACTGTAGACCGCACATCGTGGGGCAGACATTCCTGTCTGCCGAGCACGGCAGGCAAGAATGCCTGCCCCACGAATAACCCGCCTACTTCGGCACCAGCACGCAAGTGATCCGCTTTCCCTGCTGTTGGGGAGGCGATTCGATCTTGCTGACTTCTTCCAGCGACTTGATTACGTTGTCAATCAAACGCCGGCCTTCGTCGATGTGCGCGATCTCGCGGCCGCGGAACACCACGGACACGATCACTTTGTCCTTGTGGCTTAGAAAGCCCCGCGCCTGATTGAGCTTGAAGTCAACATCATGCTCGCCGGTCTTGGGCCGGAAGCGGATTTCTTTGATCTTGCTCTGATGCGCATGGGACTTTCCATGCTTCTTCTTCTGCTGGTACTTGAACTTGCCGAAGTCCATGATTCGACAGACCGGTGGGCGCTCGGTGGGCGCCACCTCGACCAGGTCCAAATCCAACTCTCGAGCAGCCGCTAAGGCCTGGTCGGTGGGGATCACACCCAACTGCGTACCATCGGCCCCGATCACGCGAACCGGCGAAATGCGAATCTGCTCATTGATCCTCTGTGAACGTTCCAGAGCTTTCATCCTCCTTTGTAAGACAGTGAAAAGGACCGACGACCTTCGCCTCCGGCGGAGACAAGTTCCTAGTATCGGACAACCTTACGGCCTGCGTCAACGGGGAATGACCCGCTGTCCGCGGCTTGTCGCCCTGGCCGCTCAGCTACGGCCTAACCGGAACTGGACAAATTCGCCCAGCCTCCCATAATATACTAACAACACCGCATGAGCGGCGGCCTCGTGGGCCGCGGCGTCATGATCAACGCACGGGCCGTCCGGAGGTCGGACGGCCCGCCGTCTTTTGGTGTTTGTCGTCTTTCGCTCCGCGAAAGAACGCCCTTTCGCGGAGCGAAAGGCGACATTATGGGCCATCTTCTCCGCACTGCCGTTCTCATCGCCGTCGCCCTGGCGATCCCGATCGTTCCCTTTCTCTGGTTCGGCGAGCGTGTGGAAGCCACAGTCGAACGCTGGTTGTCTCCTCCTCCCTCGAATTCGTCAGTTTTCCTGGTAGTGGTCACTGTACTTGCGACCGATGTGTTCCTACCCGTCCCGTCCAGCCTAGTAAGCACGCTAGCCGGCACACAGCTTTCGATCCCGCTAGCAACGCTGGCTTCGTGGTTAGGATTGTCGCTCGGTGCAAGCCTGGGCTTTGGCGTCGCCCGTGCGGTCGGGCGGCCGTTGGCGGTGCGGCTGGCCAGTGCGGCAGACCTCGACCGAATGGACCGACTCAGCGAGCGGTTTGGTCCGCGATTGCTGGTGCTTTTTCGGGCGCTGCCGGTATTGGCCGAGGCCAGTGTCCTTTTATTTGGCGCGACGCGACTTTCGTGGATACGGTTTTTTGTGCCCGTGGCGCTGGCTAATCTCGGTATCGCGGTAGCGTACTCGATCCTCGGCTATTACGGCCGCACGCAGCACGTGACGTGGTACGTCCTGGCCGCTTCCATTGCATTACCCCTATTGGCAACGACAATGGTGCGCTGGCGTATGCCGGTGAGCCCGTAGCGGAAGTCGCCAGACTTCCGGTCCGCCTGAATTCTAGCGAATCCAGCAACCTACAAATGGCCTGAATTCTGGCGAATTCAGCTACTAGCAAGTTACATGATTAATCTGCCCCTTCAGTCCGATATCTCACTCTCCGAGCTGCTCGACGGGGCCGCCAGCGAGACCCTCGACGTGCGTTCGAAGGCTGCCGGTCCGCGCGGCGCGCTGCCGCTCGACGACCAGATGCTTCGCAACTGGTCCAGCGGCGATTTGTTCGGCCTCTCGCAGAACGCCGGCATGGGTTGGACGCCCGCGGAGATGGTCGGGCCGCAGTATCTGATCCTGAGCACGCAAGGAGGCCTGCGCGCAGCCGACGGAACGCCGATCGCGCTGGGCTATCACACCGGTCACTGGGAAATTGGCCTGCTCGTCGAGGCCGCCGCACGGGAGCTCAAACAGGCGGGCGGCGTGCCATTCGCCGGCGCTTGCTCCGATCCCTGCGACGGGCGAACTCAGGGGACCGCTGGCATGTTCGACAGCCTGCCGTTCCGCAACGACGCTGCGGTCATTTTCCGTCGCCTGATCCGCTCGCTTCCCACACGCCGCGGTGTCCTCGGCGTCGCGACCTGCGACAAGGGTTTACCGGCCATGATGATGGCCCTGGCCGGCACGCCGGACTTGCCTTGTGTGCTCGTCCCCGGGGGCGTGACGCTGCCGCCCGAGGAGGGCGAGGATGCCGCAAAGATCCAAACGATCGGCGCCCGTTACGCGCATGGAGAGATCAGCCTTCAGGACGCCGCCGACCTGGGCTGCCGAGCCTGCGCTTCACCTGGCGGCGGCTGCCAGTTTCTGGGCACGGCCGCCACTTCACAGGTGGTCGGCGAAGCGCTCGGCCTGTCGTTACCGCACTCAGCACTGGCCCCCAGCGGACAGGCGATCTGGCTCGATATGGCCCGCCGCAGCGCACGAGCGGTGATGCGACTGGACCAACGCGGCATCCGCACGCGCGATGTCTTGACCGAAGCGTCGCTTCGCAATGCGATGGTTGTCCACGCGGCCTTCGGCGGCTCGACGAACCTCTTGCTGCACGTGCCCGCGATCGCTTTCGCCGCCGGGCTCCGCCGGCCGACGGTACATGATTGGGAGGAAATAAACCGGCGCACGCCGCGCTTGGTCGATGCACTTCCCAACGGCCCGGTCGGTCACCCTACCGTACGCGTCTTCCTTGCCGGCGGCGTGCCCGAAGTGATGCTGCACTTGCGCGAGTTAGGCTTGCTCGATCTCAGCGTGTTGACCGTGACCGGCGAATCGCTGGGCAAGTCGCTCGAGTGGTGGGAAACATCGCCACGCCGCGCTCGGTTGCGTGACTTGCTGTTCGAGCGCGACGGGGTACGGGCAGACGACGTGATCATGCCTCCTGCGCGGGCTCGCGAACGGGGTTTAACGAGCACGGTTTGCTTCCCGCGCGGCAATTTGGCGCCGGAAGGTTCGGTTATCAAAAGCACGGCGATCGACGCGCGCGTCGTCGATGCCGATGGCGTCTACCGCAAGACCGGCCCCGCCCGCGTGTTCTATACCGAGCGTGCAGCCGTGGCCGCCATCAAAGGCCAGGCCGAGAAGCCGATCCGGCCGGGCGATGTCCTGGTGCTCTGCTGCCGTGGGCCCATAGGTTCCGGCATGGAAGAGACCTATCAGATCACCTCGGCGCTCAAGCATTTGGAGTGCGGCCGCGAAGTGGCTGTCGTCACCGATGCCCGCTTCTCCGGCGTCAGCACCGGCCCCTGCATCGGGCATGTAGGCCCCGAAGCGTTGGCCGGGGGGCCGATCGGCAAAGTCCGCGACGGCGACCTGATCCGCATCTGGATCGATCGCAACAAACTTGTCGGTTCCGTCAATCTCATCGGCGTGACCGATCCGGTCAGCGGCGCTCTGATCGAATTCGGTCCGGAGCAAGGCGCTCAAGTGCTCGCCGAGCGACCGACGCCTGACTCCCTGCAAGCCGATCCCCGGCTGCCTGCTGACACGCGGCTTTGGGCCGCGCTGCAGGCAGTCAGCGGGGGTACTTGGGGTGGTAGTGTCTACGATGTCGAGCGGATTCTCGAAGTCCTTAACGCCGGCCAGACGGCCTTATCACCTCTGCCGAGAGGGAACCTCCTGGAGTTGCCGCCGCGGAGGCCTGAGCGAAGTGAGCCGTCATCCTGAGCGAAGCGAAGGAACACTTTACCCCGTTGTCATTGCGGCAAGGGCGCGTGTTGGTCACCTGCGTGCCTTGCTGCAAGAGCACGAGCTTGTCCCATCGCCCGGTAGTCTCCATTTTAGCGGGGCGAAGGAGGCGCGGCGTGGCCAATACCGAACTTGCGCGAGCGCCGGTGCGACCGGGCCATTACAGCCACTGCCAAGCAACCCGACGCTAAAAGCACGAGTGTTCCCGGCTCGGGGATCAAGGTCGCCACGTACAGTGCTTCAGTACCGTCTGCAAACGAGACCTCAGTCAGAATCTGATCTCCCTGGAGACCTTGCCGTCCAACATACGCTCGAAGCACGAGTTTTTCGTCCAACGTATCGCCGGTGGCAATAACCTTCGCCAGTGATCCGGATAGGTTGCTGTAAACTCCATAGAACTCCGGTTCCGATTCAGCACCAATGGATTGGAGAATCGGGGGACCGCCCGACAAATACCCAAACGCAACTCGCCCTTCGTCGATCGACACCGAGGTAAACCCGCTTTCGAATCGTTCCGAATCGGTCCCGGGAATCAGCATGTCACTTTCGCCAATCGTGGTGAGCGATCCAGAATCGCCATCGGCGACGTAGACACCCGCCATCGGGTAAGCGGTGCCGATGAAGGCAACCTTGTCGCCGTCCAGATCGAGGTCGTCTGTCCTGAAACCGCTGAAATTTTTCTCATGGCCGGGAACGCTCGTGTTAGTGTCAACGAGGCGCGATTGAGTGCCGGTCTCCAGATCGTGGAGGTAAATTCCAGGCCGGTCGAATCGATTTCCAATGAACGCCACTTTGTTCCCGTCGATCGTCGATGAGCCGAAGCTGTCGCTGAAGTTGCGCGTATCGCCCGGCGTATGCATCGTGGTGTCGGCGATCCGTGACAACTCGCCATTGCGCGCAAGATAGGCGCCGCGCAGTGGCTTAACGCCCGGAGTCGTACCGGACTGCCCATCGAAGGCAATCAATCCGTTGTCGATCGATGGCGGCCAATGCAATACACCGAAAGTTTTCGCCGTGCCCGGAATGGCGGTGGTTCTGTCGGCGATTCGGTGGATGCTGCCGTCGGCGTACAGATATATGCCTGTGGACTCGTTCCGTCCGCCGTAAAACGCCACGCGTCCCGCATCGAAACCAAAATCGAAGTAGAAGTTATCCAGGGGCGACGCAGCGCCGGAAACCACGGACGAGTCGTCCACAACGCGCTGATACGGCCCGCCGACAGGACCGATGTGAATCCCCCACACATTGTCCTGTCCTCGCCCCGCAAACGCGAGTTGGCCGGAATCGAGGGCGGCAGAGCCAGCAATGCCGTAGCCGCTCGTCATTCTGGCAAACGAGAACGGGGCGGCCTCCGCTGGAGCAGTCAGCAACCCGGCGAGTAGAAGGAAAGATAGAACACCCAAACACTCTCGGCGCGCAAAGAGCGCGAACAATAAGGGAAACATGAGACAAGACTCCGCTGGAAAAACGTAGAATGAGGAAAAACGACATAGCTTCAGCCTAACCCTTTCGCCTGGCTGAGCAAAGCGGGAGTTGATCACTCCGTACTGGCGCTACAGAACGTCGCCCCTACCGGGGCTGGGGCGGGTGCCAGTCCCCTTTCGCTGACGCCTCGTCGTGAGTTGTCATCGCGGTATAATGCTAGACTGTCCCGCATCCTTCAGGAGCTGACCCGAAATCATGGAAAAAGAGCTGACCGACCGCGCCGCCGCCATTCACGAGCGAATCACCAAACTGCGGGACTCTCTTTGACTACGCCCGCAAGACAGAGAAGGCGCGCGCACTTGAGGATCGAATGTCAGCCGCCGACTTCTGGAACAGCCAGGAAACCGCCCAGGCGGTTGTCCAGGAGCTCAAGGGACTCAACACCCTGCTCAAACCGCTTGAAGAGCTGATCCGTGCCGATGATGAAATTCGCACGCTCGTCGAGATGGGTGAGGAGGACGAGAGCTTCGTTCCTGAGCTGCGGCAACATTTGAGTGCTGTCGAGCCGAAGCTCGATGCGTTGGAGCTGAAGTCGCTCTTGAGCGGTCCGCACGACGGCAACCACGCCATCCTCAGCATTAATGCCCGCGATGGTGGCACCGACGCCAACGACTGGGCCGAAATGCTCCTACGAATGTACCTGAACTGGGCCCAGGCGAACGAATTCGGCGTCGAGCTGCTCGACCGCCAGGACGACGGGGTGGCCGGCATTCAAAGCGCGAGCATCGCGATCCGGGGGCCGTTTGCGTATGGGTATCTCAAAGGCGAGACGGGCATGCACCGGCTGGTGCGGATCAGCCCGTTCAATGCCGAAGGCAAGCGGCAAACGAGTTTCGCGGCGGTCGATGTTTCGCCCGAGGTAGGCGACAGTGCTGAGGTTGAGATTCGGGATGAGGATATCCGCGAAGACGTATTTCGCGCCAGCGGCGCCGGCGGTCAGCACGTCAACAAGACGTCAAGCGCGATCCGGTTGACGCACTTTCCCAGCGGCATCGTCGTGCAATGCCAGAACGAGCGCAGCCAGCACAAGAATCGCGCGACGGCCATCAAGATGTTGCGGGCGCGGTTAGCGCGGATGGAAGAGGAAAAGCGGGAAGCGGAAATCGCCGCCAAGTACAAGCTGCAAGCCAAGACCGGCTTCGGCTCGCAGATTCGCAATTACTTCCTGCACCCGGACCAACGGGTGAAGGACCAGCGGACCGGTCACTACGAAGGCAACTTCCAGCGCGTGCTCGACGGCGACATCCAGCCGTTCCTCGACTCGTACCTCCAATGGCGCGCCAGCGGCCGCGCCGCGGTGGCCGACGAGTAGCCTTTGGAGTGCGATGACTCGTCATGGCTTTGGATTTCAATACATCCGAATACACGAAAGCCAGTATGGTTTGGAAACGTGTTTGAAAGAGAAAGCGGCGACGAGTCGCCGCACTCCAAAACAGTCGACCAAGCGCTCCATTCCGGCGATCTTCGCCTGAAGTTTGACTGGCGCGGCGATCGATTCGGGCACCTGATCGAGCAGCACATTGCGGGCGAGTGGCAAGTCGTCCTCGAATCGCTCGAAGGCTTGCCCGACGAAGACTGGCCGCCGAGTCCTGTGCTACAGGGCCTGCACATTGAGCATCGCAGCACCGGGGCGGTCGCGCTCCTCGTCGGCAAGGCCGGCCAAAACCACTGGTCGGCGAGTATCGAGCCGCTTTCCAACCAGGGGGGTTTTCAGTTCGACATCGCGTGCCGAGTTCAACAACCGCCGCAACGACTCGGCAATGAGTATCGATCGGCCGATTGCCCAGCAAAGCCGACTATCCGAGTGACCGCACTCTCGCCGGCAACGATCTGCGAATGGGTGGTGCATGATCAGATAAAAGTATGGCACATCCGACGTGTCGAAGTTACTTCTGAATATCCCTCCACAATGCGTTGGCAGTATACAATCGCCCACGAAACTGTCTCGCGTGATTCGAATGAACCGAGGTGCTGAATGCCTATTGGCTATCAAGTTTCCGCTCCGTCGCGGCCGCCAAGGGTCAAGAAAAACCAGGTCCTGCTCATTGCCAACGGGGATCTGCGATTGAGCGCCAATCAGAAGTGCTGGCCGGCGCAGCGCGAGATGGAAGCGGCGTTGACGCGAGCAGTGGCCGCAGCCGGATACGAGCTGCTGCGGGCCCACGACTATCAGGAAGATGAGCGACACGGCTTCATCGGTTCACAGAAAGAAGGCATGTGTGTATTTGCCGGCATCGATCCCGAGGCGCCGCTCGTCGTCGCCGAGGCAGTCTGGCAATACTCACAGCATGTGCTGCATGGATTGATGACGCATCGCGGGCCTATTCTCACGGTCGCCAACTGGTCCGGTACCTGGCCGGGGTTGGTCGGCATGCTGAATCTGAATGGCTCGCTCACGAAGGCGGGCGTCGAGTATTCCACGCTCTGGAGCGAAGATTTCACCGACGAATGGTTTACGAAAAACCTTCGCCGTTGGCTGGATAAGGGGCGCGTGAGGCATAAAACCGATCACATCACGCCATTAGCCGACGTCAAGATTGGCAAAGCCGAACGCAAGCTCGGCGAGGCGCTCGCCACCCAGCTAATTCGCGAAAAAGCCATCATGGGTGTCTTCGACGAAGGTTGCATGGGGATGTTTAACGCCATCATTCCCGACCACCTGCTCAATTTCACGGGCGTCTACAAGGAACGGCTCAGCCAGTCGGCGCTCTACTACGAAACCACTCAAGTCGCGGACGAGGAAGCGCGTGAAGTCCGCCGCTGGATGGAACAACGCGGGATGAAGTTCATTACAGGCAGTGACCCTGAAACGGAGCTGACCGACGAGCAGATCCAACAGCAGTGCAAGATGTATATCGCCGCGCTGCGAATAGCCGACGACTTTGGTTGTGCCACCATTGGCATCCAGTATCAGCAAGGCCTCAAGGATCTGTTGCCGGCGAGCGACCTGGTTGAAGGGACGCTTAACAACGCCGACCGCCCGCCGGTGAGGAGCCGCGACGGTCGGCGCGTTCTTTACGCGGGAGAGCCGCTGCCACACTTCAACGAAGTCGACGAATGCGCCGGCCTCGACGGATTGATGACCTACCGCATCCATCGCGCGATGGGCCAGCCGGTCGAAAACACGCTGCACGATCTGCGCTGGGGCGATATCGACCGCTCCGGCACGGTCGAGGACTACGTCTGGGTGTTTTTGATCAGCGGCTCGGCCCCTGCGGCGCACTTTATCGATGGCTGGGCCGGCGCTACGAGCGAGCGCCAGCCGCCGATCTACTTTCGTCTAGGCGGGGGCACGCTCAAAGGGATCAGCAAGCCGGGCGAGATCGTCTGGTCGCGCGTGTTCATCGAAGACGGCCGCCTGAAGATGGACCTCGGGCGTGCCGGAGTGGTCGCGCTGCCGCGCGAGGAAACCAACCGCCGCTGGCAAGCCACTACCCCGCAATGGCCAATCATGCACGCGGTCACGTACGGCATCATTCGCGATCAGATGATGGCCCGGCATAAGAGCAACCACATTCAGGTTGCCTATGCGGACAGCGCGGAGAACGCCGACAAGGCGCTGCTTGCCAAAGCGGCAATGGCCGACGCGCTCGGCCTGGAAGTGGCGATCTGCGGGACGAAGAAAGATGGAAGCGCGTGGTAAAGCAACGATTCGAGTGTTTGCATGGCGAAGCCGACCGTTTATCTTGACACGACCATTATCTCCGCCTATTGGTTTGAAGGCAAAGACCCGATCGTCTTTACCAGGCGGCTGTTTTCACGACGATGGTGGACCGACGAACGCCAATTCTTTGTTCTGTATACCTCAATCGTATCAGAGAGAGAATTCCGAGCTGGCAGATACGCGCGACA
Source organism: Pirellulales bacterium (assembly GCA_040901795.1). Lineage (GTDB taxonomy): Bacteria > Planctomycetota > Planctomycetia > Pirellulales > JALHPA01 > JBBDYH01. Next base: position 69,052 of record JBBDYH010000122.1, read on the forward strand.
GGAGGAATGCATTAAAATGAACCGGCGATTGAACTATCTCTCGCCAAATAAGGCCGTACGGGAACTGGGTCGCGAACTTCTCGATAGGCATGTGGTTCCCCTGACCAAGCCGGACGATGCGGCTCACTTGGCGGTGGCGTCGGTTCACGGAATTGATTATCTGCTAACTTGGAACTACGCGCACCTTGCGAATCCCGAAGTCCAGAAGCACTTAACCGAAATCTGCAAAGCTCGAGGTTTGTCCACGCCAACCCTTGTTACTCCGGAGTCGATCCCATGGGCCAGCCACGGCCAAAGAATAAAGCGCCGAAAAGACCATTCCTAGATCCGATAATCGAACGAGTGCAACAAGCACAAGAGATTCTGCTCAAGCAATTTGGCAGCTATGACGCGCTAATGGACCATTTCCAGGAACTGGATCGGCAGCGAGCAATCAAAAAGCGTACAACGAAACGATCGATTCGCGTCACGCGAAACGACACCGTGAAGCCATCGCCTGCAAAGCGTCGAACAAGAAAGCCGATCGAAGACGAAATTATGCGCCGGCTCCGCGAGGCTCGCGAACAACTGCTAAAAGAACATGGCAGTTTTGAGAACTATTTCAAGCACCTTCAGAAGTTGGATCGCGAATACTCCGCAGGCAAGAACGCAAAGGGGAAATCGCGTACGAAGACAGCGCGTCGCGCATCTTGAGGCCCAACCGGGCTGGGGTTGTGATTCGTACAGTCACGCTCCGCACGGCTACGCCGTCATCTGCTCCTTGAGCTGCAGCTCGTCGCACATCATCTCGCGAATTTTGAACTTCTGAATCTTACCGGTCACCGTCTGCGGAAAACTCTCGACGAATTTGATGTACCGGGGCACTTTGTAATGGGCCAGCTTGGCCCGGCAGAAGTCGCGGATTTCCTGGTCGCTAACGGCCCCGGAGTGCCCTTGCTTCAGCTTAATCCACGCACAAAGCTCCTCGCCATATTTTGGATCCGGCACGCCCACCACGGAGGCTTGCTCGATCGCCGGATGTGTAAAAAGAAACTCCTCAATCTCGCGCGGGTAGATGTTCTCGCCGCCGCGGATGACCATGTCCTTGATGCGGCCGGTGATCTTGTAGTAGCCGTTCGGCAAGCGAATCGCGAGATCGCCGGTGTGCAGCCAGCCGTGAGCGTCGATCGCCTCGCGCGTCGCCTCGGGGTTGTTGTAGTAGCCCAACATTACACAATGCCCGCGGGCACACAGCTCGCCCTGCACGTTATCCGGCAGCGTTTCGCCGGTCGCCGGATCGACCACTTTGACCTCCAAACCCGGAATTGGCCGACCGACCGTCTCGACACGCAACTCGAGCGGATCATCGACTCGCGTCTGCGTGATAATTGGCGAGGCTTCCGTTTGCCCATAGCCGATTGTGATCTCGTCGCAGCCCATTTCATCGACGACCGCGCGCATCGTTTCGATCGGGCAGGGACTGCCGGCCATGATCCCGGTGCGGAGCGACGACAGATCGCGGCTTTTGCGGAAGGGGTCGTGAAGCTGGGCGATGAACATCGTCGGCACACCGTAGAGCGACGTCGCTCGTTCTTTCTCGATGGCGGCCAGCGTCGCGGCCGGATCGAACGACTCGGCAGGCACCACCATCGCTGCGCCATATACGACCGCGCAAAGTGTTCCCAGCACGCAACCAAAGCAATGATAAAACGGCACGGGGATGCAGATGCGATCCTGGTCGGAATATCGCTGACACGCGCCGGAGTAAAAAACGTTCAACAGCAAGTTGCGATGGCTCAGCGTGGCGGCCTTTGGAAACCCCGTAGTGCCTGAGGTGTATTGAATGTTAATTGGGTCGTGTGGCTTCAGTCTGGCGGCAATCGTGTCGAGCTGACTCTCCGCGACCGAGTCACCTCGCCCGAGCATTTCGGTCCACGAGATCGCCCCCGCGAGCGTTGCTCCCTTGATCGCAACCACCCAGCGCAGTTGGGGGAATTGTTCCGCATCGAGTTGTCCCGGTTGGCTGGCCGCTAACTTCGGGCAGACCTCGGCGAGCATCGCAAAGTAGTCCGAAGCCTTGAAATGATCGACGAGGAATAGCGCCTTGGCGTCGCTCTGCTTCAGCACATATTGCAGCTCAAAGGGCCGGTATGCCGGGTTGATCGTGACCAGCACCGCGCCGATGCGGGCGGTAGCAAACTGCAAGACCACCCACTCCGGGACATTGGTGGCCCACACGGCCACGTGATCGCCGGCGCCAATGCCGAGCGAAACGAGCCCGCGCGCCGCTCGGTTCACGTCAGCCAGAAAACCGCCGTAATTGCGGCGCAAGCCGAGCTGCGGGAACACCAGCGCATCGTGATCCGGATAGCGCTCTGCCGTGCGGCGCAGGACTTCGCCGATCGTCAGGCCGTCAACCCAGGGCGTATCGTTCTGCATGCGTTTCCTCCCTTGGTTGAATTATGAAAGGGGCCGGCGCGAGAGGCAACGCTGCGGTCGTCACTCCCAGACCGGCTCGGAGATCCAGGCGGCCAGGGGGACGAACACGAATAGCGGCGCCCATACGGCCATGACGGGCGTAACGAGAATGCTCGTGCCTAAGTATTGGCAACTCATGACCACCAGCAGAAATCCAATCACGACGAGCAAACACAGCCCAATCGCCAGAAATACGTTGCGATTACCGCGGCGCAACAGCAGCGGCATGCCGAGGAACAACAACGTCACATCGAGCACTGGTTGCACGAGCCGCGAGTGGATTGTCACGCGCACGTCCGCCCCGAAATCCAAGCTCCGATTGTAAAGCCCCGCGATCAAGTCCGCGGTAGAGGAATACTGCCGCCAGCTTGCGGCATCGACAAGCTGGTCAAACGCCACACCGCTCACCAAGAAGCATTCGTTCGCCTTCAGCCATGTCGTGTCGTGAGGCGTCATCAATACCGGTTCACCCGATGCGAGCCGCAGCGAGGGCTTGGCGGGCAGACTCTGCGGCTGGCTGACGTTCTCAAAGAGAAAACCCGCGGGGCGATCATCCGTAGCGGTTTGATAGGTCGCCGTTTTGCCGACAAGGTAGCGGCCGTAGTGAGCCAGCTCCGGGGGCAGTCGGAAGGTCGGGTCGTCGATTCTCTGTTGATTAGTTCGGAGCTGTCGTCCATTGATAAACACATCGTTGTTGTCGTAGCGTGGCGCCAGCCGCTTCGTGGAGTCGGCCGCCAGGTCCTGCGCGCTACGGCTGAACTTATCGCGGAATTGTGGGATGACGAGCTCCCGGCTGGCCGCGGCGAAAAGGCTGATGGCGACGACCGCAAGGATGATCGGCCGCACAGTGCGCCACTTGCTGATTCCCGCGGCCTCGACCGCGGTCATTTCGTTGTGCCGCTGAAACGAGGCCAGCGTGAACATCGCCGCGATGAGCGTCAGGATGCCGCTGGTGCGGTCGAAGAACGCAATCGTGCGATAACCGTAGTATTCAGCCATCGTCGCGATCAGCGAGTCGCCGGCCTGCGTGACAAATTCCTCCAGGTGGCCCAGCGCGTCGGCGACAATGTACAAGCCAGCCAGGCTGCAAAACGCGATCGCAAACACCGACAAAAACTGCCGCAGCAAGTAGCGATCGAGGAGAAGCATGGATGTCCATTCCTCGTTCCCGGGCTCCGCCTGGGAACGCACTGCCGCGAGGCTCCGCCTCGCGTGATTTAAACAACTGCTCGAATTGCCCCAGCCAGCGCCTCCACGCCGCGTCGGATATTGGCGGCCGACTGCACTCCGAAGCTGAGCCGGATCCTATTGTCCTGCGGGCGCACTCCTTCCGCCGGATAACAATAACGCCCCGGCACATAGATCACGCCCGCATCGAGCGCCTGGCGGAACAATTCCCCTTCTGTGCCCGTATCGACGTGCTCCGGCAGCTCCAGCCAGACGTATAAGCCGCCGTTCGGGCGTCGGTAGCGCACGCCTGCGATCGGCGCCAGGTGCTCGTCCGCCGCGGCCAACATTGCGGCCAGCTTTTGCCGATACGTCTCACGCAGTTTTTCAACGTGCGGCTCGTAGAGTCCCAGTTCAAAGACCTTCGCCAGCAAATGCTGATTGAAGTTCGGCGAGCCAAAGTTGATGTTCCCTTTACCCGCCAGGACAGGATCGACGAGCGCCCGCGGCAGCACGCCCCAGCCGATGCGGATCCCGGGCGAAAATGACTTCGAGAAGGTGCCGGTGCAGACGACGGTGTCGCCTTCGTCGTCGTAGGCGCGCAGACTGGGCACATCGTCACCGGCGTAGCGCAGCTCGCGATAAGCCGTATCCTCGAGAATAAAGATGGTTCCCTCGGCGGAATGCCGCTTAACGATCGAGACTATTTGCGGACGCCGCTGGGCAGCGACCGAAACGCTCGTCGGATTGTCGAAGTAACTGGTGATATATACCGCCTTGACGCGATTCAACTCGCCCTTTGAATGCAGCCGCTGGAGCGCCGCGTCGAGGGCAGCGGGGACCAGCCCATGCTCATCGGTCGCCAGGGCGATGCAACGGGCTCCGAGATTGCCCAGCATTCCCAAAAAGACAAAGTAATTCGGTGCGCCGGCCAGGACAATGTCGCCGGGATCGAGGATTGTGTCCGCGACCAAGTGCAACAGCTCGTTACTGCCGGCCGTGAGGACCACCTGGTCCAGCGCCGGCCTGCTTCCGCCAACTCCGTCCATTTCAAGCAACCGACGCAGAATTGTCTCGCGGAGCGGCATGAACCCGTGGGTTGTTCCGTATTGCAGCGCCGACCCAGCCGCCGCCGGGTCGCTCATCAAAGCGTCTATCGCCTGGATCGTGGCTTCGGCCGGGAGCGAATGTTGATCGACGAAACCCGCGGCCAGCGAAATCAACTGCGGCCGCTGGAGGGCCAGGTGCATCAGGTAGCTGATTGGCTGCCCGGCGGACCAGTGAGCACGTTGGCTAAGCGGGTCGCGGCGGGACATGGCGGAGCGATCGGTGCGGCGAGAAGATAGCGAAACTGGGTGGAGAAGCATAAGAAAGTCTTTAAGATGGGTCAAGGCGGGAACGGTGTGCTATGAACAGTTCAAGACGACTACGACTCTCGCTCCTGACAAGCGGCGCCGCCGGACGGTTCGCCTCTTCGTTCTACGTGAAAGGCAAGCGATTGGCCCGTGCAAGCGTCGATTTGGTCTATCCACCGCACTGCGCCTGTTGTGCTGGCGCTCTGGAAGCGGCGGCGACGATCCCGTTTTGCTCGGCATGCCGCGAACGGATTGTGCCCGCAGCGCTCGCCCACTGTCGACGGTGTGCCGCTGTCACAAACCCAATCGAGCAGCAGGCGCCAGATTGTTCGCGCTGTCGGACGGAGCGATTTCGGTTCGATCGCGCTTTTGCGCTGGCGCGCTATCAAGGGGTGCTGCGGGAAATCGTATTGCGGATGAAACGGTCGAGCGAAGAGCCGTTGATGATGGCGATGGGCCGGCTCTTGGCTCAACGTTTTGCCGATGACCTGCAATCGCTTAAGCCGGACGTAGTCGTGCCGATTCCCATGCACTGGACGCGGCGGCTGATGCGCGGCACGAACAGTCCTGAAATGATCGGCGCGGTGCTCGCACGCCACCTGGGCGCCATCTTTGGGCCACGGTCCCTCCGGCGGAAGCGTCGCACGCGCAAGCTCGCTGAGCTGACGCGCCAGGAACGGAAACGCACGCTGCGCGATGCGTTCCGCGTTGGGCGCGGCTGTGACTTCACAGGGGCGCACGTGGTGCTCGTCGATGACGTGTTGACCACGGGGACAACGTGCGACATCGCCGCTCGGGCTCTGAAGAAGGCCGGTGCAGCCGAGGTCACTGTGTTGGTCGCGGCGCGGGCGTATCCGGGCGACTAATAGTAACGGAAGTCCCCAGACCTCCGGTGCGCCTGAGTTCTGGCGAACTCAGCTACCACCGATCCCCGCTGACAGCCCTAGAAGCTGCCACAGCTTTTTGCTAGCCTACTAACGACCGATGGCGCACTTTCAGTCTCGTGGATGTTCTGGCTATGAAACAAGCGATTGCCGGTGTCATGCCCGCTCAGAGTGGCGAAGCTACCATCATGATGGTTTGGCCTTCGATTGCGGACACGTCGCTGGGCCGGTTATTGGGCCGCCTGTACGGAATTCGTGCCGGGTTCAGCTTTCTCACCGTCGGGAATCTGGTGGCGCTGTTGTCGATTCCGGTTATGTTGCCGCTGTACGCCGTGCGGAAGCTCCCTTTCTGGGTGCGGCGGTATCGCCTCACCAATCGCCGCGTTCTTATCGAGCGCGGCATCCAGGGCCGCGCCGAGCAGTACGTCGATCTCGACCGATTTGACGCGATCGACGTGGTCGTGCTGCCGGGACAGGAGTGGTACCCGGCCGGCGATCTGGTCTTCCGGCGGGGGACGATCGAGACGTTTCGTCTTCGCGGCGTCCAGCGGCCAGAGACGTTTCGGCAGACCTGCCTGAAGGCGCATCACGCCTACGTCGGCGTACGGAAGGCGATGGCGTTGGTCTCCGCGTAACGGCCTCGAGTGCAGATCTCGCGCACCACTCCGCCGCGACTAATTGACGAAGGTGTTGCGCACGCGTTTCGATACGAGCATATATGGTATCCAGATGGCAGCCGGAATTGCCGCTTGAATCATCTGCTTTACGAACACGCGGCGGCCTTCTTCTGCCAGGTAGGGAATTTGGAGCCCCATCATCGTGTCGATCGTCACAAACACTAAACCCGCCGTATAGAAGATGATCATGAAACGGGGGAACGCTTTAGCCTTGCGGAACATCAACACTAGCCCCCAGATGGCCAAGACGCCTATTAGGGCGTTACCTACCAGCTCCATGATGAGCAGAGGGGCCCATAGGGAGTGATAGCCGGCGAAGTTAGGATCGGTGAGCTGCGAAAAATGTCCTTCGGTGAAAATCGGAATGTTCTTTATCGCCAAGTAAAGAGAACAACGGATCGGTGTGAATATAAGGCCCAACAACGGCAGGAGCAGCCAACCGCCGATACCTTCAGGACCACGTTGTTCAATTGCCATCGGAGATGACAACTCGGCCTGTGGCGCGGCATACGGATTTGGCAGAGTTTCAGAGGCTTCGCTAGACACGGCGGTCCTTTCCAAAGCTTATGGCAATCGACGAGCATTACCTGACGACGAGGGACCGCCGATCAATCAAGACTAGTTATTCAGCCGAGGGATTCAAGTACGATTTTGATCGCCGCCGCAGACAGCGCCGTGCTCCACCGCGTATCAGCATGGATCGGAGCAACATCCTGCGATGCGTCGAGTGGCAAATGAATGAACGCGGCCCTTGTCTTCAACTCTAGCCGATCGATGTAATAGTGCGTGAGATAGAGAGCCGCATTGCACAAATACGTTCCTGCATGATAAGACACCTCCACAGGAATTCCGGCCGCCCGAATCTTTTCAGCCAAGTCATCCAGTGGCAGCGACGATCGATAAGCCAGCGGGCCTTCGCTGCATAGCGGCCGGTCGCGGACGGCGTTCGGAGGGCAGGCAATATTGAGCGCCACCGCTTCCAGGCGAATCTTGTCCGAATCAGGCGCCTGGCCCAGGTGAAACACGTAGTCGTAGTTTGCTGCCAATTCCTCGGCTAACTGCGCTTTAACGAATTCGTAGTCCACTGGCAAAACGCGTATCGCGACGTTCGGCAGTCGCGACAAATCGGCTCCCAGTTCGGCAAGCGCGAGAGCGCTGGCGTTTGTGGGCCAGGGGCCATACGGTTCGAACGCCGTCAAGAGAATGGTGTGCACCGTGAGAGTTCCCACTAAACTGCCGCGCGGGTAACGGGCTGGCCGCGCCGCTCAATCCCGGCATCAATCCTCGCGAGCTGATCCGCCGTAAGCCGCCACCCCATGCCCCGCGCGTTCTCGCGAATCTGCTCGGGCCGCTTCGCGCCGCAAAGCGCGGCGGTGACGCCGGGGCGATGAATGGTCCAATTCAGCACCAATTCAGCCACCGTGCGCCCGACGTCGTTGGCGATGGCCTGCAGTTCCTCGACAAAGTCGCTGTTCTTTCGCCACTCGTCCCCTTGAAACATCGGATACTTGTGCCGGCTGTCGGTTGTTGGGAAGACGTGCTCGCGCGGAATCCTCCCGGCCAGCAACCCCTTCATCAGCGGCCAGTACACGCAGACCGAGACGCGGTGTTCAATGCACCACGGGAGTGTGTCGGCTTCAATCTCGCGCTGCAACATGTTATAGGGAGGCTGATAGGCGGTCAGCGGACAAACGACGGCGAACTCGTTCAATTGCGCCAGTGTCACGTTGGATACGCCGGCAGTTCGCACTTTGCCCTGGTCGATCAGCTCTTTGATACCGCCGGCGCTCTCGGCGATCGGCACTTTGGGATCGGGCGCATGCAAGTAATACAATTCTACGCGATCGGTTTGCAGCCGCCGCAGGCTGGTTTCGCATTCGCGGCGGAGCGTTTCCGGACGCCCGTCGATCACTTGGGTTCGCGGTGGTTCCCAGTGGATGCCCCCTTTCGTGGCGATGACCATCTTGTCGCGTTTGCGGCCAAGCGCGCGTGCGATTAACGTCTCGCTCTCGCCGTTCATGCCGTAGCAATAGGCCGTATCGAGGAAGTTGATTCCCAGTTCGAAGCAGGCCTCGATCGTGGCGAGGCTGTCGCGATCGTTCACATCGGCGCTGGTCATGCCGGCAATCGGCCAGCCGCCAAGCGAGATGGGCGAGACGGAGATATCCGTGGTTCCAAGTTGGCGGAGGATCATGGCGACGGCTGCAAAAAGTGCTCGAAAAAAGCGTATAACTGCTCGTTCGACTCGATCGTCGGGCTGTGGGTCTTGCGGTTGGTCATTGCGACCCGGTTGTCGAACCCCAGCAGCCGGTTGATGGCCACCGCGTGGTTCAACGCCTGCCATCGCTCCGGCGGATCTTCGGAGCCGCCGGATACCAGAAACGGCCGTGGCGCCATCAGCGCGTGCAGCTCATGCAGGTCGCGGCCTTCTTCGAGCATCCGCTTGTAAGCGCCGGTGCGCGGGTTGCCCGCCTTCGGCACGCCGCGCTCGCGCGTTTTGCCGGTCTCGTAACCGAGGTACCACGGCTCCCAATAGTTGACGTTTGGCCGCGTCTCGTCAAACACAATGCCGCCGTCGGACCATGCTGCGCAGGCGAACTTGTCGTACAGGCAAGAGGCAAACATCGCCCACTTGCTCCCATACGAATGGCCCACGATCCCGACGCGCTTTGCATCCACTTCCGGCAAGCCGGCGACCACGTGGTAGGCATTGGCCGCGGCATACGCGTTCGCCGACAGCGGCTGCAATTCCGCCTGTTCCTTGTTCGGATAATAGATCGACGCGCCGGCGCCCATCGAGAGACAAACGAAGCCGCGTCCGGCCAATTGCAGGGCAAAATCGCGGTGCTCCTTCTCGTTGAGGCCGACCGCGGTTTCCGGCTCGTAATAGACAACCACGATCGCCGGGTGCGGCCCCCGTTTCTTGGGAACGAGCAAGTAACCTTGCGTCATGTGCTCCGGCGTCATCTTGAACCGCACAGTATGTTGGACGAATGTCTCGCGATCCATCTTGTCGACGTATTCGAGCTTCTGCGCCTCAATCACCTCGGGCCAGGCGCCCATCAAGCCGTGCCACGTTGCCAGGATTTCCGTACGCCGCTCCGACCAGTCCGCCGCGGTTTTAACCGCGCGGCCGTCGTTGAATTTGAGCGGCGAGCGATAATCGCCCAAGTCGTTGGCCAACTCCTGGGGTGGAGAGAATGCCGCGGCGATTCGGTCCCAAGGCGATTTCGCCGCAACGTCGGCCACCGGTTCCGCGGCAATCGTTCGTCGGTCTGCATTCAACACGGCAGCCGAGAGAATAACCACCGCCAATCGCATTGCGGGCCGCAACATGGGTTTCTCGCTTTCGTTAGTCAGGCGTAATGTGAATGCCTGCGGGGCAAGATAAGCGTAGTATAGAGATGGAAGGAGGATTAATTCCATGCCACACAGCTTTATCGTCGCTGCCTGCCGGACGCCAATCGGAAAGTTTCTCGGCGGGCTAAGTTCGGTTCCTGCGCCGCAGCTTGGGGCGGTCGTCGTCCGCGAGGCGCTGCGCCGGTCGACTTTGCCTGCCGACCGGATCGACGAAGTGATCATCGGCAACGTGCTCTCGGCCGGACTCGGTCAGGCGCCCGCGCGTCAAGCGGCGCTGCATGGCGGCCTTCCACCCACGATCGCGGCGCTGACCGTCAACAAGGTTTGTGGTTCCGGAATGAAGGCGATCATGCTTGCCGACCAGGCGATTCGCGCGGGCGATGCGCGGGCCATCATTGCGGGCGGGATGGAATCGATGAGCCAGGCGCCATACGTATTGCAAGGAGCCCGCGAGGGATGGACGTTCGGCGATCAGAAGGCGATCGACTCGATGTTGCACGATGGGTTGTGGTGCGCATTCGACGATGTACCGATGGGTCAGCATGCCGAGCACATCGCCGCTAGTTGCCAGGTGACACGGCCTGAGCAAGACGCCTTCGCCGCGGAGAGTCATCGCCGTGCCCTGTCGGCGATCGAAGGCGGCCTGTTCGATGACGAAATCGTCGCCGTCACGGTGCCGGGACGAAGAAACGACGTTGTGGTTTCGCGCGACGAAGGGCCGCGGAGCGATAGCTCGCTTGATGTTCTTGCCCAACTCAAGCCGTCATTCAAATCCGACGGCTGCATCACCGCCGGCAATGCCTCGCAGCTCAGCGATGGGGCCGCGGCTGTGGTGGTGGCCGATGAAGCGATCGCCAAATCGTCCGGCTCGCGGCTCGCCGCCAGGATTATTGCGACCGCGACCAGTGGAACCTCGCCGAAGGATCTATTCATCGCGCCGGTTGCCGCCATCGAGCGCGTCATGGCCAAAGCGGAACTGAGGCTGAACCAGATTGATCTCGTGGAATTGAACGAGGCCTTCGCCGCACAGTGCCTCGCGTGCATGAAACCGTTGGGACTGATGGCTGACAAAATGAACGTTCACGGCGGCGCGATCGCGCTCGGGCACCCAATTGGCGCCAGCGGGGCGCGGATCGTGGTCACGATGCTGCACGCGCTCGCCCAGCGTAAGCTCCGCCGCGGCCTGGCGGCCGCCTGCCTGGGCGGAGGCAATGCGGTCGCCATGATCGTGGAACTCGTAGTGTAGCCCTCTCGCTCCGCGAGAGGTGCATCATCACGCGGAGCGTGATGACTACACTATGTTTCATCACGCGAAGCGTAATGGCTACGCTACAGCTACAAGCAACAGCCCGCCGGACAATCATCGTGAGCTGCGCTATCATGCCCAACCGCGGGGCGTTCTTCCGTGCCGGACATCCGCTCGACGACGAGCTCGCGGATCAATTGCACGAAGCGCGGATGCGTGCCAAGCGTCTGCGCGCGAATCATGCGCAGCCCCAATTGCTCGGCCGCCTGCTGTGCTACCGTATCGAGGTCGTAGAGCACTTCGATGTGGTCGGAAATGAAACCGATGGGCACGACCATCACGTTGTGCGCTCCGTCCGCCTTCAATTCTCTAAGACAATCGACAATGTCCGGTTCCAGCCACGGCTGCGATGGCGGCCCGCTCCGGCTCTGATACGCGAGCTGCCAGCGTTCGGGAAGAACCCCTATTGCCTCGGCTACAAGTCGACTCGCTTCGCGCAACTGCATCTCGTAGCGGCAATTCGCCGCCATCGATTGTGGAATGCTATGCGCCGTAAAGACGACCCGTACCGTTCGCCGCTCATTCGCAGGCAGCATCGCGAGGGCCTCTCGCGCCCGGTCGGTCCAGGCTTCGAGGAAGCCAGGATGGTTGAAGTACGCCCGCAGCTTGTCGATCCGCGGAGCGTCCGCTCCGATCTGGCGTTGGGCGTGCTCGATGTTCTCTAAGTATTGTCGACAACTGGAATAAGAGCTATAGGCCGACGTAAAAACCGCCAGCGCTCGTTGGACGCCATCGGAGTGCATTGTGCGGAGCGTGTCGGCCAGGAGCGGATGCCAATTCCGATTGCCGCAGTAGACGGGCAACGTAACGCCCGCGGTTCGGAGCTCAGCCACAAGCGCCGCAATCAGCGCTCGGTTCTGAGCGTTGATTGGACTTACGCCGCCAAAGCGTTGGTAGTGTTCCGCCACTGCGAGCATCCGCTCGCGCGGCACGTTCTTGCCGCGCAGCACGTTCTCGAGGAACGGCAGCACGTCATGGGGACCTTCCGGCCCGCCAAACGCCACGAGTACGAGCGCCTGATAATTGCAAACGGCCATGAGCCGAAATGACCCCGACGGGATTCGAACCCGTGTTACCGGCGTGAAAGGCCAGTGTCCTAGGCCTCTAGACGACGGGGCCGCCTTGGAACAAGCTCTGTGCCCTAAGCGATGTATAGTGCTTGAGCGATCCCTTCGTCAAGTAGGGCGCGCGTGCGCGCACATCGCACAGACTATTTAGGCCGTAGCCAGCCGTAGATAACGACAAAGCCCACAACGATGCACTAAGGGAAGAAAGCGGCCGCTGAAACGGATCGCCGCTTGACTACGATGCATCGCCGCTTTTGGGAGTCGTCGGTGAAGATTCGCCGGACGCGCCCTGCCCGCCGTTGCGGACAATCGCGTCGTACACTTCGCGTCGGTGCACCGGGACCTCCTTGGGTGCTTCGACACCAAGTCGAACCTTGTCGCCGCGAATCTCGACGACCACGATCGTAATGTCATTGTTGATGACAATACTTTCGTTCTTCTTGCGTGACAGAACCAACATCGTACATTCCTTCTAAGCCGGCGTTCGCAGCGGAGGAGCGATCACACATCCTACGTGGTCCGCCCACTTTGCCGGTTACCCCATCCGCGATAGAGCCAGCCGGCGCTTCGGCGCAAACGCTTCCTTTGTTCCACTCTACGTGCAAATATCGCCCAGTCAAGCACGGCGAGTCGCCCTTGCCAGCCTTTTCCTGCAAGATAGCGAGGATTTGGCACGGTTTTCGTATCCTGGCATTCCCAGAGTTGGGCTACGCGCCGACGTCCGCATTGAGCCAAAAAAATCGCCGTAAGTGATTTTGTCAATAGTGTTTAGCGCTTTGTCACCTCGAGTGCCTTCAGCTCGGTGCGCTAGCATGGAATCCAAGCGATTAGTCAATTTCCAGGCATCGGTTGCGCCTCCTGTGAGCAATCACTTTTTTGCAGAGATCCGGCGATGGAATCCCCTGCGGATGGGACTTTGGGCCCCACCTGGTGAGTGTGCGGTCGTATGATTTGGATCTGGCTTGCGATGACAGACTACTACGGCCTGTCCCGCCACTAGGCTGTAGCCGACTACAGCGCCGCGCTGGCTTGGGGACGGAATGCCTGACTCGCAGATGCTCAACACGCTCCATAATCGAGCAAATGTTGGCGATCGTTGAGGTCTGTTTCAGCGTACACGCAGGGGCTCGCCGCGTACTTCGGACGACGATTGATGAGAACCCGTCGCGGGAGGCTCAAACTACGCCGATCGTGCATGCCAGTGCGAGCGACAGCGCCATTGGCTTGCGAACAACCGCGCCGTTCCTATAATTCAGTTGTTCGTTGGCTTCCGCGTTGATCTATTTGCTATGCCCCGCCAATCGGCCACGTGCTAGCACAGCGAAAGACCCCCATGCGCGAATGGTTCAGGGATGTTTGGCAAGCGATCGCCACCGTCGGCTACGGCATGTGGATCACGCTGCGCTACTGGTTCAAGACGTACAACCCCGAACGGGGAACATTCACGCAGAAGTTCGAGTATCCGGAATTGCCGGTTCCGGTGGCCGCACGGTATCGCGGCTTTCACCGTTTTGATCTGACGACGTGCATCGCGTGCGACCAATGCGCCAAAGCCTGCCCGGTCGATTGCATTTACATCGGCAAGGAGCGGGTTACGAATGGCAAGGGCTTTCGGATCACAGGCTTCGCGATCGACTATTCGAAGTGTATGTTCTGTGCGCTCTGCGTCGAACCCTGTCCGGTAGATTGCATCTTCATGGGCGCGACGCATGACTTGAGCTGCTACAGCCGCGACGGGTGCATCGTGGATTTTTCACGGCTGCCGGTCGAAACGGCCTGGGGACGGGCCACGCTCAATCCGACCGCAGTGGCAGAATCGAAGGTGATTGCCGAACCTGTGCATGGGGGGCCGAATCAATAGTCGTGGAATGAACAAAAGTGGAGGCTTGCCGCGAATAACAGGTAGGTCCGGCCAGCCTGACCAGCGTCGCTCGAGTCTCGGCGCCAATCCCAGATGACCAGTAACCGATGAGAAGGGCACAATCATGACATTCAGCAGTGAGCCGAGAATTTTTACGCTGGAGCAGGCCAACGCCATGTTGCCGCTGGTGCGGGCCATCGTCCGAGATCTCGCCGAGCTATCTCGCGACGTGCTCGACCGTCGCGAGCGGCTGGCCTTTCTACAGGCTGGGCGCGATGCCAACTCGAAGGATCTCTATGGCGACGAGTTGGCGCAGATCGAAGAGGAACTGCACAAAGACAACGATCGCCTGCGCGACTACGTCCGAGAGCTCCACGAACTGGGCGTTGAACCAAAGAATGGCCCGGAAGGACTCGTGGACTTCCGCTGCCTGATGGACGGCCGCGTGGTTTATCTGTGCTGGAAATACGACGAGCCGGAGATTCGCCACTGGCATGAATTAGACGCCGGCTTCGCGGGTCGGCAGGCATTACCCGACGACTGGAAGATCGGCTCGGCGTCTTCAGCCGGTTGGGGAGGCAACCTGAATTCCTGAGCCAATTCGTCGGGGTTGCGGTTGGAGTTCAAGCTTTAGCTTGCGCAGGAGTTCAAGCTTTAGCTTGCCAACGGCGGCTGACAGCCCTCCGCCATTAATAGCCCGAAGCCTGAATCCCAACTTGCGCTTGCAAAGGCGGTGTCGCTCCTTAGAATCAAGCGCTACGCAGCGACTCATTGCTGCGTCTGGTGGCTAAGGCGCCTGTGTCCAGCAAACCAGGCGACGCGTTACGTTCATGACCACACCCACGTCCATCGTCGCCTACTTGGCGCTGTTTGCCGGTGTCGGCTTCGCCTTCCTGTTTGTCAACTTGCTGGTCGGTAAGCTGCTGCGGCCGCACGATCCGCATGCCGAAAAGCTGGAAGTCTACGAATGCGGCGAACCCACGATCGGCTCCAGTTTCGTGCAGTTCGATTTGCGGTTTTACGTCGTGGCGCTGCTGTTCATTATCTTTGACGTTGAAGTCGCATTCTTTTTTCCTTGGGCCAATGTGTTTGGCAAGGCGACGCATTTGAGCGATCCACGGCTGCCGCTGGCGGCGGAGGCGCCAAGTGTGCCCGGAGGCGAATTGTCGTCGGAGGCGCGCGGTCTCTTCCGCGAAATTGGCATTGAGAATCCCGTCATTCCAGATGGGGGCGTGGACGCAATTCGCCAGAGCGCCCATCAGTTGGCCTGGCTATCGATCTGGGACATCGCGGTGTTTTTTGCCGTGCTGATGGTAGGGTTTGCGTATGTTTGGAAGCGCGGAGATCTGGATTGGGTGCGCGCGGTCACTCATGAGCGGCCCGCCGAAATTGTTTTGCCGCGGCCCGGTTTCCCCGAACGTGAGCCGGCGATGACCGCGTAGCTACGAAAACCAGCCGGCACGCGCTAGCGTCCGGTTTTCCAAAAACCGTAGGCTAGCGCCCCGCGGTTGAAGTCGCTTTAGAGAGGGAACATGCGAGGCAAGCCGTTTCTTGACCGACTGGTCAGCCATTTCGGCGACAAGATTACCGGTCACAATCTCGAGGCGATCGATCCTTGGATCGAAGTGGCGCCCGACGGGCTCGAAGAAATCTGCCGTTACCTGAAGACTGAGACAGACTTGCGGTTCGATATGCTCTGCGACCTGACCGTGGTCGACTACTTCGAACCGGACCCCAAGAAGGCGGCAAAGGTAACCTGGCAGCCACACCTCGAGGTGGTGTATCACCTTTGGAGCGTGCCGAACAAAGTGAGCCTTGTGCTCAAGGTCATGCTTCCGCGCTGGAAGAGCGATCAGCCGGTCGAGCTGCCCGAAGTGCCGACCGTGAGCCACGTTTGGCGTACGGCCGACTGGCACGAGCGCGAAGCCTATGATCTATGCGGCGTGTGGTTCACCGGCCACCCAAACCTGCGACGCATTCTCTGCCCCGAGGACTGGATCGGTCACCCGCTTCGCAAGGACTACGAGATGCCGCTGGAATATCACGGCATAAGAAACAGATAACGAAATGGAAATGTCGGTTCGGCTATCGGCTATCGGCCGTGAGCTATCAGCTCGATGATCGTATGCCATTGCGAAAGCTGAAAGCTGATGGCCGACAGCCTTCCTGAACCCTGAACCCTGAACCCTGAACCCTGAACCCTGAACCCTGAACCCTGAA
>JBBDYH010000123.1:0-85404 GCA_040901795.1 Pirellulales bacterium
ACCGGCAGATTCGGCCTCGCTTACGCGTCGGGTTACTATTGTTAGCGGTTCTTAAGCTCCACCGTAAGCAACACAACTCAATCCTCTTCGTCCGGCGGGGTGTATCGGAAGCTCGCATCTTTGACGTTTTTCTTTAGCTCTTCGCGCGCTCCCCGCTTCTTGCCAGCCGCGCCGCGCTTCGCCGCCTTGCCGCGCGCGTTCTGCTGCGCGCCGGGGATCTGCGGCCGGGCTTCCGGCTGCTTCCCTAGGATCGCGCGGAGTTGCGCCACAGTTTCCGGCTGCTCCGCGGCGAGATTCTTCGTCTCGGCCGGATCGGTTTCGTAATCGTAGAGCTCCAGCTCGGCGGTTTCCGCCGCTGCCCCCGGCACTTTCCATTCGACAAGGCGGTGCCGAACGGTACGGACGCCCCGGCCGATCCTCTGACCGCGTGGGTAGACGTGCAACGCCGCCTGCTTGACCCTCGTGTCCGGTTGCTTGAGCGTTGCGACGAAGCTCACGCCATCGAGGTCCTTGGGCGACGGCAAGCCGGCAATCTCGCAAAGCGTCGGATAGAGGTCCACCGACTCGACAAGGTCCGCCGACCGCGCCCCGGCCTTCGTGCCCGGTGCGACCACGATCAGCGGAATCCGCGCTGCCTGCTCGTAGTTCGTGTGCTTGCACCACATGCCGTGGTCGCCAAGATGCCAACCGTGGTCTCCCCACAGAACGATGATCGTGTTCTTCGCTAAGCCGTTCTCGTCAAGCGCGTCGAGCACTCGACCAAGCTGCGCGTCCATGTAACTAACCGCGGCGTGATAACCGTGAATGAGTGTGCGCTCCAGCTCCGCGGACAGCGGCCCAGATTCCGGAATGCCGCGGTACTGCCGCAATTCGCCCCAATTCGTCGGGGCATAACGCGGCGCGCCCTCGGGCGGCCTGCGAACCTCCGCGACCGCGAATTCATTGCGATTGTACAGGTCCCAGTACTTCGTCGGCGCACAAAACGGCAAATGCGGCTTGACAAACCCTACTGCCAAAAAGAATGGCTCGTCCGGCTTCGCCTTAAGCACAGCTAAGCGCTTCATGACTTCGTCGGCCATCGCCCCATCAGGATAGGAGTTGTCCGGAACATCGGCCGACTCATACGCGGCGCCGCGCGGCAGGTTGCCGGCAGGCCGGTTCGAGAACAACGCCTCTTCACGCGTCAGCCCCTTCTTGGCGCGGCTTTCTGGCAAGGCGTAGGCGATCACGTTGGCACGCCAATGAGGAACACTCCATGACGCCGCGTCCTCGTGATTGCCATGACCGACGTGAAAGATCTTGCCCAGCGCCTCCGTGCGCCAGCCGTGCCGCTTAAAATGTTGCGGCAAGGTCACGGCATCCGGCCGTGCCTTACGGAAGTTGGTCCCCAGGTCATAGATGCCGACCGTTTGCGGACGCAGACCGGTCAATAGCGCATTCCGCGAAGGCGCACACACGGCCTGGTTGCAATACGCCTTCTCAAACAGCACGCCTCGCGCCGCCAGCCGATCAAGATGCGGCGTCGTTGCGGTGCCGCCGTAACAGCCGGCAATCGGCTTGAGATCATCCACGCAGATCAACAATACGTTGGGCCGACGCTCGCTCAACTCGGACCCGGCCTGCGCGGCGTGGCTGCCGTCGGCCCAGCCGAACACGCACAGCGCGATCAGGACCCATGGACCGGTGTCACGGAACTTGTTTGATGTGGGCCGTGGCGCACACGCGAATAGGTTATTCATCGTTTAGCGTGGGGCAGGCATTCTTGCCTGCCGTGGCGCCGGCAGACAGGAATGCCTGCCCCACACCTCCAGTCAAACCGCGGGATTCAAAGTCTTCAGCTCAGCTTCCACGGCGCTCGCATGATGGGTGTGATCAGCGAGTTCGCTTCGCTATCGTCTTGAAACTGCTCCTTCTCCGGGTCCCACTTCAGCTTCCGGCCCAGCCGCATCGCGATGTTGTTCAAATGGCACACGCTCGCCGTGCGATGCCCAATCTCAGCGGTCGCCACCGGGTCTCGACCCGTTTTTATGGCCTCAATCAAGTCGCGCTGATGCCCCGGACTGCGGCCGAGCTGGATCTTGAAATTTTTTGTCTCCCGGTTCTCGAGCAACTTGGGATCGCTCGCTTCAAGCTTCTGGCCGTGGACGTGGATGAAGATCCAGCCGTCGTCCCCTTCCAGCCGCAAGCCACGGGGGCCTTTTGCTTCGCCGATCATCATGACGCCATTGGCGAATCGGTTTGTGAACCGGTATTCCCAGAAAGTGTCGTACAGGCTTCCCGGCGTCTGCGCACCTGTGGCATCAATTTCAATCGGGCCGGTGTCGTCAAAGCCGGCCGCCAACTGCGCCAGGTCGATAACGTGGGCGCCGCGGTCGGTCATCTCTCCGCCGCCATAAGCCAGAATAAACCGCCACATGAAATGACACCGCCCTTCGGTGTACGGAACCTGAGGAGTGTGGCCCAGCCAAAAGTCGTAGTCGAAACCTTCAGGAATCGGCTGCGGCGGAGGCACCGTCTTGAGCGCCTTGGCCTTTTGGTGGTGCCCATCGTCATCGGGCAGGTTGATGCGGATCGTGTGCAGCTTGCCGATTCGACCGTTGCGGACCAGCTCGGCCGCGAAGCGGGCGTTTTCGCCAGACCGCTCGTGGCTACCCGTTTGCAGTTTGACGTTGTTCTTTTTCACCGCGTCGGCAATCGCCCGCCCTTCGCCAATCGAATTTGAGAGTGGCTTCTCGCAGTAGATGTGCTTCCCGGAGTTTGCGGCCGCCACGGAACATAGGGCGTGCCAGTGATCCGGCGTCGTCACGGTCACCATGTCGATGTCGTCACGCGCCACCAACTCGCGGAAGTCACCGTACTGCTTACAATCCTGGTTGCCGTACTTCTGGTCAACGCTCTCTTTGACCGCCTTCAAGCGACGCTGTTCGACATCGCAAACCGCTACTACTTGCACGTCGTCAAACGACATAAAGCGGTTCATAATCCCCCGCCCCTGGCCGCCGGTGCCGATGGCGCCCATCACGATCCGATCACTGGGTGCCGTCCGCCCAAAGCCCAGCGCTGTGGCGGGGACGTAATACGGAACGCCGATGGCGGCTGCCGCCACGGCCGAAGTCTTCAAGAATTCACGGCGTGTTGTGTTCATGGCAGTGTTCAGGGTTCGGGGTTCAGTAATAGCCCCGGCCGGAAGGCCGGGGTTGGCGTGGTCCAGCATTTAGGCTCCAGGGGTGGCACTGCCAAGCGGCGGCCGCTTGTCAGTGGTGTCTCGACTGCAATTCTCAACCTGTATTCTCACTTTGCAATTCACATTTTCCATCGTCTCACAACGTCCATCCCTTTCGATACTCGCGCTGCAATAGCACATCGGCCTTATCGCTCCCCGTTGTAAACTTCACCGGGTCCCAGTTCAAGCGCTCCCCCGATCGATACGCGAGCACACCCAATAGCACGGTTTCCGTCAGCGGTCCCGAGTAACCGAAGTGACATGTCGTCTTGGGCCCTCCTTTGCAGGCGTTGATCCACTCTTGATGGTGGCCGACCGATTTGGGAATACTCGGCGCCGGCCGTTCGTAGCTGGCGAACTGCTCCTTGGGCAACAACTGATGGCGGCCGTAATCTGACCAGAGCAATCCACGCTCGCCGACGAAGCACACGCCAAAGCCGGGCACCTTCTGTCCGTGAATTTCCCCCGGCAGCTTGTCGCCATCGTACCAGACCAATTTAACCGGCGGCTGCTCACCGCGCGCTTCGAACGCGAATTCAACGCGCACCCCCGCAGGCGCCGTCTCGGGATGCACCGGCGGTCCTTCCGCAGCGATCGTCGTCGGATGTTTCAATGCCAGCGCCCAGAAGATGAGGTCCACCAGGTGGCAGGCCATGTCCCCCATCGTGCCATTGCCAAAATCCCACCAGCGCCGCCAGTTTTGCGGTAAGTACGTTGGATGATACGGTCGCTCGGGCGCCGGACCGAGCCACAGGTCCCAGTGCAGATGGGCCGGCACTTCCGACTTCGCGGTCGGCCGCTCACCGCCGTGCCAGCGGCTGTCGACCCAAGCATGCGCTTCGCGCACGGGGCCGATGGCGCCGGCCTGAATCAGTTCCACCACGCGGCGGTAGTTGTCCGTGGCGTGGATCTGCGTCCCCATCTGCGTCGCAACCTTCATCTCGGCCGCTAGCTTGGTAATCGTCCTCGCTTCGTAGACAGTGTGCGTCAGTGGCTTCTCGCAATACGCGTGCTTGCCCAGGCGAATCGCCGCCGCGGTTGCCGGAGCATGCGTATGGTCGGCCGTGCTGACGACCACCGCATCGATGCCTTTCTGCTGGTCGAGCATCCGGCGAAAGTCGTTGTGCTTCGTCGCCTTCCGGAACCGCTCCGAGGCGCGGGCGAGGATGCGATCGTCGATGTCGCAAATCGCCACAATGTTCTCCCTTTGTACGCCCTGGACGTTGTCGTCGCCTCGCCCGCTTACACCGACGCAAGCGATGTTGAGCTTCTCGTTCGGCGATTTTGACTGAGCCGCCGACGCACCAGAAAAATATCCGATCGTGATTCCACCGGCTGCCGTTGCGGCCGAATCGCGAAGAAAGTTACGCCGTGTAAGTTTTGACACTGTGCGTCCTCCTAAGTCTGGAGCGGGTGAGTCTCTGCAGGTTTTTATGGTCGCAATCGCCCGGTTTTGCAAGCCGACGGCGGCCGGTGTGCTGATTTGGCTTAGTATGCGCGGTCATGCTGAGCGGAGCGAAGCATCTGGGTGGCGCCATCAGATCGTTCGCTTCGCTCAGGATGACCAGCGCGCTTAGCCACAGCAGATCAGGGCGCTACCCCACGGCAATTCGGTTCGCGTTTTTGCCGCCGTTTTGCTAGTATTAAGTGAACCGGTACTACCGGTCGGAAACCCGCGGATCATTTGCCGGGTAATCGTCTCTGGGGCAGCGGCGTTGGAGAAAACCATGTCGAGCAGTAGGATCATGCGGCGACTGGTCGGCATCCCTTGGCCGCCGCTATTGGGCGTAGTGCTGATGCTATCGCTCTCGGTCGCGCTACTCGTTCGCCGCACCATCCAAACGCCGGAGCCGCAGCCCGCCGGTCCGCTGACGATTCTCGTCAGCGGTGACACCCAAGGACTCCTTTTTCCCGGCGATTGCGGGCCAGGCCAGGCCGGTGGACTGGCGCGGCGTGGTGAGATCGTGCGACAGGCACAAGCCGCGGGAACGGTGCTTTATGCCGAGTTGGGAAACGCTCCGGCGGGAAACACACCGTATGACCGACTCAAGTTTTCGGCCATCCTCCGCGGCGAGATGGCGATGGACCTTGCGGCACACAACGTCGGCCCCGGTGAAATGCGCCTCGGCATCGACGAATTGCAGCGTCTGGCGTCCGAGTTAAAGGTTCCGTTTGTATCGACGAACGTCCGCGACGCCCAAGGCCGGCCGCTCGCTGAACCGCTGCGTCTGATTGAAGCCGCCGGCCACCGCATTGCCCTCGTCGGCATCGTTTCCCCCAGCTACGCCGAGGAGCCGCTGGAGGTTCTTGACCCGGCCGCCGCCATCGAAGCGGCACTAGCTGAGAAGGCCATGCCGTACGACACCTTGCTCGTGCTGGCCTACTTACCCGCTGACGAACTCTCGCAGCTCGCCGCCCGGCTTCCCAAGCGCGCGGTTCTCGTGGGCCCGAGCCATGCCGATCCGCTGGAAGAATCCGAAGTCGGTAGGGTGGGCCGAGTCCGCGAGGCCCACGCACAACCGGTCGGTAGCGTGGGCCGAGTCCGCCCTTCGAGCTCAGGCCGGGCTGAGCGTGTCGTAGCCCGCGAGGCCGACGTGCGACCAGAAAGTGCCCAAGAGAACGTGGCCGGCCTCGTCGGTCGCCAGGGCCGCTCGCTCGTGCGTATCGACTTCGGGACCAGCGACCGCGAACAATGGACCGCAGGCGACGTCGCGGTTGCGGGGCCCATGCCCGAGGATCCGCAACAGCTCGAGAATCTTGTCGCATATCATCAGGAGCTGGCCAGGCACGATTTCGCGCCCAGCGACACAGGCCTGGTGATGCCTCTGCCTCCCGAAGTAGCCAGCACTTCGCGCACCGCAGGCACTCAAACCTGCCGCCAATGTCACGGCGCGGAGTGCTCGGCTTGGGACACCTCGCGGCACGCCCGCGCCTGGCAGTCGCTGGTGAACCGCGGCGTCTATTACGACGCCGACTGCCAACGCTGTCACACGACCGGCTATGGCTGGGAAGGGGGATTTTCCTCAGCCGAACGAAGTATCGGCACATTGTCAATTGGCTGCGAGAGCTGCCACGGTCCGTCGTTGACGCACGTCCTCAATCCAAGCGTTCGCACGCCGCTGGTCGCGAGCCAACAGTGTATCCATTGCCACGATGACGACCACAGCCCCGGCTTTAACTATGGACCCGCCTGGGCTCGCATTCAGCACGGCCCCGCGCCGGCCGAAGGAACCGGGGCCCTGCTCGAAGGCGCTTTCCGAGTCAGGAACCCGCCGGGTCAGATCGTGAATTGAACAGCGAGATTGTACGACGGCCTTCCGCGGCCGTCGACGATTCAAGTACCGATTTGTGCGGGGGTCTCCCGACCCCGCTGCCCGATTGTGCGCGGGTCTCCCGACCCCGCTGCCCGATTGTGCGCGGGTCTCCCAATCCCGCTCCGTCGTTGACCGAAGGTCTCGCTGACCGACATTCTTATTGTGGAAACCTTCGCTCCGAGCAGGACACGGTCGGAGACTCGCGACAACCGATAGGATCGCAAAAGAAGGCAATGCGGATGAAAGGAGTTGAACCTTCACGCCCTTAACGGGCACAAGAGCCTGAATCTTGCGCGTCTGCCAATTCCGCCACATCCGCAGTGCTAAAAGGATTTATAGGGGACTGCCGGCGAAGATTCAAGGCGGACAGGGGCGCCCGCAAATCCGCATGACCAAGTCCGAATGCCAAATGAATGACGAAGTCGCAATGAAGAAGCCTCGGCGGCCACGATGATTCGTCATTCGTCGTTGGCTTCGTTCGTCATTAGGATTTCGACATTCGTCATTGCCGCCATGGCCCTAGTATCGCGGCAATGTCGGATCGATCTCAACCGCCCATTGGTCGATGCCGCCCGCCATGCTTTGCGCGCTGGCAAAACCCTGTTCGCGAAGCCACTTGGTCACGCGCATGCTTCGGCCGCCGTGATGGCAGTGGACTACGATCTGCCGCTCGCGATGCGATGCTAACTCATCGAGGCGGTTGGGCAGCTCGCTCATCGGCAGCAGCATCGCCTGCTTAATGTGAACCGTTGCATGCTCATCGGGTTCGCGGCAATCAAGCAACAGAAAGTCGCCACCCGCGTCGAGCAGTTCCTTGACTTGCCCGGGAGGAATCTCCAGCGGAAGGGTTTCGTCAGTCGCCATCAGGTTCCTCCAGATTCTGAACTGCGGGACTAGAGCCACACACAAACGAAACTGCCCTTGAGCAGTCGCCCAAGGGCAGTTTTTTTGCCAGCCAGGAGTGCGCGCATCCAAGATGCGGACGTCCTGCCAGGTTGCTATTAGAAGATGCTGGGATCGATCCCCGACTCGCCACCGTTCGGCGTGACCAGCCACATATACATGTTGGGACTGATATCGACATTGAGCGGCCGAACGGCGCCATCGCCGAAGCCGTGGATCACAACGTCGCCACCGTGGTCGCTGCTCGGACCCCACTTTCGAGCGCCGGCGGCCGGCATACCCCGTCCATAGATCCGATTCGGGTTTGCCGGATCGGGACCATAGTTCAGAGCGCTCAGGACGGTTGCCGGCACTACCATCGGACTTGCACCTTGATTCGGAATCGAACCCGATGTTTGCTCCGGCACCAACGCCACCACCCACGTTCCCGAGCAATCGTACCAGGACGAGTTCGATTGCTCTTTGCTCTCGGCGATGATCACGGTTTTCGCCGTGCCGTCGCGCATGGTCGCCATAGTTCGCGCCTTGCCGCCGACAATCGTGCCATTGGGCGCGGGCGGATTGCCAACCAGGAACTCCTTATTCGTAGCCGCAATGGCGACGTAGTTGGTCAGCGCGACACCCACCGGCTTGCCGGTGACGGGATCCACCTTCGGGTTCACCGAGGCGTACGACGTCGCCGGAGCCAGGTTATCGGAATACGGTTCACCAGCAAAGCTCGGGCAGAGCAGCGTGGGGATGCTGTGCTGCGAGAAGTGCAAGTTCGTTGCGACATTATTACCGATGCGCATCATCGGATTGAACGGCGCCACGGCGCCCGGCGTCGGTGGCAGCTTGAACCTGCCAGAGTCGGACGAGATCTCGTTGTACAGCGAGCCTTCCTCGATGTACGGCAGAATCCTGACGATCCAACTAAACTGGGCCATCTGCGGCGGAGCGGCGGCGTTCCCTTGCACGTGCGTCGTAATGTTAGCCTGCTCCGAGATGATCGGCAGCTTCTTGTACACGTCGTGATAATTGTGCAGCGACAGCGCAACCTGCTTCACATTGTTGATGCAGGCGTTTCGCATTGCCGCCTGGCGGGCGGCATTAATAGCTGGTAGCAAAAGGGCCACCAGGACGCCGATGATGGCGATCACCACCAGCAGCTCGACGAGGGTAAAGCCTCGTTTCCCGATTCGTTGTCTCATACTGACCTCCTGAAAAAGAAAAGGATAAAAACATGCGGCGAATTGCCGCTTGCGTCAAACCGCTCGAATGCGACCCCCTACTCCAGCAGAACTGCCGCGAGCACCAGATGGATCGGTCCGTAATTTATACCCTGATTGCATGGCTGTCAAACAGTTTTAGGGCGCGCTCGGCGATTTTTCGTTGGAGTTCAAGCTTTAGCTTGTCGCGGGCGGCTGCGGACCGAACCCACCCTCGTTGGAGTTCAAGCCTTAGAACCGCTAACCATAGTAACCCGACGCGTAAGCGAGGCCGAATCTGCTGCCTCCTCGCTCACGCTTCGGGTTACGGGGGCGCCGGTTGTGTTAGCGGTTCTTAGCTTGTCCCCGCGCACCGCCTTCGATTCATCAGCAACTTACAGGTGGTAATTTGTCCAGACCCTGCTCTATACTGGCAACATCCACGGCGCCGCGCCCGCCCGACGCCTCAGAGGCCTTTGTTCCAGGCCCGCGTCCAGAAAAGATTAAGCAAATCGTACGCCAGTGCCAGCCAACGCAACCATACTCTTGGGGCCCGCCGGAGCCGGCAAAACGACGCGATTGCTGGCCTGTTACCGCGATCACGTTGCCCGCCGCCCGTCGAGAGCCTCTGCTGGGTCGACCGACGGCCAACCACCGGGCATCGGTTCTGGGCTGTGGATTGCGCCCACACACCGCTCAGTTGAGGTAATCCGTGGCCGCCTCTTGGATATCGGGCTTCAGGGCTGCCTGGCCCCAAACTGCCTTACGTTTGCCCAGTTCGCCAAATTGATCGTTCATAGGTCGCCGGCGCCGGCCCGGCCACTCCGCCCTCTCGAAAAACGCCAGTTCATCCGGCGGCTCATCGAACAGGCCGTTGCGGGCGAGCGACTCGGATACTTTCGTCCGATCGCGCACACCGAAGGCCTGATCGACCTGGTCTCCGAACTGTTCAGCGACCTCAAGCGGCAGGAGATTTGGCCGGACGAGTTTAAGAGTATATGCAACAAACTGGGGAATGCTCCCAAAGATTGCGCGTTGGCCGACTTGTACGAGCGATATCAGTTGCTCCTCAACGAGCACCAGCTCTATGACGACGAAGGGTTGTTCTGGTCTGCGCGCGACCTGCTCGGACAAGGCCACATCGCTCCGTTCGATGGCGTCTCGCTGGTCGTCGTCGATGGTTTTGCAGACTTTACGCGCACGCAGCACGAGATCGTGTCCCTATTGTACGGTCGTGTCGACCAGATGCTGATCTCGTTGCTGTGGGAAGACGGCCGAGCGGACTTGTTCCATAAACCGGCCAAAACGCTCACAGAGCTCGAGCGAAGGCTGCCGGCGTTGCGGCGCGAAACGATTTCGCGGCCCGCTCCTCATGCCGCACCATCTTTTGCTGCGACCCTCGGTCACCTGGAGCAACAGCTCTTCCGCGATCCTCGACACGCTCGAGCGAGCGATTCGGCCGCCGGGCTGGAAATCCTCGCGGCGTCGGGGCAACTGGGCGAGGTTGAGCTCTTGGCCCGCACGATCAAGCGGTTGCTCGTGGAAGGAGACATCGAAGACGGTAAGTGCATCCGACCTGGCGATGTCGCGGTCGTTTTTCGTTCGACTGCCGACGTGGCCCCCTTGGTGCGCGAAGCGTTCACCGAGTACGGCATACCATTCGCCCTCGATAGTGGCATCAAGCTCGCGCGAGCGCCCCTGCTCTTGGCGCTGATCGCCGTCCTCAGGCTTGACTTGGAGGATTGGCCGTTCCGGCAATTGCTTGAACTTGTCTCGAACAACTACTTCCAACCCGAGTGGCCGCAGTGGAGACGTGGGGCGGCGGCCGTTCAAGCCGAGGTGGCGATCCGCGCGCTGCAAATCCCGAAGGGCCGCCGCGCTCTGTTGGCGGCACTCGCGCGCTGGGCCGCCGCCGAGCTCGACGAGCGCGCTGCCGACCGCCGCCGCCAACGCCAAATAGCGGCCCGCGGCGCTTTGGATCTCTTCACGCGCCTGGCCACAGCTTTTGACCGCTTGCCGTCCAGTGCGACAGCCGGCCAATGGTCCACCGCCTTGCAAGCGCTTGCCGACGAACTCGGCCTGCTCTCGGTTGCCGGCGAACCGTGTGAGCTGCCCGTCGCCCGACAGGACGCCGCCGCTTGGGAGCTGTTTCGAAAGCGTTTGGAAGCCAGCCTGGAACTCGAAGTCCAGCTCGACGGAGCTCCAGCACAGCTCGATCGCCGCGCGATCCTGCAGCGGATCGAGGATATCTGTGCGACCGAGGAACTGCCCCCCGAGCACGACGAAGCGGGTCGCGTCCGCGTACTCGCCGCGGCGAGCGCCCGTGCCCTGGACGTGCCCTATCTCTTCGTCGCCGGGCTGTCGGAAAGAGTGTTTCCGGCCGCCGGCCGCGACGATCGGCTCTATACGGCCGCGGAGCATCGGCAGATGAATCGTGCGGGACTGCGCTTCGTCGAACGGCACGAACGGGCCTGCGAAGAGATGCTGCTCTTCTATGAAATGATCATGCGCGCTCGTCGGCGGCTTTGGCTCAGCTACTCCGCGCTGGATGAAGCGGCCCAACCGCTCTCGCCCAGCCCCTATGTGACCGAAGTCGAGCGGCTGTTCCGGGCGGGCGCCCTGCATCGTGTTGAAGCGCCCAATTTGAGCCCCGTTCCGACCGAAACTGAACCGTACTGCGTCCGCGACTTTCGCGTCAAAGCCATCTCCATGGCGATCGAAGGCAGCGCGCGCCTCGCCGGTCGTCTCCTGCGGCACGAGCACGAGCGCGACTCCACGACCGCCCTTTTGGCCGCTCTTCGCGCCACCGGCGAGCGTTCGCGCCGCGAGAGTTTCGGCGCGTTCGAGGGAGTACTGGCAAGCCCAGCAGTGCAAGCGCGCCTCGCGGCACGCTTTGGACCGGAGCACTGCTGGAGCACCAGCCAACTGGAGCAGTACGGCCGTTGCCCACACCAGTTCTTTCTGCAGCGCGTGTTGGGTTTGAACGAGATTGAGGACATCTCGCTGGAGATCAATCACTTCCTCCGCGGTCGACGCGCGCACACGCTTTTGGCCGAGGTCCATCGCCAGCTCAACGCCTTGGGACCACCTTGCTCGCCGACCGAGTTCGACGCCGAAAAGTTCCAGCGGCTGGTGGCCGAGACCCTCACGGCCGTGATCGAGCGCTCCGCGTCCGAAGGTCTGCTGGAGTCAGCGTTCGATTGCGTAGACCATCGCTTGATCGAACGCTGGATCAAGCGTTACCTGGATCAGCACCTGAAGTACGACGAAGCTTTCAAAGACCTTGACGGGCGGCCAATGCCCACGCATTTCGAGGTCTCGTTCGGCCCGGTCAAGGACGATGAAAACGCCGACGACGTCGATCCGCTCTCCAAACCCCTGGCCTACGAGCTGACCTGCAACGGCGTCTCGATTCGCCTTTCAGGGCGAGTCGATCGAATTGATATCGGTCTCGTCGATGGGCAGGTCGTGTTCAATGTGCTGGATTACAAGACCACGCCCTCCGCTTACTTCCGCGCAAAAGACATCTCCGATTGCAAATCGCTGCAACTGCCGCTGTACGCCATGGCGGTGCAAGACCTGCTCTTGGCCGATAAAAACGCCGTCCCCTGGCACGGCGGCTATTGGCACCTTAGCGACACCGGCTTCAACGCCAAGCGCGGAATGGCATTCCACGAGCGGACACCAAACGGCATCCGCCGCACTGAGCTGTGGACGCAGCTCCGCGAGCGGCTGGTCCAGCGCGTCACGCGCCTGGTGATGGGCATTCAACAGGGACAATTTCCCATGCACTGCGAAGACGAGCATTGCACCGGGCGTTGTCAATACAAAACCGTTTGCCGGGTGCATGCCGTGCGCTCGTTGGAGAAAACGTGGCAACCGCCGTCGATCCCAACCAGGTGACGGCGTCGCGCACGCCGTATACTCCGGAACAACGCCGCGCGGTCGATACGCGCGATGTGTCCGTGGCATTATCGGCCGGAGCCGGCTGCGGCAAGACGTTCGTGCTCACAGAGCGCTATCTCTCGCACCTGGAGCCGAACGACGCAGGCGCGCCCAACTGCGATTTGAGCCAGCTTGTGGCGATCACGTTCACCGATCGCGCAGCGCGCGAGATGCGCGACCGCATCCGCGCCAAATGTTTCGAGCGGCTGCAACAGGCGCCGCCGGAGCAAGGAGATTACTGGCTGGGACTGCTGCGGAGCCTGGACTCCGCGCGCGTCAGCACGATCCATTCGTTTTGCGGCACGCTGTTGCGGAGCCACGCCGTCGAGTCTGAATTGGACCCTCGGTTCGCCGTGCTCGAGGCAGCGCAGGCCGAGACGCTGCTGGCGGAGCAAATCGATGATCTGCTGCGAACCAAGCTGGCGGCGCGGCACGACGACGTGCTGGAGCTGGTGACACAGTTCGGACTCGCCAGGCTGCGCGAGCATCTTGCCGATCTCTTCGATTCCTGCCGCTCCCGCGATTATCATTGTTGGTTAGCGCGACAACCTCTGGAGCTCGTCGAACGTTGGGCGGAGTTCCATCGACAGCATGTGGTGCCCGGTCTCGCCCGCCGCGTGGTGGAGTGCCACGGCGCCAGGCGCCTGCTGGCGCTCTTGCGTGAGAATGTCTTCGATCATGCCGAGCTGCGCGAACGTCAGGAGGCGATCTTGCGGTTGCTGCCTATGCTGCCGCAGTCGTCCACCCTCCGCGCCGACCTGGAAGTGATTCGTGAGCAGGCGAAAGTCGTCAGAAGCAAAAAGGCCTGGCCCAGCGAAGTCCTCAAAGACCAATTCCGCGATGCCGCCAAGGCGCTCCGCAACGAGATTGACAACGTCGCCGGCCAGCTCGAGTTTGACGCCGCCGCCTGCTTCGCATCCGCGGAGCTTGGCTTGGCGCTCTTAAAACTCGCCGACGAGGTCCATCACGCTTACGATGCCGCCAAAGCGGAGCTTGCCGTCCTCGATTTCGACGACCTGCTCATCCGCGCCCGCCGCCTGCTCACTGACCCCAACCACAGTCGCGTGCGCGAACGCTTAGCGCAGGACACCCGCCTGCTCTTGGTCGATGAGTGCCAGGACACCGACTCAGTGCAAGTCGAGCTGATCAAGGCGCTCTGCGGCGACCAGGCGGCCAAGCGGTTCGTCGTCGGCGACTACAAGCAATCGATCTATCGCTTCCGGGGCGCCGATCCGAGTGTCTTCCGCAAGCTGCAAGCCGAAACACCTGAGCGCGGCCAACTCCCCCTCAACCGCAACTTCCGCAGCCAGCCGGCGATTTTGCAGTTCGTCAACGCGCTGTTCTGCCAAGCGCTCACGAGCGAAGAATTGCCCTACGAGCCGCTGACGCCCCACCGTGATCAAACTTACGCCGGACCGGCGATTGAGTTCATCTGGTGCCTGGCCGATCACGCGAACGGCGAAGCCATCGACGACCCACCGGAGCAACCGGCCGACAACGACTCACAACCCGACGAGAGCGAACCCGCCGGCGTCCGCGAGCTTCGCCGCCGCGAGGCGGACTGGATCGCACGCCGCATCTGTCAGTTCCTCACCACCGAAGGGTGCGCTGGCGCCTCCGCACTGCAGATTCAGGACAAAGCGTCATCACAATCGCGCACCGTCCGTAAAGGCGACATCGCCATCCTGTTCCGCTCGCTTTCCGATGTGTCCTATTACGAAGAGGCGCTCCGCAGTTACGGAATCGATTACTACCTCGTCGGCGGGCATGCCTTTTACGCGCAGCAAGAAATCTACGACGTGCTGAACCTGCTGCGATCGCTGGTCAGCCAGGCCGACGAGGTGAGCCTCGCCGGCGTCCTCCGCAGCCCGTTTTTTTCCCTCGTCGATGAGACGCTCTTTTGGCTCGCGCAAACCGAGCGCGGCCTGTGGAACAGCCTCTGCTCGGAGCGACTGTCGCCCGCGATCGATAAGGAACAGCAGGGCCGCGTGAAATACGCCGCCCGCGTGCTCCAGAAACTACGCGCGCGGAAGGACCGTATCGGCATTGCCGAGCTACTCCACGAAGCATTGACTCGCACGGGCTACGATGCGGCACTGTTGGGTGAGTTCCTCGGCGAGCGCAAGCTGGCGAACCTGCGGAAGCTCATCGCGCAGGCCCGTGCGCTCGATCGCACCGGGGTAATGAGCCTCTCGGACTTCATTGTGCAGCTCTCGCAATTTGTCGTCCGTCAGCCCCGCGAGCCTTTGGCGGCAACGCATCCCGAAGCGACCGACGTAGTGCGGCTGATGACGATTCACCAGTCGAAGGGACTGGAGTTCCCGGTGGTATTCGTCCCCGACGTCGGCCGGCGTTTCAACGACCACTCGAGTGCCGCTCGCTATTCCGACGACCTCGGCCCGCTGGTGCGGCTGCCGAAGGATCACGAGCACGCCCGCGCCGTGAACGGACACTGCTTGCACCGTCTGGTAAGCAGCGCGGAGGGCAAAGCGGAAGCGATCCGGCTGTTTTATGTCGCAGCCACGCGTGCGGCGGACTTCCTCGTCTTGTCGGGCGGACTGAAGAAGCTCGACGGTGAGAATGGACCCTGGATGCAATTGCTGACTGAGCGGTTCGACGTCTCTAACGGACAACTCATTGCCTCGCTGCCCAAAGGTTATGCGACGCCGCAAGTGCGCGTGCTGCTGAAGACTCCCACCATCGACGTCAAGCGGCAAGCCGCACACACCTCCGTCGATCACGAACGGATCCTGCGCGAGATTGAGCAGGCCGCGGTCGAACAGGACGGCCAGGTCGCTTCTTCGGCCGATCCCATTCCTTGCGACAAATCAGCCCGCCGTCGGTTCTCGGTCTCGCGTTTGTTGGGAACGCTCGAGGAGCCGCCATCCGATGGCGACGTTCCGCAAACCTGGCCATCAGCCGACGGAGTGGCGACCGATGCCATTGAATTGGGCGTTCTCGTCCATGCGGCGCTCGCCACACTCGACTTCCACCACGCCGGTGACCTCGCAGCGCACATCCTTTTGCACGCCGACAAACTCCAGGTGTGCAACCCCGCCACTCGTGACCAAGCGCTACGGCTGTTGGAGCCGTTTCTCGAATCGCCGCGCGCTGATCAGTTGCGCAAAGCACCACAGCTCTTTGGGGAAGTCGAGTTCCTGCTCGCCTGGCCCCCCGTCGGAGTTCAAGCAGTTGGAGTTCAAGCTTTAGCTTGCCAGCCTTATCTTCAAGGCTACCTCGACTGCCTCTATCAAGACGCCGCTGGCCGCTGGCATGTCGTGGACTACAAGACAAACCAGGTATCGCCGAGCACTTTTTCGGACCTTGTCGCGCGATATGAGATGCAAATGCTCGCTTACGGCCTGGCCGCCGAGCAAGCGCTCGGCGAACCGATCGCCGAGCTCGCGCTTCATTTTCTCCGAACCGGCGCCGAGCACACGTTTCTCTGGGACGACAAAGCCCGCCACAGGGCCGTCCAGCTCATCGACCAGGCGATCGCGGCAATCTGCTCTGACCGGTTGGAGTTCAGGCTTTAGCCTATGCATCGCAGCCCGAAGGCTGTACTCCAACGCCGGACCCTGAACCCTGAACCCCGAACCCTCCTTCGTGTTCGACCCCGACAAACAGCGCTGGTTTGCCGTCGAAGTCGTCAAGCAGCTCCGCGCGCACGAGCACGAAAGTTACTGGGCGGGCGGCTGCGTGCGGGACGAGTTGTTGGGCCACAAGCCCAAAGACTACGATGTCGCCACCTCGGCGCGCCCCGACGAGATTCGCCACATCTTTGGCAAACGGAAAACACTCGCGATTGGC
The DNA here is from genome assembly GCA_040901795.1 of Pirellulales bacterium. Taxonomy (GTDB): domain Bacteria; phylum Planctomycetota; class Planctomycetia; order Pirellulales; family JALHPA01; genus JBBDYH01. The sequence continues at coordinate 16,383 of JBBDYH010000123.1, forward strand.
GCCGCCTTCGGCGTGATCACCGTGTTAGGCCCGTCCGGCGCCGGTCAGATTGAAGTCGCCACCTTTCGCCAGGACGTGAGCTACAGCGACGGCCGCCGGCCCGACGAGGTCCGCTTCAGTTCTCCGCGCGAGGACGCGCTGCGGCGCGACTTCACAATCAACGGCATGTTTTACGATCCGGTCGAAGGGCAGCTCATCGACTTCGTCGGCGGTAAGGACGACCTGGAGCGTCGCTTGATCCGCGCGATTGGCGAACCGCGCGAGCGCTTTACCGAGGACAAGCTGCGAATGCTCCGCGCGGTGCGGTTCGCGGCGGCATTCGAGTTTGCGCTGGAGGAGCACACCGAAGCCGCCATTCGAGAAATGGCGCACCAGCTCACTGTCGTCAGTGCCGAACGAATCGCGGCCGAAATGCGCGCCATGCTCGAAGGCGCCGGCCGCGCAAACGCCGTCGAGCTGCTGCGGCAAACGGCGCTCCTGGAACGGGTCCTTCCCGAAGTGACAGAGCTGGACGACGCCGAGCAAGAACGCTGGCAGACAAGGTTGCGCTTTCTCGACGCTCTTGACCGGCCGACGTTTCCGCAGGCGCTCGCCGTGCTGTTGGGTTGGCCGCAAGGCGAAAAAAAGGCTGCGATGGTCGGCCCCCGCTGGCGGCTTTCCAACAAGGAGATCGAGCGAACCGATTGGCTCTTGCGACATGGCACGGCGCTTGACGATGCCGCCGGCCAGCCCTGGCCGCGTCTGCAACCGGTCTTGGTGTACGAAGGGATCGATGACCTGATGAGCCTGTACCAGACCGCCGCGCGCATGGGCCTTGCCGCGCAGGCCGACGTCGATTTCGGCCGGCAAAAGCTGGCCCTTCCTCCCGAACAGCTCAATCCTTTGCCGCTCGTGACTGGCGAAGACTTGATCGCGCTCGGCGTCCCCAAGGGCAAGCTGTATGCCGTCCTCCTGAAAGCCGCCCGCGAGGCCCAACTCGCGGGGGTCATTCACACTCCCGAAGAAGCAAAAGCCTTTGTCTTAGATCGCTGGCGGCAATCCCGAGGCTGACTACAGCAAGAAACGGGTGGGAACCTCCGTGCCGCCGTTTTAAGATGCGTGCATGAACGACTACGACCGAATCGCCGACATTATTCACTATCTCGCTGAGTGCCATACCGAACAGCCGGATTTGGCGACGCTGGCCGACCGTGCTGGGTTGAGCGCTTACCACTTTCACCGGCTCTTCTCTCGTTGGGCGGGGATTACACCCAAGGACTTTCTCCAGTGCCTTACGCTTACCCACGTCAAGCAATTGCTGCGCGAGGGCGAGAGCGTATTGCATGCCGCCCTGAATGTCGGACTCTCCGGCCCCAGCCGTTTGCACGATCTTTGTGTAAGCTTGGAAGCCGCTACTCCGGGTGAGCTTAAATTGGGCGGAGCAGACTGGACAATTCGGGCCGGCTTCGCCGAGAGTCCATTTGGAGTCTGCCTGATTGCCGAGAGCCCGCGCGGCATTTGCCATCTCTCCTTCGTGGACGCGGTGAGCCGCAGCGCCGGCGCCGCAGCCATCCAACACGATTGGCCGCTGGCCAGGCTTGATTGGGATGACTCCGCCGCTTCACAGCTTGTCGAGCCAATCTTTCAGCGGCCGGCAAACGCCAATGCGCGGCCTGCCTTACGCGCCTATGTGCGGGGCACGGCCTTTCAAATCCGTGTCTGGCGCGCCTTGCTGCAGGTTCCATCAGGGATGTTGGTCGACTATGGGGGATTGGCCGAGGTCGTCGGCAATCGCGCTGCGGCCCGAGCAGTCGGCACAGCGGTCGGTCAAAATCCACTGGCGTATCTCATCCCCTGTCATCGCGTTATTCGCGATACGGGTGCGCTGGGCGATTATCGCTGGGGAGGGACGCGCAAAAGAGCCCTTGTCGCCTGGGAAACCTCAGCCCGCATGGGGACACGACCAGACGCGCCCGCGCTGCAATCCTGACGGAAACGTGATGTCCATACACATTTGAGTCGCACTGCTCATGCTCGACACATTCAAAGAACTGATTGGGCATCAGTTTGAGGCGGCATTCTGCGCTCTCAACGCCTGCGTTGAACGTTGCCCCGAAGCGGCCTGGAACGCACCGGTGGCCAACCTCGCATTCTGTCAGGTCGCGTTTCACACCTTGTTCTTCGCTGATTTTTATCTCGGTCAAAACGAGGACGCCTTCCGCCAACAGCCATTCCATCGCGAGCATGCGCTCTTCTTTCGCGACTACGAAGAGCTGGAGGATCGCAAGCAGCAACTGCTCTACGATCGGCCCTCGATCACAGTCTATCTGCAACACTGTCGCCAGAAAGCCGCCCAGGTCATCGCCGCCGAGACCACCGAGTCACTTACGGTGCTCGCGGGCTTTCCCTGGCTGAAGTTCTCTCGTGCTGAGCTGCACGTCTACAACATCCGCCACATACAGCACCACGCCGCCCAATTGAGTTTGCGGTTAAGAATCGACTTTAATGCAGACCTGCCCTGGTGCCGCTCCGGCTGGCGCGATTCGTAACGCTGCCAAACGATTTGGGTGGCACTGACAAGCGTCGCGCTTGTCAGTGAATCAAGCCCCATTGACATGAACCGTTCATCGCTCGACATTCTGCTCGACATCATCGATCAAAGCTTCGATCGCCAATCCTGGCACGGCCCGAACCTTCGCGGCTCAATTCGCGGCCTGACGCATAACGAGGCGCTGTGGCGGCCGCACGCGAAACGGCACAACATTTGGGAGCATGTCCTTCACGCGGCCTATTGGAAGTACACGGTTCGCCGCAGGATCCTCGGCGAAAAACGCGGCTCCGTCCCGCTCAAAGGTTCAAACTGGTTCACTGCGACCGAGCAATCAGCAGCCGCCTGGCGCCGCGATGTCGAAATCCTCATCGAAACGCATTTTTCTATGCGCTCCGCGATCGCCGCTCTATCCCCTGACCGTCTGCACATGCGCGTTCCGGGTGCAAAGATCACCTACGTCTTCCTCGTCTCGGGCATCGCCGCCCACGACACCTATCACGCCGGACAAATCCAACTGCTGAAACGCCTGCAGAAGTGATGAACGATACTTTGGCGCATCACCAACGATCTACCATTCGACGAACACGGTTGTTCCTATCGACATTTATCATCCCGAACCAAGCCTGCCCGCCGCGGCCGGAACCCCACCCGAACCCTCCCCTCGGCCCTGGACATCGCGCCGCACTCGTCTTACGATCGTCCTGTAGCAACTGGCCACCGCTGACCTCCGCGCAAACCGGCGCCTACCATGCCCATCGACTATCTTGCCTTGACACTCCGCTTGCTGCACATCCTGGCGGTGATTACTGCCGTTGGCGGGATGGTTTTCATCCGCTTCGCTCTCTTGCCGGCGGTAGACACGCTCGGCGAGCAACAACGGCGCACGCTGCACGAGGCGGTTCGCGCCCGTTGGGCGCGCCTGGTTCAACTGTCGATCCTGGTTCTGTTGGTCACGGGACTGATCAACTTCTGGATGTTCATTCAGGCCGCCAAGACTTGGGGCGACGAGTGGCGCGAGACGTACAACGGCCCCTATCAGATGCTCTTCGGCATCAAGTTCCTGCTAACGCTGGCGATCTTCGCGTTAGCCAGCATCCTCACCGGCCGCAGCGCGGGCACGAAAAAAATCCGCGACAACCCCCGCTTCTGGCTCAATATCAATCTGGCCATGGCGCTGGTCGTGATCATCATTTCCGGTGTCATGCGCTTGACTCACGTCGGCCCGACCGACCCCAGCGAGCAAAGAATCGCCGAGCCGGCGACCGGCGGTTAACCGGTGAATCGATGGACAAGAAAGCCAAGAAGCGTATCGAAGTGCTCCAGCCGAAGCTGCAGAAGCTCCGCATGCAACTTGCCGGCGCCAAGAAACAAATGGACGACCCTGAAGAAGTTCGCAAGCTCGCCGAGGAAATCGCCGCCATCGAGCGCGAACTGAAGCAGCTTAGGGAGTCCTGACAATATCCTACTAAAGCTACGGAGACCGAATCATGTCGCGTTGGCTGTCCCTGCTTATTGTTGCTGCATTCGTCGCCGCCGTGTCTGCTGCCCGTCCGACAACGGCCCAAGACCTCCCCTCACCCGCCGCGCCGCCCGAACCCAAGGAAATGAAGGCCCTCTTCAACGGCCAAGACCTCAGCGGCTGGGAAGGCGACCAGCGGCTCTGGTCGATTCGCGACAACATCGTCCGCGGCGAAACGACCAAAGAGAATCCCGCTCAGGGCAATACATTCCTCCTCTGGCGCGACGGTGAGCTCAAGGATTTCGACCTTCGCCTGTCGTTCCGCATCGAGCGCGGCAACTCCGGCGTGCAGTATCGCAGCTTACAACTGCCCGGCCGCGGCGAAAATCGCTGGATCATCTCCGGCTACCAGGCCGAAGTCGAGAACACCCCGGGCAAAGTCGGCTTTCTCTACCATGAACGAGGTCGCGGCTACCTCTGCAACGTCGGCGAAAAAGTCGTCGTCGGCGAAGACGGCAAGCCCCAGGTCGTTGGCCGCCTTGGAGGTCGCGAGAAAATTGGCGCGACCTACAAGAAGTCCGACTGGAATGACTACGTCATCATCGCCGAGGGAAACCACCTCCGACACTACCTCAACGGCGTTCAGACCGTGGACGTCATCGACAACGACCCCAAGCGGAGCGCCCGTTCCGGCTTGCTCGCCTTGCAAATCCACGCCGGCCCGCCGATGGTGGTCGAATTCAAGAACGTTCGCCTGAAGCAATTCGATCAGGCAAAATGAGCCCATCTCGTATCGACGGAGCGACGAGATTGCTCCCGACGTAACGATTTGGGATAATCTGCACTGATGGCATTGGGATAGCCGAGCCAATACGCCCAGCAACGCGGCGCTCATCAAGAGCCGCGAGCATGAACTTCGTCATTCGTCCTTTGGGCTTCGTTTGGCATTCGGATTTCATAATTCGTCATTGTCATCGGTGTTTTCTCTGCTCATCCAAATGTTCTAACGTAAGGGGCGCCGGTTATGGCTCAGTCGGGACGCTCATGGAATGACCCGAAATCAGCTCGCGGCCGTGCCAGTGGTTCGCAGCCGGGAGCAACGGACGGTGCTGGCGCGGCGAAACCGGCGGGTTCCTCGCCGGCGACGGCTGGCGGCGGCGGACGTGCGAGCTGGCGCAGCAAAACTGCGCCGGCCGTAACACAGCGCGGAAAGGACCGCCATTGGCTGGTCAGCCGAACCGAAAATCCGAACCGTTTTCGACATCGCGTCAAGTTGGCAATTGCCGCCGGCGCGCTTTTGTTGCTGTTCGGCGCCTTTCTGGTCTATACGTTGTGGACTCCGCGGAATACGCCCCTCTTGCTCGTGGGCATCTTTGACTACGCGGCCCCCCTGCCGCCGAACGCTTGGACCTTCGAGGACTTCGACCGCTTTCGCTCCACGCTGGGTGAGGAAGGTTCTGCAAGCGCACAAAACATCCGCGTGTATTCCGGGCTCGGCGAGCGCAGTTGGAAGAACGGCGAGGAGGCGCTTTTGGCGCTCGAGCAGGCTCTTCGCGACAGAGATATGCGACCGGCCGGCCCAGATCGAAACACCGTGCTGATTTATGTGAGCGGGCACGGCATCCTGGATGCGGACGGCCGGCCCTGTCTGGTGTTGGCCACCGATCGGGGCAGCACCGATTCTTGGCAGCCGCAGCTCAGTCGCCTCGAAGATCTCCCCACCGTCGATTTGCAGGCAGTGCTCGAGACGATTCAAGAGAGTTACGCCGATCGCAGCGGCGTGAAAAAGGTTGTGCTTTTGGACTGCCATCGGATCCATGCCAATCCGCAGTTTGGCATTCTGGAAAATCGCTTTGGCGATGCGCTCAAACGCCTACAGTTCAAAGACGAGAACCTGTTTCTGCTCTGCTCTGCTGACGCCGGGCAATTGGCTTGGACTTTGCCCGACCGGGGCGCGTCGGCTTTTGGCTATTACGTCTGCCAGGGACTTGCCGGGCGGGCCGATGACACCGGAAATGAAGACGGCATTGTCACGCTCGACGAGCTGGAGCGATATCTCCGCGCGCAGATCTCGGAGCAGGTACAAGCGCGGTACCTGGTCGACCAGACCCCGATCCTCCTCTCTGCGATGAACTCAGAGGAACAAGCGGCCGAGACGTCGCTCGCCTGGGCGCATCCCGAGACCGAGAGCGACTCGCCCGACGAGAATGCTTCCCCCGTGCCTTGGGCGACGGTCGATGAGTTGTGGGGCGTGCACGAGACGCTGAAAGTAAGTGGCGCGGCGTCGCTAACTGAAAGCACGCGGCGCTGGCGCAGCCAGTATGGTCTCGACGCCAATCCTCCTGTGTTCTATCGGGGCGCAGACTTATTGAGCTGGGAGGCTTTTCAGCAGGGGCTGCTGCGGCTGGAACAGCTCAACGACGCCGGTCGACATTACACCGACGAGGCGCAGCGGCTGGCGGAGGGCTTGAAGCTGCTGGCGAACAAGCTGCGCGAGAGTGGCGAAAAAAGTGCGCTGCCGGCGGCGCTTGCGCTGCGGCAGGTCGACACGCCGCCCGCCGTGCAATCGCAAGTCCAAAAGTTTATCGACGGACCAGTGACCGACCCGGACAAAGAACAGTTTACCAAACTGCTCGCAGATAAGTACGAGCGGCGAGCCAAAGCCGTCTGGAACCGTTGGGTCGCCTGGTCGCGATCCGGTCAGCCCGCCGGCGTCGCGGATCTCCGTCGTACGCTGGACCTGCTGGCGCCGTCGACGGACAGGTCAACCAGTGAAGTCGACCACTGCGACCCCATCGAGATCCGCTTTCTGCGGCTGCTCGATCCCGGTGGACACGCTCCTCCGGAGCTGTTCGGATCAGAGTCGCCGGCGCTCCGTTCGGCGATTCTCTCGCGCGATCTGGCCGAGGCGGCGGCCTGGGCAAATGACGACGTACGGGTCCACTACGCCGTCGTGCGGCTCGTCGCCCATGGCGACGCCGCGCGGCGACGCGCCGAGGACCAGCTCTTCATCCAGCCGTCAGCGCTGCAAGCGTCGGGCGACCCGTGGAAGGATGCCGAAAAAGATTATGCGCAGGCGCTCGCACTGGCCGTCGAACTGTCAGAAGCCATCGACGCGCGCGATCAGGCCTGGCAGGAACTCCCGTACCTGGCGCACTGGCTGATGTTGCGGCACGAAACCGAGGCCGACCTCAGCTCCGTGTCCGCGGAAATAGCCCGCTGTCAGCAGCTTTTCGCGCACAACCTCACGCTCGCCGACGCGATCGACAGGGTGATGGAGAAGTGTCTGCCGGCCAACGCAGAATTCGACGACGAAACCGCTAGGCGTTTTGCCGACGAGCTCGAAAAATCACGTCAGGAGCTCGCCGTAATCCGCAACACAGTCCGCGGCAACCTCGATGATTCGCTGGAGTTCCACCGCCGCGCGATCAGCGATGCGCGCCTCGCCGCCGCGCCCGATGTGTTGAACCCGCGCGAGATTCGCGACTTGTTCTCCACTCCCTTGTTGACGGGCGACGACCGCCGCGCACTGCGCGAGACACTACTGACCTCGCGTCGCAACGTGGCTTTGAGGACGAACCGCGATGAACAAAGCGCGCCCGCCGCAGTCCCGCTTAAAGAACATCCGCTGCTGGCGTTGATTGGCGGTGATACGGCCGCCCTGGCAGCCAATCCCGGTCGTCTGGCCGGCAAGCTTCGCGCGACGCTGCAGGCGCGTTTCAACGCCCTGCCGTCCCGTTCCGCCGGCGGAGAGACAACGCCTACCCAGCGCATCGATCGTCTGAAGTTGACTGCCGCGGAGCGAGAGGCGCGGAACCTGGCGGCGCTGTGGACCTTGGTCCCCATCTACCGCGAACCTGAAAAGCAACTCCGCGACCCCTTAGCTGCCGTCCAGGAGTTTGACCGCCATCATGCGCTGCTCTGGCACGCCGACCGGGCGCTCGACGACTTCTGGGGCCGCGAAGGCGATCCGCGCGACGCCTGGTACTTCGACGCGCTCGCCACCGTAGCGCTGGGCGAGGCCCGTGGACTAGGTCCTGGCGACGGCGGCGCCGCGTACAAGGACATCGACGCAACGCTCATCGAGCGCCGCCTTGTCGCCAAACACTGGGTCGAAGTCACGGTGCCTAGCGTGCAATTGCCGCCCGCCGGCAGCACCATTGGCTCAGTAGACGCTCGACCGGCAATCAGTGTGGCGACGAACGTCCCCACCGGCGAGGCGCTGCTTCGTGCGGATCTCGCCGGCAATCGACAAGCCGCGATGCGGTATGGCGATCAGGATCCCTGGCGCGAACGTCTGGCCGTGGCGCTGCGCGCGGCCGCCGGCGCTACGCAGGGGACTGCTCCGCTCGACAAGCCCCTTGAGCGGATCATGCTCCAAATCCCCGACACGTTGGCCAACGCTGGATCCCACACTTGGAAACTCAACGTCTTCTATCGCGGTCACTTGTACCGCACGGAGTTTATCGGCTCACCCAAAGAACCCGGGCAGCTATATACGCTCGAGCGCGAGAAGCCTGAGGATCCTCGAATAATCGTCTATGGAGAGCAGCGCGATTCGGGTGCGGTCGTACTCATTTTTGACTGCTCCGGTTCCATGGAACAGGTTTTCCGCGGCGTCAAGCCCATGAATTTTGCCAAACCGGTTCTGGAGGAGACGTTGGACGAGCTGGCCGAAGTCGGTACCTATCGCGTCGCACTTTGGTTGTATGGACACCGTCTCGGTTGGGGCGGGAGCAAAGGAGTCGTGACGCAGTGCGAACAGTACGGGCTCGATTCCGAAAGCCTCGGCATCCCATTCGCCTGGTGCCACCCCGAGACAAGGTCCATGAGCGAGGATGTGGGGCGCGAATGGCCGCCAGATCCGCAGGGTACGGACCAATTGACAATGGCCCGGCAAGGCGAGCTAAAGCAAGTGCTCAAAGCAATTCGTGGGTTCGGTGTCACGCCGCTGTTCTATTCGATAATCAAGGCGCTCGAGGAAGACCCAAATCTAAAGATTACCGATGCGCCGCGACGGTTGATTCTGCTCACCGATGGTTTGAACAATGTAAACGCCGCGCAACAAACGCCACGAAAAAAATACCGGTCGGCGGACGTCGTCCGTGCGATGAGCGAGCATGGCAGTGGTGTGGATCTTCATGTCATCGGGTTTGGCGAGGCCACCGCCGAGGAAAAGGGTGATCCTGAAATTAGGCGCGATGCGCAGGAGTGGAAAACGGACCTGCCAAAGATCGGCAAGTATCACGAGGTCCGTAACTTGCGAGATAACACCTTCCATGAGCTGCTTCGTAATCTGATCGGCCTGAGAAAGTATCAGGTCGCGCTGGTGGACCGTTTCAAGTCTGAACCAATCTCGCAACGCATCAACCGCCAGGTCGGCTTAGAAGATCACTCCGGCCGCCAGCAATACGACGTGCAGATAGTCGGATCGAATCAGGCCCACCGCGTCCTGCTCGAAGGCGGCGAGATGATCAATCTCTATGTCGCCAACGCCCAGAGCGCCAACCCGCGCCTCGTCCACAGGCGCTATACAAAGGAAGAGAGCAAGAACACCTTTGCGTCGATAGCCGCCGGCCCAACGAGCAACGCCGAGAAGTACTATGTTGGCTTTCAGCGGACCGAACGGAAGGGGCCCGACACCTTGTTCGCGATCTCGATTCAGAATGAAGACGCGACGCAATTCAGCCCGCGTCCGGCGGAGGCCTGGGTCGAAATCACTCCACTTGGTCCTGGACTACCCCAAAGCGTCAAGCCGTTCGTGTTCTATGACCTGGACTTTGTCGACGGCCGTCCGGTGCCCGTGCTCGAATGCCGCGCCCTCAATTGGCCGGCCGACGCCAGCCGCGCACGCATCAAACTGTTCTTCAAGATGCACCGCACAAATACGCCGCTGCGGCGGCCGGTGAGCGCGGTCGAAGGCGAAAAGCCGCATCCAGACCTGGACGTGCAATTGCCGGAGGGCGGCAAAGTTCAATTCACCGTCTCGGTGGAGCAGGCGCCGGAGTACAAGGGCGCGCGGATTACGGTCACCGAGCACTGCGCCCGTCCGGCCGACTTGCATCAGGCCAAGGTCGAAATCGAAACGCCAGCCGACATCGTCCGCCGCCAATACTTTCACTCGGCGGACAAGCACGAAGTCCGCCACGACTTCATTTACACCGATAAGGCGCAAGCCGACTTGATGGAGTACCGCCTGCGGATCACCAGCCGCCAGGATCTCCAGAGCAATGCCGCCACGTTGCACGACATCATCGAGATTCCGGTTAACTAACAGCCGCAGCAGGTAGGGTGGGCTGTGCCCACCAGGCGTAAGTAGCAGTAGTGCCCACCAGGCGTAAGTGGGCCGAAGCGCCGCGGCTGAGGCCCGCCAAATTGTGCTTCCGCGACTTCTCCTTTAATCCGACCCGACCCCGCCCAGGCCCAGCAGCCTGCGGTACGACAGGCTAAACAGCGACGGGATGATCCGGTCGAACGTCCGGCGGCTCCACCAGGCTGCATCCGGGTTCAGATAGATAATGTCCCCCGCCGCCACCAGCAGGTTCTCCCGGTAGTCGTAGCGCGCCTTGATCAGATCGACCAGGATCAACAGCGGCCTGCCGTCCGGCGCCATGCGGTGAACCGTGACCGTTGTCGGCGAATCGATCGGGTCGATGTATCCCGCCATTGCGACCGCCGTAACCACATCAATCTCACGGTTCCGCGGCAATACGTAGCCGGCGCCCAATTCGCGTTCGTCCTTGCCGACGCTAAAGCGAACCGCCTGCGTTGGGCTCAGCTTGCCGACGACGAAAAACACCTCGTCGCGGCGGCTCGGCACGACCACCAGGTCGCCCGGCTGCAGCACAATGTCGTGAGCGGCCAATGGCTGCTGCGGAAACCCTCGCAGCGGAATGCGCAACACCTGCAAGCTGGGATCGACAAATTGCAGCGGACCGAATGGGCACTCTTCAACGGGAGGCAATGGCGTGATTGCCTCGGGCGAAGACAGGGGCGCGGGGATCATCTCCAGTTGCATTTGCAAGGGCGCTGTAACACGCCGATGGATTTCGATTTCCAAGCCCGCGTTGGGACTCAAGCCGCCGGCGGCAGCCAGCGCATGTGCAACGTCATTCTCATACTTCGGCAATCGATACGCCCCGGGAGCGTTTACCTCTCCCAAAACCATCACGCCCGTCATGCTCCGTTCGAAGAGAAAGATACTAACGTCCGGTTGCTTGATCAGCTCCATGTCTCCGTAGGCCTTGACGACGGCCTCCTGCGCCTGCACCACGCTCAGTCCTCCGACGCGCAAACCACCCACCATGGGCAATTGAATTTCCCCATTGCTCATCACGGCGACCCGGACGATCGTCGGTGCGGGCTCCTCGGGATTGAGCCGGTAGAGCGTGACCTCGAGAATGTCGCCGGGACCGAGTACGTAATCTGGCTGCGGCGGGATAGTCAAACCGGCCAGGTTGAGCGGCGGCGCGGCCGTCCGCCAGGGCACGCGGAAGGTCTCGGGCAGATTCGCCGCCGGAACGCCATACGACCGCAACGGAGCGTAACAGCCGGCACAGACCGCAAGGGTTAACAATGCAAGCCCGGCGTAACCTCGCAGCGAGGCGCGTGGTACGCGAGCTGTTACCGGCGCAAGTGTCATGGTGATCCTTCACCGTAAGCCAAATGGAAATCCGCCCTTGTGCTCCGGCCCCTAGCGCGAGGGGGCGCATGCTTTCGGCGGCATAAACCATTATCCCGTTGCTCGTGTATCGACCCTCTCGCCAGGACCGCTGAGCAATTTGCGACCAGCCGGCATATTCCGGGAAACGTTCACAGCCGGCATCTTTGGAGCGGCCCGTACAGATTACGGAGCGCCGAAGAGAACAGGCTCACCCAGCTCTCCAACACTCGGCCGGGAACCAATGCCGCGGAGCGAACGCTTGACGCGAATGGTCGGGTCGCCTACAGTACTATCACGGTAGTACAGCTTCTCGCACTCGCCTGAGATCGGATTCCATGCTTCTGCACGTCGATGTCGGTAACGGATTGGCGGTTTACGATCAAATCGTCCGGCAGATGAAATTTGCCGTGGCCGACGGCGCACTCCGCAGCGGCGAACTGGTGCCCAGCGTGCGGGAATTGGCCCGCGATCTGGCGATCAACCCGAACACGGTCGCGCGGGCGTATCGCCAGTTGCAGGAGGACGGCGTGCTGGAGACCGTACGCGGGATGGGGCTATCCGTAGCCGCGGCCGCGCGGCGGCATTGCCAGGCGGAGCGCACTAAGCTGATCCGCTCCCGGCTGCGGCTCGCGCTCGAGGAGGCGCTGCATAGCGGATTGGAGGCGACTGACGTGGAAAGCCTGATGCAAACCGAGCTGGCGACCGTTTGCCGCGCAAAACAGAAATAGTCTGATCGACTCAACTATTCGCATTTAATGAGCCGTCCTACGTCGGAGCACCCATGTCCACAGTGATTCAATTAGCGGACGTGACCAAACAATTTGGCCGCACGACGGCGCTTGACAGTGTCTCCTTGGAAGTGCCGTCCGGTGTGGTGTTCGCGCTACTGGGAGAGAACGGCGCTGGCAAGACCACCGCGATTCGCTTGATGCTCGGGTTGACGGAAGGGACGACGGGCGAGGTCCGCGTGCTCGGACTCGACAGCCGGCGCGACGGGTTGGAGATCCGGCGCCGTGTCGGCTATTTGCCCGAGCGACCGACACTCTACGAGTGGATGACCGCGGCGGAGATTGGCTGGTTTACGGCCGGCTTCTACGGCGATGGCTTCGAGCATCAATACCGTACGCTGATCGAGGGATTCCGCGTGCCGCTGGACCGCAAACTCAGCCAGTTATCGAAGGGGATGCGGGCCAAGGTGGCGTTGTCGCTGGCGATGGCGCATTCGCCCGAACTCTTGATCCTCGATGAGCCGACATCGGGCCTCGACACCATGGTTCGCCGCGAGTTTTTGGAGAGCATGGTTGATATTGCCGCCGCAGGGCGAACCGTGCTGTTATCCAGCCATCAGATCGGGGAAGTCGAACGCGTTGCCGATATCGTGGCAATCGTGCACGCCGGCCGGCTGCTGGTGGTCGAACGGCTCGACGAATTTAAGCGAACGACGCGGCAATTGACGATCACGGTGAATGAAAGCACGTCGCCCTTACCGCCGATCGATGGCCAGATGATTTATCAGCGGCGGCGCGGCCGGCAATGGGACGTCCTCATTCGTGGCCTCGACGAAGTCGCTGTCGAGCAACTGCGGTTTGCGGAAAACATCTTGGCGATCGAGTCGCGGACCCCGTCGCTGGAAGAGATTTTTGTGGCTTACGTGACCGGCGGCCCGCAACAGCCCGCGGACGTCACTCGCAACGTGTCAGTCGGCTTGTTCAGTTAAATGACGGCGACAATGGAACGGAGCGCGTCTCGATGAGTATCGCAACCATCAACCCTGCGACGGCCGCCGCCAAGGTCCCCACTCGCGCGATCGTCCGCCGTTTTGTCTGGAAAGAGCTCCGCGTGCTCGTCGCGTTGTGGCTGGCAGTTGTGGTCTTGGGAGTGATCATCCAAGCAGCGGTCAACATTCTGAGTCCACCCTCGGCAGACCATCCCGCGCTGCTGTTGTCCACGGCGTTGGCGGCTGCCGTGCTTTACGCGGTCGGGGCTGCCGCAACCACGTTTTCGGTCGAGCATGAGGAGGAAACCTACGGTTTTCTCGTTGGTTTGCCGACGACCTGGTGGCCGGTGTATATGGGCAAATTAGAGGTCGTGGCCGGAAGCGCCATCGCGCTGGCCGGCTGCTTGTCGCTCATCGGCTGGATGGTAAGCGGCTTTGACACACCCGGCGCTCGTGATTCCTGGATTATCGTTGGACTATTCGGGATAGCAATTCTGGAGGGAATCGCTTGGGGGACGCTGTTTTCCATTCTGCTCAAGCGGCCGCTAACGGCGGCGATCCTTACGCTCGTAGTGGCCACGGCGGCAGTTAATTTGGCGGTGTACCTAACTTCCTGGTATCCAGGCGCGAACCTCAAACCAATCGCCTATGCCGAGGCGTTCCCGTTGCGGCTGGCCATTGTCGCCGTCGTACTCGTTTGCGGCGCGCTGGTTGCGCGGCGCTGGTTGACGGTCGGCGAGTCGCCCGATCGCACGACTAACGATCGTGCTCGCTTTTGGTGGAGGATGTTGCCAACACGTATCGCCGGCCGTTTCTGGTCCCGTGCGGTTTCACTGCCATCACCCCCCCGGGGCAAAGTGATGGCCCGGCTGCTGTGGCAAACTTGGCGCGATTCCGGGAAGTTGCTGGCGTTGCCGATTGGCATCGCGGCGGTACTGGTGGCCGGAACCGCGGCTGCAATCATACTCACCCATCCAGCCAAGGAAATTCACAATGCCGTGTGGACTTCGACGATCTTATTCGTTCCCGCCTTATATGGCGCGATGGCGTTCTCGGCCGATCAGCGGCGCGGAAGCTATCGCTTTCTGGCGGAGCACGCGGCGCGGCCACGCTATGTCTGGCTGGCGCGGCATGTCGTGTGGCTCGGAACGGTCATCCTTTTGTCGCTGGCGCTTTGGCTTATCTTCACGGCGTTCGTTGCGTTTGTTATTCAGTTTCTCTTCCAGCGAGATCTGGAGGATTATGTCCGGTGGGGCAGCATGCCGGAAATCGGCTTCCAACTGCCCCATCAAACACTTTCCGCAATCTCGGTCGTGAGTTTCACCTGGTATGGAGTATTCGCGGCCTACGCCGTGGGTCAGTTCTGCTCGATGCTCTTGCGAAGTGAGATCCTGGCCGCGTTTATCGCGCTGGTGGTGTCAGTTCTTATCTGCGCCTGGGCCGCTGTGCTGTTTGCCTGGCAGCTTAGTGGCGCGATGTTTCTGCTTCCCGTGGCGGCCGCGTTGATGTTCGCCACCTGGCTTCGCGCCCCGGATTGGCTTGCCGAGCGAAATTCGTGGCGCGCGTGGTTAACACCTGCATTGGCTGTAGCGGCAACGCTGGTCGTCACCGGGATCGCCTTGCCGTATGCGCGACTAGCGCAAATCGATAATCAACCAACGCTCCCGACACAACTCTACATGCGCTCGGAGCCATCTACGATCGACGTCGAATCGCTCGTCGCAGCGCACCGCGCACGTGCCACGCCCGAAGCGCGCGAGACGGCGGCGATGTACTTGCGGGCCGTCGAAGCGCTTTACTCGTGGGAAGCGAACGACCCGCTGGAGCGGTGGCGGAAGTCGGAAAACGCTCAAAACTCGAGCACCAGCGCGATCGGTTTCGATGAAGCGAAGATCCCGCCTGACCAGCAAGCAGCATTTCTCAAGGCGAAAGAGCGGTGGTCGGAATTGGTAAGTGTGTCACGAGCCGCGGCGGTGAAGCTGGCGATCGAGGCCAGTTCGCGGCCGACGTGCCATTTCGAATTCGACGTCGACGAAATTCCGGTGGGCCCAATCGGATTTGAGGGACAATTGGGTCTTGATTCCTACCGTTTCTACATGCGGTTCAACGAACTGCTCAGCGCTCTATGGGCAGACGCGCCAGAGACGCAGTTTGACCATCTGCTCGCTGCGCTCCGGATGAGCGTCCACTTGCGTGCCGGCCAGCCTTCAGTGGTCGTCCTTGATCAGCTTGAAAAGGAAAAGTCGATTCTCCAGCAGATCGGCGCTTGGGCCGCGAGGGACAATCGGACAAACGGCGAACGGCGCATCGCGATCGGACAACTTATCGACTACTTCCGCAGGTTGCCGTGGTTGCCTGAGACCGTGATTGCCGACCACGTGTTGATGACCAATGTGCTGCGGGGTCACACACCGTCATTAGTGTTGGCCAAAAAACACCAGTCGCCGCTCGATCATTTGGCCTATCTGGCGAACCAATTGCCCTGGGAGCGCGAGCGGGCATTATTGGCCCTAAACGCAATCACGCGGCAAAATGTCAGTGACGCCGATGCGCTCGAAGTTAATCTGCCGACGTTGTATGCTTCTAGGCTCGATAGCCTCTTTGCGCGCCGTTGGTTGCGGCCGAGGTACGCGTCCGGCTGGACGGAAAAGTGGTTGATCGCCCAGCCTGCCGCGGCGACAAGTTATCTCGCTCGGCTGGAGTACCAAACCCGCGTGCCGGTGCACGAGTTCTATCGCGCTTATTTCAACAGCCAAACGTATCGGCGGGCAGCGTTGCTCCGAATTGCGCTGGCCATGTTTCGACGCGATCACGGCGCCTATCCAACCCTGCTGACCGAACTCGTACCTGATTACCTGGACCAGGTGCCTCTCGATCCGTTTTCCGGCCAGCAATTCGTATATCGAGCAGCGGGCCTTGAGCTGCCTTTGCATCGCCGGAATTGGTCGAACTTTGAACGGATTGAGGCCAATACACCGCTGTTCTGGAGCGTCGGCGCCGGCAACGCTCGACTAGAGGAATGGGAACGCGAAGTATCCGAAGAGGACGAGAATGATTTGTCACGCGACACGAAGGTGATAAAAGAAACCGTCTACGTGCTAGACAGCGAAATACCGCCTTGGTCGACCGAGCCAGCGTTTGCTTTCCCCTTGGCGAAGTAAAGTCGAACAATGAGCAATGCCTGATCTCGCAAACGTGGCGGATTGACTAGGGGCGCAGCCATTCATCGAGATGCACGGCGACAAAGGCATCATCGATAAGATGCGGATAGGCTCGGCAGACGCGGTCGATCTCCTCGGCCTGACCCGCGCTCAGCGTCTCATCCGGATCCAGACACCAAACGCCTGCGAACAGTCCCTGCCGGCGAAGAACTTCATGCACGCCGGCAATGCAACCGGCAAAGCCGTTCGCGGCATCGAACACCGCGGCGTTGCAATCGGTCACTTCGACGCCCCGCTGCAACAGTTCCGCCGGAATGCTGTTGCCTGCTGCCGCCGCCTGGCAAGCTCGCAGAAGTTCGACTGCCTTGCTCGTCCAGACAGCCCAATGACCCAGCAGCCCGCCAACCATCCGCAATCGGTTGCCTGATCCATCGCCCCTCGATTGGGAAAGAGGATACCGAGTTAGCAAATCCGCCACGATGTTGTCGTCGTTGCCCGTATATAGCGCCACATCGTCCCGTTGGGCATCGGCCACCGCCCGCATAACATCGAGGGTCTGGTAACGATTGAACGGCGCGATTTTGATGGCCACCACGTTGTCGATTTCGAGAAACCGCCGCCAGAAGCGGTACGAGAGCATTTGCCCCCCGACCGCCGGCTGAAGATAAAAGCCAACCAGCGGGGTCACGGTCGCCAATTCGTGGCAATGAGCGATCAACGCCTCATCGCTCGCATCGCGCAACGCCGCCAGGCTAACCAAGGCAGCATGATAGCCAAGGCCGCGAATCAATTCCGCCTCCGCCACCGCCTGTCGAGTGTGGCCACACACACCTCCGATCCACACCAGCAGGCGAGGACTCTTGCTCAACTCCTCCGCCACCAGCGACAGGACCGGCTCGAACAAGCCAACCGCGGGGTCGCGGATGGCGAACTGCGTGGTATGCACGCCCACGGCGAGGCCGCCCGCGCCGGCGGCGATGTAATAGCGACACAGCGCCCTTTGACGGCGCTCATCGAGACGGCGCTCTTTCGTCAAGGCCAGCGGACATGCCGGAATCACCACCCCCCGTCGCAGTAGATCGCGCGTCGTCGGGTCCATATTTATTAGTCCCATTCACAGAACGGAACGATTGTGTGCCACTGCTCGCCGCGAGCAGTGCCACGACCGGCAAAAGTGGCGATTTGTTAGGAGTTCTTCGTCAGAAGTTTCCCTCGCGGACCTGAAAATGGGTTGGCTTATCGAGGCTTTCACCGCCCCGTCGCACCCACTCGGCAATCCACTCGACCATCTGCCGCGCGCTGGCGCGCGGGTAGCCGAACAAGTGGTGCGCAAGCTGTGCATTGCTCAAGAGTGCGTCGGCAGCTTCGTGCCCGCGAAGCGTAACCCGTTTTCCCAACAGCCGCCCGAAATCCTCCGCCACGCGCCGCACGCTCAACAGCTCCGGCCCGGCGAGGTTCAGCACCCGCGGCGGAGTCGCGAGATGATCGAACGACTGTAGCACCATCGCGTTGGCGTCGGCCTGCCAGATCGCGTTAAAGCTACCCATATCGAGTTCGACCGGCTGCTCGTTCCAGACCGCGCGGGCCAGGTCCGACAAAACGCCATAGCGCAGCTCGTTGGCATAGTTGAGCCGCAACAATGCCATGGGAATGCCCAGCGCACGGCTAAAATGCTCGAAGATCCGCTCGCGACCCACGGCGCTCATCGCGTACTCCCCCACCGGGCGAAGCGAATCGCTCTCGACCGAGCCGCCCTGTACCACCGGAGACAGACCATAGACGTTTCCGCTGGAGAGAGCCGCGATCCGGCTGCTTGCGAATCGCTGGCAGACCATGCCGGGCAAATACGCGTTCATCATCCACGTCATCGCTTCGTTGCCCGTCGAGCCGAACTTCATGCCGGTCATGAAAATCACGTGGGGCGCGTCGGGAAGCTCTTTAAGCTGGGCCGGATTGGTGAGATCGCAGCGAATCGTTTCGACCCCCTGGGCCGTAAGCCGCGACTCCAATCCGGTCGACGAGAATCGCGAAACTCCGATCACGCGCACCCGCGCGCCGGCCGCGTCGGCGGCGCGCCGCGCCATGCGGGCGAGCGTGGGTCCCATTTTGCCCCCGACACCCAACAGCATCAGGTCCCCGTCGAGCCGGCCCAAGCTCTCAATCGCGCCGCTCGACGGTTGGCTGAGCAGGTCTTCGAGCTGCTCGACGTTGTCGATCGCGTCCGCGGTTTCACCGTATTTCATGACGACTGTCGCTGTTTTGATCGATTTCGGGCTTGAATTAGAGTCTGCCTCGCGTCGCCGTTCAACCCTCGCCCTGCCAAGGCTGGCCGCGGAAAATCGCGAATCGAAACCAACGAAACTGGACTTTTCCGCCAGATTCGTCACAATGATAACCGGCGGGTGAGTGCCGGCTTAGGACCGTGGGCCCGGTCATCGCTGGCATGCACGCGCCGCGGAGCAGATCGGTTGCGTGGCCATTCAGCTTCGCCCCCAGGGCGCGGCTGGGTCATGGGCTGCTCCGTCATCAGTCCGATCCGGAGGCGCTCTTTTCTATCTGGCATTCGCCGTCAAGGAGATCAAGTCATGGCCCATCGCAGACATCCAGGCTTTACGCTCGTCGAGCTGTTGGTGGTCATCACCATCATCGGCATGTTAATGGCGCTGGTCCTTCCGGCGATCAACGCTGTGCGGGAAAACGCACGCCGCACTTCGTGTGCGAACAACATGGATCAGATCGCCTTGGGTGCAATCAGTTATGCAACCAATCGAGGTACGTTTCCTGGATACCGAGGCAATCGGGCGGGCTCAGGCAGCCAGGTCGAGGCATCCTGGTTTGTGGCGATCGCTCCGCAGCTTGAGCAAGGGGTCATCAAAGACCGCTATGACGTGTTGCTCCAGAATCCGATGCAGATTCCGTATGTCGCCTTTGCCACTTGCCCCAGCGACGCTCCAGAGCAGCTTACGCCGATGCCGAACAATCCCATCAGCCACTTGGCATATGTAGTGAATGCCGGGCGACTGGATCCCAGAACGTTCAACGCGAATAATCCCTCGCCGCCCGATTATGAGGCCAATGGAGTGTTTCATGACCTGCGGCATCTCAAGTCACCGAAGGTCAGTACTACGATGAAGGATGGCGCCAGCAATACTCTGATGTTGACCGAAAATATTAACGCCACCAAATGGACTGCACTCGATGAGCTGGAAATCACGTTCATCTTCGACCACAGTCCGAATAGCCTAGACCCGAACACCGGAGATATTAAGCAGGGAGTCGTGGGGCGTCGCATCAATGACAACAAGAACAATCCAGGAGCGATTCCACGTCCCTCGAGCAACCATCCAGGCGGCGTGAACGTCGCATTTTGCAACGGGACTACGATGTTCTTGCGAGAAGACATCCACTACCGGGTTTTGCAGCAGCTTATGACGCCCGACGGGTACCATCCAGCTTGCGAGGTGCCGGGCAATGCCAATGACCCGAGGACGAACAAAGGCTACATCCTCAACGCCGCCGATTATACGAACCAGTAGAGTTGGAGTTCAAGCTTTAGCTTGATCGCCGGTGGCACGCGCTGAGTCGAACGGCGTGTTGTGATTGCCACACCGGCGCGGTGGTTCAAACGTTCGTACCCAGCTCCCACCTTTTGAATTGACGTCATTGCTTGCGCTTTGCCCGCGCCGTCTTGTTGGCCGTCGCGTCGAGTGCGCGCTGGAGCTTATCGACGGTAGGCAGGCTAGGCGTGTGTTTGCCTTGCTCTAGCCGATTGACGGTTTCCGTCCGCACGCCGGCGCGGCGGGCCAACTCGGCTTGCGACCAGCCGAGCGCGCGCCGCTTCTCGATCAGTTTCTGGCCCAAAACCGCCCGAGCCGCTTCAATTGCCGGATAGTTGCCTCGCTTATCAGGCAACGGCAATTGCGGTCCGGCGGCCCCTTCACCCGTCTGGTGCAGCCGCAAATACTCCGCCTCCGGCAAAATGACAAATCGTTGGCCGGCAAGTGTTATCGTAGTCGTCAACTCTTGCATGTTCACTCCTCGTAGAATCCGTCGCGATGGCCAATCTTTTCAACCACAACCGCGTCATCCACCAAATAATCTGCTGCAGGTGATGTGGTTCTTCTACCGCCGTCGCAGCTCGACAAGATCGTCCAACAGCTCGCTCGCCGTGCCGATGACTTGCCGGTTCGCGCGGAACTGGTTTCCCGCAAGCAACATTTGGACCATGTTCTCGCCAAGGTCGGTGTTCGAGAGTTCACGCGTACCGGCCTCCAGCGAAAGCTCATTGGAATCGCCGGTTGTCGCAAGCGCTCCTGACGACAAATCAACCGCCACTTCCGCCGCCTGCACGCCGCGGCCGACCTGCACCGGGTTAGTACCACCGTTCGACCCGCTCCGCGGTTCTCCCCGCGAATGCGTCGCCGGAGTCTGGGTGGCGAAGCGTGGAAACGACTGCTTGTAACTCGCGGTGTTAAGGTTCGCCAGATTATTGGCGACCGTGTCGAGCGTTAGTTCGGCGGCCGCAAGGCCGGTCAGCCCAACCTGCATGACGGAAGAAAGCCCCATGGGTGCAAACTCGCGGCTGCAAATTTTAGAAATGCGCGAACGCGCGGCGAAGTGCCAACACAAGTCTAGCACAGCGCCTGGCCCTGGCCGTTCGTGCTGATTCAGCGCCCTGGATCGGTGCTACAACCCGCAGAGCCGCTGCGCCCTGAACTTTTGCGCAACGCCTGATGCAATTGTGCAACGTATGTTTGACTAGCATGCGGAACCCTGGAGATGCCATCCTCCGACAGCGCGGCGGTTTCCTATCATGACTCACAGACCCTGGCTCGACGCTTCTGCGGTAGAGGCCGATCCGTCGCGGGATCGCGACGTTGAGCCGGCGGCTGCCGTTGCGCAACCGGACGGCGCCGCATCCAATCCAGAAGATCGCCGCGTCAGTCAGCGCCGTCCGCATCGCGTCTTTCAGTGGATCGCCCCCTGCATCGAAGGCCGTCTGCCGGATCAGTCGATGTTCTATCAGGTACAGTGCATCGACATCTCGCGCACCGGCATCTCGTTCTACATCTATGAGCCCTTGCCGAGCGACGATGTGATCATTGCCATCGGGACTACTGCGGACGCCGTTTATGTCCGCAGCCGCGTGGCGAACTGCGTGCGACTCGAAGATTCTGACGGAGTGCGTTATCGCGTCGGCTGCGAGCTGCTCGAGCGGATGGGCCCCAAGCGGCAGTGAGCACTGGAAGTGGTCGGTGGTCCGCGAGGAAGTGTTCCTCCTGAACCCTGAACCCTGAACCCGCTACCGCTCGGCCAGTTCCCCCTCGACAAAGTGCTCGACTCCGTCCGCCTTGGCGATGACCGTTAGGCCTCCTTCGCTGACCGTGAAGCCGCGCGCCCGGTCTTGCTCGGGATCGTAGCCGATGGAGGTCCCCGGGGGAATCCGCACCCCCTTGTCGATGATCGCCCGCCGCACCCGTGTACGCCGGCCGATATCCACGCCATCGAACAGGATCGAGTCTTCCACCCTCGCATAGCTGTTGACGCGCACGTTGGCCCCCAGGATTGAGCGCTCCACCTGACCTCCCGAGACGATGCACCCCTGACAGATGATGCTGTCGAGCGCCTGACCGCGGCGCGGGTCGGCGCCGGTTTCCGCGAAGACAAACTTAGGAGGCGGATAATTCGGGTGGTGCGTGCGGATGGGCCAATGGTCGTCGTACATGTTCAGCAGCGGATCGACGCTGATCAGGTCCATATTGGCCTCGAAATAAGCGTCGAGCGTGCCCACGTCGCGCCAGTAGGCGTCGCGCTTGCGGTTTTCGTCGTGGAACGGAAACGCAAAGATGCGATGCGTCCGAATCACCGACGGAATGATGTTATGGCCGAAATCGTGCGCGCTTCCCGGGCGCGTAGCATCGAGACAGAGCTGCTCGAACAAGAAACGGGCCGTGAAGACGTAAATCCCCATCGAAGCCAGACAATGCTCCGGGTCGCCCGGAATCGTCTTAGGATTGAGCTTCTTTTCTTCAAAGCCGATGATCCGGTTGTCTTCCTCGATCTGCATCACGCCGAAGTCGCGTGCTTCGGGCACGGTCACACGCAGCGCTCCGATCGTCACATCAGCGTTCTTGTCGCGGTGATAGTCGAGCATCGTCCGGTAATTCATCTTGTAGATGTGATCGCCGGCCAGAATGATTACGTACTCGGGACGCTCCTTCTCGATGGCATAGATGTTCTGGTAGACCGCGTCGGCCGTGCCCTGGTACCAATGCTCGTCGATCCGCTGCTGCGGCGGAACGACGTCGATGAACTCGCCCAGCTCATGGCAAAAGAACCGTCGCCAGCCCAGGTTGATGTGCCGATCGAGGCTCATCGCTTTGTACTGCGTGAGCACCAGGATCTTCTTCAGCCCGCTGTTCAGGCAGTTGGACAACGCGAAATCGACAATCCGGTACGAGCCCCCGAACGGCACGGCCGGCTTGGCACGGTCGCGCGTGAGGGGCTCCAACCGAGTTCCCTTGCCGCCCGCCAGGACAACGGTGAGCACGTTCCTCAGCGGCGAGTCGCCATTGTCGCTGAACTGAATCAAAGTGGGCCTCCCTGGGGCGAGCGATCCAATTGCTAAGGCGAGCGAGCAGACACAGGCCCTTGTCTCGCTCATGCGGGCATGCCTGCCACGCGAAAGCTCCATTCTAACGGCTTGCTTCCAATGGCTCAAACCGAATGACGCCGTTGGAGTTCAAACCGCTGGAGTTCAAGCTTTAGCCTGCTGGCTGGATTCAAACTTCAGCTTGCAGCTAAGCTAAAGCTTGAACTCCAACCGCTCATTCGTCACCGATCAACATGGCGGCGAGTCGCCGACTCTGGAGTCCGCTCGTGCGAACCGAAAAGAACGCCGCACTGCTCAGGAGCTGCGACCGCACTAGCCGCGACGTTTCGGCCGCCACGTCCGTATCGCGAATCGAGCTGAGCGCCGAGGTGAGCTGAACGGCACTCTCTGATAGCACGGCCCGACTACTTTCAACGGTCAACGCCTGAAATGCCCCCACAGACGCCCGAGACTTCTGCAACGCCGAACGAGCTTGCCGGACAATATCGATCGCCGCTGCCGGCTGGCCCGCGGCGACGCTCGCCGTGCCGCCACTAGCCAGGTCTCGCAACACTCCCGCATCGCCTCCCAGCGAGCCGGTGTCGACCTGCGGCAACGAGATGGAAACGGCATCCGCCGGATCGGCCGAAACCACAAACGAAAGCGTGCTTGCGGACCCATCGAGTAAATTGCGGCCCCCGAACGAGGTGGTAGCGCCAATCCGGTCGATCGCCTCGAGCGCCGCGTCGATTTGCTGTTGGTAAGCGGCCTTCTCGGCGTCGGTTGCCGTATCGCCCGCCGCCGCCAAGGCGCTGGATTCCACGGTATTGAGCAGCTCGCCCACCTGGCCCATCGCGCTATCGGCAACGGCGAGCACTGCATCGGCACGGGCGGTGTTCCGTTCCGCGGCTTCGATGGCGGTCAGTTCACTCTCCAGCTCGGCGGCAGCGATCAGGCCGGCCGGATCGTCGCTCCCCCGATTGATGCGTCGGAGCGTCGCGAGCCGCTCCAAGGTGCGGTTTTCCTCCACCAGCGACCGTGAAAGTGCGACTCGCGCCGGCATGGTTCGGTCAGCGAGGATTGAAGTTATCGTCGGCATGAGCTATTTCTCTCTCCCCGGTACGGTGAGGCGAGCCAAAGGAGCGTTCGGCTCGCGTATAGTAGGTCGTCATTCCTGGTGCACCCGCGAAAGCCGCCGCGACAGTTCCTCGAGCGTCTGCAACTGGCGATCGCGCTCAGCGCTGTCACTACCCGCTCGGGCATCCAACCGTTCACGCACCCGCGCGATCCGGCTCCCGAGTCCCGCCACGGTGGCCTGCGGAAACGGTAACGTTCGCACCAGCCTTTCCCGATCCTTGGCGCTCACGAGCCGCTCGTAGAGCAACAAGTCGCGCCGTTGGCTCAACAGGTCTTCCAGCTCGTCAAGCAATATCGCCAGCTCTGCAGCGCTGAAATCGTCGTTTGCTTGCAGAACGCTCTCGACGGTACGCAATCCAACGCCATATCCCGACATGCGTGACCAGAGCTCCCCCACGTTGAAGCCGACGGCGCTCGATGGACGCGATTCGATCGTTCGCGCCGGCCTTGCCAGCCGAGCGGGCACGTCCTGAGCGGTCGAGGCATTCGCCGGCGTGGCGAGCGCGATACGTCGCGGCGGCGCCGTGTCAGCAGCTTGCGGTCCTGAAACCCGGCCACGCGGGTCAGGAGCGGCGATCGCGGGCACGTCACGCGGAATCGGCGCCTCGTCAACATCGACAGCGTTTGGTCTGTTCAATTCTGAGCGGATGGTTCGCTGGCTCGTCGCAGCGGGCTTTTGATCGACATCGAGGCCTAGGGGAATTGGCTCCGGATCAATCGCGGGCACGTCGCGCACTTTTGTCCCGAGCGGTTCCAGCGTGCTCTTGGTTCGAGCCGGAGACTCGACGGCGTCAATTGCCGCCGGCACGCCGACGCTTCCCAATTTGGAGCGCTCTGCGATCACGTTGGCTGATTGGACTGTAGAAAGCGGCGAATCCCATTCCCCCGGCGCAGTCGGCAGCGGAGTCGCAGCGCGCCGGAGAGTTGAACGACCCGGCGGCTCACGGTTGGCTGTGACAATTGCTGGCGACTCTGGCTGCACAGCGTCGCCGCGCGATGCACGCCGGCCACGTTGCTCACTGGGCTTGCCGCGCACACGCAGTGGCCCGAAGTCGGGCGGTTCCGGCAGTGTTCCACGTATCTCGGGTCGCGATTGTTGCGTGGCCTCTTCAAGCCAATGAATCAGCGCTTGTTGCTCGTTTGGGCGGCCGCCAGCGTCTCGCCAGCGCGCTTGCGCTTGTTCCCCGGCGGCGCGGCGTCGTGCGAACTCCTCGCGATTCAAGCGGTAGGTGTTATAGACCTGAACGCGAAAACCGCGCATCGCGGCTTCCAGTGCAGGATCGCCTGACCGTTGGACGATTCTAGGCCGACCCCCGTCAGCAACTGCGAACGTAACGACGGCTTCGGCCAGCCCGGCAACCGAAACAAGTGCTAGCGCGGCAACGCACGCGAAGGCATACATGGCACAAGCCCTAGAACCACTAAAATCGGCAGAACGCCGGTGCGCGAACGGCACCGCTCAACCTTAGGCTCTTGAATCGCGGTGTCAAGCTCCCGGCACGTCAGAAGACATAACGCTTGAGATCGAGCATTAAGTCAAAATGTGGGTCGGTGCTGCACACCGCGATCCCGCGCTGTAGAGCCACTGCGGCGACCGTTAGATCACTCAATGGCAACGCATGACCGCTGGCCATCAGCCGGCGCCCTATCCGCGCCGCAGCACGCCATTCTTCCCATGAAACATCCAGAAATCGAGTCCCGCGCAGTACGGAGCTGACCCAATCCGCATGTTCATTGCGCCGAAAACCGAGCAGTACCTCAGTCAGAATTGGACCGATCAACGCGACCCGATCATCATCCAAAAGCTGGTCGATCGCACGCTTCGCTGCGGACTGAGGTCGATTAAAGAACGGCACCCAGATGCAGGTGTCAACCAGAACTAATCTGCCCGTCGCCATTCCCATCCCTCAATTCCAATTCCTCCAGGGATCGCCAGTTCTCGTCCATTTCCACCTTTCCTGACAACTCCTTAAGCTGCATTCGACGAGCGAAACGCAGGTATTCGGTCATTGCCGAGCGAACCGCGGCCTCTTCGACCGTCTCTTTCGTCAGAGCTTTTAGCTCTTGAATTTCTTCTGGAGTGAGATCAACGAGAACGGCCATGAATCCCTCCGGATGGTGCTATGCCTAACGGCAATTCTATCATGCCAGCCGCGGCGTCAAGTACAACCTCCATCCTCCAAATTGCTCCTCACCTCACCTTGACCCCTTTTCGCCGTCGCCCTATACTCCCGGCCCGCTTGAACGTGACTGCCCGCAGTGCGCCCCGAATGGCGACCCTTGGCCGCCAGCCCGGCGCGCCTCGGTCACACGCCGCAAACCTGTCCCACCGGTTAAGGGAGTAACCGCCATGAGCCAGCAGGAAGCTGATCTCACGCCCACCCATTCCCGCCCGCCCAATGCACACGAGCAGCCTGGAGCGACTACGAAAGCCTCTGGCTCGCAAGTAGCAAGGCCCGCCGGCGCCTCGCGGCGGTGGCGGCGGCGAATCCCTTTGATTCTCGGCGCGTTGGCCGTGATCGGGGCCTGCGTCGCCATCAAGATGATCGGCGGTCGCACCAACGCCGATGCTCAAGCGCCCGCCGTCAACCGCGGCGGCGCCAAGCCGGCGGCGAGCTCGCCGGTTCGCAGAGCCAACGCCGAAACGGCCGCGCCCCGCGCCGCCGGGCAGCGGTTGGAAATCATGGCCATTGTCAACGGCGAAGAGATTCAGCGGCAGGAGCTGGCGCGCGAATGCCTGAGCGTTTTTGGTCAGGAAGTGCTGCAAAGCGTGGTCAACAAGCAGTTGATTCTCGATTACTGTCAACAGCGGCAGGTCACGGTCACCAGGCAAGACGTCAACGACGAGATCGACCGCATGGCACGCAAGTTCGGGCTGACCACAGATCAGTACCTAAAAATGCTCCAGCAAGAGCGGGACATCGATCCCGATCAGTACGCGACGGACATCGTCTGGCCGATGGTGGCCTTGCGGCGTCTGGCAAAGGATGAAATCACTCCCACGGATGAAGAGCTGCGCAAGGCGTATGAGTCGCAGTACGGCGAGGCGGTCAAGGTCCGCATTATCGTGCTCGACAACGAGGAGGAAGCCCGCCGCATCTCCGCCCTGGCGGCTCAAAACCCTGACGACTTCGGCGCACTGGCGAAGAATCATTCCAAGGATCCCAGCGCGGGCTATAACGGCATGATTCAGCCGATCCGCCGAAATGTCGGCCACGCCGCGATCGAAAAGGCGGCGTTCGCGCTGTCCGCAGGGCAAATCTCTCGCATCATCCCGCTCAAACTCGGCGCCAACGATCAGCAGGGCGCATTGACCCAGTACGTGATTCTCAAGTGCGAGGATCACCTGCCGCCCGCGAAAGTGAATGGCAAGCTTGTCGAAGAGCGGCTTCGCGAGTCCATCGTCGAAGCCAAGCTCCGCAATGCCGCCACGGAGATCTTCAAGCAGCTCCAGAGCGAGGCCACAGTGGTCAACGTTTTCAACGACCCTGTGAAAAGCAAGCAGATGCCCGGCGTGGCCGCCACGATCAATGGTCGCAACATCACCCTCCGCGAGCTGGCCGAAGAGTGCTTGGCGCGGCATGGTGTCGAAGTGCTCGAAGGAACCATCAGTCGCCGCCTGCTCGAGCAGGGCCTGGCACGCGGAAAGCTCACGGTGACTGACCGCGACATCGACGAGGAAATCGCCCGCGCGGCGCTCGCCATGGGTTACAAAACTCCGGATGGCAAGCCGGATGTGGACAAGTGGCTGGCCAACGTAATCCAGGAGCAAGGTCTGCCCCTGGACGTCTACCGCCGCGATTCGGTGTGGCCTTCCGTCGCGCTCAAGAAACTGGCGGGCGAGGTGGAAATCACCAACCAAGACTTGCAAAAGGGATACGAAGCCAACTATGGCAAGCGCGTGCGCTGCCGCGCGATCGTATTAGCCAATCAGCGACGGGCCCAGGAGGTTTGGGAGCAGGCCCGCGTCAATCTGTCGGTCGAGTTCTTCGGCCAGCTTGCCGAGGAACACTCGATCGAGGCGTCGAGCAAGGCCCTGCAAGGCAAAGTCCCCCCCATCCAGCGGCACGGCGGTCAGCCGCTCTTGGAGAAAGAAGCCTTCTCGCTCAAGCAGGGAGAATTGTCCAGCATCGTGCAGGTGGGCGACAGTTACGTGATCCTGTTCTGCGAAGGTTTCACCACGCCCACCGAGGTCAGCTTCAACGAGGTGCGGCAGGATATCTACAACGACATCCAAGAAAAAAAGCAGCGGATCGCCATGGCCGAAGTGTTTAACCAGTTGAAGGATTCAGCTCAGATCGACAATTTCCTCGCCGGCACCACGCAGTCGCCCAACAAGAAGGCCAGCCATACCGCGCCCGCGGGCAAGAACGTGGGGACTCCGAAGACTGCCCGTTCGTCTGCTGCGACCGGAAGGCCGGCGCGAACGCCGGTGACGCGGTAGTGTTTCGGTGACGCGACGGTTTTCGGACAGCGCCCGTTTCACCGGCTTCGCCCGCTACCGCATGGTATTCACGATCAGCGTGCCATTGTCGGCGACATTAAACAGCGGCCGATAGCGGCTGCCTCCCGCCTGCATCGCGCCTTGCGGACAGACGTACCAGACGAGGTTGATGCCGATGTTCCATGCTTCGGGGAACGGACCGTCGGCGGCCGCGTCATCCTGTGGCGAAAGATAGTTGAACGCGGCGACGACATCCCAATCGCAGGCCAGCGGAACGCGCAGATCGCCGCCGAAGATGCTGTCGCTCTCCTCGGTGAACCCAGCCCACAGACGCCCTTCGCCGCCGTTCATCAGCCGGCGGCGATAAAAGAAGGCGTGCATATCGACGGCTTCATAACTTGAAATTCCGGTCGTCGAGTCGGCGCCCGGCACGTCGTCGCTGGCGCCGGTCGCAAACCAATACCCCAGCTCGTGGCCGCGGAACAGGTAGCTCAGCTCGCCGCGGATTTGTCCCACCTCGAAGTCCTCAGCAAACTCGTCGAAGAGATGATCGTAAACCACGCCCCACTGCCAACCGCGATCGCACATCTGCCGGCGGAAGAAGCCCGTCGTCAGAAAGTACTGCGAGCGGTCCTCGGTGAAGAACGCGGTCGGATGGAAATCGCTCTGCATCGCCTGAAAACCGGCCTGAAAGCCAATCCCCGCCGCGTTCCAGAACGGGCTCGACCAGTTCACGCCCTCCTGAAATCCGAAGTTGCCGTTTTGCCCGTCGTCCACCGCGCTTTTGAAGCCGTGGACGCCGGCGAAGAGTGTGAGGTCCTTGCCGGGATACCAGTCGCTGCACGTGTTGCAGGGGTCACAGACATTGCCATCCGGTCCGCAGTCAGCGCAATCGCCACTCGCGCAGCCGCCGCCGGCGACCATTCGCCCTTCGCCATACAGTCCGGGATGACTTTGCATCGCGCCGAAGGGCAGAGTTTCGGCGCCCGGCATGGGCTCGGCCTGGCCAGGCATCGGTAGATCTTCCGGTGCCGCAGGCGGCATCGCGGGTGTGCCTTCGGTCGCGTGAGAATCCTGATAGGCTGCACGATTAATCGTTGCGCGACGGCGGTCGCGCCGCAGTTCCATCGCTGGCTCGAAGTATTCGCTTTCCGCGGCAGCGTCAATCTCAGGTTGCAACGTAGTTCGCGGCTCAGGGGCTGAGGCTCGACGGTATTTTGCGTTGGCGGCCGACCTGGCTGTCGGAAGTTTTGGCGGCGGCTCGAAGATCGCGCGCTGATACGCGGGGACCTGGCTCTCGTGATCGATGCTTCCCGCCCGCGGTGCGCTTGGCGCGTTGGGCCGAACTTTCGTCTCGGGATCGAGGCTTGCCTGCCGGATACCGCTTCGCGGGCGATACTCTTGGGCGACGCCGCGCCCCGCGGCTGCCAGGACGGCCAGCAAGGTGCTGACCTGAGCAAATAGGGCGAGTGAAACGATGCCGCGCCGTGTCATAACGTAGTTCCCCATACCGTTGCCAAGCGCAAACGATCGCGCAACGAGGGCGATCGAGCCGCGACAAAGTTATCGGAGCTAACGCAGGCGGAACTTTCGTTAAAGTTTGACTTATCAGAAAGGGCTTGCCAGATTCTGTAAGGTGCCTATTTAAAGTCGCCGACTTTGACAAGATCGTCGCCGTCGTCTTGAGTGAAGCGAAGGATCTCCGTCAGCGCCAAATGCTTCGTTCAGTCGTAGGGCGGGCCGAGTCCGCGAGGCCCGCGCTCTGCGCTCAAATCAAGCCACTGCGCCCGGCGATTTCTGCTAGGCGTGCCACGATCGGGATAGCTATGATGGACGTTGTTCAATAACGAACGTTGTTTGAAAAGGACAAGTCGTTGCACTTCCGATGAACAAGATCTCCGGACAGTCTCTCTTTTTGCTGACCGTTGTCGCCGCCAGCTCGCTGGTAATCGGGTACCTCATCGCCACAGGCGACAATGGCTGGGTTGTGAGAGCTGTCCAGCCGACGGCTGGGACGCCCTCCGCCAAAGCCTCCTCAGGAAAGCATCGCTTGAACGACATCCCCTTTGACGGCGCGCAGGCCTACGAGTACCTCCAGCAGCTTTGCGCGATTGGGCCCCGGTACAGCGGCTCGACCGGGATGGCACGGCAGCAAAAACTGCTGCTGGGGCACTTTGAGAAGCTCGGCGGCAAGGTCGCCATGCAGGAATTCCGCGTCCGGCACCCGATGAGCGGCCGCCCCGTGGAAATGGCCAACCTGATCGTCGAATGGCATCCGGAGCGGAAGGAGCGCGTGCTCTTGTGTGCCCATTACGACACGCGGCCGTACCCGGACCAGGATCGCCGCAACCCTCGCGGACGGTTCATTGGTGCCAACGACGGGGCCAGCGGGGTAGCCGTGCTGATGGAAATGGGTAAGCATATGGCGGCGTTGAAGGGGCCAGTCGGGGTGGACTTTGTGCTGTTCGACGGCGAGGAGCTGGTCTATCGCGAGGGCGATCCGTATTTCTATGGCTCCGAACGGTTTGCGACGACGTATGCGGAGTCGCCCCCCGCGCACAAATACCGTTGGGGCGTGCTGCTCGACATGGTCGGGGACAAGGACTTGCAACTGCTCCAGGAATGGCACGGCGTGAGCTGGGCCGACACGCGACCCCTGGTTGGCGAGATCTGGAGCCTGGCCGCGAAACTCGGCGTGCGGGAGTTTCTGCCGCAGGTTGGAGACCGGGTGCTCGACGACCACATCAAGCTCCATGACATTGCCAAGATCCCGACCTGCGACATCATCGATTTCGACTACCCAGCCTGGCACACCGAGCAGGACGTGCCTGCCAACTGTTCGCCGTTGTCGCTGGCCAAGGTCGGCTGGGTGGTGCACGAGTGGCTCAAGAGCCAGCGGTAAAAGGTTGGAGTTCAGCCTTTAGGCTGCTGCCGGGCAAGCTGAAGCTTGACTCCAACGGGGCAAGCTAAAGCTTGAACTCCAACTGGCCAAGCTAAAGCTTGAACTCCAGACGGCTAAAGCCTTCTAAGCGCATGATTTTCCAGGGAAATCGGGCTAGCACAGTGACATTGTCCGAACAACTTATTAGAATTCGATGAGTGCTCGGTGAGGGAGCGACGAGAAGCGGGCGATCGGAATAGAGGTCCCAACCTACTCGCGGCGTGCAAGTGACATACGTCGTAGGCACTTGCGCCATCTTGCTTCTCGCGCGCGCCTCTCGTGGACCGCGCTAGCGCGAGGGGTACATCCGCGCCACGGCAGTCAAGCTCGCCATCGTGCAGTTTCGGCGCCATGGCGTTCCCGATCGCGGCGATGGACTACGTGGAACGTTGTCTGGAGGAAGCGACGCGGAAATGACCTACGTTCATCGGCTCCAAACCAATCGGTTTGAGTTCAAGTACATGATCGACGAGGCGCGCGCGCGAGCGATCCGCGATTACGTGCGGCCATTTCTGGTCCACGATGAAAACGCCGATCCGACGCTCGGTTATTCGTACGCCATTCACAGCATCTATCTGGACAGCGACTCATATTCCTTGGCGCAGGCGACGTTGCAAGGCTTAAAGAACCGTTTCAAGCTCCGCATGCGCTTTTACGACGACAAGCCCGACAGCCCTGTCTTTTGCGAGATCAAGCGGCGCTTGAACGACGTCATCTGCAAAGAGCGCGTGGCCATTCACCGGCAAAGCGTACAACTGCTGCTGCGGCGTCGCTTTCCGGAGCGAGCGGACCTGGTCCGCTACACCCCGAAGGCCTTCGATTCGCTGCGGCATTTTTGCTCGCTGCGCAATGCGATCCAGGCCGATCGGGGGATTCTGGTTTCGTACCTCCGCGAAGCCTATGTGACGCCGCACGACGATTCGGTGCGGCTGACCTTCGACCGCAATGTCGAGTCGGGGCGGTTCGACGAACAACTGCGCGTCAATCGCCACGACGAACGGTTCCAGCCACGGCTACAGGGATTGATCCTGGAGTTGAAGTTTACCGACCGATTTCCATTCTGGATGCACGATCTGGTCCATGAGTTCAACCTGCAGCGCAGCCCGATGGCCAAGTACGTGGCCTGCGCCGTGTCGCTCGACTCGCTCACGCGGGGGCTTTTGGCCGGGTAACGCTTTGTCGTTTTCGCTTCCGCCAAAGAACGTCCTTTCGCGGAAGCGAAAGGCGACATTTTGATGCACGACCGCCTAATTTGGCGGCCGGGAAACCCGCGGCTCGGGGGGCCGCCGCCACGTGCCGGGTTTAACAGCCAGAAAGTGCAGGGAATAACCGCAGAGAACAGATTAGAATGGGTATTCTGGGATGTGCCGACCCGCTCTGGGCGGCGGCCGCCTGTTTTGGCTTAGGCCTTGGTCTATTTCCGTCGGCGACGACCATGAACAACTGGTTTGAAACCATCATGAGCGGCGACGCCGGCTCGTCGGCGCTCGCGCCGGAAGCCTTTCTGCTGTCGCTGCTGTTGGCGTTCTGCCTGGGGCACGTCATCGGCTGGACCTACATGATCACGCACGTCGGGTTGTCGTACTCGCAGATGTTTGTCACTTCGCTGGTGATCGTCCCCACGTTGGTGGCACTGACCATGACTTTGATGTCGGGAGACATCGTGATTGCGTTTGGGCTGTTGGCGGTATTCGCCATCGTGCGGTTCCGCAACGTGCTCAAAGATACCCGCGATACGACGTTTATTATGTGGGCCATTCTGGCGGGCATGGCCGCCGGCACGATGCGCTACAGTCTCGCGGTGCTGAGCTGTTTTTGCGTCGCGGTAATGTTTCTCTATTTATGGATGACTTCGTTTGGCGGGAGACATCGCTACGACGTGGTGGTTTCGATGCAGACGGTAGGCTCGGCGATGCCGGCGCTGACACCGATCTTGCGACGCCACAGTTTGAAAATCCAAGTGGCGGCGCAACGCGATCTGGCGGATCAAATGGTCGATCTGTCGTATCGCTTGCTATTGCGCGATCCGCGGCGGAGTCAGGACTTGCTGAGCGAGCTGCAACGGACTGAGGGAGTTTCGCAAGTATCGCTGTATCATCGAGCCGACGAGGGGGAGGTGTAGCCGGTGCGCGACTTGCCGAAGATCCCGGTTCCCTGGTCGCAGCGCTGGCGCACGGTGCGCGTGCGGACTCTGCCGGTACTGGTGTTTGCGCTGGCGGTCGGCGGCACGGCGTATCTTTGGAACCGCCAGCTTGTGATGACGCAAGCGGTGGGCGAGGTGTATGGCCGGCGGATCGATCTGGCGGTGCAGTACGACGGCGTCTTGCTCGATTCGCCCTACCGCAGTTGGAAGTTGTACGACCGCGTGAATGCCGGCGACTTGCTGGCGCAGCTCGATGAACGTCCCACGCTGGCCCTGATCGATACGGTGCGGCAAGAGTTGAAGCAGGCCCGCGGCGAACTGGCCGCGGCCGAAGAGGAGTTTCGCACGACGCAGGACGACCGCGAGTTCGAGCGGCTTCGAGAGGCGCGCGAGCTGGCGATCGATATTGAAAACCGGCGGCTGGAAATCGCCGACCGCAAGACCTTATTGGCCCAGGCTCGCATGGAGCTCGCGCGTCAGCAGCCGCGCCTGGAGGTGGTCGACCGATTGATGGCCAAAGATACGCGGCTGATGAACGAGCTTGATACGCTGGAGGTTCGACGCCTTCGCGATGTCGCCCAAGCTACTATTGAGGGACACGAACAGTACATCGCCGCGGCTGAAGCGCTGCTCGCATCCGCCGTGGCCCGACAGAACCGGCAGACGACGGCAGTCAAAGCCGACCTCGATCGCGTGTTGAATCCGCTCCGCGCGGCTCTCGAATATCAGAGTGCTCGCATACGCGAATTGGAAGTGATCCTGCCGGCGCTGGAGATTCGCAGTCCGATCGCAGGGTATATTGTCCCCACCACGCTCTCCAGCAACGCCCCGGTTCAGCCGATTGCGGCCATGCCCGGCCAGCAAGTCCGCGCCGGAACGGTGCTGTTTACCGTCGCCGCCGAAGAGCCAGAGTATATCGTCAGCTACGTGCGGCCGACGCAGCGGCTACAGCCGGAAGTGGGTATGACCGTAGCGGTTCGCCCGCGCCACGGCAATCAGATTGCCCACGCGACGATCGATCGCGTCGGCCCGCAGGTGGAGCTTGTGCCGTCGCACCAGGTCCGCGACCAGCGTGTTACGGAATGGGGCTTGCCCGTACGAATTCAGGTGCCCCGGGTGCTGCAGCTTCGGCCGGGTGAGCTGGTGGATTTGAAGTTCTTGCCCACTGGACAGTTGCCGCCGCCGGATGGTCAGGTGGCGACGCGGGGGTGAGAGGCGAGACAAGGAGACTGGGAGACAAGGAGACTGGGAGACAAGGTGGCAGGAGATGATCGAGGTCAAGGACCTTCATAAGCGTCATGGGGCGCTCGAAGTGCTGCGCGGCGTGACGCTGTCGGTGGCGGAAGGCGAAGTGGCGGTGATCGTCGGTCCTTCTGGCGGCGGCAAGAGCACGTTTCTGCGCTGCCTCAACGCGCTGGAGCCATTCGATCAGGGAGAGCTTAAGGTCGGCGAGCACCGGCTCGAGCCGGGACCATACCAGCGCGGCGCGCAGCAGAAGCTGCGTCACGTCCGGCGGATGGTCGGCTTTGTCTTTCAGCAGTTCAATCTCTTTCCGCATCTCTCAGTGCTCGGCAATGTGACCGAAGCGCCGGTCCAGGTACTGGGGTTGTCGCGCGATGCCGCCGTGGACCGCGCCGCGCGACTGCTTGACCGCGTTGGCCTGGCGGACAAGCTGCACGAACGGCCGGAGCGGCTCTCGGGCGGGCAGCAGCAGCGGGTGGCGATCGCGCGGGCGCTGGCGATGGAGCCGCGCGTGATGCTCTTTGATGAGCCGACCAGCGCGCTGGATCCGCGGATGACGGCAGAAGTGCTCGCCGTGCTGAGCGACCTGGCGCAAGCGGGACAGACCATGGTGGTCGTCACGCACGCGATGAGCTTCGCGCGCCGCGCAGCAACGACGGTGCACGTGTTCGAGCATGGCCGTGTGCTCGAAAGCGGCCCGCCGGCGCAAATCTTCGAAAACCCGCAACAGCCGGCCACGGCGGCATTCTTGCGCGAGCGGGATGGAACAGCGTAGGGAACGGCCTCGTGCCGTGTAGACTTCTGTAGGGAACGGCCTCTGTGCCGTTCCGTTGGGCGAGTAGATCTAGCTACGAGTATTCGCGCTTCCGGAACGCCACGGAGGGCGTTCCCTACAGAACGTTGACCCGGTGTCAGACTGCTGCCGCTGCCGGCTCCAACAATCGGCTCCAGCGGCGCTCGGCGCGGTTCTTCCACGCGCCCTTGTGATAGGCGTAGCCGGCGATCAGCGGCAGGGCGAGCGTCGCCTCGCTATAGACCATCTGCTCATAGGTGGTGTCAACCTTGCCCCAACTGCTGGCCTCCTTAAGCGTGCTACTGGAGAGAGCGCCATCGCGGACATCGGCCACCGTCACCTGCACCGCATACTGGTGCATGGGGACCTCCTCCTCCAGAATGTCGGCCGCCACGACGATGTCCTGCGTGAAGTTCTTCGGCACGCCGCCGCCGAGCATAAAGATCCCAGTGGTCGGGTTTTTGATCTTGAGCTGCGTGAGCTCGTAAAAGTCCTTGACGCTATCGATCGAGACCTTCGGCTGATCGCCGCGGGCGTGCTGATGTGCGACCAGACCAAATCCGGCCGAGCAGTCGCTGAAAGCGGGGCAGAAGATCGGCACCTCCTGCTCGTACGCGGCCAGCACCAACGAGTCCTTCGTCTTGCCGTGCCTCGCCAGGTAGGCTCCCATCTCGCGGATGAACTCGCGCGAGGAATGCGGCCGCGGCTCCAGCTC
Organism: Pirellulales bacterium; assembly: GCA_040901795.1. GTDB lineage: Bacteria > Planctomycetota > Planctomycetia > Pirellulales > JALHPA01 > JBBDYH01. The sequence continues at coordinate 52,920 of JBBDYH010000123.1, forward strand.
ATCCGCGATGATCCGCGTCGTGTCGTCGCAGATCCGCAGCTCGTCCTCGTCGATGAAGGTGTCGTAGATGCGGTCGATGTGCAGCTCGCGGAGCAGGTTGTCGTCCATGCCGGCCTTGAACCGCTCGTCGGCGACGTAGTGGCGGAACCCGAGGCCCTCAAAAAAGTCCTGATCGACGATGTTCGCGCCGGTGCTCACCACGGCGTCGACCATGCGATTCCTGATCATGTCGACGAAGATTTGCTTCAGACCCGCGCTGACCAGTGAACCGGCAAGGCAGAGGATCACGCCGCACTGTTCGTCGCGCAGCATGCGGTCGTAGATCTCCGCCGCGCGGTACAGATCGCGGGCCGAATAGGCCATGTGCTGCATGGCGTCGACGAGCGGCACCACGTCGTGCTGTTTGATGTCGACGTGTTCGATGGTCCGCGACAGCAAGTCCGACTTGCTCAATGGTTTGACTGGGCTCGATGTTTTGGTTGGGCTCGTCATGGCCAGGGCCTCCTCGAAAAATTCCCAAAGCGGACAATTGTATCACAACCGACGCGGGAGTTAAGTACGCGGCCCCCGCGAAATGGTTCGCTCGCCGAGTGTGAGATATACTTGGAGCGGTAGCTGAATTCGCCCGAATTCAGGCTTTCCCGAACTCCGGCGAATTCGGCTACCAACTTTGAATAGGAACGTCATGCATCGATCGATCGTCAACGCCGCCGAAGTGCTGTACCGCAACGCAGCAGCGGTGCGCGCCTTGGAGGGCCGGGAAGTGAACCAGTTTACGCGAGCGCTCGAAGCGCTGGAGCGGCTCGCCGCCGCGATCGACGCGCCGTTGGCAGTGGTCGGAGGGCTGGCCGGCATTCACCATCGCGCGGTTGTCACAACGCTCGACATCGACGTAGTGGTGCCAGCCGACAAGCTCCACGCCGTGATCACCGAGGCAGCAAAGTCCGGCCTGACTGTAAAGCGCGTCAGCGATGACGGCTGGCATCGGCTGGCGTTCGCCGATGACGCCGGGGAGGTCGATATCGAAATAGTTCCGGCGGGACAGAAGAGTCCTCGCGATCCGGCCTATGCTCCCGCCACGCCGAGTCCGCAGGAGTTGGGCGTAGATCGCGGACTGGGTTACGCCTCGTTCGCCGGCTGGGTGGCGCTCAAGTTGGTGGCCAACCGCGACAAGGATCGCTATCACTTGATTGAGGCGCTCAAGCAGGCGAGTGAGACGGACATTGCCAAGGTCGTGGTACGCCTGCGCCCGCTGGATCCGTTCTACTTGAAGGAGTTCCAACGCCTCGTTCAAGCGGCGCAGGACGAAAAGCAAGACCAGTGGTAGTCGCTACGGCCTGAGCAGGTTCGCAAGCCGCAGCTCAACAACCGACCGGTCGAGATATGCGTCGTCGGCGCGAGGGAAATGTCAGTCGTACTCATGCGTCGATAGGCGATGAACTAAAGTGGCTGTCCCTCGAAATTATCCCTTCCCGGCCGTCATCTTTCCAGGCCATGCCGCGCAACAAGCTAAAGCTTGAACTCCAACGGGAAAACGACCAACGCCACGGGGGAAACCGTGGCGTTGGAGAGCGAATACTATCGGCGGTCACGTCACCAAAAGCGGTTATCGCGCGGCGACCAAAGTCTCTGGCGCCCGGAGCGATTTGAGGAACGCCAGCACTTGCATGCGTTCTTCGGGTTTGATCTCGAAGAACCGCTGGGCAGAGCGCGCTGCTTCGCCGCCGTGCAGCGCGATTGCCTGCTCCAGCGTGTCAGCTCGACCATCGTGCAGGTAAGGCCCCGAATCACGCACGCCCCACAGCGGCGGCGTCCGCCACTCTTGCCGCAAGGCGCCGATGGTGTTCTGGCGATCGACCTTCGCGACGCCACCGCTGCCGATGCCGCCGAAAATGCCGTGCTGCTGAGCCAGGCTTGGAATTGGCTCGTCGCTCCCTTCCTCAGGCGAATTGGGGATGAAGGTGCCATACGACCCTGTGTCGCCGAGATCCTGACCCATATCGTGCAACAAGAGATCGCTGTAAACGCCCTTCGCGTTGCCCAGCTCCTGGGTATGACACGTGGCGCACCCAACGGCTTTGAACGTGGCTTCGCCGGCTGCCAGGTATTCGGCTTCCTGCTTACCGGCCGGCTTGGCGCGCTCGGGCGCCGGCAGACGCTTCAGGTAATCGACCAAAGCGTTGCACTCCTCCTTGCTCATGTCGTGGCCGGAGGACTTGTAGTCCTTGTTGTGCGGCAGGCCGGCTTGCGGATGGTCGGGCACGTCCAGACCAAGCTCGACCGCGCAGGCCGTCATGGCGAAGTCATACAACGTCGCCGTCTGGTTCTTCCAGCCGAAACGCCCAATCCGACCGTCCTTCAACTTGGCGATGCGGCCTTGCACTTCGGGGAAATCCTTGTGCTTTTTCTGAGCGTTTTCCTTGATCGCTTCGACCGGTATCGAGTCGATCAAACCGGCGCCGTAAAGCGCTGTCGGATTTCGCTGCGAACTGAGGAAGACGAAGTTGCCGATGTGCGCCTGCGGACTACTACGGAAGAGCTGCACATCATTGCGGTGTTGCTGAATGAGCTGCTGCGCCAACTGGTTACGGGCCGCTTGGGCGGCGGATTCCTGAAGTGGTGGAGTTGTCACCTCGACTTCAGCCGCCTGGACCGCGACCTCGACGGCCTCGGTGACAGTGAACGTGGTTGCTGGCGCCGCATCAAGAATTAAGTCGCCCTGCAGCACTGCGCCCCCGTCGACCTCGACAGCGTGAAACACCATCTGCCCTTGCCCCTTCATCTGCAGCCTCCAGGCATCGTACGCCGGATCGGTGCTCGACTTATGTAACACGACGCTGCGTGCATTGACGAAGCCCGGATGGATTGTCTCCAATTCCTTCTTCTGCTTCTTGGCCAGCTCCTTGGGATCCATTGCACCGGCTTTAACAGACTGAACCGTTGCATCCGTGACTTGGACAGCGCTGCCGCCAAAGCCGCCAAACATCGCGCGGAACATCGCCTCCGGCAGCGTCGCCGGCGCGGGACCAAAAGGATCGCTGTCTGCAACGTTCGAAAACACGGAGATTACATCGACGTTTTTGCTGGCCGGTCCACCGCCGCCAACGCCCCCTTGGTTATGGCACGCGACACACGAGGTGTCATTGAATACTGGCCCCAGCCCGTCGCCCCGACCGGCGCGAGCATCTTTGGGCAGCCACTCGCGATTGAAGATTTCAGCCCCATCCGCTTTGGCGGTCTTCGCTGTCTGGTTCGCCTGCTTGGCGCCGGCTTCCTCCGTAGCGGCCGCCGAGTACGCCCAACCCGCCAGGCCCACGATTGCCACGACCGCCGCAGACATTTCCCATCCACGCACGCGCAAGGTTCTCATAATCGGCCTCCCCTCAAGATACGAGGAACGAAAAGACGTTCACGCTCCGACGCGCGGTCAATATACCGCAGCCGAGTTGTAATCTGCAACAAAACTTACGCGGCCAACGCGCCAAAGGTTTCCATGCCACGCAGCGTGGCGATGTGGTCTTCAACAGGCTACCGCCGGGTCGCGTAGAGCCGGGTAGGGCGGGCCGAGTCCGCCCTTCGATCTGCTCAGGGTGGGCTGAGCGTGTCGAAGCCCGCGGGGCCCACGCGCTTACTTCGCCCACCACACGCTTCTTAATCACCGCCGGGCCGCGTAGAGTTCCGCGAATTCGAGCACCCAGGCGTCGACCAGCTCCTCGAATCGCTCGAGATCGACTTCATTGAGCAACTGGTAGTGGGAGCGGTTGAAGACTTCCTTGTTGCGAATTGCACCGCGGGCGGTAATTTCCAGAACCTTCGCAGTCGTGAATGGCCGGACAGCGATCTCCAGGCGGCTGAAAACGTTGCCGCGGCGCGCGGCGCCGAAGTCCGCGTCGTCGCGATTCACAGCAGCACCCCAGCCGCGGTCGCTGGTCACTCGCTCGAACTGAAAGCCGGGCAGGTGTCCCGGCAGCCGCGCCAGACAGCGCTCGACGTGTTCAGAGAGCTGCAACCGGTATTGGGAATGGAGCCGGCGGAGTTGCTCCTCATTCATCGCCTCCGTCCGCGCCGCCTGCTCTTTGTTCTCGGCGATTTTTCCGCCGCGGTCGATGGCTCGTTGTAATCGCTCGTCGAAGTTCATGAGAGCACGCCAGCACTCACGGCGTGGAGGTTTGACCCGCCTGAGCCTCTGCGACCGACTCCGACGCCGGCTCACCGTTGGCGGCGCCTGGAGGGGTAGATGATGCGACCAGAGACGACTGCTGTGGTTCGGATCGTGTCGCATCTGCCGTCGACGACGCTGGCGACGCCTGTGACACCGGCGACGTTGAGGCCGCAGTGGTTTGTGCCGAGTCGATTTCGGCGGGCGTCGTAGGCCGTCCGGCGGTATCGGCCGCCGTAGCCACGTCTTGCTTCTCTTTTTGCTGCTCGCCCGACTCGGGGCTTTGCTTAACCTTGACGAACTGCATCAGGTCGCCAAACGTACGCATCGGCTCTTTGCCTTCGATCATCTTTTTGGTGATCGGGGGCAACGGCTTGGCGGGCGGCTTTGGTCGATGTTGAAAGGGGCGCCCTTGACCGCCTTCCGAGCCGCCTCGCGATCGTCCGCCGTCCCCCCTCCCGCCGCCGTAAGGACGAAGATGCGCAGGTGGAGCACCGCGTCGACCGCCGCGATCACCCTGCTGCGGACGCCCTTGCGGTGGCCCGCCTGGAGCTGGCTGCGGCCGTGGCGGTCGCCCTTCAGTGCCCGCGGGCCGCGGCGGTCGCGCGCCGCCTTGCTGCTCGGTATGCGGCCGCGGAGGACGTCCTTCGCCCGCGGCGGCCGGTTGTCCTGGCGGCCGACGTTCCGGTTTGCCGCGGCGGAAATGCGGCTCGGGCTTTTTCGTGCCCGGCGGTATCATGGTCAGCGACACGCGACGCCGGCTCTTGTCGATTTCCAGCACCCAGACCTTGACGATGTCGCCCACCGACACAACGTCGTGCGGATCGCGCACATAGCGATTGGCGAGCTGGCTGACATGCACCAGACCGCTGTCGTGCAGCCCGATATCGACGAAGGCGCCAAAATCGACCACGTTGAGCACTGAACCGGAAAGCTCCATGCCCGGCTGCAGATCTTCGAGTTTGAGGATGCCGCGCTTAAAGATCGGCTCGGGAAGGTCCTCGCGCGGGTCGCGGCCGGGGCGCGCGAACTGGCTGACGATGTCACCCAGCGTCATCTGGCCCACCTGCAACTCGTCGGCAAGCGTCCTGGTGTCGAGCGCCTTGACCTGTTCGCCCAGTTCGGCTGCCGTTTCCTTGTTGCTCAGATCAACTTCCGACCGGCCAATGCGGTTCAGGACCTTGTGGGCGACTTCGTAACTCTCAGGATGAATCCACGTGCCGTCGAGCGGTTGTTCCCCGCCTGTGAGCTTCAAGAAGCCGGCGGCCTGCACAAAAGTTGCTTCGCCGAAGCCGGGCACTTCCTTGAGTTGGTCGCGCCGCTGAAAGGGCCCGTTTTTCGTCCGATAGTCGTACAGCCGCCGCGCGGTAAGCTGGTTGAGACCGGATACATAGCGCAGCAGCGCGGGACTGGCGGTATTCAGATCAACGCCGACATAGTTGACGCAAGATTCGACCACGGCGTCCAAGGACGTGCGCAAGTGTTTGGCCTTCACGTCGTGCTGGTACAGTCCCACGCCGATGTTCGCCGGGTCGATCTTGACCAGCTCACTCAGCGGATCTTGCAGACGGCGGCCGATAGAAATGGCGCCGCGCAATGTGGCGTCGTATTGCGGCAGCTCTTCGCGACCGAGTGGGCTGGTGGAATAAACACTCGCGCCGGCCTCGTTGACGATCACATACGCCGCCCCTTCGTCCTTCAGGTCGGTCGAGAGGATGTCGGCCACAAACTCTTCGGTTTCGCGGCAGGCGGTGCCATTGCCAATCGCCAGAACCTTGACGCTGTGATTGCGGATCAGCTCGATCAGTCGGGCGCGCGCCTCCTGCTTTCGTTCAGCTTTGCCGATCAAATGCACCACCACATGATCGAGCAGGTTGCCAAACTCGTCGAGGATCGCGACCTTGCAACCGCTCTTGAAACCCGGATCGAGCGCCATCACGCGGCGGCCGCGAACCGGCGGCTGCAGCAGCAGATTCCGCAGGTTCTTGGCAAAGACCTCGACAGCATGAGTCTCGGCGTTCTCGGTAAGCTCGCGGCGAATCTCGCGTTCCAGGCTCGGAATGACGAGCCGCTGGAGCGCATCGCGGGCACAGCCACGCAGGAACTCCGCGTGTGGATGGTCCTGGGCGATTAGCATCTCCTCGGCCACGCGCGTCATCTCCGCGGTGTCCGACTCGATTTTCACGCGGAGGATCTTTGCCCGCTCGCCGCGGTTGATGGCCAGAATGCGGTGTGGAGGGATGCGCGAAAGCTGTTCTTGGTAGCTGAAGTAATCGCGGAACTCGTGGCTGAGCCGGTCCTGCTGTTTGGCTTTTTTCGCTTCGCGCTCGCGGCGCGCGGCCTCTTTGCGCGAGACGGACGCCGCCAGCGGCGCGCCTGTCGCGGCATGCGCGACTCCGCCGGGTGGCGCTGCGCGCGATGGATCCAAAGTCGTTTCTAGCGCCGTCTGCACGCTTTCACCCGCTGGTCCGGCGGCCACGGCGCCGGCATCGCCGGGCTGCACGGTCTCGGAGAGCGCCTCGGCCAAGGGTGTCGTTGATGGACTTGCCGGTTCGGCGGTTGTCGTACTCGGATCGAATGGAGCTTCTGTCGCAATCGGAGTTGGCTCTGCGGCAGATTCCACCGCTGGTGGCAACGCCGCTTCTGCCGACTCACCGACGTCGCCCGTGGCGTGCGACTCCTCGACCGACGGCGACGGAGCGATTGCGCCGTCTGCCAGAGGAGTTGTTTGCGGAGCCGTTGTATCTGTGACAGCTTCTCTGTCCGAAGACACGCTCGGCGGCTGTGACTTGTCCGGCGCGGCAGACGGCTGCACCGCCGAAACGCCGCGCAGCTCCTGCGATTTCTTGTTTTTCTCTTCCGGCTCGATCCGCGTGCTCACCAGCTTGCCGGATTTCTTGAGAATTTTCCGCAGCCGGTCGCGGAGATCCGCCCGCTCGCTGAAATCTTCCGCCAGGATGTGACCCACACCCAACAGCGCATCGGCCGCAGTATGGACCTGTTTGTCCGGGTTGACGAAGTCGCGCGCCCGCGCGTCGAGATCCAGCGCGGTTGGGCTGGCGCTGGCGATCTCCGCGGCCAACGGCTCGAGCTGCCGTTCGCGCGCCAATGTGGCGAGCGATTGCTTCTTCGGCTTGAAGGGCAGATACAGATCTTCAAGCCGCTTGGTGCTATCGGCGTCGTGGATTGCCTTGGCCAGGTCCGGCGTCAGCTTGCCCTGGCTGTCGATCGAACGCAGGATCGTCTGCTTGCGCTCGGCCAGCATCCGCAGCCTGGCGACGCGCGCCTCGACGTGCCGGATTTGCTCTTCGTCCAAGCCACCGGTCTGATCCTTACGGTATCGTGTGACGAAGGGGACGGTATTGCCCGCATCCAACAAACGCACGACAGTCTCGACGCTCGCCAGCGGCAGAGACAGGCCATGGGCCACGGGCGCAAGATCGATAGTAGTGGTAAAGCCCATGCCGCACGTGATAACCAGATCCTCGGTGTCACTGCGAAGGCGCCCTCTGGGGCACGATGCCGAAGATCGACCGAAAGCCGGAAAGATTGCTCGTGGTTCGACTTAGTTCCTGATCCGGCAATCTACGCCGAGTGATAGCGCGTTGTCAAGAATCGCTGCTAGCATGCCCTGGCCGAAAAAAACCGCACGCCCAGACAAATAGAGCAAACCTGCACCACTCCGGCTGCCGATACCAACGGACAAGCAACAGGGTGGGCTGTACTGCGCATGCCGGCGACGGCCTGCGCACCCGTGCAGGGGTGAACCGCTTGCGGAACGTCTGCCGGGCGAGTCTCTCGACGTAAGGAAGCGTGCCATGCGAAGTCGGCTGCGAGTTTATTACGGCCCCTCTTCTGAATCGCGCGTCAACACGGTCACGTCCCGCAATCGTAACGAGACGGTGACCATCCCCCTCGGCGAAGTCCTGCCCATGCTGGCCGACGCGGTGCAAAGCAACCGCACCTGGCTGGGTGATTTCACCAACGACGACGTGACGATCTCCAGCGACCTGTACGAAGTGATTTTGGCGTACCAGCACTATCGGCGGCCGTCGGCTTGATAGGGTTCAGGTTGGAGTTCAGCCTTTAGGCTGTGCCGACCCGCCGCGGCGGGAACTCCAACGTCGGGGTTCAGGGTCTGGCCTGCCACGAGTTAATTCGAGTGGGGTCCAGTAGCCGTAGTGGACCGTCGAACCGAATTGGTGGGCCACGCTGAACCGGAGTAGCCCCGGAGGGGCGACATTCTGTAGCGGGGGCGCGAGCCCCCGGAATCGGTCGGCGCGAAAGTTACGAAGCCCCGTAGGGGCGGCATTGTTTTGACAGCCGCCGTATCTTTCGTTGGCTTTCGCCATTGACTGGTCAACTAGCGCCGTCAACCGGGGCCATTCTTGCCTTTCGGCTACATAGCCGCTTGGACTATACTTGCGCAGAATTCGTAGCCGAACTCGCCAGAGTTCGGGAATGCCTGAATTCTGGCGAATCAGCTACACCCTCCAATGTCCTGAACCTTGTTTGCCGACGAGTCGTGTCCGAAGTTAACACCGCGCACCTGATCGATCCCGAGCCGGATCCCGAGTCCGATGGACTCGCGCCGGTCGCCGCGGCGACTCGCGCGAACAACGCCGACTTGATCACGCAGATCAAGGAATCGGCCGACAAGCTCGCCCACGATCAGACCACGCGGGGCGATCTGAAGATTCTCAGCCGCACGCTCCGCGAGCTCCGCTACGCCTTCAAGGTCTTTCGCCCGTACCGCTCGAAGCGGAAGGTGACGATGTTCGGTTCGGCGCGGACTCCCTCCGGCCATCCGTACTACGATCAGGCAGTCGAGTTCGGACGCGCCATGGCGGAGCTCGGCTGGCTGATCGTCACCGGCGCTTCCAGCGGCATCATGGAGGCGGGCCACGTCGGCGCCGGCCGCGAGAGCTCGATGGGTATCAACATCATGCTCCCCTTCGAGCAGGGCTCAAACGCGATCATCGCCGGCGATCCGAAGCTGGTGCACATGAAGTACTTCTTCACGCGGAAGCTGATGTTCGTCAAGGAGTGCGACGCCTTGTGCCTTTGCCCCGGCGGCTTTGGCACGCTCGACGAAGCGACCGAAGTGCTCACGCTGCTGCAAACCGGCAAGCGCGACCTGGTGCCGGTGGTCTTTCTCGATTCCCCCGGTGGCGACTTCTGGGATTTATTTCAGAAGTTCATCCAAGACCGCTTGTTGGCCCGCGGCATGATTTCGCCGGAAGATCAGTCGCTGTATCTGATGACCGACAGCTTACAGGCGGCGGTGCAGGAGATCGTCGGCTTCTATCGCATTTACCACAGCATGCGGTATGTGCGCGACGAACTGGTGTTTCGCCTGACGCAGAAGCCTTCCGCGGAGCTCGTCGAGCGGATCAACGAAAACTTCGCCGACGTTTTGGCGGCCGGCAAGTTTATCGCGAGCGAGGCTCTCCGCGAGGAACAGGACGAGCCAGCGCTCATCGCGCTGCCGCGCCTGGTGTTTCACTTCGACCGCCGCAGCCTCGGCCGGCTCCGACAGCTCGTCGATTTCATCAACCGCGAGTCCCCCGCCACGCCGCCTTTGCCTGGCGTTGGCGCCAATCACCAGCCGATTCTCAAACCGCCCGCCCAGAACAACCGCCGTTGAGGCCCGGGTGCCACTCGCCGCGGCGAGTGTTTGGCCCGGTGTCTGGTGGCCTGGTGTCTGGTGGCCTGATGAGGAGGAGGGTTCGAGGTTCCAGGTAAAGGTTCAAGGTAAAGGTTCAAGGTTCAAGGTTCAAGGTTCAAGGTTCAAGGTTCGGGGTTCGGGGTGGCTGGTGGGGCGATTTATTTCCTTTTTTCCATTTTTGTACCGGGTCGTGCAGCGCGCGCCATTACTTGCACTTTGGTGAATTAATCGGGCGTTTGCGAGTGCGTCGGATCGACATAAGGCGTTTTGCATTTTGGGGTTGGACGAGTTGGTCATGGATGGAATGGGTCGATTTATTTCGTTTCGCACGTGTTCGGTGCGCGGTACAAAAAACGGATGCGGGCGGCGGAAGGCGCGGCCTACGGCCGCAACCAAAAGTTGAATTGAACCACGGAGCCACGGAGGGGTCTCTAAGGAAGCCCAGGTCGCCGCTGCCTGCCCGCCGCGGCGGGGCGACTCGCGGTGGCGAGAATCCAGTAAATGATGGTCAGCCGATTCGAGCTTCCTGCCTTCTTGGCTTCTTGATAGCGCCCTGCCGCCGTATTGCGTCCGTTCCTCTGTGATTTATAATCATGCGTACACCATAGCACAACCGGTGGCACACTTTCAAGTGCCTACTCGAAAAAAGACCGACATGGGGCAAGCGCTAAAACATGGCCCCACCCGCACGAGGCGGGCGGTGGCCTGACGTGAATCTTTGGCTAACTATCTGGCCTCCAAACATCGCTCCACTCCGGCAAGCGGGAGTGGAGGCGAGCGCCGCGTACGTAGCGGAACCGCGTGACAAACGCTGCGGCGACGGCCAGGGCTGCCAATAGGGCCATGGTTGAAGGTTCCGGCACGGCGGCGACGCTGCCGACGCCATCGGCAGGAGCGGTGATCGGCGCGGCAGTGGGATCGTAAAAGGCGCCCAGAAGCGTCACGTCGTCATCATCGACGAAGCCGTTGTAGTCAAAGTCGCCCAGCGCCCATGACGGTTGCGAGACGCCCGGAGCGTAGCTCGCGCCGACGATAGTTACATCATCGTCGTTGACAATGCCGTCGAGGTTGGCGTCGCCGGTGCGCGTGAAGGCGATTAGAATCGAAGTATCGTCCACCGGCTGACGGCGAAAGCTGGTGTAGGGGCCCAGCGGCAATGTGCTGTTCTCGGCGTAGCCGATCGAGCGCGATTCAGGCTCGGTGACATTGGCTGCGGCGGCGGCGCTGCTGGTGATGCCGTTGCCGTTCCAGGTCTTGCCGAGACCTGGTCCGCCGCGACCTGCGAGGAGGTGTTGCCTGACCGTGCCGGCCGGGGTTGTGCCAGTGTAATTGACGATTAGTGCATTGTTGCCGAGGTCGAGCTTGCCTGGCGCAATCGGCGTACCGGTGATCGTGAGTTCCTGCACGATCGACGAGCCACCGCCCGGCTGGAGCGTTATTGTGCCTTCGGTCAACGTGAGTGAGGAGGTCCGGATATGTGTTGCGGTCAGGCTGCCTGGACCTGCTTTCGTGAGCGCGCCTGTGCCGCCGACACCGCCAAGGAACGAGAGATTGCTATTGCTGGCATAGATAGTAACCACCGTGTGGTCGGCCAACGTCACAGGAGCGTGAATGACGTGACTGCCGCGTGCAACATTGATTGTCGCCTGGCCGGCTGATACATCCAGCGTCAATGGATTGGGACCAGCAATGGTGTAACTGTGGGGACTGTCAAAGCCAATACGGCCAATCGTAATAGGAAGGTCAGCCGTAATCGTGCGCGGACCACTGATTGCCGTTCCAAATAGGGCTTTCGCATCGGTCGCGTTAGGAACAGAAATGCTCCAATTGCCTGCGTTCGACCAAACACCGTTTAGACCGGAAAGCCACTGGTTGACGATCGTATTACCGAGCACCGCGACCCAATAGTCCAGGCGACCAGATGGCTCGCGGCCGAAGCCAACAATAGTTCGTCCATCATCACTGATGCCGCTGGCCTGCGTCAAATTCCATCCAGAAAGCGATTCAGCAAGGCCGTAATCTGCGCGTAGAACCGAAGTTAGGTTACGAGTGCCGTGGACCGGATCCCAAATGAATGGTTCAGGCCCGCTCGGATCAACACCCCTACCGACTACAATCGAGCCATCCGCTGATACCCCGTACGCGTACGCCGGCCCATCTCTTTGCACGTTCCCGTCGGGCAAGTCAGGGATTTCCGTCCAGCCGGTAGCTTGCGTCCAACGCGCGGGGACCTGAACGTCCGGGAATTGGCCTAATCCGCCAACGATCACGGCCATATCGGGCGTTCCGGCGAACGCCGCTGAGTCGCGCCTGCCCGGTGGCAGAGGACCTAACTCGACTGTTCCCGTCGCTTCTGTCCACTGAAATGCAAGATTATTCCTTCGGCCGCCGGCATGGTTGGATTGTTGTCCAATCACGATCTGTCCATCGGCCGAGACATCACCGACGTAGAGGCTGCCGACGATGCCCCGCATTCGCGGGATGAGGGATAGACCGTCAGCGCTCGTCCAGCGAAACGCCTGACCGTTGTAGCCGCCGACAACGGTATTCCCATCGGGCGTGATAGCACTTGCGCCAGTGTTTGTGCTTGGATCGCCAGGAACGATATGCTCAACACCTCCGCTTTCAGTCCAACGGAAAGCGACAGATTGAGATTCACCCGTTGCTTCATCAGCGCCAACTATCACCGCCCCGTCATTGGAAACTCCTGTTGCGAATCCCGGGAAGTCAAGAACAAGCAGCGGCTCGCCCTTCGTCCAGCGGACTGGATAATCGACACTGTCTCGGGTCGAAATACCGACAATATGCTGACCATTGCGCGATAAGCGCATGTCCACATGAAACGTCGGGTATGCTCCTAATCCGCTGAAGTATGGTTCATCAGCTGATGCAAGCAGCGACATCACGGTCAATGAACCGAATACCGTGATGGCCAGTTTGGCTCGAAGAGCGACGAGCGCCGTTTTGATGTTTGGCATGATTTCTCCCTTTTCAGACTGGCCACTCTGCTTCAGGTTTTGGTGGGATCACTCGATTAGTTAGTCCTGCTTTCGGGCTCGACGCCTGATTTGCGTACAGGCCAGTAAAACGATCGCCACGGTGCTCAATGTCCATGTTCGCGGCTCGGGCACGAAAACGGCCTGGCCATCTGTGGCGGTTAAGATGAACTCTTGGAAACTTGAAACGCGAATGTCGAAGCTGGCTTCTCCCCAGCTCGAGTTGTACATCGCGTCGATGTCGGCCGAAGGCAAGCGGGCTCCGTACGAACTTAGGCCGGCGATTGCACCGTCAATGAACACCGGCCCTCCGGAATCGCCCGCCGCGGCCGACGCCTCCTCAATTCCAAAACCGAGGTCCGATGCAAAGCCGATTATGCCGAGCGCATTGTGCTGCTCCTGCCCACTGTCGAAGTCGTAGGCCAGATAGACCTCGTCTCGAACGGAGTCGTAACGGTTGAGGCCGGCGCGCTTAGCCGTGACACTCGATGCCGCGTCGTTCACTCCCGTAGCGCCGTGCCCCGTCTTTCCGTAGCCGGCGATAACGATCTGCTGGCCCACTTCGTTGGCGAAACCGTAGAGCGGGTAACGCGGGATTTCGGCCGGCGCATCTTGCTCTAGTTCAACGATGGCCAGATCGGCCAGGCCGGGCCAGGCGGAGGGAAACTGAATAGTCGTCGCATTGACTCGAAGCATCAAGACACGGTCGGCCAGCTCGAAAGCCGCAAATAGCGGAACATCAGCGACGATGCCATCAACGAGTCCGTCGTGATCCTCGTCGAGACAATGAGCGGCCGTCAAAACATGACGCCCGGTGATGAGAGCGCCGCTGCAATAGGAGACAATGTCCTCGAACGCTTGCGGCGAGGGGTCGAGCGACGCCCCCAGCAGCGCGACGCCATCCAGATCGATTCCGTAGGATGTTTGGCCGGGCGTAACAACGCGGTCGTTAAGGTCGGAGAGAACGACGGCGTGCGCTCCTGCGCATGTAATCCAAGAGGCAACCAAAAGAGCGCTCAAAGTATTCTGAACAATCGTCATCATAGTTGCGTCTTACTCAAGTGGTCGGGAGCACAGCACAACGTCCTGTCGGCCGATCACCTGGCCTTTCGGCGCCGCTAGACGCGCATCTTCACGCCCACCTTATGCGTCCAGGTGCTTTCCGGTTGGGTGAAGAGTTGGTCGACGCACGCAGCGTTGAGAAGTACGGTAGAGTCGTCCCGACCCAAGGGTTCATCAGTGGAGGCTGCCGTTTGCGAAGTAGCAGGCGCGGCTGGAGCGCGCGAAAACTGCTGGAGGAAGAAATCCTGAGATGTATTGTTCGAGGCGAGAGTTGTTCCATCGGGGAACGTCACAGTACCCTCAAAGAGGCCAGTAACCCACAGGTTTCCGGCAGGGTCAGTATTCATATTGCGTAATTTGATTCCGGTTTTAAACGACCACGTTTTGACAAATGTGCCGCTGGCGGCATCGATTTGAGTCACGAAGTGCCCAGCGGGAACCGTTTCGGAGCCGATTTGCGCCTGACCGCCGAGACCGTTTAAACCGCTATCCATCCAAACGTTCCCAAATTGGTCGGCGGCGAGTTTCGGCCGTGGTCCGTCGTTGGCAGTGCTCCCCACGCCGAGTGCCCAATCGAAGCTCCCAGTCGAATCCAGTTGCGTGACAAAGAGATCGTTACCGCCGCGCTTGCCGTTGGCGTTCGTGAGGCGAATATTGCCGAACGACGCGTATTGAGAGCTAAACTCGCCGGCGATCGCGACCTTGCCGTTGTAAGTGGCGATGCCCCAAGCTGTTGACGACCCATCAGCAATGATCTTCGCCCATTGGAAATTGCCGAGGAGGTCGGCCTTGGCCGCAATTGCGTGTTGTCCATTACCCTTTCCCAGGTTGAACGACCCGATGATGGCCTCTGTGCCTCCACCGCCGCGTTTGTATCCGGTTACATAAATTGATTCCTGAGAGCCGTCGATGGCGATATTTGTAAATCCCTCGGACGAGGTTCCAGTCGTCCGGTTGGTCCAAAGGAATTGCCCAGTGCCGGCATCCAAGCAACTTAGGAAGCCATCGGAACGGTCGCCGGCGGCAGTCCATTCTTGTGCGCCGAATGGTTGAGTGCCGCTGAATTGCCCGGCTATGTAGATGGAACCAGCAGCGGCGGCGCCGTTGACAGTGTGAATGGCAAAGCCGCCCGCATAGCTGGAATCACCAAATGGTGTAGCCCACTCTACCATTCCTGCGTCATTGAGACATATAACGACGTTGGACTTCCAGCCGGTGGTAGTGCCTACAGAGCTCAGGACTATGTCATCGAACGCGACTGTATCGGCGAAAGACGTCAGGACGTAGACGTTGCCGACTCCGTCCACTGCAATGGACTGGCGCCAATCCGAGGCGGTATCTTGCGATTCGCTTCCAAAACCCCGCGCCCAGGCAAGACTGCCATCGGAGTGATATTTGGCGACGAAAATGTCGAAATCGCCATTGCTGGTCAGGTTTGTGACACCCGGACCCGGATCGAAGTCGACGGTGTCCGAAAAGATTCCCGTCAGATAGTAGTTGTTCGCCGCATCTACGGCGATCGCGTAGCCGGCATCGACCCCCGGTCCCCCAAAAGCGAAAGGCGCCGTTGGAGTAACGGCAAGGAGGTCGCGTCGCTCCAGTGACTCGATGCTTGATCGCCGTTTAAGAGAACATCGGGGCGAAGTGCGAGAGCGACCCTTTCGAAAGATCTTTGATGGACGGCTTGCTGAGCGGATTGAAAACATTCTCGTTTCTCCTGATCGGCGTGTATCTGACGTGGGTTGAGCGCGCACCGTGAGCGCAGTAACGCTCTGGGCGCTGTTTTTGAACTTTGCCGGCTGCTGTGCCTGGCTTCAGATTTCGCGCGCGGACTTGGCCCGCGGCCTATCGATCGCCTGTCGCTTCTTCAGCGCTTCTCCGTTTCGATTTCGTTTCTAACTTGCAACATCTCCTCCGCTTCGGCACGGAGCTGTTCAATCTCAAAAAGGAGATCCATCGTACGGATTGCTGGGTCTTCCATTAGAACAACTCCTTCGCTATACGACTGTTGCGCCTTTTCATGTTCGCCTAATCGCCAATATGCCATCGCTATAGTAAAGTGTTCAATGGACGCAGTTTGCCTTGGCTGCTCCAAGGTCTTTTGCATTGTGGCGACGCATTCGGTCCAACGATGTTGGCGAAGCTGCGCGATTCCAAGGACTCGCATAACGCCTCCGGGGGCGTTCTTTGCCTTTTGGATGCTATCCAGAAGTACTACGGCCTCGTCCGGCTTTCGTAGTTCTTCGTCGGGACAAGTGACGAGGAACGCTGCCAACGTCATTTGCAGATGAGGGTTGTTGTTTTCGCGCACGATCCTCTGTCGGATCGCAGCGGAGAGTGCCCGGAAGTGCTCTGAGGCGGCTTTCTTGTTTCCTGTTCGCCAATACCCCTTGGCCAGGGTCTCCAAGCACTGCCTGTAGTCATTGGTCTCTTTGCCGTAACCGGCGAGCGCCTCTTCGGCAAGCTCGATCGACTTGGTTATGTCACGAAGCTTGCGCTCTGGGCAGTCGAGAAGAATTCTGGCGAGCAGATGAGATGCCGCGGGATTGGGCGACTCGTAGAGATGGCGCGCGCTCTGTAGGTCGTCGATCGCTTCGACATAGCGATGAAGCTCTACGTACGCGCGAGCCCGCTCGTAATAATGACCGGCCGCGTCGGGGGCCAGCTCGATGGCACGGGTGATCGCCGTTACGGCTTCGTCCCATCGATTGAGCGCGGCGTTAATTTTCGCCAAGAGGTAGTGATCAATCGCCGAGTCGCGCCGAAGAGTGATCGCCGTCTCGATATCTTTGCGCGCCTCTTCAAGTTGATTCAAGCAGAGGAGCGCGCCGGACCGTCCTCGATAAGTATCGGCCGTCGCGATTCCCGCGCTGATCGCTCGATCAAACTCGGCGATTGCGTCCTTGTACTTGCCGAACCGATGCAAGATGTGGCCTCGACCGGAAAAGTAGTCTGGCCGGTCACGGTCGATCGAGTGGTTGGCAAGGGCGCGCGAGATCGTTTGTTCGATCTGCGCAGCCGTTCGCTCGGCCTCCGCCTTGCGACCCTGTTTCTCGTGTATCATTTTCACAACGTGCAGGGCGTGCCCTAGGAACACACCTGTGTAGACATCGCGGGGCTTGTCATCCCACGCCGCCGTGAAGCACTCGAGCGCTTTTTGGGCAGCCTCGAGCGCCTCGTCGAGCCTTCCCGCGCTGAAGAGAGGAGATGACTTCGACCGATAATCCTGCGCCAGATCGTGTTTATAGCCAGGGACGCCGGGAAACTCCGCGACAAGCGCGGAATGCATAACAATCGCTTCGGCGAGCGCCGCCTCCTGTTGTTCACCAGGAAGAGCAGTCGCCAACAGCCACTGCGACTTGGCCATTAAGCCTTTGGCCGGCGTGAAACGTGCGTTCTTCTTGAGAACATTCTGGCAACGCTCGATTGCCAAATGTGCGGCGGCGGCAGCGGACCGGTGTTTTCCCCGATTGTGCGATATCGTTGAGTCGGCTTCGGCGAGGCGAGCTCTCAGGAACTCAAGCCGCCATTGATCGGGGAACCGACGAATACCGTCCTGCAAGATCGCGGTTCCTTTCGTCAGAGTGGCGTTTGCCTCGCCACTTCGCCCGTCCCAATCCAGTCGTTTGGCAAGCTCGATCAAGCTTTCGGCGGCGTGCTCGTAGTGAGACGGCGTCTCTGGAAACTCCTCCAGGAGTTGCTGCGCCAATTCGGCCGACCGGCGGAACAGCGGCGTGGCGCCGCTTTCGGAGGTTATCGCCGCTGTGCCCGCAAGGAGCTCGCCCAAGCTATACGTTGCTTTGGCCAGCCTTGCGCGCATTTCAGCGCGATTGGGATACGTCGCGGCGAGCGACTCGTATCGTTTTACCGCTTCGCGAAGGGCCTGTTCGCCTTTCGTGTCGTTGCCCAGCTTGCAATAGAGCTCTCCCATCCGCCGGTGAGCTTCTGCGAGTTCGAGTTGCACGTCAGGTGAATTCGACTTCTGTTGGGCGATGCTCTCGTAGAAGCGGAGTGCCTTTTCTAGAAACTGGCGCTGTACCGGCTCCATGTGCGGCTCGTTGGCCAACCAGTTCTCCGCGACCTGAACGTACATGTCGCCGACGGCCTCACGAGCCATGTCGAGGTTTTCCTCGGCTCGTAAACGCTCTTGGTGAGCGTCGCCCAAAGCGGCAAGCGTGTTGTTGCGCTCCAGGGCGAAGAGAACGGCCGCAGCCGACGTAAGCGATGCCGTGACGCCAAGGAGGACGGTCACTGCCAACAACAAACCGCGGTGCCGGCGTGACCAGCGAGTGAGCCTTTGAGTGACGGAGGCGCGACGCGCGGCAACCGGTTCGCAGTTGGCAAAACGCTTCAGATCGTCGGTCAATTCCTTAGCCGCGCCGTAGCGCTCGGACGGCTCCTTCGAGATCGCCTTGTGAATCACGGTTTCCAGATCGGCAGGAACGTGCGGGTTGATCGCCCGCAGGCGCGGCGGGTCTTGCTCGGCGACGTCGCGAATCAGTTTTTGCCGGTCATGTTCGGGAAAGGCGGGGTGCATCGCGATGAGCTCGTAGAGCGTGATGCCGAGCGAATAAATGTCCGTCCGCTCGTCGAGCAATTTGGCGCCCGTGGCTTGCTCAGGACTCATGTAGCGCAGCGTGCCGAGCATGTCGCCGGTCAACGTCATGCCGGCGTCCGTCGAAAGACGAGCCAGGCCAAAGTCGGTGATGTAGAGCTTGCCGAATTGATCGAGGAGTAAGTTGGCCGGCTTGATGTCGCGATGCACGATGCCCATCTGGTGCGCGTGATCGAGCGCTTCGGCGGCCTGAATGCCCAGCTCGGCAACGCGGCGGAAGAAGTCGGCGGGACGCGTGGTGTGGAGTGTGGAGAGGGCGGCGGCGACGGTCTCGGCGTTCTCGTTCCCACGCTCTGCGTGGGAACAAAGCGGTGGCCGCTCTGCGGCGTGAGCGGAGTTGTCCTCTCCAGGCGTTAGCCCAATTTCCGTTTGATTCGCATCTCCCAATTCGCGCCGCGGAGCGGCGAAATTTACGTTCCCACGCGGAGAGTGGGAACGAGAAAGTTCTTCGATCACCTCCGCGAGCGTCTGCCCCTCGATGTATTCCATCGCGTAGAAATGCACGCCACGTTCGCAGCCAATGCAGTACACGCTGACGATGCCCGGGTGCTTGAGCGCAGCGGCCGCGGCCGCTTCCAGCTTAAACCGCTTGAGCTGCCGCTCGTCGAGCATCGCCGCAAAGGGCAACACCTTGAGCGCCACCCGCCGGCCCAGCGAAAGCTGCTCGGCCTCGTAGACCACACCCATCCCGCCGCGGCCGATCTCGCGGATCAGCCGAAAGTCACCCAAGGGATCCGTGAGGCTGATCGCAGTTCGCGTTTGCCTGTCGACGCCCGCCGCGGACGATTCGATCGAGCCCGCCGCGCGCTCGATGAGCTGCAGTCCGCGAACCGCCTCTTCGACCAAGGGCTCGATTCCCGCGTGGGCGGCGGCGAACTCTACCGGGTCGGGCGGCCGGCCTTCTTCGCACAGCCGCAGATACTCCTCAAGCGCGCGGGCCACTCGCAGGTCGTCGCCGCGAGCCGCTGTGCTCGTTGATGCGTGGAGCGAGCTTTCATTCATGGTATCCCTCCAGTTCTCGCCGCAAGCGAATCAGTCCGCGCGACCAAAACTTCTTCACGCTGTCGGTCGAGCGCCCCAGCCGCTGCGCGATCTCCGGAAAGCCAAGGCCTTCCAAATGCCGCAGCACCAGCACCTCGCGATAGTGCTCCGGAAGCCGCGCCAGAGCGCTTGCCAGGAGAACGCCTTCCTCGCGCTTCATAGCCAGGGCGCTGGGCGTGCTTTGTTTGGCGAAATGCACGCTGAGCACTCGCGAGGCGTTGTCCAAGTCCTTTTCCAACTCCTGCTCCAGGTCTAACCGCCGCTGTTTCGTCGCCAGGTAGTGTCTGGCGACCACGGCCAGGCTGGTGGCCAGGATTTGCCGCAGCCAACCCAACAGCTCCAGCTCCGAACTGCCGCGAAACAAGCGAAAGTTGCGATGCGCCATGAGCAAGGCGTCTTGCACCACATCGGAAGGATCAACCTTGGCCTGCAGCCGCCGATCGATTTGCAGCCGGGCCAAGAGCTTCAGATAGTCTCGATACAATGGCAGCAACATGGCCAACGCCTGGGTGTCGCCCGCCCGCGCACGCCGCAACAGGCTGTCGGGATTGGGGCTGGGAGTGGTCAAAGCGGGCATGCGGGCGGCCTCCTAAAGAAAAGGTTGCGCAAACCGGCCGAATCGAGCCGCATTGTCGCCGATTTTTCCAGAATTGCGAATTTGGCCGAAATCGCCGTCGCTGTGCTGTAGACGGTTGTTCGGCGCACGGCTTAGCAGTCAGCTCAACAGCATCTGCAAGTCGTCGGCCGTAAGCGTGCGGAGCAGGTTTTCGTCGGCCGAGACGATGGCTTCGGCGAGCTTGCGCTTTTCGCCTTGAAGCTGGAGGATTTTTTCTTCGACGGTGTCCTGGGCGATCAGCCGGTAGGCGAAGACCGGGTTCGTCTGGCCGATGCGGTGGGCGCGGTCGACGGCCTGGGCCTCGACGGCGGGGTTCCACCAGGGGTCGAGGATGAAAACGTAATCGGCCGCGGTGAGGTTCAAGCCCTGGCCGCCCGCCTTGAGGCTGATCAGGAACAAGCGGCAGTCCGGGTCGCTCTGGAATCGCTCGACTTTGCTCTTGCGATCGCGCGTTTTGCCGTCGAGGTACTCGTACGTGAGCTTGCGCTGGTCGAGCTCCTTGCGGACGATGGCCAACAGGCTGGTGAATTGGGAGAAGACGAGCGCCTTGTGCCCTTCGTCGAGGACCTCGCCGAGCTGCTCCAAGAGGGTCTCAAGCTTGGCGCTGGGGAGCTTGCTCTTGCCTTTGTCGATCAACGCCGGATGACAGGCCGCTTGCCGCAGTCGCAACAGCGCCTCGAGCACGTGGATCTTCGACTTTGCGAGGCCGACGTCCTTGATCTTGTTCGTCAGCAGAGCACGGTAGTGATCGCGCAGGTCGTTGTAGAGCTTGCGCTGTTTGGGATCGAGCTCGCAGAAGAGCGTCTGCTCGGTCTTCTGAGGCAACTCGGAAAGCACCGCCTCTTTGGTGCGTCTCAAGAGGAACGGCCGCAGCGCTTTGCGAAGCAGGTCGAGCGTCGCAGGATCTTTGGCGGATTTGCCGCTGAACAGGCTGCTGCTCTCCGTGCGCCCCAGCATGCCGGGGTTGAGGAACTCGAACTGCGACCAGAGATCGCCCAGGTGGTTTTCGACCGGCGTACCGGTCATTGTCAGGCGGTGACGAGCGTCGAGCAAGCGACAGGCCTTGGCCGACTGGGAGCCGCTGTTTTTGATCGCCTGCGATTCATCGAGGATTACGTAGTCGAACGGAATTTCGCGGAGCTTGACGATGTCGCGGCGCAACGTGCCGTAGGTGGTGATCAGCAAGTCGCAGTCGGCGAGCCTGTCCAGCGCCTCGCCGCGCTGCAAGCCCGTGTAATTCAGCGCGCGAAGCTGCGGCGTGAAGCGTTGGCTCTCGTCCAACCAGTTGAAGATCAGGCTCCGGGGGGCCACGACCAAGGAAGGAAGCCGCCGCTTATCGCCCGTCGTTTCCAGTCGCCTTTGCTCCAACAGCGCGAGCACCTGTACCGTTTTGCCGAGGCCCATATCGTCGGCCAGGCAGCCGCCGAAGCCGAACTCGCGGAGGAAGTTGAGCCAGCCCAGCCCGTCGCGCTGATAAAGCCGCAGCTCGCCCTGGAACGACGGCGGCTCGCCGGCCGGCTTGACGCCGTCGAACGTGCGAAGCTTCTCGCGCACTTGCATGAAGCGCTCGTCCAGATCGGCCTCGGGCTGGGCCGCCAGCAACGCGTCGAGGATCATCGCCTGCGAGGGCAAAAACCGCAGCGAGTCCCCGTTGGGCTTGGCCATTTCGGCGATCGGGCCATATTTGCTGAGCCACTGCGTGGGCAACATCCCGCGCGTGCCGTCGCCGAGCTCCACGTAATTCTGCCCACGCTGGAGAGCCGTCAGTAGATCGGGCAATGCGGCTTTGACACCTTCAAAGTCGCAATCCATGTTGAGATCGAACCAATCGACGCCGGAAGTAACGCTGATGTTGATCTTGCCCGGCGTGCGGATGAGCTTACCTTCGGCCTCGACTTTCCAGCCAGCGGCGGTCAAGCGATCGACGGCGGCGGAGAGTTTTTTCGCAGGCAGCTTATAGTCGAACGATGCTGGTTCGTACTGGCTGGTCGGCTTGAAGCCGATCTCCGCAAGTCGACGGGTGTGCTCACGCTCCAAGGCTCTGTCGCGGATCCAGGCGCGGCGGTTCTCCGGATCGACGACGTGATCCGCCGGGAGATTCTCGGCCACTTCCCGGTCGCCGTAAGCGAAAAAGACGTCCGCCCATAACTCCGGGCGGCCGTATTGTCGCGAACCTGACCGAATAACAATCCGCGGCGCTGGCGTGCCGGGTATTCGCTCCCAGCGAAGCTCCTCCGGCAAGTCGATCGGCGGCATCGCCCCGCCCTCGAGGAGCTCGCGCATAAACTGATCCTGCGCTGATTCCGGTATGCGAATCTGCTTACCCGCACGGAGAAACGTCACCCATTGCGACATGGCGGAATCAAGGGGTTCCGATCGCGCGATGCAGTCATCAAAAACCACCAAACCGTCGTTGAGCACCAGCCGAGGCTTGGCGAGCGGAAGCGACTCGTTGTTCCTTTGTAAGTCCGCTTGGACGACCCAGGCCTTGGCGGGCTTGTCCTTGACCAGCGAGAGGTGAAACTGCCAGGGCGGCCCGCCGTCCCACTGCAATAGTTGCGGCTCGCTTTTGTCGTTGGCTGCGTTGGCCAACCAGCCAAACCGGCCGGTGGCACATAATTGCGGCAGCAGCGACTCAAAACAGGCGGTAGCTAGCTCACAGCTTGTGAACTCATTGAAGTCAGAGTCGAAGCCGTAGCCGTAGCGAGAATAACCGTAGGCATTGCTGTTGAACTGCTCTGGACGGTTGCCGAAGAGTTGGCTCAGCAGAGCGCGATCTGCACCGTCGGGCAGTTGGAGAATCTGCTTTCGTTTGATGCTAAGCCGTTTCCGCGTTCCCAGCTCGCCGCTTTTGAGACGGCTCTGTTGATGAAACACAACCAGCGGCCTGCCGCGTCGCTGGGTCTCGTCCAGATCGAGGATATAGATCACCCGCATCGATTCCGGAAAAGTGGTCCGCGTTGATCCGCCGCTGTCTGCGGTCTGCGCGGCGGCGCGGCGAATCTCGTCGAGGTGTTTGCGCCAATCAGGTGGTTTCGGCGGCGGCTTTGTTTTCGTTCGTTTCGCGGGCGAGCGGGCATTGAACTTTCGCACAAGGCGCTGAGCTTTCCGTGCGTCCGCCCAATCATCTCCGTTGCTGTAGTCGTCCAGTTCGTCCAGAAAGTTGAGCACGAGATCGCGGCGGCCGGGCACAAGGTGCGATAAACCCTTCAAGTCAATCGCCAGAATGGTAGCCGCGATGTGCTTGCACATATAGCCGTCGCCAAAACGGCCGCATTCGCAGGAGACGCCCAACTCGTTCCACTTGCCGGTCTCTTCCCAGGACACAGCGACCGTGTAGCGGTTCCCTCCGGACCCCCGTACTTCGGCAGCGACGCCGTCGAGCGCCTCGCCGACGATTTTCACGGCATTGGCTTGGAAGTAGTGGACTCCACGCAGCCAGTCCTTTCGTTCAAATTCCGCGCGACAGCGCTGTGCCAGCGAAGTGGTGGAACCAAGGGACGTATTCGTTTGTGATGACATTCTGTAATTGCTTCCTGGCGGCGGTTTTTTACGAGGTGCAACTTCCAAATAACCTAACCAACCGACGGGGGGCTTGAGAAGATCGATGCAGCGCGTGTCCGCTCTTTTGTCGCCGTCGAGCTGACGCTAGCGTACGTTTGGGTGGGATTTGACGGCGTCGATGAACTTCAAGCGTGGGCCTCGCCGACTCGGCCCACCCTACGAGTTTGCGTGGGATTTGACGGTGTCGATGAGGGCCAACACGCTGTCCACCGGCGTCTGCGGTAGGATCCCGTGTCCCAGATTGAAGATGTGACCGGGCCGTCCGGCGGCTTGCTCCAGGATGTCGTGCGCACGGCGGCGAATCTCCTCGCGGTCGGCAAACAGCACGAGCGGGTCGAGGTTGCCTTGCACGGCCTTTTCATAGCCGACCGCGCGCCAGGCGTCGGCCAGCTCGATCCGCCAATCGACGCCGATGACGTCGCCGCCCGCTTCGCTCATCAATGGCAACAGCGCCGGATTGCCGGTGCCGAAGTTGATTACCGGCACTCCGGGCGTGATGGCCGCGATGAGCGACTTCATTTGCGGCAGGACAAACTCGCGGTAGTCGCCGACGCCTAGACAACCGACCCAACTGTCAAAGAGCTGCACGCACTGGGCGCCGGCGGCGATCTGCGCGTTGACGTAGCGAGCGACGGAGCGGGCCAGGCGCGACATCAGCGCGTCCCACGCGCCGCGATCGCGGTATATCAGCGTCTTGGTGTGCAGGTAGTTGCGGCTCGCGCCACCTTCGATGACATAACTGGCCAGCGTGAAGGGCGCCCCCGCGAAGCCGATCACTGGAATCGATGCCGGCAGGCCGGCACGGGTGAGCCGCACGGTCTCCATCACAAAGCCGAGCGCTTCGACGCTCTCCAGCTCGACGACGCGGTCGACGTCTTCGCCATCGCGCACGGGGTTGTGAATGACCGGTCCTTCGCCGGCCGCGAACTCCAGCTCCATCCCCATCGGCTCGAGGATCGGCAGCAGGTCAGCGAAGATGATCGCCGCATCGACACTCAGCCGGTTGACCGTAGCGATCATCACCTCGGCACAAAGCTGCGGGTTCTTGCACAGCTCCATGAACGACACCTTGTCGCGTACCGCGCGGTACTCTGGCAGATATCGCCCGGCTTGGCGCATCAGCCAGATCGGCGTTCGCTCGGTCCGCTGACGGCGGCAAGCACGCAGAAACAGGCTGTCTTCTTGCGGCGATGGCTGCGGCGGCGCCCCGGTCGTTTGCTCGGCATGAGCAGCCATGATCGAGACCACGCGTTGCTTTTGTTGCTTGAGCGCTCCGGCTCGCTCGGCCGCTGACGCTACGAGCTGACCCATCTGCGGGTGTTCGGGCTGAAGATCGATGGTCAAACCGTGGTCGCGGAGCGTCTCGCTGGTATCGGGGCCAATCGAAGCGATGACAGTGTGTTGCAACCCGCGCTGCAGCTCGTCCGCGAGATGCAGCCGTTCGGCAATGCGCAGCAAATTGACGGCCTGATGACTGGAGGTAAAGAGCAGGACATCGATCTCGCCAACGGCGATCGAGCGCGCAAGCTGCTCGAGCGGTCCGGTGTCTTCAGGCAGCTCCCAGCGGTACACCTTGAGCGTGACGACGCGTGCGCCACGCGCCTCCAAGCCGGCAACGAGGCTGGCGTTCGGCTCGCCGTACTCCTGCATGGCGACGACCTGATTGGCCAGCGGAACGTGGCGATCGGCCACCGCCAGCACCTCGCGCCAAGTGTGCGGTTCGCTGGTGCGATGCGTCGGTGTCAGGCCGAGTTCTTTGAGCGCGGCAGCCGGCTTGGGACCGCGCGCGATCGTGACGACGTCGGAGAGCGTCGCCAAAAAGCGCTCGCGATCGACCTGCCGTTCGAGCTGGCTCAGCAAGTGGCGAACACCGGTGCCGGTGAGGAACAGCACGACGTCGATTCCGCCGGTCATCAGGCGGTTCGCGAAATCGATGGCGTCGCGGTTCGAGGCCGTCGCCACTTCGCGCATCGAGGGCGCAACCACAGGCTCGCCGCCGAACCTGCGGATCAGGTTGGCGATTTCTTCCGCGCGCCGGCTTTCCAGCGCGGCGACGCGGAGGCCGGCGAAGTTGGGGATTGACTGTTCCATGCCGTCAATCGTAGTGGTTCTTGTCGTGCGGAAGTAGCCCTGCGCCTCGCTCCCGCGGTCCGCGTTGGAACGCCGTTGTGCCTGCTCCGCGGCAAGACCATTGAACCGTCAGGCAGAGCCTGCCGACAGTGCGTTCCCAGGCAGAGCCTGGGAACGAGAGATGTTGGCTGTTACGATTGACGACTGCAACATGGCAGCGACCGCATGCTTTCAGGATTTCATGCCCGATTCTATCTTTGACGAACTCGAATCGACTTTGACCTGCGGCGGCGTAGAGCCGGCGCTCGTGCAGTTGGCGGAGCATTTCCGCGCCGAGCGGCGCTATCACGAGCTGTTCGATACTCGGCTGATGCAGGCGAGGCGTCAACTTGGCTTGCCAATCGTCTTGACCTCGCCGCTCGACGAGCTGCCGGAGCCGGAGCGGAGCCAACTGGAGGACGCTTACCTGGAGGCTTGCCGCGAGGTCGGCCGGCTGCTGCTGGACGAGGGGAAGGTCCGCGAAGCGTGGGTCTACCTGCGGCCCACCGACCAGGCGAGCGCCGTGGCGAAGGCGCTTGAGAAGATGGAGCCGACGGATGACAATCTCAGCGATCTGATCGGGGTGGCGTTGCACGAGGGAGTGGCGCCGGCCTACGGTTACTCGCTGATCCTTTCGCACTATGGCACCTGCAACGCCATCACGACGTTCGACGCCGAGCTGGGGCGGTTCCGCCGCCAGGACCAGCAGGCGGCGGCCGCGCTGTTGCTGCGGCAAATGCATGCCGATCTGACGGAGAACGTCCGTGCCCACATCAAGCAACAGGAAGCCGCGGAACCTGGCGCCGCGGCAACGACTGCCGACGCGACGCTCGACGAGCTGGTCGCCGACCGCGAGTGGCTGTTTGAGGGGGGCAACTATCATCTCGATACCACGCACTTGAGCTCCGCGGTCCGCATTGCACGAATTGTCGAGAATCCGGAATTGATCCGGCTGGCTTGGGAGCTCACCGAGTACGGACGGCGGCTCGATACCCAATACCAATTCGCGGGCGAGGAGCCGTTCGCCGACGTCTATCCGAGTCACGGGTTTTTCTACAGCGCCCAACTTGGTAAGCACGTGGACGAAGCGGTCGCGTACTTTCGCCAGAAGGCGGAGAGCGTGACGATCGACAACGCAGGGAGCATGCCCGCGGAAACCTATATCGCACTCTTGGCTCGCTTGGGCCGGCTGCAGGAGGCGATGGAAGCCAGCGTCCGCTTACTGCCTGCCGGGACGCGGACCAGCGGGTTTGCTCCGTCGCTGTTGGAGCTCTCGAAGTTGGCCGACGACTATGCGGTTCTTCGAGACTCAAGCCGCCAACGCGGCGAGCTGCTGGCGTATGCCGTGGCGCTCATCGCCGGGCAGAGTTGAAACGATCAACGACGCCACCGCGGCTGCGGCTTCGTAGAAACCCCAGACCCAGAACGCCGCATCCCGCCAGAATCCACGTCGCAGGTTCAGGGATCGCAACCGCGTTCAAGGTGAGCAAGGGCCGACGGCTGGCTGTTGAGAACGAGCGGGAATTGAAAGCGCCGGAGATGGTGGCGTCTCCCGGAGCGGCGGCCAAGAGAAAGCTGGTCAACCCGCCGGAAGCGGTGTCGCCGACCAGACCGGACGAGAGCACAAGCGGGTAGCTCACTGTGCCGCTGGTGGCGCCGCCGAAGGCAAAGGTCCCCAAACTCTGGTCGCCGGCGGAAAGGAACGAGGGAAGCGAGTTCCACGTTACTCCGTTGGTGTCGGGCGTGGTGGGCGCCCCTGCGCCTTCCCCCCAGGTGTCGTTTTGCATCCAGGTGGCACGCAACTGGCCCGCGGCCGATGTGTTGAAAATGGGATTGTTCGGGCCTGAGGCGGTGAGCGCCAGGACGGCAGAGCCGAGCGACCAGTTGCCCGCGCCGAAGGCAGAATCAAAGCTCGATTTGGCGCCGGCCAGATCGAACCGGAGCAGCGATCGAAACTCCCCTTCCGGCAAACCGGGCGCGGACACAGCGAATACGCCGCCGCCGCCATAGTTGAAGGTCGGCTCGCCCGCAAAGACGAACGCATCGGCGACGGGGTTGAGGCTGACGGATTGGGCGCTCGAAAGAGAACCACCCCTGGAAAAAACGCATCCGGCAAGCAGCGTGCAAATGGCGAAACGTGGAATCATGATGCCTCTCTCGTGAAATCGATGTTCTCTCGCTTGGGGACTGTCCCAATTCTGCGCAGTCCGCGTAACAAAAAGGGACTGGCTCCGAGCACACCGCTGGTTGCCCCGTCGTTTTGAAGGCTGCGGCGAAGTGCCTGTCCCCTTTTGTTAGTCCCAATTCTGCCCAGTCCGCGGAGCAAAATGGGGCTGTCCCCCTCTCGTCATGGCCTGGATCAACAGTCCATTTTAATCAACGCAAAGCAATTCGCGCTCAAACAAATCTCCTGACCAGCCGAACTTTTTTGCTAGGTTTGCAACGAGGTGCCTGTCCCCTTTTGTTAGGCCCCCTTTAGTTTTGGATTTTCGGCCGAGTCGAGCTCGGATAGAGAACTCACACCCGCACGGTGTGCTCGAAGATCGCCGAATCCGCCCCCGGCTCCTTAACGCGTACGCGTATCCGGTGCGGCCCTGCGGGCAATGCAAGCGCAGGCACCGTCCATTCCCAGTGGTGCGACGGTTGCAGGTCTTCGTGGTAACGGTGACTTGTGCCGCGCTTCAGTCGGACGAAAGATTCCTTGTCGAGACTCGCCCAAACCACTGCATCCGCCGTGGCGTCGTAGATGTTGATGGCCAGCACAGTCTCCTTATCGCCTGCCAGTCGAGCCGGCCGCCCCACGATCTCGCCGATTGTCGTAACTCGCGCTTCGGCGGAGCTCTGGTAGCGATGCCGAATGCTTGAGCCGTCGATTTCGAGCAGCCGGTAGCCCCGTGGTTCGCCGCTGACCCCGTGCTCGCGCGATCCTTCCGCGGCTTTCCACCACCGGCCGCAGACGCTGATCGACTCGACAAACTCGATTCCTTTGCGCCGGCTCCGTTGGTTCTCGTGCAGGTGGCCCTGCAGCACCAGCGTCACACCGTGACGCGCGAGCAGATCCACGACTTCCTCGGCATTCGACATGATCCAGTAAGGCACGCGTTCGGCGGTAGTGCCGCGCCGCTCGGCATAATCGGAGACCAGGGGAATGTGCACGCTCGCCACCGTCGCCATCCCGGCGGGTACCTGGCGCAAGTCCTCCGCCAGCCACTGCAGTTCGCGGGCGGAGAGCCGCCCCTCGACGTTCTTGTAGCCCTCCGCCTGCGGATTGACCTGGCAACCATCAAGTGTGACATAGTGCACGCTGCCCACATCGAACGAGTAGTAAGTGGGGCCGAACAGGCGGTGAAATCGCTCCCGCGGATCGGCTTCGCGGACGAGCATCTCATGATTGCCCACGGCATTGCGGACCGGCATTTTGAGCCGGCTCATCAGTTCGACATAACGCTCTCCTTTGCCGCCCTGCAACGTGATGTCTCCGCCCACCCAGCACAACGCCGGCAGCGGATCGAGGGCGTTGATTTCGTCGATCGTGGCCCCAAACCGGGCATACGACCGCTCGGCGTGACCCTCGCCCAAATGAACATCGGTCAAATAGACCGCCGTGTACTTCTGGCCGACCTGCCCAGCCTGCAGGTCAAAAACCGGCTTCCGCCGCACGGCCGACTCGATCGGAATCGCGAACTGGTCGGTCCAGTACCCGGCGGGTGTGGTCACGAACAGGAACGGGCCGCTGTCCGGACCGACAGGAATAACAAACTCGCCGGAGGCGTCGGTGGTCACAACTCGAAACCCGTCCGAAACCCGCACGCCGCGAAGCGGCTTGGAGGCCGACACGACATGGCCTCGCAGCTCGGTCGGGTTCATCGCGGCGCCGCACAGCGATCGATAGCTCGCGGTCCCTATCGTCAGACCAAGCGCCGCCGCGTTCTGCAGGAATTCCCGTCGTTCCACGTTCCCGCTCCGGTTGTCCAGTTTGATCAGGAAACTGCCCGTAATTGTACTGTTTTTCGAACAAGCGAATTTGAACAGAAGGTCGCAAAGGCAACGAAGGACCGCTGACCGTCCCGCGCCTTACTTCGTTTCCTTCGTTTGCTTCTGTGAACCAGCGTTTCAGAATTTGCTTTTAGCGGCTTAGCACGCCGCGCGCTTCAGTGCCGTAGGTACGCCGATCATGTAGCCCCGGTCTCCCAGTCTCTCGGTCTCCCCCTCTCCGGGTTTGTGCGGTTCGACGCGAAAAATCGCAGTGGCGAGTACTTTCCGGGGCTCGTTTGTGCGGGGCGCGCCGTGTTTGGATCGCGAGAAAGGCCGCCACGCCGCCGGCCGCAGGAACAAACCGGTGAAAATAGGCGCAGAAAAAAGCGCGATTGGCGCAGGTATCGGACGTTTTGGGCGCCAGTTTTCGACGTAATTCCAATGATTATCGGCGTGTGAAAGTTTCGGCCAACATGGCGGTGATGGAACTTTCGAGTCTTCAAAGCGCGAGTGGGGGCGCACTGAACTGCGCAGCAAGCTGCCGGGACGGGAAGCGGAGTTGGCGCTAGGGGGTAGGGATTGAGGAGTAGAGGTTAGGGATTCCGGGGTTGGGTCGGGTGGAGGATGCATTGGCGCGTGGGGGAAAGTCATTGAACGCATAGGCGAGGAGGCGCAGAGAGGCACGCTGGTTGTGAACACTAGTATACTAACACAAAGTGGTATACTTGTCAAGGGGGCGATCGAGACAAGGCGACGGGGAGAGGGCGTGCAACAAGAAGGCCCTTCCACGAGGTGCTTGCGGCAGCGCGCGATGGACTCGATGGCTTGGTAAATAGGCGCCCCTGGTTTTATGCGGGGATCGCCACGGCGAGTTGTCGCCATACCCTGTAGCAGGTGGGATTCAAGAATCCGACGAGGGCGTTTCGAGTTCCGCCAGCATCTGCTCGACCGTCGTCAGCAGCGTGGGTAGGTCCTGTTGCACGGTATCCCAGAGCGTCTGGTAATCCACTGCATCATAGCCGTGGCTGACTCGATCGCGCATACCCACCACCAACTTCCAGGGCACGGCAGGATAACGATCGCGGAACTCCGCGGGCAGACGCTTGGTGGCTTCGCCCAAGACCTCCATGACCCGCTCAAACGCAAAGGCGCTGCGGCGATCCGCTACGATTTCGGATAGCGTGGTGCCGCTGCACAACTCCTGCGCATACCGCGCGTAATCGGCGATCTGACGCAACGTTACGCGTGGATCATGTTTGCTCATAGATCGTCACAGCTTCGCGCACCACCTGGTCGCAGAAGTACTTACTGAGCCACGGTGCGGTATTGAAGTCCACTTTGGCCCCCAGAATCTCGGACAATTCGTCGCCGTAACCGAAAAACTTCAAGCCGGGGCGCACGTCAGGCAGAAACTCGGCTAGCACGTCCACATCGCTGCGTATGGGATCGAAATCATCGCGTAAGACCGAGCCAAACAAGCTCAGTTTGCGGATTCCGCGCTCGCGACAGAATGCCGCAATCCGCTTTTCGTCCAAGTCGATCGGAAGCCTGGCGATGTTCATGCGTCGATTCTTAGCACACCCCGCGGCCGACAATTAGTCGCTCGCGATCTGCTCAGCCTACTCTGCACAGTTACTCAATTCTATCACAAACATCATTCGGCCGCGTCCCGCTGCCGCTCGGCGTCGCGGTCTTCGCGGAGGTAAATGCGTAGGTTCTCTTCGGGGATATCGAACGCGCCGAGTAGGTCTCGGATCACGTCCCGGATGCCGTTGGCCGAAAGGTTGCTCTCGGCATAGAACCCGTCGGCGATTTCGAGCGCTTTGCGCATTTCGGCGGGCGACGCGTCGAACGTGCGGTGGCCGCGGTTGCTGATAAAGTCTGGGTGTTCCCGGAGAGCGCGGAAGCGGGTGGTCTCGCGGGCGTAAAGCTGGCGGCAGAGCCGCAGATAGAGCCGCTGCCAGGTCGTGATGCCGGTGGTGGCCTGACCGTCGAGGATAAAGCCGTGCGGGCGTCGATAGGTGAAATACTCGTCGATCGAGTGGGCCTCCTCGCGATCAAGTTCTCGGATGATGCGGACGTTCTCGTCCTGACTCTCGCCGCCGGTTTGCCGCGATACGTCCCAATCATACTGGATCAGAAGACGCGTTAGGTCGCATTTGGTTTAGTCTTGATCCTGATTCATCACAGAAATGATCTGGCGCCAGTTAAAACGATAACCCTCACCGGGAAAAAATATCGGTTTCCGTTGCTTGGAATCAACAAGTCCAGCTTATTCCACAATTTCGGTTCATCTCGCAGAAATGTAGCCTTACCTGCGGGAGTCGGCAAGTGGCGTATGATACCAGCCGCCTGTAACTCGCGATCAAGTGCCAAGCGGAATGCGCGATGATCTTGTTTATCCGATGCCGGCAGATCCTTCTGCTTCTCCTCGACCCAGAAAATCAGTTCGAGATGCCGCCCGTCGAGTAAGACCCTTTGCGCGAGTCTTGAGAGAAACGCTTGGCTCTCAGGTCCGTAGATTTTCCCTATGCGCAGTAACTCATATCCTATCCGCTGTGATATGCCAAGACGAATCGACGAGACCAGCGTGCCGCATGCTCAGCGAGTCATTCGCCTTTTCAGCCCAACTTATTCATACACCGATTGAATTGAGCGTGTGATTTTCGGAGTGAGGATG
>JBBDYH010000124.1:0-16780 GCA_040901795.1 Pirellulales bacterium
CGCCGTGCTGGAGCCGCTGTTGAAATACAAGCACGACTACCCGCTCTATCACCTGTTGGGCGAGGCGCATTACCAGAAGGAGCAACTCGACAAAGCACGCCATTACTTCGAAGAAGCGATCAAGCTCAATGGCCAGAGCGCCGCCGACCACTACCAGCTTGGCAACATTTATCTCGCGCAGAAGCGGTTTGCCAAGGCGGCTCAGGTTTACGAGCGCGCCGGCCAGCTAGGCCTGTCGAGCGGAGTGTATCACTTCAAGCTGGCCAGCGTCTACTACAACTTGCACCGCTACCTGGGCAATGTGACCACTGTGGAGATTCGCGGCGGCGAACCTGGCCAGATTAAGAACAACCTGCTGCTTCTCGACCGCGTGCCAGGCGGACAAGATGTGTTTTATGTTGCGCATCCGCAGTCGGCGATTTTTCAGGCCGCCAAGGCGCAAGAACTGGGCATCGACATTTTCGAGATCCGCTTCCTGGAGGCGAACATCTGGCTCTCCGCCAAGCGGTTCGAGAAAGCGGATCGAATTTACGGCAAATTGGAAAACGAGGTTAAGTCTACTGACGCCGGGCTGTTCTGGTTCTATTGGTCTCAAACGGCGCTTGGTCTCGGCGAGCTCGACAAGTATCTCGCCCGCATGGAGAAGGCCATCGTGGCCGACGCCAGCGTCTACAAGCCGATGCTGGCCGACGCCCATGTCACCATCGCAACGCGGTATCAGCAACAGGGGAACACAGCGAAATACATCGAGCACCTGGCCAAGGCCGTGGTCGAAAACCCGCTTTCGTCCCGGCTCCATCTCACACTTGCCGACGCCTTCTGGCTCGACAACCAACGCGACCAGGCGATCGAGCAGTACAAGCTCGTCTTGGAGCTTGACCCCGACCACGCCGATCGCGTGCGGCTCTTAAACCGCATTCGCGGCCAAGAGGCGTAATCTTTGGAGTGCGGCGACTCGTCGCCGCTTTCATTTTCAATTATCGCTGGCCATAATCGAACCGGCAGCGACTGCCAAAGTGTATTGAAAAAGAAAGCGAAGACCAGTCATCGCACTCCATAGCGGTCGTGTCACTATCCCGCCTGCCGTTACCATCCCGCCCCTCCGGTTCCCCCGAGGACCTCATGCGCATCCCCCGCTCGACCGTTTTCAATGGGGGCCTTGCCATTGCACTGCCAGCGCTCGCCATGCTAATGCTCTTCGTTCCGTCGAGCTTTACCTTCGGTCAAAGGCGCGCACAGCGAGACCTGCCCAAGCCGATCAAAGAGCGGTTCAAGACCATGGAAGGCTTCGAGATCGAGCAAGTGCTCGGGACTGAAGCCGGGTCGATCGTCGCCATGACGTTCAACGAAGGCGGAAACATCATCGTTTCCACGGAGGGCGGGCCGCTGCGGCTTGTGCGTTTAACCGCTGCCGGTACAGCGGCGTCGGAAGTCACTCTCTTCTGCGACCAGCTTACCAACTGCCAAGGCATCCTCTGCTACAAAGGCTACATCTTCGCCGTCGGCAACGGTCCCAGCGGAACGGCGTTCTACCGCCTCCAAGACAAAAACGGCGATGGCACGATCGACAAGACCAATGACACGGGCGAGACGCTATTTAAGTTCAAAGGCGGCATGGGAGAGCACGGACCGCATCAGCCGGTCGTTGGCCCTGACGGCCTGATCTACCTGATGGTCGGCAACCACGCCTGGTACGGCGGCGAGCCCATCAAGTCGAGCCCGCACCACCACTACTACGAAGGGGATCTCTTCCGCCCGCGCTACGAAGACGCCAACGGCCACGCGGCGGGCATTCCCGCCCCCGGCGGCCAGGTTTATCGCTCCGACGTCGACGGCAAGAACGTCGAGCTCTTCTGCAGCGGCTTTCGCAACGCCTACGACCTGGCGTTCAACCGCGACGGCGAGTTGTTTACGTACGACAGCGACATGGAGTGGGACATCGGTCTGCCCTGGTATCGACCCACGCGCGTCAACCACCTGGTCCCCGGCGGCGAGTACGGCTGGCGGAGCGGCAGCATGAAGTGGCCGGATTATTACGTCGACAGCCTGGGCGCCACGATCGACCTCGGCCGCGGTTCGCCGACGGGCGTGATGTTTTATGAAGGCAGCGCCTATCCCGAAGAATTCCGCGGCGACATGCTGCTGTGCGACTGGTCGCGCGGCTACGTCATCGGCGTGAATCACAATCGCGAGGGCGCGACGTACGTCGGCGAGCAGTACATCTTCGTCGAAGGCTGTCCGCTCAATGTCTCGGATATTGAGATGGGTCCGGACAATAACGTTTACTTCTGCACGGGTGGACGAGGAACGCAAGGTGGCATCTTCCGCGTCACCCACAGGGATCGTCGGGGAAAAAAGCAGGCGCTCGACATCAATACAGCCTGGGGGCGTGCCGCGACCGAGCGACTGGTTTTGGGTCGCGAAAAGTGGCTGGATCGGATGCACGAATTCCTGGTGAAGAACGTCAATTCAACGGACCGCCCCCATGTGTTCGACCTCATGCTGCGACTGGGCGGCAAGCCGTCCACCGAACTTTTGACCAGCTTTTCGAACGGCACAGATGCGGACCTTCGAACACGAGCTGCGTACGCGATGGGCTTGCGAAATGACAAGGAAACTGCCGGAAAGCTGGTGGCGATGCTCGATGACACCGATCCGCGCGTCCGCCGCATCGCCTGCGAATCGCTCGTGCGCGCCGGACAAAAAGTGCCTGCCGAGAAGTTGCTAAAGCTGCTCGCCGACAACGACCGCTTCGTCGCCTGGGCGGCGCGGCGTGGGGTGGAGCAACTGCCCAAAGACGAGTGGCAAGCGGCCGTGCTCAAAAGCGACCAACCGAAGGCCTTTAATCGTGGCTCGGTGGCCCTGTTGGTGCTCGAACCCGAACGCGAAACGTGCAAAACAATTCTGCAGCAATGCTGCCTCTGGAGTGCGAAGAAACTCAGCGACGACGACCGGCTTGAGCTGTATCGCGTGATGCAGCTTGCGCTCGTGCGCGGGTCGCTAAAGCCGGGGGAGGTTCGCTTTCTGGGAAGTGCATTTCCCAAGGCGTTCCCTGCGAAAGATTGGCGGTTGAATCGCGAGGCGGCGCGTCTGTTGATTTATCTTCAGTCGCCTAACGTGGCCGACAAGATCGTCGAGCAGCTCGAAAGCGCCGAACTGCCGGAAATGGAAAAGCGGCATCTCGCCTTTTGGACGGTGTTTCTCAAAGCCGGCTGGACGGCCGAGCTCCGCGACAAGCTGCTCACGTTTTACGCCGCACAGCAGAGGATCGAAGGACAAGGCAACAGCTTCCGCGGTTACTGGGCCAACGTCTCGCGCGACTTTATGAAGGACCTTTCGCCCGAGGAGAAGCTCGTCCGCATTCGGTCCGGCGCGGCGAATCCGTTGATGGCACTGTCGCTCGTCCGCGCCCTTGAGGCGCCGCTCTCTGCCGAGCAGCTTGCTGCACTGCGAAAGCTCGACGAGCAATTGCAATCGGCTACGGGCAACGACGCCACAGAGCTGGCCCAGGAAACGCTGGTCGCGCTTGCCCGCAGCGGCGATGAAGAGGCGATGACCTATATTCACCAGGTGTTCGACACGCAACCAGAACGCAAGCCAGCCGCCGCACGCGCGATCGCGCAGTTCGCGCTGGCTAAAGAACGCCGTCCGCAAGATTGGGACTTGCTCATTCGCTCGCTTACAGTCGTCGAAGGAGAAACCGCCCGCCAGGTGCTTCAGTCTCTCGCCCGCTTCGAACCAAAAGATGTGACGCCGCAAATGACGCGGCAAGTCATCCTGTTGGGCCTGAAGCTCCGCCGGCAAGGCGCCCAGCAGGCCAGTGGGCTCTTGCGCCGCTGGACGGGCGAGCGCATCGGCGGCTTTCGTCAACCGCCGGAACAGACGATGGCCGCCTGGCAAAAGTGGTTCGCGGAAAAGTATCCCGATCAACCCGAGGCCAGGCTGCCGGTCGATTCCGCCGCCAACAAGTACACGCTCGACCAGCTCATGGAGCATCTGGTCACGCGGGGCGAGCACGGCGACCCCAATCGCGGCGCAGTGGTCTTCGAGAAGGCGCAGTGCATCAAGTGCCACAAATACGGCGACCGCGGTGAAGGGATCGGCCCCGACCTGACCAACGTGAGCAAGCGGTTCCAGCGGAAGGAGATTCTGGAGTCGGTGCTCTATCCGTCGCAGGTCATCTCCGACCAGTTCGCCGGCAAGACGGTTACCACGAGCGGGGGCTTGCAATATACCGGTCTCGTGGCCGAACAAGGCGGCACGCTCGTCGTCCTCACGACCACTGGCGAAAAGATCAACCTCAATAAGAGCGACGTGGAAGAAGTGGCGCCGAACAGAACCTCTGCCATGCCCGATGGACTCTTCGCCAATTTGTCGCTCGAAGAAGTTTCGGACTTGTTTGCCTACCTCTCCACGAGCGAACCGCCCGCCGATTCAACTTCGCAACCCACGCCAGCCGCCGGCTGGATCGAGCTCTTCAACGGCCGCGATCTGACCGGCTGGGTGATCGAGGGTACGAAAGAAAACAAGAAAGGGGACGAGCCGAAGCCAATTTGGAGCGTGCAGGATGGACTGATCCATTGCGAAGGGGACGGCTTCGGCTTCTTGCGCTACGACCGCGAGTTCTGCGATTTTGTGCTGCACGCCGAATATCGACTCACGAAGGGCTGCAACTCCGGCATCGGCATCCGCCACGCCAAGTTCACGGGCCGCAGTCAAACTCGTCCCTCGTTTTCCGGCTACGAAGTCCAGCTCCTCGACGACGGCGGCCGCCAGCCGAACAAAGGTTCCTCCATGTCGCTCTACCGATACGTGGCCCCCAAGTCGCTCCCGGTGAAAAAGCCTGACGAATGGAACACCGTCGAGATCGAATGCCGCGGACCGCGGATCAAGATCACGCTCAACGGCGAGCTCGTGCAAGACGTCGATCAATCAACCCTCGACGACATCAAGGACAAGCCGCTGTGCGGGTACATCTCCGTGCAGAACCACGGCAAGACGATCGACTTTCGCAATCTGCGAATGAAAGAGCTGCGATGATTGCGCTTTATTCGTCATCGTCGCCGTCCCAGTGCTCCTCGTCATCTGGATATTGTGGCGGTGACTCGCCGCGCCGCTCGATAATACGCGGATATTGCTCTCCATCCAGAGGAGCATTTGTGGCTTCAACAGTCACTACATGCCACCATTCGTCACCGAAATCGAAGAGATACAGAAAGCTCTGCCCAACGCGCAGTGAGAGCGAATCTAGCCGCGCATTGGCCGCGTTCTGTAGTTTGAAGTTTTTGAAGATACCCTCCTCCCGGCAAACAACGGGATGAGCGTATTGGCGGGCGTCCGCCACTATCGCTCGGCCCCTGCTCCCTGGCCTGGGAAAGTAGAACGAATAAAGATGCTCGTCTCCTCGATCGAAGGCGTTATAGATCATCTCGTGAAGGTCGTCGAGTGTCTGCGAGCCGCGAAGAGCGATTCGTCGCCAGATTCGCTTGTTCCCTCTTAAAGCGACCTTCAGCACATACACCAGTGAGTCGTCACGCTGTGCCATGACACGATTCCATTCGGCTAACATCGTTCGTCATTCGATATTGGGACTTCGTTCGTCATTCGGATTTCGGCATTCGTCATTTCATCGGCGGCGTCCACGTCTCCGCCTCGATAAGCCGATTGTCATCCAGCACCATCAGCTTTTCGTTGGTGTTGTTGTAGCGAAACGGCGGCGTCTTCGGCTTGCTGACAAGCTGGTTCTTGCGGAGCGTGTTCTTGCCGGCCTTGTGCAAGCGGATCGGGCTCTTGGCGATGTTATAGATCACGTTGTTTTCGACAAGCATTTCGCTCGAGCCCTCGTCCATGAAGATGCCGTTGCTCTCCGCGCGGCCCGCGTTCACCGGCAGGTCGTGGATCACATTGCCGCGGAGCACCGTGCCGGGTTGCCGGCCCAGCGTGTAAATGCCGGCGCCGTCCGACAGCAACTGCATCACGTGGTGAATGTGGTTGGAGCTGATGACGTTCCCTTCGCAAACCGTCGGCGTCATGCTCCAATTCCAGCCGACTGAGACTCCCGTATATGGCAAATGGCCAATCTCATTCGACGAGACTTCGGTGGCCTTGGCCATCCCCACCCACACGCCGACCGCGCCATGGTAGATCGCGCCGCAGTGCTCGATTCGGTTGAACACAACAGCGTTGCCGTGCGAGACTGGGTTCAGCGCCGTCCCTGCGGCGATCGCCTGTGCGGAGGGTACGTCCACCTGCGGCTGGCCGATATTGACGCCGTTGCCGGCCACGTCGCGAATGCGGCACTTGCTCACGCGGTTGGTCTTGCACGCACGGCGAAACCAGACCGCCGTGCCGCCCAGGTTTTCGAATCGGCAACGGTCCAATGCGCAGTTCTCGGCGGCGTCGAAGGTGACTGCGGCGGGTATCAGCTCGCTGGGCGAGTTGGGATCGCCATGCCGCACGGCATGCGTTGTGGCCTGGCTTTCCGCGTAGCCCCCCGGCGGCAAGGACCATGCACAGTGAGCGAACGTCACGGCCTCGAAACGCAGGTTGTGCACCGGTCGCGCAGCCGCCTCGTCCCCTTGGACATTGAGCAATCCTGTCAACCGCGGTGCAATCGCCTTGGTTTGCTCGATCGTCTCGCCTGCTACGGGCCAGTACGACAACACGCCGCTCTCGGTGTCGAGATACCACTCCCCCGGCGAGTCAAGCAGCTCCGCAGCGTTTTCGATGGCGTACCGCGGATGCTGCTCGTAGTTGTCGATTGCGAAGTACGGCGCCGGCCGGCCGATCGGCGCCTGGAAGCGAATGGTATTCGCCTTCTCGTCAATGTCGGCAACTGCGATACGCGAGATCGACCAATCGTGCAAAAAAACGATTTCCGCCTGTGCCAGCTTGCTGAACCGCTTCAGATCTCCCGCCTTGAACTGGAAGCTTGTGCGTTTGTCAGGACCCGCCTTGACCACACGAAAAAAACCGGTCGTCGGCGTGCGGGCCCGAGTGCGTCGCTCGCCGTTGACGAAGAGCTCGCGGAATTGCCAGCCGGCGGGAACCTTCGTTTTCCAGAGTTGACCGTCTCTTTGCCAACCGCTGATTTCAGTACCTCCCGAAAGGAGCACGGGCACGGTCGCCTGGGGGTTGGCTTTATAGGTGACGATCGAGTCCTTTACCGTGGGCGAGTCTTCGGCCGTGAATTTCAACGGGGCATTGAGGTAATACGTACCTCCCTCGATGAGCACGGTCACGTCGCCCGGCTGCTTTTGTTCCTTGAGGAACTTGCGAACCGCTTGCTGCGCTTCTTCGATCGTGCGGAAGGTCCGCTCAGGCTCAGGCGATTTTTGGTAGTTGACGTAGAACGTGGCCGATTGGCCGAGCGAGCTGCGTGCCGTCAGCATTGCCAACGTCAGCAGCAGGAACGCCAGAAGAAGCCGTACTCGGATGCCCATCATGCCGTTAACAACTCCGTTTTAGGCTTCTGCTGACCGCGGCATGTCTGCCAGTTCGCACCGCAGAGCGGCGTCCGCAACGTTTCCACGCGAGCATGGCGGCGAGGACAAACTCCGCATTCCGCGCTCCGAACTCCGCACTCGCTACAGCGTCGGCCCCAGAATCCATGGCTGAAACTCCTGCTCGCCCAGGCCAAGCTTTTCGCTCTTAGACCGCTTGCCGCTGGCCACGGCGAGAATCTCCTCAAAAATCTCCCGGCCGACCTCCTCCACGCTCCTACCGTGCGAAAGGATCTCGCCGGCGTTGATGTCCATGTCGTCGATCATCCGCTCGTACATCGGCGTGTTCGTAGCCACTTTAATCGACGGAGTTGGTTTGAACCCAAAGCAACTCCCGCGCCCAGTCGTGAACACGACCACGTTCGCCCCCCCGGCTACAATGCCCGTCACGCTCACCGGGTCGAGCCCCGGCGTATCCATGATGACAAACCCTTTAGCGGTCACTTGCTCACCGTAGCGGTAAACCTCATTCAATGCGGTGGTGCCCCCCTTGATGATGGCTCCCAACGATTTTTCATAGATCGTCGTCAAGCCACCGTCCTTGTTGCCCGGCGAGGGGTTGTTGTCCGGTGTGCAGCCAAAGACGCCCGAGTACCATTCCCACCACTTGATCCGCTCGATCAGCTTGTCGGCCACGGCAGGCGTGCGCGCCCGCCGCGTGAGGAGTTGCTCGGCGCCGTAGATCTCCGTGGTTTCGCCCAGAATCGTCGTGCCGCCACAGCGCACAATCAAATCACTCGCGTACCCCAACGCGGCGTTCGCCGTGATTCCGGAGTTGCCGTCGGACCCGCCGCAATTCGTCCCCAGCACAATTTCGCTGGCCGGGATCGTTTCACGTCGGCAGTCGTTCACCCGCGGCAGCAGTTCGGCAACCAGCCGCACACCTTCCTCGATCGTCTTTTGCGTGCCGCCCAGATCCTGCATGACCAGCACCGACGGGCGACCGTTTGACGAACCACTCTGGCTATCCCGGCCGCCGCCGATCTGCACCAGCTTCTGATCCTCGATCAAAAAACCGGGCGTGGCCGTTTCGCAACCCAACCCGACAAGTAGATACCCGCCAATGTTAGGATGCCGCGCCATCCCACCCATCACGCGGTTGAGAATCCGATGGTGCTCGCCGCCGAACTCCATCCCGCAGCCGTGTCCGTGTGAAAATGCCAGCACGCCATCGACATTCGGGTAATCGCGCAGCACGTCGGCGCTGAATCGCCGAGCGATGTAGTGCGACACCGACGCCGAGCAATTCACGCTGCTGATCACGGCGATGTAGTTCCGCGTGCCCGCTCGCCCGCCGGCGCGGCGGTAGCCTTGGAACGTGTAACACTCGAGCGGTTCAGGGTCGGAGGGTGTTGCCGTTGCTTTCTCGTACTCCTGGTGCAATTCGCCGATCATCAAATTATGCGAGTGCACCCACTCGCCCGGCTCGATGCGACGAGCGGCATATCCAATCGTTTCGCCCCACTTGCGTACGACTTCGCCGGCCTCGATCGGCGTGATGGCAATCTTGTGCCCCTGCCGTAGCGGCTCGACCAACAGCACGCTGTGGCCTCCCACCGCAATCTTCGCCCCGCGATCCAATGATCGCGCCGCCACACAGATGTTGTCGCGCGGGTGCAGATAGACGACGTCGGGCATAGCGTTGGAGTTCAGCCTTCAGGCTGTTGGGGGCCGTTTTACTTGATCAACACGCTAAAGCGTGAACTCCAGCATGTTGGAGTTCAGCCTTCAGGCTGTTGGGGGCCGTTTTACTTGATCAGCACGCTAAAGCGTGAACTCCAGCATAGCGGCAGCACCGTACGGCCATCAACCGCGGCATGAATGGCACCGATTTTGCGGTGTGTCCGCCAAATGAAGTAACCCGACGCGTAAGCGAGGGCGAACTAACTGATTCCTCGCTCACGCTTCGGGTTACCAACTTTCTATCCCATGCCAGCCCAACACGACCGCCTGTACTTCTTGCGGCCCTTTGTGCTCCTTGCGTCGCTGGGAATTGTCCTCTGCTTGCTGTATTTCGCGCGCGCGGTGCTCATACCGTTAGCTCTCGCGGTTTTGCTGACCTTCTTGTTGGCTCCGGTGGTCACCAGCCTGCAACGCCGCGGTCTGCCGCGCGGACCGGCGGTGCTGGCCGTCGTGCTCGCGGCCTGTGGTCTGTTCGTAGTCATCGGTTGGGTGGTGG
Organism: Pirellulales bacterium; assembly: GCA_040901795.1. Classification (GTDB taxonomy): domain Bacteria; phylum Planctomycetota; class Planctomycetia; order Pirellulales; family JALHPA01; genus JBBDYH01. The sequence continues at coordinate 9,682 of JBBDYH010000124.1, forward strand.
CGTCACAAGCCACAGCGCTTGTCGATTCATTGCCCAACTATGAAGACAATCTGGACGAAAAAATTGCCACGCTGCGCGACATGAGCCAGGGAGGTTTTGTGGATAAGATTCAAGCCGCCACGGACCGCATCCGCCGCGAAATGAGCGAGCCGGCCGACCCCGTATCGGCCGCGGCCCTCGAAGCGCTTAAGCCGGATCCACAGCTTGTTCAGATCGTGCATGAGGAGGAGGGGCCGTTCAACCTCGCCCAGCTTTGGACGTTGGCCGGCCCGCTGCTCGAGCCGCTGGCGATGGCCGGCGTGGTGGTGGTGCTCGTAATGTTTCTGCTACTCCGCCGCGAGGATATGCGCGACCGGCTGATCAGCCTGTTGGGCCGCGGACGGCTGACGCTGACCACCAAAGCGCTTGACGAGGCGGGCCACCGCATCAGCCGCTATCTCCTGATGCAGTGGATCATCAACAGCAGCTTTGGCGTGGCCGTAGCCGCCGGACTGTTCGTGATCGGCGTGCCCTATGCGCTAATGTGGGGGTTTTTAGCGGCGGTCCTCCGCTACATCCCCTATCTCGGCCCGTGGCTGGCGGCGTTGTTGCCGTTGGCGCTGAGCATTCTGATCACGCGCGGCTGGCTCACGCCGTTGGCCGTGGTTGGACTGTTCCTGGCCTTGGAAACCACGACCAACATGTTCTTGGAGCCCTGGCTGTACGGCCGCAATGTCGGCGTCTCCGATGCCGCCTCGATCATCGCGATCGCGTTTTGGACCTGGCTTTGGGGACCGATTGGGCTGGTGCTCGCGTTTCCGCTCACGGTTTGCCTCGCCGTCCTCGGGCGCTATGTACCGGCCTTAAAGTTTTTTGACACGTTATTGGGCGACCGGCCGGCGCTGGAACCCCATGTCGGCTTCTACCAGCGGTTGTTGGCCAATGACCAGGACGAAGCGTCGGAGATCGCCGAGGAACGGCTCAAGCAAAGCTCGCTCGAAGCGATCTACGACGATGTGCTTGTGCCTGCACTCAGCTATGGCCGGAGCGATCTCGAGGGAGACTTGGTTGACGACGATCAACAGCGGAAGATGCTCCGCGTGATTCGCGAGGTTGCCGACGAGCTCGCGGAACAAAGTCGTGCGGCGGTCTCGGCTGAGCCCGCTGAACCCAGGCCGACCGCCGAATCGCCGCTGCCGCGCGTGTCTCTCCTGGCCTGCCCAGCGCGTGACGAGGTCGACGAAACCGCGCTGCACCTGCTCGCAGTGTTGATCGATCCGGAAAAGTGCGAGGTGCAGGTCACTCCGCCGTCGCTTTTGACGACGGAAGTTGCGGCCCTCGTCGAACAACAGCAAATCAAGCTCGTTTGTATTGGCGCGCTGCCCCCCGGCGGTTTGGCCCACGCGCGACTCCTCTGCAAGCGGCTGCGCGCTTGTTGCCAGGACGTCAAAATCATCGTGACCCGCTGGGGCCTGAAGAGTCCCCTCGACAAAAACCGCGACCAGTTGCAGAGCGCCGGGGCGGACTATGTCACGTTCAGCATGGCCGAGACGCGCAAGCAGGTGCTGGCGCTGTTGCCGCTGATTGGCGACCAAATGCAGCAAGACGACGGGCGCCGCGAGGCGACGGTCGAGCGGGTGAAGCAGTCGGCTTAGAACCCAATGCCACCCGACGCGTAAGCGAGGCCAGTCGTGTGCCACTGCTCGCCGCGAGCAGTGGCATCTTGCCATGCCGCGGCCCGTCGAGTAACTTCGCTGCCGGCGATGTTCGTGGGTTTTGGCACTTTGCCCCTACAGGTCGCGTCTCCAACCCGGCTATCACTATGGAATGGATCGCTCCGCTTCTCACGCTCACCGCCATGGAGATCGTGCTGGGGATCGACAACGTGATCTTCATCGCCATCCTGGTTCAACGCTTGCCGATCAGTCAACAAGCCAATGCGCGCCGCCTGGGTCTGGGCCTGGCCTTGGCTGCGCGACTGGGGTTGTTGTTTGCCATCAGTTGGATCATGAGCCTGGAGGAGCCACTCTTTCACTGGACCGATTTGGGCATCCCCGAAACTTGGCTTTATAGCGCCAATGAGGATGCCGCGGCGGTGCTCGAGGAGCGGAACGTCGTCTCGTGGAAGGACTTGATCCTCATCGGCGGCGGACTTTTTCTGATCGCCAAGAGCGTCCATGAGTTGCACGCCAAGCTGGAAGGCGAACACGGCCCCGGCAAGCAAGGCGCCACGGCCAGCTTCGGCATGGTGCTGTTCCAGATTTTGATCCTCGATTTGATCTTCTCACTCGACTCGGTGATCACTGCCGTCGGCATGGCCGAAGACATCTGGGTGATGGTCCTGGCGATGGTGATCGCGATGGGCGTGATGCTGATTTTTGCCGGCGCCATCAGCCAGTTCGTCGCCCGCCACCCGACGTTGAAAATCTTGGCTCTCAGCTTTCTCATTCTGATCGGAATGCTGTTGTTCGCCGAAGGGACCGGTGTGCACGTCAATCGCGGCTATCTTTACTTCGCGATGGTGTTTGCCTTAGTGGTTGAGATCATGAACATCCGCTTCCGCGCAAAGGCGGCGGCGGTGCAACTCCACGAGCCGCCGCCGGTGGACGCGTAGACCTCGAGCCCTCCATGCCATCTTCATCTCCCGATCACCTGCTCTTCAGCACTTTGTTCCAAATGGGCGTGACGAACGCCACCGGTTCGCGGCCTTGCGTCGCCAGGATTTCAAAAGCGCCGAATTTGTCCGTGCTGGTTTTGGTGATCGTGTAACTCCGCTCGATAATACTGGAATAGATTCCCGCATTGCCGTCGATCGATTTGATCGACGTCCCGTTGATGTCTCCCACCAGGAAGTGATGATTTCGGCCGCCACCGAAGGGGGATATTAAACCGAGGTCGCCTGGCTTGACTTGCGACACCTGGCGAACGGGCTCGAACTCTGGGTTCTTACTCAAGATCCTTAGCGGCCACGACGAGAGCTTCAGCCCGCTGGTCTTGTAAGCATACAGGCAGAAGATGCCACACCAGTCGGGGATCAGCTGATTCTTTTCGTCGGTAGTCGGATTGGGTTTGTTCTTGAAGAATTTGACATGGGGCCCGGGGAGGGTAAAGCACGAACTCGCGAACGGGTGACCCGCCGTACCATAGATGGTCGCCAGCCCGAGGCCGCCCTGCCGTAGCTCGTCTCCTTGAGGGTTGAGTTTTGTTCCCAGGCCAACGCGACAGGCAATTCGTTGGCTGGCGGGATCCGGAGGTGGCGGCAGATGTTCGGGCCAGCCCATGACCGCCGCCGCCAGCCGGGCAAATTTGACAACCGCGTTACGCGCCGCTTGCTCGTCCGGCGGTGTAGGCAGGATCAACTGCCCGATCAGTTTGTAGAGTTCTTCCAGCGATAGGTGGGTTTTATCACCCACGATTCCATCGGGTTGCAGCTTGTTCTGCTGTTGAAATTCAACGACGCGGCCGCGCGTCTTAGGACCAAAGATGCCGTCTTCCTGGAGCTTCGTCAGGACGGATTTCGCTGAGTTCAATGCCTGCTGGAGCAAGGTTACAGCAGGTCCCTGCGATCCCATGCGGAGAAGTGGTCGGCCCATTTTAGTGCTCCAGTCGGGAGAGCACGCCCATTCGAGGGAAAGCGGCATGCAGTCTATTATCGCCGACAACGCTACAAAGTTGCGTACCGCGAATGCCCGACCATGAGAAAGAGCAGCAACTCGGATGGTCGGCGCAAAAAAAGGAGCGGTGCGACAAATGAGACTGGCGCTCCTGCAAGCAGGATGAAGACTCTTTCGAGCCGGCTCTTTCGAGCAAGTCCTAACGCCCTGGGTTATAGTCTCTTTCCCAGATTTTGGACCGGTCGTCACCGCTCTGACTGACATCCTAACGCGCGTACGTGTCGTTGCAAGAAAAAATCCGATGCCGAACGGAAAATCATTGGGTGCCGCCAAACGCGACGGGCACTACTGTTTGTCTGTCTTTCCCAAATTCATAACGAAGGCGTCTTACTGACGTCGCAATCCAATGCGATGTGTCGCCCTCCGGGGCTATCGGCTATTTTCTTGGTAACCGTTTCAGGGCTTACGGTCGGCTTACGCCCGTGGCTGCCTCATGTCGCTTCTCCGCGGCTAAACTGCTCATCGACTACGGCCGCTTCCGACGAAGAGCCAGCGTTGTTTTTTGGCAGTCAAAGGCATCTGGGTCGAGCGACCCACACCACTCCATGTATTCATCATGGCGCTCATGCTCTGGATCGGCGATTGCTGCCAGCAGGTCCATATAGCCCCACGGGCCGCCGCAGTCTTCGGGCGGGCAGGCGCGCTCGCCGCCCAGGCAGCTCGGATACTTGACGCCCTTTTGTGGCGCGGCTCGGCGCTCGACGACGATCTCGTGCATCCAACCGTCGCCAAAGTCGTATTCGTAAGCGAAGCGGAATTTTCGAGAGCGCTCCGGGACGATGTCGCTCAATAACGTCTCAGCGGCATCGTTGTCATCTGAATCGCCGTCGAACATCTCCACTGCGGTGAATCGCTGCTTGCCGACGATGAACTGATGCATGTGGCAATTCTGCCAACCCATGGCGGCCTGAATGGTGTAGTGCAAATCCTCCAGCGTGGAATCGGGGACCTCAATGCGACGCCAGATCGGCGGCTCGACGTGCTTCAGCGTGATCTTGAGCTGGTAGATTACGTCGGTCCGCGGCGCCGGCTCTGTGTCTGCGTGGGCGGCGAAGTCGAGCGGCAGCCAGTCGATGTGCTCCGGAGGTCCGTCGGCGGGCACGTACGGGATCAGGCCTTCCTCGTAGGCGGCCAGTTGTGCCTCCCGCGGCGCGCTGCGGATATCCATCAACAACCCATTCACTTCAAGCATCCAGACCAAGGGGTTTTGCTCCAGTCGGCTGGGCAGCGTGAACCTCGGGTCGAACTGCATGACCTGCAGTCCTTCACGGATATCGCGGGCTTTGCTCTGCATCGTGCCCGGCGATACGCCGAATGCACGAGCGATTTCATCACTGCGCAGGTGCGGCGACTGAGTGGAATCCGTGAGAAAGTTGACCTGGCCGAGACAATAGGCGATTCCGCTGGCCCAGCTCGCCGCTTTGCCCTGGAGAATCGGACCTCCGGTCAAGCAAATCAAGGCCGTTAGCCGCCTGCACCCTTCACGGTATTCGTCGTTGAGGTGTTCTTGGCAGAAAGCGTCGGTCAGAGCGACGACCTCGTCGAATCGAGAGCGAGCGTCGGCGGGGATTTGCTCGGCAAGAGTTGCCGTCGTAGAGCCCGGCAAAGAATGTGACATGATCTCCTCCGTGAGTGATTCGGGGGGAGATTTAGTGTAGCCGATTGCGGCGGCGTCTGAACAGCACCTCAAGATTGATGTTCTCGGCCTTCAATGACTCGTTTCCAGCGTTCTGGGACGCCGCGGTACGACTCCAGATAGGTTTGCTCCAGCGGGACGTTCACGTAGTGTGATGGAGTGATAAACACGGGCATGTCGGGAAGTGGCTGGCCGACGGCGATGCGCTCGAAATACCCGCGGGGGACTTCATCCGCGCGGTAGGCAGATAGACCCAGCGGCTCCTCTGCGGTGACACCGTGCGACTCCTCGCTGCGCAGTACCCAGAAGGCGGCATGGACGCCGCGCGGATCGTGCTTACCGGGCGGATGAACGTCGACAACCAACAGGTGAATCCCCTGATGCCATGCCTCGTCGAGCTTTTCAATGAATTTCGTTAGCGCGTAGGGCGTATGCTTGTTCCCAGGCGAAACGATCTCGATAAACGCGACGATCTGATCTCCGCTGGAATGTCGAATCGCCACGCGATCCGCGCTTTCAGCATAGATATCCCGCTCCTGCTCGTCTGTGAATCGCACCTTCGGCGGATGCTCCAAGACCGCGACGGCGCGATCGTCTAAACTCTGCGAATTGACCGCGGATCCATCCGGCCGGCGGGCTTCTAAGGCGACGACGTCGGGTTTCGGGCCCTCGGCGACTTGTTCGGCCAGCGCATAAAAGCCTTCGGGCATCCGGCCATCGTTTAGCACGTCGCGGATCGCGCCGATCCAGCGCTGGTGGAAATCATGAAAGTTCCCGGCGACGACGCGTGTCCAATCGTGTACGGGCATAGACTTGGTCCTCGGTGACACAAAACTGCCTAATCCGCCAGATTGCATTATACTGGATCAGTCGGTGACCAATAAAAAACCGGCTCGACGGTGTCTAAACCATCGAGCGGGTTTATCAAGGAACTCCGAGAGCTCCCTTCAGGCATTGGTCGATCTTCAGCATCGCCGCCGCACTGAGTTCGCCGATTTTCGGTCCGATCGTGGAGGTAGGCAGCGTGGCAAGGTTCAGGCACGAAACGAGCGAGTCTTGAGTGAGGCCTGATTGCTTACCGTCGCTTGACGATACGCCAATGAAATAGTGCGCTGCGTCATCTCGCCGCGCAAGATTGCTTGTAATTGACGCCACCAGGACGTTGCTGATTCTTTGGTTATAGTAATCGGCCTGGACGACAAGCACCGGGCGGCGCTTTGGCCGTGTGCCACTCGCATGAGGGAAGAGAGCGAGAACGATGTCGCCGCGCTTCATTCGATCCGTCCCGCGGCGTCGGCATCGTCGAAGGCCCGCTCGGCGAGAGCAATCATCTCTTCCGCCGACCACTCGCTGTCGTCATAGGCGAAGTGTTGCATGCGATCGAATACGTCTTTGCGCACGACGACACAGTCAGTCGCGCCTACGACGCACGGCACCGGTTCGCCCGTTTCGAGCGCGATCCGCTGTTCAGCCGTTAGCTCTAGCATTAGTCGTTCCTCCACGCCCAATCTTACCACCGGAACGCTCGGGTTGCTTAGCGCGCATAAAAAAACCCGCTCGACGGTGGCTAAACCATCGAGCGGGTCTATCAAGTCAATTTGGTAGTCCTGCTCGCGAGGCAGACACGAATGTCTGCCCCACGAGCTGATCTCATTCAGATTCTCAGCACAGCCACAAGGACTGTATCCACATCATAGTTGTCAGTCGATGGGTGGTTGGGCGACTTTCGTGGCTTGACGGGCGGTGTGTACAAGACTCAGGAACACATTCACCGCGGTATGCTGACCCGCGATTACTAGCGATTCCGGCT
>JBBDYH010000125.1:0-16727 GCA_040901795.1 Pirellulales bacterium
CTGTCACGTAAAAGATGCTAGCTACAAAGCCCTGGCCTAAAGGCTGAACTCCAACCCTGAACCCTGAACCCTCATGTTTGTCGCCAAAGTCACCGGCTCAATCGTCGCTACGCAGAAGGTCGATACGATGGTCGGCCGCAAGCTGCTCGTGGTTGAGCCGTACCGAATCGATGCGGAAACGCGCAACCAGCTCAAGACGACCGGTCGCACGTTTGTGGCCGTCGATACGGTGGGCGCAGGCGAAGGCGAGTTCGTGCTGATCACGCAGGGATCAAGCGCGCGGCTTACGCCCGAAACCAAGAACCTGCCGATCGACACGGTAATCATTGGCATTGTGGACACCGTGCAAGTAGACGGACGAGAGGTGTTTCACCGCGGCTGAAGAAATGATGTGAGCCGATGCGAACCCCGGCCTTCCGGCCTGGGCTGCTGAACCCTGAACCCCGAACCCTGAACCCTCCAGTGCAAGCCACCGAACAAATCATCAAAAGCGTCGTCGAGCAAGTGCTCAAGCAGCTTGCTCCGGCAGCGCATGCGTCAAACGGCCGCACCCGACACGGGCAACACGGCGTCTTTCATGACGTGAACGACGCAGTCGCGGCGGCAACTGTCGCCTTCGAGCAACTCAGTGACCGATCCCTCGAAGACCGCAAGCGAATCATCGACCACATCCGCCGGATCTCGATCGAGCAGTCCGTCGAGCTGGGCACGATGGAGATGGAAGAGACCAAGATCGGCCGGTTGGAGCACAAGATCGAGAAACTTAAGACGTTGGGCGAGCGAACGCCCGGGGTGGAGTTTTTGCGTAGTGAAGTATTCAGCGGCGACCATGGCCTGGCCGTAATCGAGCACGCCCCGTTTGGCGTGATCCTGGCAATCACCCCGGTGACGCATTCACTTCCCACGATAACCGGCAACGCGATCAACATGATCGCCGCGGGCAACAGCGTGGTGGTGAATCCGCATCCGAGCGGCAAGCGAGTCGCCGTTGAAGGCGTGCGGCGGTTCAACGAGGCGATCGCTCGCGATATCGGCATCGATAATCTGATCTGCGTGATCGCCGAGCCCACGCTGGACACCGCCGACGCGCTCTTCAAACACCGCGGCGTCAAGCTGATCTGCGTTACGGGCGGGCCGGCAGTGGCGCGGGCGGCATTGCAATCGAGCAAGCGGGCCATTGTGGCCGGGCCGGGCAATCCACCGGTGGTGGTCGATGAGACCGCGGACCTGGATCGGGCCGCGCGTTGCATCATTCAAGGCGGCTCGTACGACAACAACCTGTTGTGCATCTCGGAAAAAGAGGTGTTCGTCGTCGGCAAGGTATTCGACGACCTCTTGCGCGCGATGGAGCGGGCGGGCGCCGTACGGCTCAACGACCGGGAAATCGACACCTTGACAAAGAAGGCCATCGTCAAGGTCGGCGAAGGCGAACACAAGCACGACGCCGCCTGCAAGGATTTCATCGGTCAGGACGCGGCGGTGCTCGCCCGCGCGATCGGCAAGAACGTGCCGCCCAAGACCGAGCTATTGTTTGGGGCGACGGACGAGACCAACCCGTTTGTGCCCGTCGAGCAAATGATGCCATTCATCCCGTTCGTAAAGTGCCGCGACGTCGACGAGGCGATCGACAAGGCGGTGCACTACGAGCACGGCTTCCGGCACACGGCGATTATCCACAGCAACAATGTGCGCAACATGACCAAAATGGGTCGCGCAGTCGATACCACGCTCTTTGTTAAGAACGGCCACTGCATGGCGTCGCTGGGGCTGGGTGGGGAAGGTTATTTGTCGTTTTCCATTGCGACGCCGACCGGCGAAGGTGTGACTACTCCATTGACATTCACGCGCGAACGGCGGTGCTCACTGATTGATGATCTCAGGATTATTGGCAAACCATAGGACCAAAACCGCACCTTGCTGAACCCCGAACCCCGAACCCTGAACCCTCAAAATGCAGCTAGGCGAAGTGATTGGTACTGCAACGGCGACGGTGAAGCACCCTTCGATGAACGGGTGGAAGCTGCTCATCGTGCAGCCCTACCTGGCGGATGGAACGACGCCGGACGCCGAGCCGGTGTTGGCCATTGACGATCGTGGGGCCGGCCGCGGCGAGCGCGTGATCATCACGAGCGACGGCGCGGGTACCCGGGCGCTGGTGGGCAGCGATAACACACCGGTGCGGTGGAGTGTTTTGGGGATTGCGGATCAATAGTAGGCAGTAGGCAGTAGGCAGTAGGTGGAAAGCGAGGGCGTATGCGAATCGGCAAAGTGATCGGAACGGTGACGCTGAACCGCTGGCATGAATCGCTGCGCGGAGCGAGCTATCGCATTGTTGTGCCGATGTCGCTGGACAATTTGCGCGGTGAGTCGCAACCTAAAGCTGAAGAGTTCGTGGTATACGACGAGTTAGGCGCCGGTGCAGGCAGCCTGATCGCCATCAGCGAAGGGGGCGAGGCGGCCCAGCCGTTTCGGCCCGAAATCAAGCCGGTCGACGCCTATTGCGCCGCGATTCTCGATAGTATCGATTTATGATTCCCTTTTTGAACCGCAGAGGCGCGGAGGCGCAGAGAAGCGACCGGAATGGTTCCTCTGCGACTCCGCGCCTTCGCGGTTAATCAAAGTTCTAAATTGCTATGAATTTGCACCAGCTCAAAGACGAAATCTGCGACATCGGCCGGCGGATCTACGCCAAGGGCTTTGCCGCCGGCAACGACGGCAACATCACCTATCGGCTGGGGCCCAACGAGGTGCTCTGCACGCCGACGATGATCTGTAAGGGCTTTATGAAGCCCGCGGACCTGTGCACGGTCGATATGGAAGGGAACCAGCTCTCCGGGCAGCGTAAACGCACCAGCGAAGTTCGCCTGCATTTGGCCATCATGAAGGCTCGGCCGGAAATCAAAAGCGTCGTGCACTGCCATCCGCCGCATGCCACCGCGTTCGCGGTCGCGCGCGAGCCGATTCCGCAGTGCGTGTTGCCCGAGGTCGAAGTGTTCCTGGGCGACGTGCCGATCACCAAGTATGAAACGCCGGGCAATCAAGCTTTTGCCGATACCGTATTGCCGTATGTCCACAAGTCGAACGTGATCATCCTCGCCAATCACGGCACGGTGAGCTTTGGCGACTCGGTCGAAAAGGCGTACTGGTGGACGGAGATTCTCGACGCGTATTGCCGGATCTTGATGCTCGCCCGCGACTTGGGCAAGGTGACGTACTTTGACGAACCGAAGGCCCGCGAGTTGTTGGATCTGAAGACGCAATGGGGCTATACCGATCCGCGGCTCGGTCCGGGAATGGAGAACTGCGACATTTGCGCGAATGACATCTTCCGAGAAAGCTGGCAGCAGACCGGCGTTCAGCGGCGTGCCTTCGAGCCGCCGCCCCCCATGGGCGCGCGGGCACGCATCGAGGGGCGCACGGCAACGGCCGTGCCGACGGCAAACGGCGTCCCGTCAAGCCCGCTGCCAAGTGGCGCGGTGGCCGACGGAACTGATCAAGAGGCGCTCATCCAGGCAATCACTGACCGAGTGATGGCGGCGCTCGCAGAACGATGAATGATGAATGATGAATGATGTAACAGCGACTGAAGCTTGACGGCCTGTTGGAGTTCAAGCTTCAGCTTGCTCCGGCGAACAAGCTAAAGCTTGAACTCCAACGAGTCCTGAAACTGAACGTTATGAAAGTTACTATCATCGGCGGCGGCGGACTGGTCGGCTCCTGTACGGGCTTTGCGTTGCAGGCGGGGGGCATCGTGCGCCAGATTGTGTTGTTGGATGCGAACGCGGAGTTGGCCGGCGGTCAGGCTCTCGATCTCTTGCACGGCAGCTCGCTCATGGCTGACCAGCTCATCCGCGCCGGCGGCTATGACGAGATCCCGTCGAGCGATTGTATTTGCATCACTGCCGGCCTGCGGCGTAAACCCGACGAAAGTCGCCTCGACTTGATCAACCGCAACGTTGATCTATTTCTCAGCATCGTGAGTGACATTCAGAAGGTTGGCACAAAGCCCGGCGCGATCGTCGTCGTGGTCTCGAACCCCGTCGACGTGCTCACATACCTGGCGGCTGAACGGATGAAACTCCCCGCGGCGCAAGTGATCGGCCTGGGCACGCAACTCGACACGCTGCGGTTCCGCAGCCTGATCGCTGAACGGTTGGAGGCGCCGCCGACTCAGGTGAAAGCGGTAATCCTTGGTGAGCACGGCGACAGTATGGTGCCGATCTGGTCGAGCGCAACAGTAGGCGGCTTGCCGTTGGACAAGTATCCCGGCTGGTCGATCAACACGGCCAACGAAGTGTTCAATCGCACCAAGACGTCGGGCGCCGAGGTGATCAAGAAAAAGGGGGGCGCTGGCTTCGCCGTTGGCTTGGCGATCAAGGAAGTGATCGAGGCAGTCGCGCTCGATCGCCGCTGCCTGCTGCCGGTTTCCAGTGTGCAAAGCGGCTGCTACGGGTTGCGAAACGTGGCCATCTCGGTGCCGACGATCGTAGGCCGCGCCGGCGTCGTGGCCACGCGCGAGATTGACTTGTGGCCGAAGGAGGTCCAAGCGCTCAAGCAGAGCGCGAATGTGCTGCGGCAAACAATCGATACGGTGTTTTCTCGGATTGGAGCGGCATAGCCGCTCCCTCTCGTTCCCAGGCTCCGCCTGGGAATGGGCTGTCCGGCAGGCTCCGCCTGCCGAGCGTTGGCATTTGCGACGGTCATGCGAGGCAGAGCCTCGCCAACAGTGCGTTCCCAGGCAGAGCCTGGGAACGAGATGTAAATGCAAAAGACTCTCGATCTCAAACTTTCGAACATCCACGCCGACCCGATGGCCGCCAAGGATTTTATCCTGGCCGACGCCAAGGACGCGGATATGGCGTTTGGCATTGGCGCGCCGGGACTCTCGCCCGAGTCGCACGCGGGTGAGCTGCGCTTTCGCACGTTGGCAGAGTACCGCGATCAAATCCGCCAGGTCGTTGAGCAGGGCGTGGTCGATATTATGCTCATGTCGGCAAGCACCAACGACGTACTGGTGCATCAGGAGCGATTGTTCGAGCGAAGCCCCGTGACGTCTGCCGCGCGGGCCAACGACACGAGTGACATCTTCGTGCTCCGCGGGAACAAGTACATCGAGCAACCGGCCCGGCCGCACCGCACGGCGCTTTTAGATCACATTCAGTGCGGGCACGTCGATTGCGAATCCGACGAGCGATCGCGCGGCACGAACCTCGGCCTCTACAGCGTGACGTTTAACAACCGTCTCGAGGATGACCTGCGGACGCTGGAGCAATATCGACTGTTCCGCGAAGAGGCGGAACGGAAAGGCTTCCGCCACTTTCTAGAGGTCTTCGATCCCAATGCTCCTCACGATCTCGACGCTGACAAGATTCCGGCCTTTGTGAACGATCAAATCGCCCGCACACTCGCCGGCGTCGCCTACGCCGCGCGGCCGGTTTTTTTAAAGATCGTCTACCACGGTCCAAAGGCGATGGACGAGTTGGTCGCGTACGACCCGCACCTGGTCGTAGGCATTTTGGGCGGCGGCGCGGGCACGACCTACGACGCCTACAAGCTGATCGCTGAGGCGCAGAAATACGGAGCACGAGCGGCACTCTTCGGCCGCAAGATCAACCAGGCCGAATGCCAGCTCGCGTTCGTGCAATTTCTGCGACTGATCGTCGAGCATCAGATTACGCCGGAGGAGGCGGTGCGGGCGTATCACGGCGTCTTAGAGCGGCTGAAAATCAAGCCGCGGCGGTCGCTCGCCGACGATCTGACGTTGCAAACCGGCGTGATGAGCTACGGCGGCGGATCGACCGTGACGGTGCCGGCGATCGTAGGCGGTAGGCAGAAGGCGGTAGGCAGAGGAGAGAACCGAGATCGTGAAGAGCATGCGTGCCCCTGCGGCGGACCGAAGCCGAGCGAGTGCGCTTGCAAACACGAGGAAACTGCCCAGGGGGTAACGAGCAGCGAAGAGGCATTCGCTGACAACGGACGCCCCGATTTCTCAAAGATGACGCAAGCCGAAAAGCTGGCCTGGAACAAAGCCGAGCGCGATCGGGTTTTTGGAAGGTAATTCTACAACCGTCCGCTTAAGGCACGAACGGATTAACCAATTGCACTGACTCGATCTGCCGTGTCGCCCCCATGTCTTCGGTGTACAGCGTATCGACGCCTGCCTCAATACATGCAGCGACGAGCAAGCTGTCCCAGTGGGAGCGGCTGTAGGTTTCGAAAAGCCGGTTCGCAGTTACAAGGACGGCTGGAGTTGGAATAGTAAGACCAAACTTGTTTCGATAGAAGCCGATATATCGCGGAGTGCGTTTTCTCGGCAGCACGCCAATTGATTCCCAGCGCCTGGCTTGTCCAACAAATTCGCAAGCCGCTTGCCACAGCAAGACACAATGTCCTGACCCCGCCAAGTCCGACAGCAGTTCGCGAGCAATAGGCTGTTTCTTCTTCTCCCGCCGGTCGAGCGCGTAAAGAAGAACGTTGGTGTCAACCGCGTTCATGCAGTTGATCCCGAGTTAGATAGGGCTCCGTGGAATAGATCGGATGTTCGTCAGAGAGTTGATCGAACTCCTCCAGAAACTTTGTTTTCTCGTCGGTGTTGATCGGCTCAATGACAAGTCGTACACGTGTCCGATCAGGCAATGTGACAGGCGTGTCGGGTTTGAATACGCTGCCATCAAAAGTGGCGGTGACGATATAGCTCATGTGAGTACTCCAGCAACCCTATTGGCGGCCCATCGCCAATTATAACCCGCCCAATCACTCCCCGCACGTCTTCGCCAGGTCGCGAAGATACTCCAGGGCCTCGTCCAGCTCCGGCGCCTCAACACCTTTTTCGCGACCGGCGCGGTCGCATTTGGCCAGCAGTAAGAGTTCGTCAAAGCTCTCGTTGGCCGTTAGCCGATGGCGCACGCGGGCGCCTAGCGTCCCATCGTAGTGGGCTTGCCCGTGCATGTGGTTTTCGATCAGCCAAAGCGTGCGCTCGGTGATATATCCCTCGAGCGCCTCAAGCCCGGCAGCCACATGATCCTGCGGATCGATCCCCTTGCCGACGTCGTGCAACAACGCCGCCAGCAGAAACTCCTCATCGTAGGGAAGCTCGTCGCGCGCCAGATCGAACACCTGCAGGCTGTGATACAGCGCGTCCCCTTCGGGGTGCCACTTCGGGTTTTGCTTGACGCGTTCCAGCGGCAATAACAGCATTTGGTAAATCTGAAAACGATCAACCTTGCTCGCAACTTGCAACAGCTCCTGGTCGAGATCGACGTCGCCGTATTCTTCGCGCAGAAAGGCTTCCAGCTCGGCGATGCTGGCCCGCTCAATCGATTTGCCGGTGATTGAGCTTTTGAAGACGTAGTGTGCGAGCTTTGAACTATAAATCGTCAGCTCAAAGGCAAAACGATCCTGGATGTGAACGTGCGTGTACACGCGCTCCTCGCCGTCCTTGCGGACGCGCTTGCGCTCGACGTCGAACACCATGCCTTCGGCTTCGAGCGGAGCGGTAACCGCTGCAACGCTGTCGCTGAAGAGGTGCAAGTCGATGTCCGAGCCAGCGCGGACGTGTCCCGTCAGCGTGCTGCCGATCAACCGCGGCCGGAACGCGGCCAGGATTCGCATCAGCCGCAGGGCCTCCAGCCGCATTTCCCGAAGGCGCGCGAAACGGCTTTGCCCTTCGTGCAGGCGGGCGAACGACTGGATCTGGTCGCGGATCTCGGCGTTGCTGGGCAGGTCGTGCGGCTTGACCCAGCCGCCGCTGAGCCGCTTGCCCGCCTTGAGCTTCGCCCGGTAATACTCCGACTCTTGCCGCTCGTACATGAGCCGCGCGGCTTCGAAGGCGATTTGCCTCCGCAGTTTTTCGTTCGACATGAACCGAGGGCGCCGTTATTTAGCCCGTCGCGCGGCGCAAGGCTTTATGTCCATTCTAGTCCGCCGTGCGGCAAATTGAAGGCCGCACGCCCGTGGGGCAGACATTCCTGTCTGCCGAAGTCCTCTCACGGTTTGCCGGCCAATTCAGCCTTCTCCAATGAGCGCACCTGGATATTTTTGAGCGCCGCGGTCGTTCTCCAAGAAGCGATCCCGAAAGGCTTCGATAGCTCGACCTCCGGACGGATCGAAATCTTGCGGTCCTTCAATTCAAGGTCGACGACCTTTTTGTCGTCGATCCAGCACTGGATGCTCTCCTTGGTCACGCGGACGCGGATGGCGTACCACTGCTTTTCCTGGAAATCCATTCCCTTTGCGGTTTCGTTGTTCGCCGCATCGTAACCGTCGATGCTTGACAGACCCACCACCGTGCCGCCCCAGCCGCCGACGATGAACGAACACGGATCGCTCCCCACCGGAAATGTCATCCCGCAGAAGAAATCATTCCCGTCGACGCGCATGGCGTCGCAGCGAACCTCGTAATTCCACTTGGGAAAGTCCTTCGTCCAGGTGACGCCGGTGCAGCCGTCGCCGAAACCCAAAATGATCTTGCCGTCTTCGACCTCGACGTCGCCTTGCGTGCCGAAGTTGGGGACCTTCCAGCCCGCCAGCGACTTGCCGTCGAAGAGGGACATCCACTTTTCCTTGGCGGCTTTTTTCTTGTCGGACGCAGCCTTCTCCTGTTCCGCCGATTTATCTTTCGCCGGTTCCACGGCAAAGCCGGTCACACCAACCAGGCAAACGAATAGAGCCATTGCCGAATGGCACAGGAAAAATCTCATGGTCAGACTCTTACTTAAGTCGCAATAACGAACCGTAGACGAATCGAAATGAATTAGAAACGGTCGCAAACGTAGAGTCAATCTGCCGGTTGGTGGTCTGTTCAGTGGTCAGTGGCGGTACGCGCTTGCCAGAGGAGGATCTTTCGATGGTTTACTTGCCACACTATGGTAGCTTCAAGCGAAATTCGAACGTGTCGCGATTGCGTTCGAGCGGAGATAGCTCGAATCCCAGCTCCGTTGCCGTGTTGTATCTGGCTGGGATCTTCAGGCTATCGTGAGTGATGTGGACTCGATAGAGCCCGAATTCAATACCCGGGAGTCCCGGCGGAGCATCAATTGTGACCGGTTTGGCAATGCCGCGATCATTGGTCACTCCCTCGCCCGGTTGGATCGCTCCACCGAGGAACGGTTCCGGAACGACCCGCACCCTGGCGCCCTCGATCGGACGATCGCTGTCGCCAGCGTATACGACGCACATGCATGGCATGCGCCCAATCCCAGTTCCTAACATCGCTTCGAGTCGTGATTCGACCTCAGCTTTTGAGACCAGGCCGTCGTGGTTTGCGTCGTAAAGTTTGAAAGAACCGGCGAGCGCGGGACAAGCCAACGACTCGTTTTGGGAAATGTTTTGATCTTTGTCGGAGTCATATTGCTCAACCGCTGCGGACGCTGCCTGAGCAGGGTCAATCTGTGGAACTTCGACGCGGTCGGGGCCAAAGCTGCATCCGCACACCAGCATCGCCGCCAGAACGCCGAATCGAGGAAGTTGGCGGGAGGAAGTGCGAAATGCATCGTGGCTCGACATAAGTCGGTTTTCCCGCGCAAAACTCAAAAGGATTCGACCGGCTTACCGTCGCGACGATCGACGAGTCGTTCGTGCGTTCTAAGATCAATGTCGAAGCCGACGGCGTGTACCGATCCGTCACACATCACCGCCATAAACCCAAAGGAGTGTGCAGATCCAAAGCTGTAACTGCAGTCCAGTCCAGGCCGATCCTGACACGGCTGGAAGCTGTGGCGGAAAACATCGCGATCACTGCCGATGTACATATTCTCGTTGTCTCCCAAATCCTGACCGTTGAAATAGTTGTCAGGGTTGACGTACTTCTCCGCAGCAAAATACGTCTTGCTCAAACCATCGGTGACCTGCTTCGCCTTGACCACCCAGGCCCGCCCGACCAGTCCTACGGTCTTGGCCGCAGTGGGTGGTGGTCCGTTCCGATTGCTGGGTCCGCCTTCGTCAATTCGCAAGTCACCGGCGTTGGCGGCGTAATCATTTCGCGCCGCCAGGACCATCGTTTCCGTCCAATACGGTTGCCACTGCACAGGTCCCGCTCTGAATGGTTCGGCTGGCCTGCGACTTGGGCAGTTCATAGCGGCAACCGGCGTCATGGCGACTTGTTTGAGTTGCGCTGCCGTTGGCGAAGGGGCGCCGAGCTGGTGCAGGTTGTTTTCCTCGAGGAACGGCAAGATGTTGTAAATCCAACCTCCCGGTTGGTTCGGCCCAAATCCTCGATTCGGCAGACCCATGCAGCGAAACCCCCAGCCGCCGTGTGGAAAGAAGCGTTGCTGGTTTTCGTGGTTAAGTGCGGCAAGTCCGATCTGCTTGAGATTGTTTTTGCACTGCGTGCGGCGTCCTGCTTCTCGGGCCACCTGGACGGCGGGCAACAACAGCGCCACCAGGATGCCAATGATCGCGATCACCACCAAGAGTTCCACGAGCGTAAAGCCGCGTCGAGAAGGATTCGCTTGCCGCATAACCGCCTCCGATCCGCTGCGTGGTGGTTCGTTTTTTGGCAATTGTGCCAGGATCGTCATTGTAGTGTGTCGGCGCGCCGGCTACTACTTCGGCCATGTCAGTGGTCAGTCGTCAGTGGTCAGGGGTCAGGGGCGGCGAATCTACGCCGGTAGATGAACAGGAGGAAACCAAGGCAACGAAGATCGAACAGGACGGTGCTCACTGCAGTACGCAAGCAAACGAACCACGAAGGACCGTAGGACACGAAGCCGCAGACCGGAGAGGCGGATAAGGGGATAGCGGGGATAATGGAGATGAAGCCTCTTCATTTTGTGTTGATCGCCCTCCTCAGTGGCTCTGCTGCCGCGGGAGACCTTTTGGCGCGGCGGCGGACAAAAATGCATAGGGGGTCAGGCTCCAGAAAGTCGGGCTCGCTGCGGGCGGCGAAACGGCTGAAGGCCTTTTGGGGCTTGTAGTTGCACTTGGGGCGGTGCGCGCGACTTTCTGGACTTTTTGAAGTTGTGTATCACCGTGCACAGTAACCGCGGATCATGCCGCTGCAGCTCGCGCGCGGTTTAGCCGGCCGGGCTGGGTTCAAGTTGCCAAGGATCGAGCCTGTGACGCAGGGTTCAGAGATCGGGGTTCAGGGTTCAGGGTTCAGCCTAGACAATGAACCCGCCACAGCCTCGCGCGGCGTCATGTGTTGGGTTGAAGGCGCGCTAGTCGTTCCCACTGCTGGACAAACCAGCAGTGGCACCGATCCTATCATATTGTACATAATTTCATGTATTCTGTCAAGGGCAAAATTGGGCCACTCGGCGAAAAGGTGGCCGGTGGTCAGAGGCGGCGAGTACGCGCCACGGCCCGCCGCCGCCCGCCACGCCGGTTGAAGAAGTGTATACTGGGGCACCGCTCCGGTTCCCCCCACCGTCGCCAGCCCAATGGTGCAAGTCAGCCATGAGGTCGACAACGTTCCCTGCCCGGTTGCTCGCGAGGCCATGCAAATCCCGCTGGCGTGATCGTTTCACGCGCATGCTCCTGAGGTCCCTGATGTTGTCGGCCGTCCTCGTGGTCTGTGTGTCGAGCTGGGCCGCCTTCATTGTCATCCAGCCGGCCATGGCCGCCGACGGCGGTGCGCTGGCCGGAAACCGCCACCGCGTGCTAGTTTCGACCGACATCGGCGGGACGGACCCGGATGACTTTCAGTCGATGGTGCATCTCTTGGTCTATGCGGACTGCTTCGACCTCGAGGGGCTTGTCTCGTCCCCCTACGGTCCCGGGCGCAAAGAGCACCTCTTGAAAGTCATCGATTGCTATGAGCGCGATTACGCCAACCTGAAGACGTACTCCCAGAAGTACCCCGCGCCCGACTCGCTGCGCGGCATCACCAAACAGGGCGAGACGGAGGTCGCGCCGTACGGCGGCGTACGGCGATCGACCGCAGGGTCAGAGTGGATCGTCCGCTGCGCGCGTCGCGATGATCCGCGTCCGCTTTATGTGTTGGTCTGGGGCGGCATTGAGGATCTCGCCCAGGTGTTACACGACGCCCCCGACATCCTGCCGAAGCTGCGCGTCTATTGGATCGGCGGGCCGAACAAGAAATGGAGCCCCGACGCCTACCAATACATCGCCGACCACCATCCCAAACTCTGGATCATCGAGGCCAACGCCACGTACCGCGGCTGGTTCACCGGCGGCAACCAGTCGGGCGATTGGAGCAACACCGCCTTCGTCGCCCGGCACGTCGCCGGCAAAGGGGCGTTGGGCGAATTCTTCCAGACGCAGTTGAGCGGCACGCTCAAGATGGGCGACACGCCGTCTGTCGGCTGGTTGCTGGTAGGTACGCCTGAAGATCCGTCGCAGCCGGGCTGGGGCGGACGTTTCGTACGCGCTTGGAGTCGCCCGTATGCGCGTTTCGACCGTCTCACCACGACCGAAGATCGCATCGAGCAGTTCGCCGTCCTTGAGCTTGCACTCCCGCTGGGCGACCATGCGCCAGAGCACCCTGAAGCGCGGCTGGTAGTTGAAAACCAGTCGCTGGCCGGGCACGCGGCGAACGATGGCACGATGCGTTTCCGTTTCTCTCCGAAGGACGCGAAAACGTACCGCTTTACCATCGAGAGCAACGTGCCGGCACTCGACAAGCAGACCGGCGGCGTGACGTCGTTCCTACCATCGCCAGACGCTGCACAGCGTGCTTCCGGCAGACATCCCAACTGGTGGACCGACGATCCTGCTGCGGCCGCGGCCGACGGCGTTCATCTCGGGGCCAAGACGGTGAGCCGCTGGCGCGAGGACTATCTGCGCAACTTCGCCGAGCGTATGCTGCGCTGCCGGTCGCCCGCCTCCCCATAATCCAGGAATCCACTACGAGGTTGACTCTGGGTGTCCGTTCTTTTGCGGCCGGGACGGCGTCAAGAAATATCACCTGTCCGAAATCGAAGCCGAGCGCCGCAACGGCTACGCCTGGTACGGCCAGTGGGGCAAAGACGTGGCCACGTCGTACGACAAGTGGAAGAACAAATGGCCTGATACCGACGCGCGGTAAGCGTCGGTCCGTGCTGAGACGGCGATCGGCCCGCCGCGGCGGCAAAGCACGCCGGCACATGCAAACTTCGCGGTGCGGATACTGCCGTCGAATCAGCCGCGTCGGCGAGAACGAGTGCTGGGCTTGGGCGTTGCAGCGCGCGATTGCGCTACTCGCTTCCAGAACTCCTCGTGCATGATTCCACCGCTCTCGTCGATTTGTTCGTGAGCTTCTTTGAAGATCGATTTTAGCGAGCGCCGGGGCGAAGCGGCCAGCTCCTCGGCGTCGCGCTTGTTGCGGACGGCCAAGAGCACCGCCACGGGTTTCCCGTTGCGCGTGACCAGAACCGGCTGTTGCTGGCTGGCATCCAGATAGTCGTCGAACTGGGCAGCGACCTTAGCGGCTGATGCGGTTTTCATAGGATTACCTCTTCTCCACCGATAAGCAGGCGATTGCGCTGTTTTACTTCCACGTAGGCGGCGGGCACACTGCGGAATCGCCGGGCGGCTTGCGGTAGCAAACCTCGCCGCCTCCGGGTCTCACCGTTTGGGTCGGCGCTTTTCCGAGTGCCTGAGATCTTCAAGCTTGATGCCACGGCCGCTGCGGAGGCTTGCGCGGGCCTGCTCGATACGCTTGAGGAAACGAGGGTCGTTTTCGAGTTGGTAATCGAACCACTCGTCTTCCGTGGCGAAGCCGACGAGGATGCCGGCGGGCCGGCCGTGCCTGGTAATGACGATCTGTCCCTTCTCCGCCAAGCGCAGATATTTCGACAGGTCATCCTTGAGTTTTGTCAGGGGGACTTTTTTCATCGCTTTCACCGTATTTCTCCAACTTTCTCCAACCAGTCCTCTGCTTCCGACTTTACCGGTATCCGCGTCGAGCGGAAAGGGGCGACCGCGTCGTGATCAAAGACCCGAATGCCCCTCCGTTGTGGGCGAGGTTCTACGAGATTGAATCTGGGCGTCCGGTTGAAAAATGGGACTGGCTCCGAGCAGGTGTGCGTTGACGCGACAGAAACGGTCGTGACTCGGTGCCTGTCCCAATTCTTCAACACGCTGACAAATCGAAACGGAGCGCCGCAACGGCTACTCCTGGTACGGCCAATGGGGTAAAGAGGTGGCCGCGTCGTACGACAAGTGGAAGAACAAATGGCCGGACACGGAGGCGCGGTCGGCGGGCGCGAATAAGCGCCTGGAGCCAATTGCTACTTTTTGGGTTTGCGCTTCTTGATTCGGTTTTTCGAGGACTTTGTAGTAACGGCCTTGGCTGCCGCAGGAGCGGGATTCGTAACGACCTTCTGCATGTGACACATTTTGAGGACATGCAGCAAGCACAGCAGTACATGAGTCATCCGAATGGTCTTGACGACGAACTCGAGATAGCTGCAATGCGACTTCGCGTCCACGATGATCGAGCCCGTGCGCAGATCGTGCCTCGCGCTGTAGTGCCCGACGGCGTTGCGGAGCTCTCGGTCGAGAAGGGCATCCCACATCTGCTCGCAGACCGGTGTGGATTTCAAAAAGGCACGCTTCGGACCATTTGGCCTCTCCGCGAACGCCGTGAGCGTCGGGACATTCTTGAAGTTATTCATGCGGTTGGCGGCGAGCGCTGCACAAATTGTCGCATCGAAGGAATCTTGATGCCCCCGTTCGACGACGTTGATCGTGCCGACGATGATGGACAGAACCCGGTGAGCCAGTTCGTAGCAGTCGACATAGTGGCCCTTCAGCACGTCGAAGTCGTCGCGCGGAAGCCGGAGTTCCGCGATAGCCTTTTCCATCCCCTCCTCGTAGAGCTCGGCGGGAATAGCTGCGAGCAGAGCCGATTTGTGGGTCGCCATGAAGTCGAATCGCTCAAGGACCAGCCGTTGAAGATCACCAACGCGCCCGTCCGCAAGTACACGCTCTGCGAACGAGCGCTGCTCCGGGAGCCTCACCTTGTTTGACGAAAGGAAGTCGTTCCACTCCTTAACGAATCGGGGAAACCACTCCCCGATCAGCAAGGGGTGGTACGCCATGAGGAAAACAAGAGGAAGCATGTCGTGGTACTGCCAATCCTTCTTTGGCTCGGGCCAGTTCTTGCCGAACAGGCGCCTTCCCTCTTCCTGAACCCGCTGCCAATCCTGGTTCAAATAGAAGTTGCCAAGTCTGCGAAGGCCCGCTCCATCCTCGGATATAATGTTCCGGAACAGACCGATTCGATGCATCGTTTCTGTGAACACTGACCCGAGCAACTGCGCGTTGTGCAGGAACGAAGAACCGCCTTCGTCGGCCATCTCGGTCGCCGTGCGGCGCGCCGGCAGGTCCGGATGCACGCTGATGGTTTGGAGGAAGGATTCTTCGCTTTCCGGATCGATTAGCTTCGCGGACTCCATTTCTAGGCGCGCGCCGGGCTGTGGCTCGTACCAGATGACCTGCTTTCCCTTGATGACCGTGTGACAGCGGCCACAGACCACGAAGAACGGTTGCTCGATTTCCGCTCCTACGCTCACACGAAGAAGAAGCTGTGCCTGGCAGCCGGGGCACTCAACGCCGTACCGAAAGATCATCAACGGTCTCCTAAGGTGTCCGGCCCACCCATTGTCCCTGTGGCCGGCGGGGCATTCGACATTCTTCCGCCAAAAATCACGCCGCCAGTATTGTGAACGATGGCAACCCCTCACGCCACGCACGCATCTCGCATTGACCGCTCAAATTCGTCCGCCGGGCAATTGGTTAGCTTGCTTCATCAAAGTGGCGAGTGAGCTTCGCCGAGCTCGCCGTCCGCGTGGGTGTCGAGGTAGCAAACCTCCTTTCGTTATAGATGCGCCAGGTGGGACGGGTCGCAGCGACGCGCCGCGGAAGAAAGCCGCCCGATTCGTGCGGCTCGCTGCATTTGCGCGGTCCGCTGGTCCGTTCCTAGAACCCATATTTGTCTTTGCGCATTCGGAATGCCTCTTTGCCACCCTCCATGACCGTCGTTATCTTTCGACGGATTTGTTCAATGTCGATTGCACCTAGATCGTCAATATTTCCTCCTGACTGATCGGTGAGCGTTCGATAGTCGCACACAACAACCAAGTCAGCGTCACCATTTACGACGAGATTTGCATTGTGGCTTGAGAATAGAATCTGTCGCTTCATCTTTGCCTTCCAGAGTTCCTCCACGATCTCAAAGATCACTTGATTGTCTAGGTCATCCTCCGGCTGGTCGATCACGAGCGGAGGTCCATCCTGATTGAGTAGTACCCTCAATAGGACAGTTGCTTGTTGGCCCGCAGATGCCTCTCGAAACTCGATATACGTTTTCTCTCGCTGTTGGTATTCAAAGCGAGGAACGTCGGATAATTCGATCAGACTGAGGTCAAGCCACTCGTCTAGCGTGACCTTGCGAGCAATCCGCTCAAGTTCCTTGTCCGTAAAACCGGCTGCGGACAAAAACGGGCAATTGGGCAACGAAGGTGATGCTGTATCAATTGCACCCCAGCGAATGAGTGATTCAATTTCATCGACCACGCGCTCCCATTCGGCTGCAGGATATGCAGACTTACCAATGCGTAGGAACAAATCCTCCAGCTTCTTTCCGCGAATGTTCGTCCCGGAGACTAGGGCCGTCAACCGTTCGTGAGCCGATCGGGTGCCCGCACCTCGGCGAATCGACGCGCGAATCCGGCCACCCGACAAGGACGTTAGTTCGTCGCACTTCTTTTGGAGCATGTCAGCCCGGTCCTGGGTGCATTCCCGTTTTGCGGACGTGATGTGCTAGCACGCATTAAAGGTCCTGG
>JBBDYH010000126.1:0-84856 GCA_040901795.1 Pirellulales bacterium
TACAGCGCCAGCGCCCCACCTCCCCTAAATTCCCCAAAGTGCGCGCTGACCCTGGCTTACCTCCGTGGTGCCAGCGCACAAGGAAGCTATCAACACAGTGGCACGTTGATTATATCGCTGGATTAGCTACAGTGAGAATCAACGTCGCGTGACTGATGGGAGGTTTGGAGGTCGCCAATGTTCAAGCCGTCTCGTCTATTGTTCCTGTCGCTGCTGCTAATGCCAAACGCTTTGCGTGCAGCAGAACTCTCGTTTATTCCGCTCCCCGACCTTCCCGGCGAAGTTGGCCGGACGAGCGCGCATGCGCTTTCATTTAACGGCGAAGTCGCAGTTGGAGAGAGCTTCGGCTTTCCCTTTCGGTGGACCAAGGATTCCGGAATGGTCGCTCTAGGGGAATTGCCAGGTAATAGCAATGACGTGTCGGCCGATGGAACGGTGGTTGTCGGCAGTCGCGCATTAATGGCCTTTCGCTGGGAGCAAGATTTCGGGTTTACTTCTCTTGGAGAAGGATTTGGTCCGACGACTTACGCCAGTAACGTCTCCGCCGACGGCAGATTTTCTGCCGGGCCAAGCGATGGGAGGGCGGTCCGCTGGACGGCTGATGGCCATCCCGAGGACTTAGGTGTGCCCACGACGCTGCCGGTCATTCTTTCGTCGGATGGCTCGATTGCGGCAGGAACGAGGACTGACGGCCGATTTTCGATGCCTTCCGTTGGACCGCTGCTGAGGGTATTGTTCCCTTGAAGGGGTTACCTGGACGGCCGGGGGGACCCTTGGTAAGGGACATGACGCCAGACGGGCGCGTAATTGTCGGAGCGCATGGAGGGGGCTTTATTTGGACGGCCGAAACAGGGATGGTTGAGTTGTCGGCTCTTGTGCCGTATGCCGTGTCCGACGATGCCCGAGTAATGGTCGGACCAAGCACAAGCAACGGCCTACCCGTCATACGGTTCGACGGCACAGCCGTCGATCTACAACCGTTTCTCACTGGGCTAGGCTTGGATCTGGCCGGTTGGACGTTGACGGAGGTGACCGCCCTATCGGGTGACGGGACGACGATCGCCGGGCGGGGCATCCCTCCTGACCCCTCGATGTCCGGCGCTTGGATTGCGACTATCCCTGAGCCATCAAATTGGCTGCTGGCCGCAACTACGTTTTTTTTCGGCGCTATTGGTGGTCTGTTGCGGCGCCGGGCAGTGCGCTCTTTGGCGTGCCAAAGCTAGCGTCGCTGGCCTACCTTGGTCATTCGGATTTCGTGTCGCCGCGGCGACTTTCGTCATTCGCGTGCAGCTTGCCCGCAGTGGCGGGTCATTCGTCATTTCCAGCGCTTAGCGACCTGCTGCTTCATAAACGCCAGGCCGTCGCGGGCGAGCTGCTCTTCGCTTTGATACATTCTCCGCCAAATCTTGGTCGCGGCGGCGATCTCCGGTAGCGCGAGGCCAAACGCTTCGATCATCAGCCAGCCGTCGTAGCCCACGTCCTTAAGGGTGTCGAAGTTCTCGTCCCAGCGGATCGCCCCCGCCCCGGGCGTGCTGCGGTCGTTCTCGGAGATGTGTACGTGGCAGAGCACGTCGGCACAGGACTTGATCGCTGCGCTGACGCTCTTCTCCTCGATGTTGGCATGAAATGTGTCGTACATCACCTTGCAGCGGGGATGATTCACTTCGCGCGCGAAGCGCGCCGAATCGGCGTGCGTGGTCAATAGATACGTCTCAAAGCGGTTGAGGCATTCAACGCCCAACGTGACGCCTACCTTGCCGGCGTGTTCAGCAACCTGTCGCATGCTGTCAACGCCCCACTTCCATTCGTCCGCCGTGGGGCCAGCGCCGCTAAAGTATCCCAAAGCGGAGTGATACGGCCCCACCAGATGCGTGCAGCCGGCGGCCGCACAGCTATCCAGTGTGGCCTTGATAAGCTCAACGCCTTTGCGTCGGACATCGGCATTCGGACTGATCGGATTGTCCTCTACGCCGCGGATCGTCACGGCAGTTCGCGCCAATCCCAGATTGTCGAGGCGTTTGCCAAACGCCGCAAACTTCTTGTCGTCCGGCGCGAACATCGGCAGCTCGACTCCGTCAAAGCCGATCTTTTTTAACGACTCGACGACGGGCAGAATCGAGTCGTTGATGTCGCCGGTCCACAACAGCAAATTCATGCCGAATTTCATGACAGTTCACTCCGGAGTTAATTCGATATTAAAAACCGCGGAGACGCGGAGGCGCAGAGAGCAGAGACGAGCCATGATCAACGACGTTTCGTCATTCGGGCATTCACTGCGTCTCTGCGACTCCGCGGTTCAAATCTTTAACGCCCGCCGCGACCTGTTCGGCATCAAGCAGCTCAATCTGCCGATTACGGACTTCGTCGCGCATCGCGGGCAACAGCTCTACGAACGACGCGGGCAGCGCCGGGAGCCGGACGCGCTGCATCACCTGGTTGAGCCGCACCAACAGTTTGCCATCGTCGGTGTAGTCATACAAGAACCGCGCGCGGCAAAAGAGCGAAATGAAATTGCTCAGCCGTTGGGCGGGTTGCAACGCGATCCGGTTCACGGCGGCTTCGACAACCGCTCCGTCCACCTCGGCAAGCGCCGCATAGTACGCTGTCAGGCGCTCCGGCCGCTGCTCGATCAGCGCGGCATCGAGCAACAATTCGACCAGGATGTGTCCGAGGAACCAAGGCCGAAACCCCTCATCGGCCGGCAAGGCGTCGTGAGTACGCCGCGAGAAACCGAGCGATAGCTCGGCAAACGCGCGCGTCTGGTGAAACCAGCGGTCGTCGGCGTGATGCCGGCAGATGCCGCGCGCGACAGCGGCCGTTTCCGCGTCACAGCCGTCGGTCCACTCGGCAGCTCGCTTGGACCGCACTCGCACACCTCGATCCGCCACGCACAGCCAATCTGGCACGGCCGTGCCGGCTAGAAAGTAGGGATCGTGCGTGAACCGCCACCCGTGGGCGAGGTAGTTCATGGCGATGGTCGCTTCGCGGGCTTGAGCACTTCGCCCAACACGAAGCACCTCCTCTCTGAAAAGTTCAACGGCCGACCGTAACGCTCTCCTCGTTTTGAATGGTCACGATAGGCTTACGGTTCACCGGCGGGATTGGCATGTTCCGCTCTGCCAACATCGCTATATGTTCACTCATGCCCCATTTTGCCTTGTACAAACAGTCCTCGACCGAGTGGCCGATGCCTGAGAAGCCCTTCAGCTCGGGAGAGAAAAAGCCGAAATAATCCGGTTCGTTGGTGGCTTCAATCACAAGTGAGTATGGCAAGTCAATCACAGTGCGAACCTCCTAACGGCGTTTGATGCCAGCGGCCTTGAGAATCGCTTTGCAGGTTCCAGTCGGCACTTCCTTGCTTCCATGATAGTCCACGCGGATAAGATTGTCCCATCCGCCTTTCGCATAGAACCGCACCGATCCCTTCTCTTTTACGAGCGTGAATCCATGCGATTCCAAAAGTCGGACGAGTTCGCTGAACTTCACAGGTCACCTGCAATGTCCTGCTTTACTTCTCTGGCTTAGCTGACCTCCACCCACTCCCCGCTCTTCGCGCTCGCCAGCACGGCGTCGCAAATCTGCTGGGTCTCTAGCGCGTCGCGGAACGTGGGGCTCGTCGGCTTGCCCTTCGCCAGGCCATCCAGAAAATCGGCCACCTGGTGAACGAATGAATGCTCGTAGCCAATTTGCAGGCCCGGCACCCACCATTTGCCCATGTACGGGTGGTCGCCGTCGGTGACGTGGATGCTTCGCCAGCCGCGCAAGGGACCTTCATCGCCATGGTCGAAGTACTGCAACCGGTGCAAGTCGTGCAGATCCCACTTGATCGACGCCTTTTCGCCGTTGATTTCAAACGTGTAAAGCGCCTTGTGGCCGCGGGCGTAGCGGGTCGATTCAAAGAGGCCCAGCGAGCCATTCTGAAATCGGCAGAGGAATGCGCAGGCGTCGTCGATACCGACCTTTTCGACCTTGCCGGTCAGATTGTGCTTTCGCTCCTTGATGAAAGTCTCGGTCATCGCGGTGACGTTCGCCACGCCGCCATTGAGCCAGATCGCCGTGTCGATACAGTGAGCCAACAAGTCGCCGGTCACACCGCTGCCGGCGGCCGCCACATCGAGCCGCCAGAGTGCGGTTCCGCCCTGCGGCAAATCGGCCGCGATCGTCCAGTCTTGTAGAAAATTTGCGCGGTAGTGAAAGATGCGCCCGAGCCGGCCTTCGTCGATTAGTTGCTTGGCAAACGTCACTGCCGGCACGCGGCGGTAGTTGTACCAGACGGTGTTTGCCACACCGGCCTTCTCGACCGCCTGGCACATCTCTTCCCCTTCGGCGGCATTCATCGCCAATGGCTTTTCACAGAGGATGATTTTGCCGGCCTGTGCCGCGGCAATTGCGATCTCCTTGTGCAGATTGTTGGGCACGCAGATATCGACCGCGTCGATGTCCTTGCGCGCCAGTAGTTTCTTCCACTCCGTCTCGACCGATTCATAGCCCCATTTGTCAGCAAAGACCTTGGCCTTCGCCTCGTCGCGGGCACAAATCGCCTTCAGTACCGGCTGGTAGTCCAGGTCAAAAAAATGGTTGACCGTTTGATACGCGTTCGAGTGGGCCCGGCCCATAAAGCCGTAGCCGATCATGGCGAGGTTGAGAGGTTTTGGCATTGAAGGGTTCAGGGTTCAGGGTTTGAGCCTTGGCGTTTACGTCCATATTTCGGTGCGCGCTCTAATCGAACACCACAATGTTTATGGAGGTCGGCCACGCTTCTTTTCCCTAGCCCAGGCGTTCACGCCTGGGTTTCGGACGCACAAACAACACCGTTGGCCCGCTTTAGCGGGCTTTTGCCATCTCCAATTCTCGCGCGAATTCTTCCCAATCATCGTACTCCACATCGATTCTCTCCAACAACTCGGATAAGATGCCGCCTGGTCGGTGATGTCGCTCCTGGTTGTCGATGTAGTGACTCACCTTGGGCAACTCCTCTTTTCGCAGCGTCATTACACCGTACCCCTCCTGCCAGCGCAGCTTGAAGCTGGGCTGAATCTCATGGTTGACGCGATATGCGGTTGCGCCTTTCACCTTCCCAATGAAGTCCGCAACAGCGATCGTCGGCGGCAAGCGGACCAACAGATGAACGTGGTCTGGCATCGCGTTATGCCGAATCGGTTGGCCGCCGCGCGTCTTCGTCTCTTCGTTCAGCAAGTTAAGGAATTCGATCCGAAACGAGCGGTGTAAATGCGGATCTCGCGAGTGCGTCGCCCAGATGAAGTGGTAGTAAAGTTGGTGGAAGACGTGGCTCATGTTCGCCGCCAAGGGCTAAAGCCAATTCGGATAAGCCGCCTGAAGGCGGCTACAAAACCATGCGCATATCGTCAACCCAGGCGTAAACGCCTGGGCTAGGGAAAAGAATACAGCTGAACGCCGTTAATTCATCCCGAATTCACGTGCTACTTTACGCCCATCCATTCGCCTCGCGCACCTTGATCATCACATCGAGGATCGTATTCCAGGTCTGCTGCGTTTCCAGCATTGCATTTGGGAACATGCAGCCGTCCCAACAGATGTGCTTCATCCCGCGCTTGGCGGCGTCCTTGAGCCAGTAGCCTGAGCAGCGGACGATATCCACCTTGCCGTTGGGATCGTCGGCAGGGCAGTGGCGGCCCGTCTTGTCATGACTGCCCGTGCCGTGCACGCTGCCGTCGTTCTGCGCCACGTGGAAATCGATCGTCCAGGGGCGCAAGGCGTCGGTCATTTTCTCGTACGCCGACCAGAACTCGACGTCGCTGTAGCCCGGTTTCAAGAGCGCGTGTTCCGGCGCGTTGATGCCGAGCAAATAGAGATACGTATGCGCAAGATCCGCTTGAAAGCCGACGGTGTCGGGCATGTCCACCGCTTCCAACAGGTTCACCATGTCGCGCCAGGAGTGCATGCCAGCCCAGCAGACTTCTCCTTCGGCCGCCAGCCGTTCACCGTGATCGCGAGCGACTTTGGCCGCCTCGCGAAACGTCTCTGCAATCTTGGCCGTGTTGCCTTCGGAGTCCGCAGCCCAATGCGAAGGACTATCCGCCGAATCGATGCGGATCACACCGTATTTCCGCACGCCGTGCTGATT
Source organism: Pirellulales bacterium (assembly GCA_040901795.1). Taxonomy (GTDB): domain Bacteria; phylum Planctomycetota; class Planctomycetia; order Pirellulales; family JALHPA01; genus JBBDYH01. Next base: position 6,107 of record JBBDYH010000126.1, read on the forward strand.
GAACACCTTGGCAATGCGGCAGGCCTTTTGCACCGCCAGCACAAATTTCTGGCGGTCCTCGTCGCTTCCCATCGCCGAGGCGCCGACGGTGCCCGGCCACACGGGCGCTACCAGCGAACCGATTACTAGTCCTTTCGACGCGACCAGATCCGCGATCCGCCGCAGCTCGCCATCGCCGGCGTCAGGGTCGGTGTGCGGATGGAACAGAAAGTAATCAATTCCCTCAAACTTCTGGCCGTTGACTTCCGCCGCAGCGGTCAGCTCCAACATCCGCTCGAGGCTAATCGGCGGGTGGTCGGTCCCCGGCTCCTTGCCCACCAAGCCGGGCCACATGGCGTTGTGAAGTTTGGGGAACGTCGAAGTCTGTTGAGTCATGGGATCGAAGGTCCTCTATTAGTAAAGCAGTTGTTTACTCATTAGTTTTTGTTGCGGCGTCGCCGAACGCGTCTCAAAAACGCTCGCACCAGCGCATTTTCGTCGAGGACACCTTTCTTTGCCAGCACTTCATTGATGTCTGCGGGTTCGACAAAGGGAAAGGCAACGCTCTTGCGAATCTCCTGATACTTGCCGCGGCGGCGACCGCTCTTGACACGGCGGTAGAAACGGACAGCGTCGTTGTCGTGACGCCAGATTTCTGGAATGTGGAGGCGCGCAAAGGTGGGCAAACGCGGCACACACGTGTTCGTCACGTCCACTTCAATAGCCAAGTCTGGAGGGGGATCAACATCCGGCTCATACGTATCCTTGCCGCGGACCTTCCATTCGTGGGCAACATAATACGCCTCGTCAGGTTGCAGGCCCTTCTCGACTTCGTCGCTTGTCAAGGTCATCGAGCCGACGCTTTGAATGGGTATGTCGAAAGACAAAGCCATGTACTCAATCATTCTCCCAATCATTGTCTTCGTCCAATCGTGATCTTTGCGAGGCGACATCATCTCCAGCGTTCCTTCGCAGTAGGTATGGCGAAGATTGAAATCGCCAAGGGCATCGAGAAACCTCTTGTACTCCTCCCATGAGACGCCGTAAAGCAGTCCTCGCATCTCCAGTGTGCCTTCGCTATAAGTATGCCGCGTGTGATGCTCGCCAAGCGCCTCATCGATTTTCACGTACATATCCCACGGCACGCCGTAAAGGATCACAAATGGATCATAGTCCGGGGCAACAAGAGCCATCGGTCACCTTATATCGCTTCTTACCTAACGTCAGATGCGCTGTGATCCGTTCATCTTCGGCAAACTCTTGTGTACATTCGGCCCGAAATACCGCAGGCCGACCAAGGCCTCGCTGCCGGTGTTCTCAATCTCCACGCCGCGCGTCGCCGCCGTTTGCGTGATGAACACCTCGTCTTCGGTAGCTTCGCCAAAGCGGATCATCGCGGGCGTCTGCAAGTTAAGCTTGCCCAGACGCCCGCGCCCCTGCACCGTGATCCAGCCGCTGGCGCCGGGATCTTTGAGCATACACTTCGCGCCCGGCTCAACCGTCAGCTCCTTGGCGCTAAAAAGCTGCTCGCCATCAACCGTCCCGTACACAATCCAGCGGTCAGAAAAGCCGTCCCCAGAGCGCTCGCGATCAACGATCGGTTCCAGGTAGTTGCTCTCTTTGAAGTGCGTATCGACATTCTTCTCCCAATCGAGCTGGCCGATGATGAAATCGAGATCCTTGTGCTTCTCCTCGGGCACGTCTTTGACCAACAGCGACCACGGCACGTACCGCCCCTCGACGATGTTCTGGAACATGCCGAACACATCGCTCCCCCATTGCGGCTCGTACGTACACAGCGATCCAGGTGCATGAAGAACACCTGGCGGAATCAACCAACCCGTACCGCGCTTCAGACGATACGCCCGCGACAGATCGAGGATGCCGTTGTCCCCTTTGTCCCAGTTCTCGAGGCATTGACGGAGTTGCTCCTTCGTCGTGCCCGGCTCCAGCCCCATGAACGTGTACGCAAAGTTATTGTCGACGTTGTTCAACTGCGGCGGAAAATAGTAGCTTTCCGGCTTCCCTTCCTGTCCCACGAGCGCGGCATCCTTGAAACCCTGATGCATGTGGTGCGGAATTGGCCCCATGTTGTCGAAGAACTTCGAATACACGGGCCACTTCTTGTACTTGCCGTACATTTCGCCGCCGATCAGCGCTGCCCCGTCTTCGGCCACGGCGTCGCGAAGTAAGAAACGCTGGCCGGCAAACGCCACGTAGCTCAGCCCCTCGTCTGGCACGCGGCCTTCGTTGGCCGCCTCGGTCGTGCTGGCGAACCACCGCTCGTCGATGCCGCCCCGGTTGGCGCCGTAGGAATAATAATCGCTCGGGTGCAATTTGATCCGCTGGCCAGGGTGCAAAAAGCTCCGTGGCACCCAGGTCGGTGTAAGCCGTAGCAGCCCCTCGGCCGCCTCGAGCGCTTGTTTGAGAATCGAACCCACATTGTCCTTGCCCACCACCGTCGAGGACTTCATTTCCAAACTCCCGAGGGAATAATCGCGCACGGTACCGAGCGCAATGACAAAACAACGCACGAGCCCTTGTTTTATGCGGGCATTCGGCCGACTGCAAGGAGCGGCCTTTGGAGTGCGAGACTCGTCCTCGCTGTCTTTTTCCTTGAGCCCTCACGGTGTAGTCGCTATGGTGGCCCCATACATTGTTTCGGAGGAGTGTCATGCTGATTCGTGTGGTCGCTGTGACAATGTTGACCCTTTCATTCACACCGGTCCGAGCCGATCTGCGCCAGGAGGCTGAGGCCGGTTTGAAGAAGGCAATCGCCTTCTTCCACCGGCAAGTCGCCGTCGAAGGCGGCTATGTCTACAGTTACAGCGGCGAACTGAAGCTGCGCGAAGGGGAAGGCAAGGCCGGGCCGCGAACCGTTTGGGTGCAGCCGCCAGGCACACCGGCCGTCGGCGACGCAATGCTTGAGGCGTACGAGCGAACGGGCGAACAAGCGTACCTGGATGCCGCGCTCGACGCCGGCCGCGCTTTGGTGCGCGGGCAGATGCACAGCGGCGGCTGGACGAACCGGATCGAATTTGACCCCGCGCTCCGCAAAGGCTTCGCCTACCGTGTTGACGGCCCGCCGGGAAAGCGCGCCCGCAATATCAGCTCGTTCGATGACGATCAGACGCAATCGGCTCTCCGGCTGCTGATGCGGCTCGACCGAGCGACGAACGAAACGGATAAGCCGATCCATGAGGCAGCGATGTATGGACTCGACGCTGTGATCCGCAACCAACACCGCAACGGGGCCTGGTCGCAAGTATTTGATGGCGCTCATGTCCGCGACGACGAGCCGAAGCCGGCGAGCTACCCGACCGACTGGCCGCGACAGCACCCCGGCGGAGATTATTGGTGGCACTACACGTTCAACGACGGCGCCATGGCCGCGGTTATCGAAACGCTCCTCGAAGCGGAACGGCTCTATGGTAATCCTAAGTACAAGGAGGCGGCCATTCGCGGCGGCGAGTTTATTCTGCGCGCGCAAATGCCGCCGCCGCAGCCCAGTTGGGCGCAGCAATATAATGCCGACATGCACCCGGCCTGGGCGCGCAAGTTCGAGCCGCCGGCTGTCAGCAGCTCGGAGACGGCAGGCGTGATCCGCATTCTAATCGCATTGAACCAGGCGACCGGCGCAGAGCGGTTTTTAGCCCCGGTTCCCGCCGCGCTTGACTGGCTCAAAAAGTCAGCTCTACCCGGCGGCGGGCACGCACGCTTCTACGAGCTGCAAACGAACAAGCCGCTTTACCTCACCAGGGATTACCAGCTTACGTACGAGCCGAATGACTTGCCGACGCACTATTCGTTCATTCAGAAAGACGTCGGCCTGAGCAGGCTGGAACGCCAATACCGTAACGCGATGTCCCACAACAATGAGTCGCGCCTGCCAACTGAGTCATCGCGGCCGGTGTCGGATAACGAGGTCCGCCGCATCCTTGACGCGCTCGACGAGCGTGGGGCATGGGTCGAGCAAGGCGCGCTTAAGTCCTATGGGCACGTAGGGCCCATTATCGACAGTCGAACGTTCATCCGCAACGTTGATCGCCTCAGTCGCTACCTGGCCGTTTTGCGCGCAGCGCCCGCAAGATAGTACGAACTCTCCGCGTGATTGACTACACTACGGCAACGACCGCCATGCCCCTCACTCACCGACCGTAAAGTTACGGACGCCGCTCTTCACGCGCGAAAGAAAATTTGGTCGCCGCGCGCCGCCGGGATTGTCTGTTCCGGTGGGGCAGACGCGCAGGTCAGCCTTTGTGAGCGCAGCGTTTGCAGTGATTTCCTGCACCTCTGCGGCGGTGCGTCGCAAATCCTCGATCGCGCCTGGGCGCACGAGCCGAAAGCCTCCGCTCGACTTCGGCCGGACGGAGGCGGAAGTTTCCATATCGAAACGAATCCCGGCCGCCATCGAGAATGGGCTGCGTCGAATTGCCGTCGCAGAATGACGCAGCGACTTTGGAGCTATGGCGGGCGACCGTAGCGAGCGCCACAGCCGAACAATTTCCTGCGCATCGAGCGTCTCCTTGCCATCGTGGGCCATGACGATGTCCCCTCGCGATTCGCGCAGCCCGTGTCGAATCGCCAGGCTTGCACCGCGGCGGACCGGCTCGCGCAGCAGCCGTACTTGCGGATAGCGGCGGACCAACTCCCGGGCAACGTCGTACGTCGCGTCGGTCGATCCATCGTCCATAATCAAAAGCTCGAACCGATCCGTCAGTTCAGCGACTACGTCCAGGATCTGAGCGCCCTTCTCCGAGAGCCACGACTGGGCGTTGTTCACCGGCAGAATTACGCTGAGCGAACGGTTCAAGATTTGTTCCTTGAGGTTGGCGGCAGAGGGACGGTCCACGACGGCACGAAAACGATTGAGCGGCGCGCATGCGCAGCGGTACGCTCCGCATCGGCTACGGACAGCTTGTATATCCAGATGCCCTGCGAACATTACGGCGACACGGGGCATAATGGCCGCAACGATCGGTCCAAGGAATCCGGCAATCCGCGATTCGCGGTCCCTTAGCGGCTGGCTAGCTTGCTGGCGGCCGTCGCGGGACGGGGTTATGCTGATTAGTCGGATGGCAGTCAAGTGCTGCTTTCGTCCTTCGCCCTTCGTCCTTCCATGTCAGCGGCCGAAACCATAGCTCCCGACTTCAATGGCCCGGACGGCCTCCTTCCCGCGATCGCCCAAGACGCGGTGACGGGCGAGGTGCTGATGCTGGCCTGGATGAACGCCGAAAGCTATGCCGAGACGCTGGCCACGGGCCGCGCGGTGTATTACAGTCGGAGCCGCCAGCGGCAGTGGCGCAAAGGCGAGGAGAGCGGTCATGTGCAGCTCGTTCGCGGCGTGTTTGTAGACTGCGACGCTGACGTAATCCTGCTTAAGGTGGTGCAGGTCGGCGATGCCGCTTGTCATGAAGGCTACAAAAGCTGCTTTTTCCGCGAAGTCACGCCGGAGGGGACGCGAATCGTGGCCGAGCGCGTGTTTGATCCAAAGGCGGTGTACAAACCCGGCTGATCGTCCAGACTTCCCATTTCGCATTCCCCATTCCCCACTCAACAATGATCTACCGATCTCCGTCTACTGTTCGCTGCTGGCTCTGCGTCCTCGCCGCTCTGGGCCTGTCGGCAGTATTGATCCTGGCGGCACAGGCGACCGCACAAGAAAAGACAGCCGGAAAGGTTCTCGGCCTGCCGTTGCTCTACGAGGCAGGTTTCGAGGATGCCGAAGTCGGCGGTGTGGCAGCCGACTGGAAGCCGGCCGACTCTAAGGCCTGGAAGATCGGCGAGAAAGGCGATGAGCAGTTCTACAGCCAGTTCAAGGCGAGCAATTACAAACCGACTCATCGCAGCCCCGTTAATTACACGCTGCTCAAGGACCACGTGGTCGGCGATTTCGTCCTCGAAGTCCGCGTCCAGAGCACGCGCGCCGAATACGGCCATCGCGACGCCTGCTTCTTTTTCGGCCATCAAGACCCGGACCACTTTTACTACGTCCACATTGCCACCAAGGCGGACGATCACGCCAATCAAATATTCATCGTCAACGGCGCCCCGCGCACGAAAATCTCCAAGACCAGCACCGCCGGCACCAGGTGGAGCGAGGGTTGGCACAACGTCCGCATTGTCCGCCGCGTGGAGCCCGGCACGATTGAAGTCTACTTCGACGACATGAAGAAGCCGATCATGACCGCGGTGGATAAAACTTTTACTCACGGCCAGGTCGGCTTCGGCACATTCGACGACACGGCCAACTTCGACGACTTCAAGCTCTACGGCGTGAAGCGGGCGGTAAGCGTAGAACGGACCAAGGAGCCGCTCGAATCGGTGCAGCGAAATCTGGCTGACAAGAAGGCCGTGCTCGTCGACGTGCGCGAGAAGCGGGAGTGGGACGAGGGTCATGTCGCCGGCGCGATCTTCCTGCCGCTCAGCGAACTGAAAAAGGAAACCGACGCGAACGCACTTGGTAAGCAGCTTCCCAAGGATGCGATAATCTACACGCACTGCCGTTCAGGCGTGCGTTCCCTGGCCGCCGGTAGGATTCTGGCCGAACAAGGCTACAATGTCCGGCCGCTCAAACCCGGCTACGAAGAACTGCTCGACGCGGGGTTTAAGAAGGCTGAGGACTGAACGGCTCGCTGAACCCCGAATCATTATCAAAACGGATTCGGAATAAAGCACAGCACGGGAATCGCCAGCGACGCCAGACCCAATACGTATCTCCCGCGGCCCAGCCGCACGCAATCGTCGGCGGTTGCTGGGTGGTCAACGCCGAGGAACGTGACGATGACGATCATCAGCGTCCAGGTGTAGTTCTCCGAGACGATCATGTAGCCGATAGCCACCAGCAGAAACGCACGTGCCAGATAATGCGCCCGGCGGCGGAAAAGTCCGTAGATTACGTGCCCCCCATCGAGTTGGCTGATCGGCATCATGTTTAACCCGGTGACCAGCATGCCCACCCAGCCGGCCATGTAGAGAGGATTGCCTGGCAGAAAGACTTCGGCGCCGGCTGCCGCTTCGGGCCGTAGCCAGCGTATCAACAACTCCGCTAGCACCGGGTCGCCGGATATATGCATGCCAGGGCCCGGAACCTCCAATCGTGCCTGGAGCACGCCAAAGCATAACACTGGGATTGCCACCACCAACCCGGCCAGCGGACCGGCGATGCCGATGTCGAACATCTGCTTCCGGTCAGCCTGACGTCCGTCCATCGCAATCACCGCCCCCATCGTCCCCATGAACAGCGGGAAGGGGACGAAGATTGGATAACTGGCGTGGATTCCATAGCGCACGGTCATCAGGAAGTGCCCCATCTCGTGCGCAAACAAGATGCCCAACACCGCGAGCATGTATCGCAGCCCGTCCCACCAGTTCCTGGCCACCCACACGGCGGCCTGGTCATCAAAGGGAAAACGGTCGGCCGGCCATTGATAGACCCCGGCAAAGAACGTCGTCAAACACGTCGCCAGAAACAAGACCAGCGGCACCAGCCAGCGGCGCCGGCGCGGCGGCTCCAGCAGCACTTCGTCGACGGTCTCGCCCGCTTGCGGCGACGCGAAGTACACTTCGTCGCGCACGGGCGCCGGCGAATCACTTCGCTCGTCGGCGGTTTCAGACGAAGTTACCGGCTCGCCGGCCATCGGGTCGCTCATTTTCTCAGCATACCATTTTGGCACGGCGGCCCAAGAGCGACGCGTACTTAGAAGCCCGAATGACAAACGAAGCAGCAATGACGAATGACGGACGAGAATGGCGTACGTCGGTTCGTCATTCGAGCTTGGTCACTCGTTCGGCATTCGGATTTCGTGGTTCGTCATTCTATCCTAGTAGATCTCAATGCTCTTTACCGCGTTGCCGCCCGAGAGCCGGGCGCCGTTGAGGCAGCGTTCGGCGGCGCGGATCAGTTCCGCCGCGGGAAAATTCTTGGGTGGCAGCGCCACACTGGTTACACCGACGCTCACGGTCACCACCGCGGTATCGACGGTCGCCGCCGAAAGTGCCATCCGCCGCACGCGCGCCATCAGCTCGTTCGAGACGTCCACAGCTTGCCGCCGATCGCAAGCGGGCAGGATGATCGCAAACTGCACTTCGCGCGACTGTACGACCGCCGCGCCGTGATGATCAAGCGCGCGGCACTCAGCCCCCAACGCTTCGACCAGCCGCTCGGCTTCCGCGGGCCCGCGGGTGATTAGCAAATCTTGGTACTGGTCGATCTCGACAACCAGCAGGCTGAGCGAACGGCGCGCCTGCCGGCACGTCGCCACCGCGGCCGCCACGCGCCCGATGAAGCCGGGATCCTGTCCGATGTCGCCGGCAGGGGGAGTTGCGGTGCGCGGCTTCACCGTCTGCAATCGACTTTGGACTTGCGTTGCAGCGCCGACGACGGAAGCGACGGCACGGCATTCGGCAGCGGTTTCGCGTCTAACCGCAGTTTCATTCGAGCGGAGTGCGCCGGCCGTTTCGTCGGCCAGCCGCTGAACGTCGGCCAGTAGCCGTCGATCCGGCTCGGTCCCGTTCGAGCCCACCTCACGCGCAAGTAATTGCGCCGCCGCGTCGTAGGCCACCGCCGAGAGCCGCGCGTGGGCTTTAATCAGGACGGCCGGATAATCGTGTCCCTGCGGCAGATCGAGTTCCAGGACTTCGGCCAGTTGTTCCACCTTCGCGGCCAGCGTCGTGACCAGCGACGCCAGTTGTGTATGCGACAGCGCCAGGCACTCCTGGCCCCGGTCGAGCAGTTCGGCCAAGAGGTCGGTGCGGTTCTCGGCCAGCAAGCTGCCGACGAGATCGGCCAATTGCAGCACCTCGGCAAGCGACCGATCCTCGGGCGCAAGCGCCAAGGTCCGCTCACGACTTTGCCCTGCCTCGACGGCGATCGTGAGCTGTTCGGGCAATCTCCACCGCTGCAGCAGCCGCGCCGACAGAGTGGCATGATCGAAGCCGAGCGTCGCCCGCTCGGTCTCGGCGATATTCGCCGACCGCTCGAGCGCGCCGCCATAGAGTCGGGCGTAGCTCTCTCCCATCTCTTGCAAAAGCACCAGCGCCCCAATGTCTTGCAACAGGCCGGCGATAAACGCCTCGTCGCCGGGTTTGCCAAGAATCGCCTGGCTGATCTCGCGGGCCGCCACTGCCTTGACCAGCGTGCGATGCCAGTAGCGCCGCAGGATGTCGCCGTTAAGTCCGACAAACAGCCGATCAGGCAAGCTGAAGCCGAGCACCAGGAGCTTGAGCGGGTTGATGCCCAACAGGCCGATCGCCTGGGTGAGATCAGTCACTTCCCGGCTGAGACCAAACAGCGAGCTGTTGACCACGCGGAGGACTTTGCTCGTCAGGGCCGGATCATTTTCGATGCATTCCTTGATCGCCCGCGCATCGACGGTCGGCGACTCGGTCAGCGCCAGCACGCGGACCGCCACCGTGGGCAGGCTATAAAGCTGCCCACAGCGGTCCACCAGGCGATCGAGAGTTGAAGTACGATCGGACATAAGCAATGTTTTGGGAGCAGGATAATCGGGACGATCGATACAACAGTCAGTCCCGATTAGCGCGCAAATCGGCCAGTGGCAACCGATCCAGCACAAGCTTAGCTTGCGGGGAAAGTCGCGGAGAATGGAGCGGAAATAGGCTTGGCGTTCGGATTGGAGGCGTGGCCGTGGGCGCTGTGGCGGCCGGCGTCATGTTGGGTACAATTACGGTATGACAGCCGAGCATTTTGAGCATCTCTTTGACGCATTAAACAGTCGTTCCCCATTTCAACCTTTCACCGTTGAACTCGTCGGAGGCGACCGATTTGAGGTAGACCACCCGCGCGCCATGGTCGTCCGAGACGGTGTTGCGGTGTACTTGAAGCCGGGAGGCATACCGGTCTGGTTCGATCACGAGAGCGTCACGCAGATCATCAGCGACATCGCCGACGCGTCGGCTTGAAGAGCTACTTTCCGCACTCAGCGTAGGGCATGTGGCTTTCAGCCACTGACTCCGTACATCTGCTTCAGCGCATCAATCCCGACGCGAAGCGCATGCAGCTCGCTGCCGATGGTCAGCATGCGGCAGCCTTTTTCTACGGCACGCGTGGCGAAGGCCGGCGACGGCGGGACGGTGCCCCACGTCTTGCCATGTTTTTGGCAGGCGGCGTAAACGGCGTCGATTGCTTCCCAGACGCGTGCGTGATCGGGCTGGCCAAAGACTCCCAGCTCCGCGGAAAGGTCGGCGGGGCCGACGAACAGCAGATCAACCTGTGGAAGCGCGGCAATCGCATCGAGGCCGTTAAGCGCACTCATGGTTTCGATCTGGATGCCGACCAGTGTCTCGTTGCAGCGCGCGTCGGCCAGCTCGCGGGCTGTGCGACGCGTGAAATACCCGTCCGCCCCTTGCGTGTTCACGCCGCGCCAGCCGGCCGGCGAATAGCAACACCAGCGGGTGAACTCAGCCGCTTCGGCCGCCGAGGTGATGCGGGCGGCCATCACGCCTTCCACACCCGCCTCCAGGTTCTGACTGGCCAGCGAGTAGTGCGTAAACGGCATGCGTACGAATGAGCCGAGGCCATTGGCCCGCGCGGCGATCGCGCCCACCAGGATCTGCTCCGTGTTGATCGCCGAGTGTTCCTGGTCGAACCAGAGGCCGTCATAGCCGCCCGCCTGGCCGAACATCTCGATGGCGATCGGGTGGCACATACGGCCGAGAGAAAAGACGCGGAGCACACGGTTGGGCTGGGCGAGCAGGTCTTTGAGGATGCGGGACATGGAAGGGTTCAGGGTTCAGGGTTCGGAGTTCAGGGTTCAGCGTCAGGCAGCAGGGCCGGAAGAACGAAGTACAAAGTACGAAGGACGAAGGCGCCGATCAAGCCGCACGTTTGGAGTGCGACGACTTGTCGTCGCTTTCTTTTTCAAATAGGTCTGCCAACAACAAGGGCTTATTGGTCTGTTCGGCTGTTTGAAATCCAAAGCTGCGACAAGTCGCGGCACTCCAAAGTTTCTGAACCCTCAAACGCTCCCCGTCGCATCCTCGCGCGCCAGTCCGGCGGCACGGAGATGATCGAGCTGGTTGAGAGTGAGCAGTTTAACCTTTTCGCTCCACGCCAGCTTGCTGATCGAGGCGTTGTAGAGACTGAAGGGGTTGACCTCCGCCGGGATACGCAGCACCGCCTTAAGGGCCGCGGCCAAGATCCCGCCATGCGACATGACCACCACGCGGCGGAACGGGCTTTCGCGGATCGACTCAAACACCGCCAGCCCGCGAACCATGAGCGACCGGCGCGATTCACCTCCCGGAATGACGAAGTCCGGATGCTGCTCGCGCCAGGGCCGGGCGGCATCGGGAAACTCGGCTTCGATCTCCGCCCATAACAAGCCCTGGAATATGCCCGCGTGAATCTCCTTCAGGCGGTCGTCGGATTGAATGGTCAGGCCAAACCTCGCGGCAATGGGTTCGGCCGATTGCATCGCTCGCCGCAACGGGCTGGCGAAGACCGCGTCGATTTGCTCCTCGGCCAGCGCGTCGGCAATGGCCTCGGCTTGCCGCAAGCCCAACGGCGAGAGCGCTACATCGGACTGGCCTTGTATTCGCCCTTCGGCGTTGTACAGACTCTCGCCGTGGCGAATCAGATAGAACAGCATGCGCTGAATGGCAAAGCCAGGCCCGAACGACAAATCGATGAACGCCGAATCAATGATATTGTGGCGCGTCGGCGGTCGCCAGTGCTCCCAGAGCCTGCGCCGCGCTCATCGAGAAGTCTGGCGGCGGGTGCTCCGGATCATTCGTCGATGCGGCTTCGTCGGTCATCAGATCGGCCGTTGAACGGAGGTCATCCACTTCTGGGGCGACCGGCGGTGCGGGAAGCGGCCACTCGGCGGGCTGCGGGTGGCGGCGAGTGTGATACTTGGCCAGCGCCCAGCCGATCCACATGTTGACGAGGACCAGCGCAATCGAAGCCAGCGCGAGGACAAACGAATTCATAGTGGCTACAGAGGGTTTTTTCGACTCGTCTGACCGCGCAAGTCTACCTTGCGCGAACGAGTGGACAATCAGGCGGCCGGGAAGTGTAGCCCTCCGCCGCGGCGGACGAAAACTGTGTTTCATCGCGCGGCTTCGGCGCGAGCTCAGTCGAGCGGACCATGATGACTACACTGGTTCTACCGAAGCAGTAATGCCATTTATGCCGGCTCGCGCAAGCGGGACGTTTTTCACGGCTCGCGCTGCCGGGGCGGCCAGATACGATCGCTGCGACCGTCGTTCAAAAGCGTGGAAGTCGTACGCGCCGCCAATGGAGCGCCCCCGGTGGGCGTCTTTCTGGATGTCGCGCCCGGTTGGTCGCCGCGGTTCTCCAGCGAAGTCAGCTTCCGTCCCGAGTCGTCGGCGCTATGTCCGGCCAGCTCACGCCAGAACGCTGCCGATGCGCGATTGATTTGAAACACGCGGCTCTTGGCTTGCGGATCATCGAGCGCGCGCACCAGGCAGATCACTTCGGCGCCCTGGGCGCCGCGCAACTCTTCCAGCAGAGCTCGTTCTTCGTTGCTCAGTTTGGCAGCCGCGGCGACCGGCGGCGTCGGTATGGTTGCCACCGCGGCCAATTGCGTTTCCCCTTCGCCGGCCGACGCAGCATTCGGTCGGTAGACGAACGACAGTTTCGTACGGTCCAGCTCGGCGTAAATCGCGCCCAATGCCGCGAACAGTCCCTGCTTGTCCGCGGCATCGGCGGCGTTGCACACGCCGATGAGCTCGCCCTCACGGTTAAACAAGCCGCCGCCGCTGCGCCCTTGCACCGGTTCGAACGCGACTTGCAGGTTGGGCGCGTGCTGGTAGCGGTCGATCGACACGATCTGCGTAACGCGAGGGGTCGCCTCGGCGCCGTTGTCACAGCCGACGCTCACGACGGCGTCGCCCGATCGACAAGTGTATGCCGGCGGGGCGACTTTGGCCGCGACAAACCGATGATCACCCGTCACGCGCACCAACCCGACGTCGCTGTTCAGATCGTACGAGACCAGTGTCCCGGTGAGCTGTTGAGGCGCGGCGGGCCCAAAAAAGTCGACGACGATCCGGCCCGAGTTGTCAAACTCGCGGAACATGTGCCCGCAGGTGAGGATCAGCGCTTCGCCATCGCGAGCGTCGATGATTGTGCCGGAGCCCGTCGATTGGCCATTCTTGTCCTGGATCCGCAGGCGGACACTGGCGGCGGCGAGTCGCTCCTGGCTGATCGGCTTGGATTGCCTCAATGCACCTGGCGGCGCACCGGTCGGTTCCCAGCCTTCGACGATGTCTGGTTGAAGGCCAACGCTTGCCGCGACAGCGCTGCGAGGTTGAATGTTGCGATGGCCGCCATTGCTGCGAGTGTTCGCGATACTATCGGGCGATTGACCACGAATCGTGTGGGGCACGTTTTCGTCTGCACCGGCAGCGGTTGTACGAGTCGCGGCACCGGCCTTTTCAAGGAGTGCGAGAAGTTGGGCTTTGCTGCCTGGCCCGCTCAAGCGGCCGACTTCGCGTCCGTCGCGAAGCGCGACAAAGGTGGGATAGCCCTCGATGCGATACTTGCGGACAAGCTCGGGCTGCTGGTCGCCGTCGATCTTGCGGACGTGATGCCCCTCGGCAGCGAGCTCCTGGATGACCGGCTCCATGATGCGGCAAGCGCCGCACCAATCGGTCTGAAAGTCGAGCAGGATAGCTTCGCCGCGTGCCTGGCCGGCGATGACCGAACTACACACAAAAAGCGCGCACGCCGCCGACGGCCGCAGCCAGCCCATGTCGATTCCCTCCCTGGAACGCACGCGCCGCTACGTTGTTGGCCGGGCGATCACGCGCCCGCGCCCCGCGGCGCGCAACCACGAATCCTTCGTGGGGGCGGTATTCTTGCGACAAACGTGGATCGACACAATGGCAGTTCTCAATGCACCTGCATCGTCCGGTCACGCAGCAAATCGGGAGTCTCTTCGACTGTCTCCAGGCCGGTCGCGAATTGCAGCTCGTTCATCGTCTTTTCGGTCTCGAGCATGCTCGCCGCCACCTGATCGACCTGGCCGGAGATGTAATCTGGCTCCTGGCGGTTGACGGCCAGCTCGCTGACCGAGCGGATCTTGTTTTCCAACCGCTCGATCTCCAGTTTCACCAGCTCGAAGTTGTCGCGGGCCTTTTGCAAATTGGCTAACCGGTCGCGCAGCGTTTGCAGGTTGTCGTCGAGGGCCTTGCGAATTCGCTGCTGTTGAGGACTCTGAGTGTCGGCCGGGATGCGGGCCAGCCGCTCTTCAACCCCCTCAATATCCTCCTGAATCTGCTTGTCACTCGTCTTGCGCAAAAACCGCTGTAAGGCGTACTCCGTGTACAAAAGGCGAAGATGAATCCACAGCAGCCGATCGAGGCTGTCGGCCTGAAAATCCTCGAAGGGCAACTGCGCCGGCAGCTTGCCGGGGTGCTTGAGCTCGTGCGCGATTTGCTGCAGCTCCAGACAGCGAGTCCGCAACGAGTGGAACCGGTCGAGCGACTCGCGCGGCAGCGACTTGGTGATCCGCTCCAATGCCCGCTCGGCGGCCACCGACGCGGACGTGCGGCTGATTTTTGCTTCTTGCGCGTCGACGTACTTCTGAAACTTCGGATGCGTCGCCAGCAGACCCAGATACGCCACTTCTCCAGCGGCGACTAATGGCAGCACAATGTCCGGCGCGCCGCTGACGACTCCAAACGCCGCGGCGCCCAGGAACGCCAGCAGGTTCCACTGGTTGAGGAAGGCCGTCTTGAGGTAGTTGCCGAAGCGCACAAGCGAGGGTTCAGGGTTCGGGGTTCAGCGGCGCGGAATGATGCTTCAATGGGGAATGAGCGAATGAGGAATGGGGAGTGCGCAAGCGGATGGCCCCGTCATTAGTGGTTCAAGTCTTTCTTCATTCCCCCATTCCCCAATCAGCCCATTCCCCATTTATCTCACGTTCCCGCCCGCGTCTCTTCTTCCAGCCGGCTAATCAAATCGCGAATATAGTATACCGTTTCCTGAAAACGCGGCTCGCGCTGCATTTGCTTCGAAGGACGGTCAGCCGGCTGGATCTCCAGCTCCTCGAGGATCGTCCCCGGCGCATTGCTCATGATATAGACCCGATCGCCCAGAAACACCGCCTCCTCGATGCTGTGTGTCACAAAGAAGACCGTCGCCTGCACGTCACGCCACAGCTCAATCAGCAAATCCTGCATGTTCATTCGCGTGGTCGGATCGAGGGCGCCGAACGGTTCGTCCATTAGGATGATTCGCGGCCGCAGGATCAGCGTTCGTGCAATCGCCACCCGCTGCCGCATGCCGCCGGACAACTCATGCGGGTATTTTTCGGCGTCTGTCTCGACGTTCAGGCCCACCTGCGCAATCCAGCGCCGGCCGGCTTCGTAGCGATCGCGGCGAGCCACGCCCTGGCACTCCAGCCCGAAGACGATGTTGTCGAGCACGGTGCGGTTGTCGAAGCTCGTATAGTCCTGAAATACCATGCCGCGATCGGCCCCCGCCCCGATGACGGGTTTGCCGAGCACGTGCAGAGCGCCTGCGGTCGCCGGATGCTGCGGCTCCAGACCCGCAATCAGCCGCAGGATTGTGCTTTTGCCGCACCCGCTGGGTCCGAGGACGCAGACAAACTCCCCCTTACGCGGCAGGTCGGCGACGACAAACGTGACGTCCTTGATGGCGGTATAGGCGTTCGCCTGGCCGGCGTTGTAGGTCTTCATCACGTTGCGAAACTCCACGACGTGCGGAACCTTCAATTCCTCCGGCTGACGCACGTGGTCGAGCACCTGCCCCATGCCAATGGCGTGGGGGACGGTCGATTGCGGAGGCGCAAGGGGCGTGCCCGCATTCCTGTGCGCCGTCGACGAGCCTGGAGGACTGGCGACCATGGGATCGGGTTGCGAATCGGGCATCCGCTGGACCTATTGTTTGTCAGTGGGCGGAGCAGCGGTCGGCACCGCAGCCAACCGTTTGGGACGAATGACGAGCCCCTTCAGATCCTCTAACCCGTGCGCCATCGACCGGACCAAGAAATGCAGCACACCGTCGCTGCCATATTGGTACGGGAACAGTTGCCGCTGAATCCAGTACAGCAGTCGATCGATGGCAAATGCGATTAGTGGAATGATTAGTAAAACCAAATAGATGTGCTCTCGCGGACCGCGCCTTTGCGACTGGATGATGATGTCGCCAAGGCCGCCCGATTGGCCGGCGAATCGGATCGTCTCAGCGAGCATGATGTAACCGAACGCCAACCCAAACAATAACCGCAGTGAGTTGAATACGCTGGGCATCGCCAGTGGCACCAGCACTTTCATTACGATCTGGCGGCGCGAAGCGCCCAGGGTATGGGCCGTATCGATGTAGCGGCTGCCCACATCGCGGATTGCGGTCGCCGTGTCGATAATCACAAACGCCACGGTGGCAATGAAGATAAACATCACCTTCTGGCGCTCGGCAATTCCGAAGACGAAATACGTGAGCGGAATCAGCGCGGCGATCGGAATGTTGCGGCCAAAGAGATTGAAGGGGGCCAGAAATGCGTTAAACCAGTTGAAACAACCGCACAACACGCCGAGAGGAATTCCGACAACTGCGGCCAGCAAAAACCCCAGCGCCACGCGCTCCAGGCTAGCCAGCGTATTTCGCGTAAGCTCACGCTCAAACCACAATTGCGGAAAGCTTCCGAAGGTTTCCTCCGGGCTGGGCAAGATCGAATGTCGGACCAGGCGATCTTCTTCACCGCGCGTGACCGCAAACCACAATCCTGCGATCAAAGCGATGAACAACACCGCGAAAAACAAAGACTGCCACGTGGGTATCTCGCGCCGCAGCGCAAAAAAACTGCCGCGGCGAACCGCGACAGGATCGCGCGGCTTGGTCGGCACCACCGTGTCGGCCGGAATCGCCGGATCGACGCGCTGCGTTGCAGGGTCAAGGAGCGATTTGGCGGGTGGATTTGTGTCAGACATCCCAGCGGGTCAATAACGAATGGCGAAGCACGAGTGACCAATCGAAAACCATACGACCTGTCATACGTCAGCCACACGTTTGTGGCTCGTGCTCGTCCCTAGATCGGTTTCTCGGCCGCGTAGACCTTGATTTCGACACGGCGGTTCTTGGCGTGATTCCCCTCCTCGGCGGGCCGGTCCCAGCCATAGCCGACCGCATTGACGCGGCTCGGCTCGAGGTCGACCTTTTCGATCAGCGCTGCTCTGACCGCTTCGGCGCGGCGCTTGGAAAGGTCGTTGACTACCGAGTCCGGAATCTCGCCGCGGCGTGAAGCGTCGGTATGCCCTTCGATGACGATCCGCGCGCCACCAAACTGAGCGGCCAGCTTGCCGGCGTCTTGAAGAACCAAATCGACGTTCGGGTCGTAGAGCACCTCGGTGGTCTTGCCGTCTATCTCCTTGGTTATTTTCTTATAGAGATCTTCGGTGTTTGGATAAAAATGCACAGTGATTGTGTCGCTTAGGATCTCGTCCGACTCTGCTTCAATGTCTGGCACGGTGCGGGGTGCCAGCACGGACCGATACTCATCTTTCTGCGACTTGTATTTTTCCTCTTTGCCGAGCTTCTCGATGATCGAAAAGTCCATCACCTGATCGAACGGCACTGGGCGGTGCGTGATCGAGCCGATCCTGCGGTACAGATAATAGGCACGCGACCACACCTGCTCGAAGTTGGTCGGGTTATTCTGGTTCAAAAAGAACTGATAATTCTCGGCCCAGTTGGTGTTGTGCGCGTCGGCGAACATCTTGATTGTTTCGGTGGCCGGGATGTTGTATCCCGACGCCATCAATTCAGCGCACTTTGTCCGATTCTCGTCGCTCTTCATCGCCTCCATGCCGTCAAAGATACCGCGAACCAGAGCTTCAATAATGCCCGGATGCGCCTCGGCGAAATCAGCCCGCGCGAACCAGACGTCGGCGATCAGCTTGTTTGCGTCGGCAGTCGTCACCAGCATTCGGTTGCCGCCCGCTTCGGCCAGCGAATAAATGTCGGGCGCCCAGGAAACGACGGCGTCGATGCTACGTTGAGCGTTGAACGCCGCCGCCGCCTGAAACGCGTCGTCGGTGAAGGTCATTTCCACGTCAGCCGGCTGGACGCCGCCGGAAACCAGCATGTTGAGCGCGAAATAATGCGACGGGGAATTCTGCGCAAGCACCATGGACTTGCCGCGCAGGTCGCGCACTGTCTTGATCGCCTCGCGAACCACGATCCCGTCACCGCCATTGGACCAATCGACCTGCTGGTACACGCGCGGCATATAATTGCCGTCGCGCGGGCGGCCCTGATTATCGACGAAACCCTCCATGAACAAGGGAATCATGTCGAGTGTTGCCCAGCCGATGTGGACCTCGCCCGCCGCATAGGCGTCGCGCATGGCCACCGGGTTATCGATCAGCACCAACTCGACTTTGAAGTCTTCGCCGTCGGGCGTTTTCCAGACCTTGCCGGGCTTGAAGCCGTCGTTAGCCAGGATGATTGGTCCCCAGCCGGCCCAGACATTGAGTGCGAAGCGTACCGTGTTATCGGTCTCGCTCAGTGGCTTGAAGGCCTTCTCACCTTTGACGGGCGGCAGCCGCTCGGCCGGCTTGAAGCGATATTCCTTGACGGTGGTGATGGCGCCGCCATCGGGCGACTCGGCGTTTCCCTGGAACTGAGTGAGGTCGATATCGCCGCCGTCGGCCTTGTCGGCTTTGGGTGCAAAGATGTCGGACCGGTAGACCGCGAAGGCCACCAAGCCGGCGACGACCAAGAACAGCACCGCGTAAAACGCAGGTTTGGGTTGTCCAGCAGCCATGGCGAAATCGGGTTTAAGGTTTAAGGTTCCAGGTTCAAGGTTGGAGGCTCGCGTTCATAGAGCCGGTTGCGTGGAAGCAACCTGGAACTTTGAACCTGGAACCTTGAATCCGTGAATTAACCGCGGAACTTTGTCGTCGGACGCGCCGCTTGCATCATGTTCATCACGTTCATCATGTCGTAGGCCGTCAGCTCACAGAGCAACTGCGTGATCTTATCGTGCAGCGCCGGGTCAAGCTGTGGTTCGATCTCCTTCATCAGGTCCACGAGTCGCGTTTCTTGTTCCTGGACCTCGCGGTTGTCCACGCGGCCATCCGCCACGGCCGCCAGGAACGAATCGAGTCGCCGCGACTGCTCGGCGATGATCGGCGTCTCAGTCGATTCGTCGAACCACTTGCTCTTGAACGTTGATTGCGAGGCCATGGTTGAGTCCTGGATTATCGTCTTCTGGATAGTCGTCACTGCTCTTCGATAAGCTGCCGAATCGCCACCATCCGCTCCTGCAGCCGCGCTCGGCCGTCGGGCTTCTGCACCTGCTCGCGCCACTCGGGGGGCAAAAAGCTCATCTGAGTACATTCGAGCACAGCCGCCAAATCTTGCAACTCTTTTTCCAGTCCCTGCGACGAGGGGATGAATTCGGCCAGCGATTGGTCCAAATCCCCCCGCGAGACTGCGCCCCTTTTGTCATTGAGCGCCCGTCGCTTGGCCGCCAGCACCACGCTCTCGATGTCCGCGCCGCTCAATCGCCGCCTCGGATCCACCTCGGGCACGGCGTCGTCGACCAGCGATACCTTGTTCTTCTTCGCCATCACTTTGAACATATCAATGAGCGTCTCGGCGTCGTGCGGGTAGAACAGCGGAATATGCACCTCCGCCCGCCCCTGACGCTTAAGATCGATCGGCAACAAGTCCGGCCGGCTGGTGAGCAGCATCCACACGATCTGCCCACGGAACCGCGTGTTGCCCATCTGGCTGGCGATCATCGAAAAGACTCGGGCTGAGGTGCCGCTGTCGCCGCTGGCTTGCCGGTTGCCAAGCGCCGCATCCGCCTCATCGACGATCACCAACACCGGCCCCAACGAACGCAGCACCGTCAATACCTGCTCCAGGTTGCCTTCAGTTTCACCGACGTATTTGGAGCGGAAATTCCGCAACACGACGCAGGGGATGCCGATCGATCCGGCATAGCACTCGGCCAGAAACGTCTTACCCGTGCCGACCGGGCCGCACACCAGATACCCCATCGGCGCGCTGTCGGCGTGCCCCTGGCGAATCGCGTCGGCGTCGTCTTTGAGCCGCTGGATCGCGTCCTCGTGCCCCACCACCATGTCCAGCGTATGGTGCGGCTCGATGAACTCGACCAAACCCTGGCACTGCCGCTCGATCATCGTCTTTTTGAGCTGCCGGAAGCGGCCCTGGTCCAGGCGGCGACCCGAGCGCGCCGCCTGCTGCACGACCACGTTGAGGTTGACCAGGCTCAATCCGTTGGCCAATTCCGCCAACTGAGCGGGTGTGAAGTCCGCTAGCTTCGCAAAGTCCTGCCCCTTGGTCGCTTGAACGACGAACCCTTCGCGCTGTTTGTCATCCGGCAGCGGCACTTCGACCGCCGCGACGTGCGGGCTTTGCAGGAGCCGTTCGTTCACTTCAGCCAATCGATCCGCGATCAGACAGAATGCCATATTCACGCGTTTGATATGCGGGTTTTGCGCCCAGGCCAAAAAACGCACCAGCCGCGAGGCATTACCACGGGCCAGCGCGTCAAGATCGCCGGCCGGCACAAGGTATTGTGCATAATCAAAGACCAGCGCCAGGCTCTTGCGGTTCGTCGGCTCTTCGACCAGGTTCCGCTCGATGAACGCGTCGAGCCCCAACAGGAGCTTGTCCGGCTCGCGCGGCCAGGTAATCGGTTCGCCCCACCGCGCGGTCAGATACTGCATCATCCCTTGCAGTCGCTTGGCGTCGCCGCCGGCCATCGCTCGCAAGCCGCGGCTCAGGTCGTAGCTGAGCACGATGTCCCATTTGCCGAAGACCTGCTGGCTCAAAAACTCTGCGAGGCTGCAATAACGGTCGCCGCCGCTGGCCCCGCCACCGCCGCCCGGACACCGAATAAAGTCGTGGACGTTGCCATGCAGCACGAATACGCAAGTGGTGCCCGAGAAATACAAATCTGCCATCTCGCGCGCCCACGACGGATACCACTCCGGCAGCGGTTCGCGCGCAGGGGGCGCGTCGGCCGTCAGCGTGGTCGTGTTGTCGGTTTCGGTGTGGAGCATGGTTGCCTTCCTTGCTCCCAGGCTCCGCCTGGGAACACACTGTCTGCGAGGCTCTGCCTCGCTCGCTTGCGAGAACTGCAGGTCAGCAGGCGGAGCCTGCCCGGCAGTGCGTTCCCAGGCGGAGCCTGGGAACGAGTTGCGACTACGTCTCCGTCTGGGTTACCTTCGCCGCCGGTCCGAGCTCTTTTTGCGTCTCGCTAATGCCGGCTGTCTCGGGCGTGACTAATCCCATCTGCACCTCGAAATCGCGGAGCGCCTGGTCGGCCATCGTCTTCTCCATGGCTTGCTCGGCCTTGATGTCGGCCAGTCCCTCCCCCGACAGGTCCGCGGCCACACGCGCCTTCGCGCGATTGAGGCTGATCTTATCTTGAATCACCTGCTCGATCTGGCCGAAGTCCGTAGTCACGTCAAAGTTGAAGCTGGTGGCCAGCTTGGCCATCTCGGCCTCCGCGCGGCTCATCTTCAGCTCCGCGTCGTATTTGGCGATCGTCTCGCGGACTTGCGTCAGCTTACTGGTGGCGTGCTTGATCTTGGCCACGTTGTTGTTGTACGCTTCTTCGTGCATCGCAAGTTGGTTCAGGTTCTCGGTCTGCTGGTTCTTGGCCTTCTGCAATTCGAGGGCGAATTTCGAGGCGGTATCGCGATCCCCCGACTGCAAATAGGCCTTCACCTTAGCCTCCAGCGAGGCCACGTGCTGCTTGTCCCCCGCCACCTGCCGGCTGACGCGCTCGACCAGGGCCCGGTACTGCTCCAGCCCCTCGCGGCCTTCCTTGAGCTGCGCGACTGCCGTGTCGTACTCGTACTGCATCTGCGCAATCGGGTCGGCCGTCCAGAAGAAGTTGGCCAGCTTGTTGACCTGCGCTCGCAGGGCGTGCCATAGTTTTCCAAAAATCATCGAGGCGCCTTTCCCTTTTGGAGTGCGGCGACTTGTCGCCGCTTTCAATTTCAAACCGGTTGGTCGATGCGAGTATTCGTCCACAAGAGTCCACGGAAATCCAAAGCGGCTTCGGCGCGAGCTCAGCCGAGCGGCGACGAGTCGCCGCGCTCCATACACTTGACGTTCTTGTAACGCTCATGGTACGGCATGTCAATCAGCCGTGCTATCGCATGGATTCGCGTGGCGGTAGACTGCTGGAACGAACTTGGCTTGCCCACCCCATGCAAGCTAAAGCTTGACCTCCAACGGCCCGCTTATGACGCCGGCAACGCTTTTGCACGACGTGCGCTGGCGGTGAGCTTTAACGATCAATACAGGGACCCTGATGCGAATTGCCATCGGTTGTGACCACGCCGGCTTTCCCATGAAGGCAACGTTGGTCGAAGAGATAAAACGTGCCGGGCACGAAGTCGATGACGTCGGCGCGCCGGACGCCAGGCCGTCGGATTATCCCGACTTCGCCCGCGCCGTAGGCGAGCGAGTGGCTTCGCTCCGCGCTGATCGCGGGGTGGTCGTCTGCGGCAGCGGCGTGGGCGCCTCGGTGGCGGCCAACAAGGTGCCACGCGTGCGAGCCGCCTTGTGCCACGATACCTTCTCGGCGCGGCAAGGCGTCGAGGACGATGACTTGAACGTGCTCTGCCTCGGCGCGCGCGTCATCGGCCCGGAACTTGCCAAGGAGGTACTGCTAGCGTTCCTCAAGTCGCGTTTTTCGCAGGCCGAGCGGCATGTCCGGCGGTTGGGCAAGATCAAAGCCATCGAGACCGATGCGCGCGAAGGGTTATTCGACGAGCCGTAGGCGGTTTGTAGCAGGCACACTCCGTGTGCCGTTCCGCCCGCCGTGGCGGGCGGGGTACAATCGGCCCGATTTTCAGCATTACCCAAATTTTGACGCCTCGGTAAGATACAGAAGTCAGTCCCACCGTCAGTGGCCTCGATGTGTAGGGAACGGCCTCCGTGCCGCTCCGGCCTGCCAAACGATTTGCCCACACTGGTTGGCACTGGTTGGCGCCTCCGGAACGCCACAGAGGGCGTTCCCTACAGAATTGATCTCAACTAGCAACACCGTGGGCCGCACCATTTCAGGACCAAACCAGGATGCAAGAGTCTCTCGAAGGGCTCGATACCTTGAGCCTGTCGTTTGTCGAAGGTCTGTACGCTGATTATCTGAGCGATCCGGAAAGCGTCTCGCCCGATTGGCGCAACTATTTCGAGGAAACGTCCAACGGCAATGGCGTCGCCAACGGCGTCCCCGGTCCGCAATTCCGCCTGGGGCCCAGCTTTCATCCGCCCAGCTTGTTCAGCGCTCCGCGAATCGTGGCGGCAGATGGCAATGGTCACGCCACGGCGACCGAACAAATGAACGTGGCGATCTTGCAGGATCGCCTGGATCAGCTCGTCCGCGCCTATCGCGTGCGCGGCCATCTGGTCGCGCAAATTGACCCGCTCGGCTTGCCGAGGCCCGAGCTCCCGGAACTCGATCCGGCGTTCTACCACTTCAGCGAAGCCGACCTCGATCGGACGTTCTCGACCGACACCATCGAGGGCCCGCAGCAAATGACGCTGCGCCAGATCGTCGCCCGCCTCCGCAATACGTACTGTCGCATGATCGGCGTGCAGTTCATGCACATGGACGACCTGCGTGTGCGGCAATGGCTACAAGACCGCATGGAGCGCACCGAGAACCGCTGTTACCTCAGCCGCAAGGAGCAGCTCAAGATCCTCAAACGCCTGACCGACGCGGTGATCTTCGAAGACTTTATTCAGAAGCGGTTCCAGGGCGCCAAGAGTTTTTCGCTGGAAGGGGCCGAAAGCTTGATCCCGCTTTTGGAGTTGACTATCGAAAAAGCCGGCGAACAGAAGACTGACGAAATCGTGCTGGCCATGGCGCATCGCGGCCGGCTCAACGTGTTGGCCAACATCATGGGCAAATCCGCCCAGCAGATCTTCCGCGAGTTCTCCGACCTTGATCCTGAGCTGCACATTGGCCGCGGCGACGTGAAGTACCACCTCGGCTACTCCAATGACTGGATGACCGCCTCAGGCCACAAGGTCCACCTGTCGCTGTGCTTTAACCCCAGCCACTTGGAGTTTGTGAACCCTGTCGCCGTCGGCCGCATGCGCGCCAAGCAGGACCGCGCCGAAGACCACCTCCGCCACCGGGGATTGGTGATCATGATTCATGGCGACGCAGCCTTCGCCGGCGAGGGTGTCGTGCAGGAGACGCTCAACCTCAGTCAGCTCGAAGGCTACAAAGTCGGCGGCACGCTCCACGTCGTAGTCAACAATCAGATCGGCTTTACGACCAATCCCTCCGAAGCGCGGAGCTGCACCTACGCCACCGATATCGCCAAGATGCTGCAAATCCCGATCTTCCACGTCAACGGCGAAGATCCGGAGGCGGTCGCGCAGTGCGTGCGCCTGGCGATGGACTTCCGCCGCGACTTCCAGCGCGACGTGGTCATCGACATGTATTGCTATCGCCGCCGCGGTCACAACGAGGGCGACGAGCCGTCATTCACGCAACCGCAGCTTTACAAGGCCATCCGCGAGCGAAAGAGTGTCCGCGAGGGTTATCTCGATCATCTGCTGAAGCTCGGCGGCGTGACGCGCGAAGAAGCCGACCGGATTGCCGAGGAACACCGCGACAAGCTCGACAAGGAGCTTAGCGTGGCACGCAGCGACTCCTACGTGCCGCGCACCGACATCGGCGGGTTCTGGGCGTTCTACATCGGCGGCCGCGAGCGCGAGGCGGCCGAAGTCGATACCGGCATGAAGAAGGACAAGCTCGCGGCGCTGCTTGAGGTGCAGACGCAGCTCCCGCCCGACTTCCGGCTGCACCCGACGATCGAGCGGACCGTGCTCAAACCGCGTTTGCAAATGGCGCAAGGCGAGCGGCCCCTCGATTGGGGCGGAGCCGAGGCGCTCGCGCTGGCCAGCTTGTTAGACGGCGGCCTGCGTGTACGGATCAGCGGACAGGACGCCGAGCGCGGCACGTTCAGCCATCGCCACGCCGTTTTGCACGATGTGGAAAATGGCCGCACCTACATGCCGCTCCGCAATCTCAATCCGTTTCAAGCGCCGGTCGAGATCTACAACAGTCCCTTGTCCGAAGCCGGCGTGCTGGGTTTCGACTACGGCTACAGCCTCGATTGCCCCGATGGACTCGTGGTCTGGGAGGCACAGTTCGGCGACTTTGCCAACGCCGCGCAGGTGATCATTGACCAGTTCATCGTTAGCGCCGAGGAGAAGTGGAACCGCCTGTCCGGCATCGTGCTGTTGCTGCCGCATGGCTTCGAGGGACAGGGGCCCGAACACAGCAGTGCGCGGCTGGAGCGATTTCTCAGCTTGGCGGCGAAAGACAATATCCAGGTTTGCAACCTGACTACACCGGCGCAGTTCTTCCACGCGCTGCGGCGGCAGGTGCTGCGCGTGTGGCGCAAGCCGCTGGTGATCATGACGCCCAAGTCGCTGTTGCGGCATCCGCAGGCAATTTCGACGCTTGACGAATGTGCCACCGGCGCGTTCCAGCGCGTGATTCCCGACATCGCGCCGGCGCGCGCCGGCCAGATCGAGCGGATCGTCCTTTGCGCCGGCAAGATCTATTACGAGCTTGCGCAGAAACGTGAAGATTTGAAGCGCCCCAATGTGGCGATCCTCCGCATCGAGCAGCTTTATCCGCTGCCGCGCGATTTGCTCCGCAAGACGCTGGCCGACTACGCCGATGGCACGCCGGTCTACTGGGTGCAAGAAGAGCCGGAGAACATGGGCGCCTGGCGCTTTCTCCGTGTCAATCTCGGCGAGCGGCTGTTCGATCGCTTCCCCTTCGCCGGCATCTGCCGCGCCAGCGCCGCCAGCCCCGCCACCGGCTCGAAGAGCAGTCATATGATTGAGCAGGAGAAGCTGCTATCCGCGGCGTTCGGGGACGTGTGAGTTGAGGAGTGTCTGGTGACCTGGTAGCTGGTTGCCTGGTTTGGCACACTCGCTCCGGCCTGCCCGCCAGACGCCAGCCCACCCAGACACCAGACACCAGACACCAGACGCCTGCCCCTTCGTCATTTGGCCTGCAGGTTGCTACACTAACCGGCGCGGATCGCTTACTTCGTCTTGCACTTAGCCCAGCTCACGCAGCCATGCCTGTCGAATTAAAGGTTCCCGCGGTCGGCGAGTCGGTCACGGAGGTCCAGATCGGTCAGTGGCGCAAGCGCGAAGGGGATCGCGTCGAGCGCGATGAAAGCGTCGTGGAGATCGAAAGCGATAAGGCGACAGTCGATCTGGTTGCGCCCTCGGCCGGCATCGTCGCCAAGATGCTCAAGAAACAAGGAGAAACCGCCGCCGTCGGCGAGACCATCGGCTATCTTAATCCGCCCGGCGAAGCGCCTGCAGGTGATGGCCAATCCCCAGCGGCCGGCGCCACCGTCGCCGTCGAACGGCATCCGGGTCAGACTGCGATCGGTGCAGTGCAGGCTTCCGCCGAGGGTGCCGCGCCGCCGGCAAAACCTTCGGCGCCGCCTTTAGCAGCCGCGAAGGCTGCTGAGAAGCCGCCCGCCAAAACTGCGGCGCGCATCATGCCTGCCGCCGAGCGGCTGATGTCCGAGCACGGAATCGATCCCGCCAGCGTGCAAGGCACCGGCCCCGGCGGGCGTGTGCTCAAAGAGGACGTCCAACGGCGGATCGATCAAAGCGCACCCGTAAAGCCGCGCTCCGCTCCGCAGGCCGAGCCCGCTGCTCTACGACGGCCGTCCGAGGCCGTCGCTGAGCCTGAAAGCCGTGTCACCACTTCGCCACCGCCGGCGCCCGCTGCCCCGGCCACGAAGCTGCCGGCGGAAAAAGCCGACCTGGAAATCGGCCCCCGTTATCTGGTCGAGGCGAACCGCGAGGAAGAGTTCATCGTGATGAGCCCGATTCGTCGCCGCATTGCCGAGCGGCTGGTCGAGGCCCAGCACACCGCGGCCCTTCTGACCACGTTCAACGAGATCGACATGAGCGAGGTCATGGCGCTGCGGGCGAAGTTCAAGGAGGTGTACCAGGAGAAGTACGGGGTCAAGCTCGGCTTCATGTCGTTCTTCGTCAAGGCCGTGGTCGATGCCCTTAAACAAGTGCCCCAGGTGAACTCGGAAATCCGCGAGCCGCACGTCGTCTACAAGAACTACTACGACATTGGCATCGCCGTCGGCGGCGGCAAGGGTCTCGTCGTGCCGATCCTCCGCAACGCCGAGTTCTTAAGCTTCGCCGAGATCGAAATAACCATTGGCGATTTCGCCCGCCGCGCCGCCGAGAACAAAATCCGCCTCGACGAGCTGCAAGGCGGCACCTTCACCATTTCTAACGGCGGCGTCTACGGCTCGCTGCTTTCGACGCCGATCGTCAACCCGCCCCAAAGCGCCATTCTCGGCCTGCACGCCATCCAGGACCGCCCCGTCGCCCTCAAGGGCCAGGTCGTCATCCGCCCGATGATGTACGTCGCGCTCACCTACGACCACCGCGTCGTCGATGGCCGCGAAGCGGTGACCTTCCTCAAGCGCATCAAAGACGGGATCGAAGACCCGACGCGGCTATTGATCGAGGTGTGACACTAACTGCCTATCGCGGCAACCCACGAAAAACACATTTACCGCGATGACGGTGGAGTCACGGAAAAGCCCCGGAGGGGCGACATTTAGTAGCCGGGGGCGCCAGCCCCCGGAACAAGTCCAAAGAATATGTTAAAGCCCCGGAGGGGCGACATTGTGGAACGGCTCGAGGAGAACCTCCGATGATTGCAAGGCACAAGTATACGGCTGAAGAGCTAGTGAAACAGGCCGAACTCCTAACGGCGGCCGGTCAAGAAGCCGTTCGCGAGGCGCTCCTCTTTCATAAACGTAACGGTAACTCAATTGCGGTCTGGCGCGATGGCCGGGTAGTCATCGTTCCAGCGGAGGAAATCGTGGTCGATCCTCCGACCTCGAACAGCGATCCGGCAAGCCCCTCGTCTTAATTTACCCGTCCGTCTACCTCGCTGTTCCGCAAATTCAGACGAATCAGCCACAGATGAACACCGATGAACACAGATAGACTCCTGCTGACGATCTGTGTTCATTCGTGTTAATCTGTGGCTCACTAATTCTGTTCGTCTGTGGCTTCTTCAGCGGTATTTCGATGCCCCAACACGACATCCTCGTTATCGGCGGCGGGCCGGGCGGCTATGTGGCCGCGATCCGTGCGGCGCAGCTTGGCCAAAATGTCGCCTGCGTCGAGAAGGAACGAGCGCTCGGCGGCACTTGTCTGCGGATCGGCTGTATTCCCAGCAAGGCCCTGCTCGAATCGAGCGAGCGGTATTACGAGGCGCGCCACGCGCTGGCTCCACACGGCATCGAGGTCGGCAACGTAAAGCTCGATCTGGCCGCGATGCTCGCCCGCAAGGACAAAGTGGTCGAGACGCTTACCAAGGGAATCGACGGCCTTTTTAAGAAGAACAAGGTCACGCGTTATCTGGGGACAGCCCGGCTCACGGCGCCCGGTAAAGCTGTCGCGGAAACCAAAGACGGCCCCGTCGAAATCACGGCCAAGCACATCATCCTGGCCACCGGCAGCAATCCCGCCACGCTCCCCGGCGTCGAGCTCGACGGCGACCGCGTCGGCACGAGCACCGAAGCGCTGTCGTACGACAAAGTGCCCAAAACGCTGGTCGTCATCGGCGGCGGCTACATCGGGATGGAACTGGGAAGCGTTTGGAACCGGCTAGGCAGCAAGGTGACGGTCGTCGAATACCTCAACCGGATCCTACCTGGCACTGACAGCGAGTTGGCGTCCGAAGCGCTGACAATCTTTCAGAAGCAGGGAATCGAGTTCCATCTCGGCAAGCGCGTTACCGGCGCGCGTGCGGCCAAAGGGGGCAAAACAGGCGGCGCGAAGAACGGCGCCGTGGTGGAAGTCGAAGGCATGGACCCGATTCATGCCGAGCGCGTGCTTCTGGCCGTCGGTCGCATGCCATACACCGAAGGGCTGGGCCTGGAAACCGTCGGCATTCAGCTCGACAAGAAAGGCCGCATCCCGGTCGATGACTTCTTCCGCACGTCGGCCGAAGGAGTGTACGCGATCGGCGACGTCATCGAAGGTCCCATGCTCGCTCACAAGGCGGAAGAAGAAGGCATCGCCTGCGTCGAGCAAATCGTCAAAGATTATTCGCACGTGAACTACGACGCGATTCCCGCCGTCATCTTCACCGAGCCGGAGATCGCCGCCGTCGGCCGCACCGAGGACGAGCTCAAGGAGCAGAACGTCCCCTACCGCAAGGGCTCATTTCCTTTCCGCGCCAACGGCCGTGCCCTGTCTCTGGGTAACAGCACCGGCAAAGTCAAAGTCCTCGCTAACGCCGAGACCGATCGCGTGCTCGGCGTCCACATCCTCGGCCCCCGCGCCGGCGACCTCATCGCCGAAGCCGCCGCCGCCATCCAATTCGGCGCCACCAGCGAAGACATTGCCCGCACCTGCCACGCCCACCCGACCCTCGCCGAAGCCTTTAAGGAAGCGGCCATGAGCGTGACCGGCAAGGCGATTAGCTATTGAACCTGTAGGGCGGGACAAGCCCGCCGCGGGCGACGGCCCACCGCGCTTTGAGTTGCATTCTCGAGTCGCGGAGCGGCGACATTCTGTAGCCCCGGGCGCGAGCCCGGGGTCTTCGACCAAACGATCACAGCGAAGCCCCGGCGGGGCGACATTGCAAGTAGCGCGCGGGAAGCAGACCGCCAGAAGCGGCCGCTCCTTGTCGTAAAGTTGAGCATCGCCCGCTTCCAGCGGTGTAGAATGAGCACATGACATTTCGCCGGCTGCTTCTGATCTTTCCTGCGTACTTGCTCGGCATCTTCCTGGCCGGCTGGTGGGAGTCACATACGGTAAGAATCAATTACCTGTATATGTCTGCGCTCAACGATGTTCGCCAGATTCGCCTGCAACTCGCGTATATTGAGGAGAACTTCGGTCGGACGACATTGAGTACGTCTGTAATCGACCAATGGCTCGACGACTCTCTCCCGGCGAACGACCCTGCATGGCGCCTGCTTGTTGAAAGACAACGCGTCGATCCTTGGGGAAACCCTTATCGCAGTCTGAATCTGGCGCTCGACGATAGCAGTCTCTTTGCGATTGGCATCTACTCGACCGGCGAAGATGGAGCTTCTCTGACGCAAGGCAACGACCCGGACGACCTAAACTCGTGGGATGAGCACACCGGTTCCCACTATCGCGCCGCCATTAGTGAAGAGAACCGAAAGCGATATGCTGTTCAGGGGTTGTTCCTCACGGCGTTCATCTACCCTGCAATAGTTGCTTTTGGATTTGTAGCTAAGTGGTTGTATCGCCGCGAGACTTGTCAGCCACGGAACTGCGATAACCATTAGGCCCGGTCGCCGCCCACGTTGTTCTGCACGCGCTTCTTTCGCGCCTTGAGCTTCCGGCCTAATTCAAGAAGCTCCGGCAAATCTGCCTCGATCTGCTTCCGCAGCTTACGATAGTGCTCCACCTCTTCAGGCGTCAATTTGCGATTGCGCGTAATACGGATGATCTCCCTTGCCATGCTGGAAGTGTATCGCGTCTCACTGCAGACGCAAATTGCAGCAGAGGACTGTTCGAGGCCGTTCGCAGCAATCGTTGGTGTCGCAGTACAGCTTCTTAGCGCAACTTCCCCTCTTGCTCCCAATCGCGGATGTTCTGCGCCATTTGCCGGTCGGCCTGATCCAGCTCCGCGTCGCGCGGGACCAAGGTGGGCACCCAGTAGCCCGTCTCAGCGTCCTTTTCAACCGCGCGGACCGCGTGCCTGGCAACGCCGTCCTCCTCCCACGTCACGAACAAGATCTTCTTGCCTTGGAAGTTTCGCTCCCGTTCGATCTCCAGCGTCTCCGCAATCGCCTCGGGATCTCGCCCGCTTTGCAGTTGATCCAGCTCCATCATCGCACGGGCGTCGCGATTCTCTTGCATCCGCGCTTCGGAGATGAGCGCGTCTCGCGGCGTGTCAAAGTCGTATGCCGACAACCCGCGGTTGGTCGGATCGACCACAAGCGCGACAATCGCCAAAATCAGCGCCAGAATGGAAATGCCTAACGCAACGAACGGAATCGAGCTGTAGTTGATACGCCACATGGCAAATGCTCCGGCGACACGCAGTCGCGCTGATAGGACAACGCCCCGCTCGGTGAACGTTTCAAGAGACCGGCAATTTGCGTGCCCATGTCCGCCATGGACCGAGAAAAGTCGGCGACTGGACCGGCTAAGGCCCGACCGCTTCCGACTCACCCGCCAGCTTGGTTTCCGACCGCACTCGCGCCTTCAACGACGGCACAAACATCGGCACGCGCCGCCGGTAGGCCTCGTACTGGTTGCCATAGAACGATACCAAATCGCGCTCCTCGATAACCGCCGCGACCGCCATATACGCAGTCAACACACCCGCAAACAATAAATGGCGCACCGTCATCGTCGGCGTGGCCCAAAAGGCGAGCGCCCAGCCGAGATACAGGGGATGCCGCACCCGGCTATACAAGAGCGGCGTGCGAAACGGCAGCGGCGTGTATTCCCGTCCTTGAAAGTACAGCCATACCTGCCGCGTACCGAACAGGTCGAAATGGCTGATCATCAGGCTCACTGCCGGCACCATCAGCCAGCCGGCGGCGAACAGGCCAATTAAGATCGCCCGGCCCACGCTGTTCTGTACGTCCCAAACGACCACGTCGATCGCCCGCCGTTGCCACATCAACAGCACCGTCACGGCGCACGAAGCCAGCACGTATGTGCTCCGCTCAATCGGCCGTGGAACCATGCGCATCCACACCTCTTTGAATCCCGGCCGCGCCATCCAAGAGTGTTGCACCGCGAAGACGCCGAGCAGCAGTAAATCGACCACCACCGCCCAACCGATCGGACCGCCCGGGGGTAAGTCGATGCTCTTGGGCACGAACCAGTTGCCCACGAACGCGGCCATGTAGGCGAATGTGGCCAAAAACAGCAGGTGACAGGCTATCCCATACAACAAGAAAGACCAGCGCTTCATGACGACGTCCGGTGGTTGATAGCCGCCCGCTGAAGAAGGCCGCAACAATCGAGACGCACGGCGAATTGGCCGCCATATCGGCCCGTTTGTTTGACGATCGCCATTGAAGTTACCATACTCGCCGGATAGCTGCATCTAGCGCTTTTCACAATGTTGTATTCGGAGTCCACGACCATGCCTCGCTGCTGCTCGCCCTGCAAACTACAACTGCTCGTCTCGATCTCGCTCGTCGCCATATTGACCGCCGCCGCGCTCGCACAGCGGGAGTACAAAAGCGGCAAAGTCTGGCCCGAGCCGAAGGTCATCGAACCGGGTCGCACCGACGACGGCCCTCCAAGTGATGCGATCGTTCTCTTCGATGGCAAGGACCTGTCGCAGTGGGAAGGTGGCGACCGCTGGCGAATCGACGATGGCGTGGCCACCGTCCGCGGCGGCGGCATTCAGACGAAGCGGTCCTTCGGCGATTGCCAATTGCACGTCGAGTGGGCCTCGCCCGCAGAGGTCGCCGGCTCGGGCCAGGGTCGCGGCAACAGCGGCGTGTACCTGATGGGCCGCTACGAAATCCAGGTGCTCGACTCGTACAAGAATCACACCTACCCCGACGGTTCGGCCGGCGCGCTTTACAAGCAGTCACCTCCGCTGGTCAACGCCTCGCGGAAACCGGGCGAATGGCAATCGTTCGACATCATCTTCACCGCGCCGCGATTCAAAGACGGCAAGCTGGCCAAACCGGGTTACGTCACTGTATTTCACAACGGAGTGCTGATCCAGAACCACACTCAGATCGAAGGCACGACGGCCTGGGACGCCGCGCCTGCCTACGAGCCGCATCCCGAAAAGCAGCCGCTGCAACTGCAAAACCACGGCAACCCGGTGCGCTATCGGAATATTTGGATCCGCGAGCTGTGACGCGTAAAGAGACGGTGCAGACACGGGGGCCACTCGTGGAGTTGTTTGACTTCATTCGCAAATATGCGAATATTTAGTCGAGGTCGAAATGCCGCCGGTTAGCGTTGTCTTCTATCGGGAAGAAGATGGAAGCACGCCTGTGTTGGAGTGGCTCGACAAACTATCCGCGAAAGTGCGAACGAAATGCAGGGTTCGCATCGAGCGGCTTAAGCAGTTGGGTCACGAGTTGCGGCGTCCCGAAGCGGATTACCTGCGTGATGGTATCTACGAATTGCGAATTGGTTTGCGTGGAATTAATTATCGCATTCTTTACTTCTTTCACGGAACAACGGTCGCTGTTCTGGGCACCGGACTGATCAAGGAGCGTGCCGTTCCAGCAACGGACATTGATACAGCGGTGAAACGAAAACAAAGATTCGAACGGAATCCAGTGCTTCATACATTCACCGAGGTCTAAGAATGGCTCTTAGAAAGCCGAAGGCAAAGAGAGGGAAGCCAAGTTCCGACGTCGTGGAGATTCTGCACCGCCGCTATTTCGAGGGCCGACCTCAAATGTTGGCGCTACTCGACGAAGAACGCGCAAACGCCGAAGTGGCGAGGAAGATCTATGAGCTTCGCAACCAGTCCGGACTGACACAGCGTCAATTGGCAAAACTGGTGGGCACCACAGCATCTGTAATCTGCCGGCTCGAGGCCGCAGACTATGAAGGACACTCGCTGGCCATGTTGAACCGGATCGCCGCTGCCGTCAACCGACGCGTTCAAATCCGTTTTGTGCCGATCAGGCGCGCCAAACAAAGCGTCAAGCCGCGCGACCGCTCGGCCTAATTGAGCGGCGCGATCGGCGCCCACGGGCTCAACCACCAGGCGAAGACAACGAGAAACACCAGGCCGCCGACGATCATATTCGTACGCACACTGCCAACGCCTGGCACGCGGAGCCGATTGTAGCTGCGGCCGTACTCACGTACGGCGAACATCGCGGCAACCATCGCCAATAGAGCGTTGACCAGACCGACGAGTCGCTGAAAGAACGCCGGCAATGGCGGCACGACGAAATACACCACCACCAAAAAGGACATCAATAACAGCAGGCAGAACAGCGTCCGCTGCCCGCGCAATCCGGCGCGGACGCGCGGTCGTGTGGCTTTGATCGAGGTGGTGGGCGTCATGGATGTCTCACCGTGGTCTCTGAAGTGTACGTTGTTCGCTCGTCCGCGATCAATCCGAACTGCCGTGTGCGCTGTTGCGTTCCTTTGGTATGCTAGCACGCCGGGCAAGAGCAAGCCGCCAGCAACGGCCACTTCACGACTTCGAGTTACCACGCTTATGAACAGCACATCAGCCGAGCAACGTTTCCAGTCCTTCGCCGAGTTCTGGCCGTTTTACGTGCGTGAGCACAGCCGGCCGGCGACACGGTGGATGCATTTTCTCGGCAGCACGCTGGTCGTCGCGCTGGTCGTCGTGGCCATCGCGGGACAGTGGTGGTGGCTGTTGGTCGCCGTGCCGATTGTCGGCTATGGCTTCGCGTGGGTCAGTCACTTTGGAATCGAACACAACCGACCTGCCACGTTCAAATACCCGCTTTGGTCGCTGGCCGCCGATTGGAAGATGTGGCTCTTGATGCTCACCGGACAGATGGGCAAAGAGATCGATCGCGTGAAGTCGTTACGAGGCTCTGCCTCGTAACGCACTGCCGGCGAGGCTCTGCCTCGCGCGTGAGGCGGTCAAGCGGAACCGAGGGCAACGCGCTAGCTCGGCAGGCGGACTTGCTAAACAGTGCGTTCCCAGGCGGGAGCCTGGGAACGAGTGACTTACAGTACCACGCCGATCCGTTTCGCACGCGCACGCAAACCGGCCTCGAAGTACACCACGGGATAACGACCTTGTCGCCGCGCCCAGAAGAACGTGCTCTCGACCAGACTTCGCGGCAGCGTGCCGTCCTCCACCTTGGTGGCGACGAGCGCCAGAAAGGCAAATTCCTGCGGGCGGCGCGCCCTCAGGCCGGCTTCGAGCGTCTTTTTGAGAGTTGTTCCTGCGGCCTTTCCGAGTCCGCTCGAGGTTTGTTCTTGTCCCGACACGCCTCGGATGCCGAAGCAAAACAAGGACGCAAGTGCAGACAGCATGGCGCGACGGAGCATAATGACCTCCTGAACGGAACGAAGGCGGCGGACCGAATGACGTCGCGTCTTGTATCGGATAAGGAGCAAGGCGGCAAGCCGGAAGACATGACAGTGCGGCTTCAGCGGCTTCACGGAACGGTAAACTAGGCAGCCCAGGCTAGACAACGAGGGTGAACGGATCAACAATTAAGCATTGAGACATGAGCTGTAAGCCCGATCCAGGTACGGATCGGTAGAGTGCAGCAGGGAGTGTTGCCATGCAGGGCACTGTCCGGCTATTGGCCTTCTCGATGGCGAGCGTCGTGCTGCCATTTCTCTATGGTGGCGATGTCGAGCGGCCTCCTGACGTAGCACCGCTCGTCAAGACGCTGGCCAGCGACCGCTATCTTGATCGCCTTGGCGCTCTGCAAGAACTCGGTGCGCTGGCTCAGCGTGCTGCCGTCAACATGGACGTCTACCCCGCACTCAAGCGAGCCGCTGCCGATCCCGCCCTCTCGATCGATGTTCGTTTGACCCTTGCGCCGCAGTTGGAGACTGCACGGTATCTCTGGCTAACCTGCGGCGAAAGCGGCGCCGCCAGGCGATCATCCACCGGCCAGATCGCAAGCTGGGTGGATGTCCTCGCTTCAAATGGGGGCGCCGAGCGCACGGCCGTCGGCAGGAACGGTCCCGCCCCAATTTCCGCACAGCGCGACGCTGCCGAACGTGAGCTGCTCGACGCGCTGGCGGGTGACGTGACTGCAACAGCGGTGCAACAGGCTCTCGAAGCCGCTCTGGCGCGCGACGGGCTCGACGACGACGCGCTCGCTCGCCTTCGCCGCCTCGTCGAGTCGGCCCGTCCGGGCATCGCCGTCGAGTATTGGCAGCGGCGTCGAAATCTGACCATTCAATATTTCGTCGTCGGCGTGCCCTCGCAGGCGCCCGGCGCTATGCGGCCGACATGCTTTGACCGCGTTGCGGACGACTTTGTCTTGTGTGCGACCGGCAATGCCCTTCGTCCGGGCGAATACCCCCTCGGTGTGGCCTACCCCCATCCGCGCGAGCAGGCGGCGTTCTTCCATCTCGTGTCGCTGCCCACGGCGCGAGAGCGGCTGATCTATCAATACGAGACGCAATCGCTGGACGCAGGCGCGCGGCTAAGCGCCGTTACCGAGCGCACGCTCGCCCCTGCGCTCGCCGGCAAGCGGCCCCTCGACGACTCGCAGTTGTGGCTCTTGGGGCAGCTCGATCAGCCGACGGTCGCCCGCCTGCTGCGGACGTACTTCGCCGAAGTCCCCGACGCGCCCTTCGACGTATCGCAGCTTGCGCCGATGCTCTCTGACGTATCGAGCGTGCATCGCACCGCATGCTTGATGCTCGCGCTCGATGGCTCGCACGAAATCGTGCCGACGTTGGTTGAAGCGGCGCAGAGCAAACGTTTTTTGCCGCTCGCATCCGACGAGCCCCAGGCGATGGCCTGGATTGCCGCCTTGACGATCGCCGCGCGCGAGCCGTGGGACGACGTCGACGGCTGGCTGGCCGGTCTCATCCAGCACTCGGATCGCATCAGCTTTGGACAGGGTACGGCCGGCGACGTTGGCGCCACCGCTGCCGCCATGCTGTTGGTGAGGCATGGCGAGGACCCCGCCTACTTCGGTCTGGTCGCCCGCGGGCCCCTTGAGCGCGGCTTGCACGACCGCTTCGAGGCGCCGATCAACGCGGACTACCGGCGGCGGATGTTCGAGGACCGGCTCTTCAAGCAGGTCGGCGTTACGCCCTATTATTTCGCCGATGCCACCGGCCGCGCGGCCGTCCAGAATTGGTGGCGCCGCCGGCAACCGACTCCCTCGCCCACGCCACCGATTTACATGCTTCCCGCCCCTGCCTTCACGGCCCGCGCCGCCCGGCCGTAGGGTTTCGCGAAGCTGCTCTGTAGGGAACGCCCTCCGTGGCGTTCCGGAAGCGACAGTCCGCGTTGGTAAAACAACTCGCCCAACAGAACGGCACTGAGGCCGTTCCCTACAGCGCCGCTTTCGCGGCCGTGGCGGCGGGGTCATAATGGGCGTCTGTCCCGATTGAACCGATTCGCGTGTGAGGTTTCTGCCGTGAGACGATTTGTCTGTGTTGTGTGCACCGCCGTGTTGATGGTGTCGGCGATCGCTGTTTTGCCCGAGCGCGCTCCTGCTCAAACGCTGCGCGAGCGTTTGCAAAAGGCCCGTGAGGACCGTGAAGCCGCTGCGGGACTCGATTCGGCCGACGCACGCCGGCCCCCACTCGGCCGTGGCCCCGCCGGTCGCCAGCCCGCCGGCCGGGGCGCCGCGAAGGCGCCGCCGCCGTCAGCAGCCCGGGCCCCCGCGCGCATCAACCAGACGGCCCAGTCGGCCTCGCAGTGGGTGACGTACCTCGCCCGCATGCAGCCCAAGGACGCCGCCGGATACGCCGACTTGCAGCTCGAGCAATTCGCGCAGGGCGTCTCGGCCGTCGAGTACTGGACGGCGCAGCTCGCCCAGTACGACGGCACGGAACGTGTCGACCACGTGCTGGCCATCACCGAGCGATTGCTCGCGATTAAGGACGGGATCGATCGCCAGCTCGAAACCGCCATGGCCCAGCGGACCGGCTTCGCCGACATCAAGCCGGCTGAAAAGCGGCATGAAGCGGCGACGAGCTATTTCTGGGCGACCTCGTCGTACATCGACCTTTCCGGCCGGCTGCGCTACCTGCTGTTCGACGCCTTGAACTTCGCCGCCGATACGGCCGTTGAGCGGCCCGAAAACTATAACCGCCTGCTCGATCTTCTCGTCCGTTACAAAAGCGGCATCGGCGCCGTTGTCGTTTCGTCGGGCCTCTTTGATCCGCCGCCAAGTGAGGAAGGCGCCGTCCCAGTCAGCCTGCCGGCCAAGCTCCGCATCCTCCGCCTCGTCGGTGACAGTGGCAACTACGAGCTCGTGCCGGAGCTGGCGCGGTTGGTCAAGCATCCCCGCGCCACCGCGCGGCTGGTGATCGCCGCGGCCGATGCGCTGGTGCGCCTCGGTCTGCCGCAGGAGCAGCGGCCGGGGCAGGACCCCACGCTTCCCAAGCCGTCGATCACCGCGCGCGAGCTGGCCGCGCTGTTGGCGAAGCAAGACTTGCGGCGGCTCACCGCCGAAGAGCGGGCCGCACGCGACCGGCTCGTCGCCACCGTCCGGGCCGCCGCAAAGAGTGGCCTGGCCGGCGACACGTATCGCCTCGGTTCGATCGAGATCCAGCCGGGCGATTGGCTCTTGATGCGGAACCCGTCGCCGTACAACCTGTTCACCGATCTCTCGCCCGGTCTGTTCACACACGTTGGCGTGGCGGCGATCGAGCGCGGCAGCGACGGCGTGCGGCGGATGGTGATCATCGACATCCCCGAGCGCGGCCCGGAGATGCCAGCGACCAATGTCGATACGTTCGTGCAGCGGACGCGGCACTTTGTCTTCCTCCGCCATCCGGACGCCGACACGGCCCGGCAGATGGCCGAGGCCGCGGTCGCCACCGTTGGCAACGTGACCGAGTTCGACCTCAACTTCCGCACCGACCGCGTGCTGGCGCTGCGGGGATTGCCGCTTGCCGGCCAGAAGATCCACACTTACTGCGCCGGGTATTTGTATCTCTGTGCGTTGCAGACTGACCGGCCGCGCGAGGAATTCTTCCCGCTGTCCGAAGGCCCGGCCCCCGGCTACACGGCCGACAACCTGGCCAAGTTCGGCTTCACGTTCGGCGAAGATTTTATCTCGCCGACGGGTGCGTTCTTTTCGCCCACACTGCGGCTCGTCGGACGGCGCGATCCGATGTATGATCCCCGCCGCGAAGTCGAGGAGGCGGTGTTCGACCATTTTGCTCAGAGTCTGATGACGCGCGAGGTGACCCCCGCGCCCGACGCGTTCCAGTTGCTGCGGCTGAAGGTCGCCGAGGCGGCCAAGGACAACCCGCTGTTGGCCAAGGCGGTGGCCGGCGCCGTCGGCGTGGCGCAGGATATGGACCTGGTGGCCGCCGCGAAAGCGAAGGCGCTGATCGAGGCGCTCGACGAGATTGCCTACGGGGCGAGCGGCGACTTTCTCGAAGCGCGCGACGCGATCATGAGCGGCGGCACGGTCCCGCCCGGCACAAAACTCTCGGCCGCCGAGCAGTCGCGCCTCCGCGAGCTGCACACGCGTCATGCCAGCCTTGTCGATCGCTGGCAAAAGCGCCAGCTCACGCCGCGGGCGCTGCGCATCGAGCTGGTGCAGTATTACATCGCTGAGGGCAAGCGCCGGCTGGAAGAGCGATTCTTTGAATAACGGTTCAAGGTTCAAGGAGATGGGAGGATGGGGAGGGGAGATGAGGGGATCGTGGAGTGCGGAGACTCGTCGCCGCTTTTGGATTTTAAACCGCGCGTTTATGGGTTTAGCCGTGTGCCACTGCTCGCCGCGAGCAGTGCTTCGCCGCGCGTCTCTTGACGCACGTGTCGGCGGATTTATTTCACCAGATTGGGTTGTTGCCGGAAATTGGGGCTTGAGCGGAAATAATTCGCGGCGCGAGAGATGCAAGTGAAAGTGCCATTGCTGGTTAGGGAAATGCAGCGGGGAATTATTGCAAAAAGAGAGGTGATTGCGCAAACAGACCGCAGTGCGGGGCGCGGAGTCGAAAGCGGGGCAGGAGGCGACCACGGGAAGTACGGAGAGGGCGTCTTGCTCATTTGTATACCATAAGAGTGGCACAACTGTCAAGGGGTACGGATCGGTTCATTGTTCCCCGCCACCGCCGCAGGAGGCAAACTGATCGTCCGAACCAGCAAGCGAAAGGCTACCAAGAAGGGTCGCCCGAAAAAGAACGACACTGTCATCTTAGAGGTTATGGCGTCGCGTTAGAGGCGAGAGCCGAGAAACAGCGCCAGCGGAAACGAGACAAGGAGACTGGGAGACTGGGAGACGGGGAGCAAGCTGAAGCTTGAACTCCAACGGCGCGGGTTTAAACGACCGCTTGCGCGAGCTCGGTTTCGAGGAAGGAGTCGAAGCGGCGGCGGTTTTCGGATTGCAGGCGGTGGCAATCGGCCAGCAGCTTTTCCCGGTCGGGATAACCCAGCAGGCGGGCCAGCTTGCTGAGCTCTTGCGGGTTGCCAGGCAGATCATTGAGCGCTGTCATGTTCATCAGCCGCAGGCGGCCCTGGATCGAGCGCAGCACCTGGTAGCTCGTCGTCAAGTATTCAAAGTCGTCGCGATCGATCAGCCCGGCGTCGTGCAATGCGCCGAGTGCGTCGATTGTGTTCGGCTGGCGAATGCTCGTGTGCTCGCGGCCGTGCTTGAGCAACAGCATCTGCACAAGGAACTCAATATCGACCACGCCTCCGGGCCCGCGCTTGAGGTTCGACTTGCTGGCGGTCTCTTCGAGCCGCAATCGCATCTTGCGAATTTCGGCGGCGAACTCCGGCCGCCAGGGCGGGTCGTAGGCCGCCTGCCAAACCGTTTCGAGCGCCTGGCGGACCGCGTCGTCGCTGCCGTAGATCACGCGGGCGCGCGTAAGCGCCTGGCGCTCCCAGAGTTGCCCTTCGCCTTCACTGAAATAGCGAGCCAGCTCCGTGAGCGACGTGGCCAGCCGCCCACTGCGGCCGGTGGGCCGGAGGCGCGGGTCAATTTCGTATAGCCGGCCATAGGGCCCCAGGTGCCCGGCGATTTTGACCACGCGCTGCGACAATTCGGAGAAGAAGTGCTGGTTGGTGGTCGTGTCGCCGCTGCGCCGCGAGCGCCGCGTGTGGAACGTCGAGCCATCGGCGTCGTAAAGGAAAACCAGATCGAGGTCGCTGTGGTAGTTCAGCTCACGCCCGCCAAATTTGCCCAGCGCGATGATGACTAGTTCGGCGGGGCGGCCCATCGTTTCGCCCGTACCCACCATCGGCTCGCCCAACTTGGCGGCGAGTTTCTCGTACTCGGCCTGGGCGATCCGCCGCACGCAGACTTCGGCGATGTCGGAGAGGGCCGCGTTGACCGATTCGATCGGCTCCTTGCCCAGCACGTCGCGGACGCCGACGCGGAGCTGCTGGGCGCTTTTGAAGCTGTGCAAGATCGGCAGCAGGTCCTCGGCGGCGCGAGTCAGCTCCGCCAGGTCGCGGTCGAGCTGCTCGCGCGTGGGGAGCTTGTCGAGCAACAGGCTGTCGAGCAGCTCGTCGATCATGCCCGGGTTGCCGGTGAGGATGTCGCACAGAAAGGGGCTGGTGGCGCACAGCTCGACGTACAACGCGAGCGACGGCGGGTTGAAGCTGAACAACTCCCAGAGGACGCCTTTGCCGCCGAGCGAATCGCTGACCTTGCTGAGGTTGACTAGCGTGGCGTCGGGGTCGGCCGTCTGGGCGATGGCCCGGATCAGCCGGGGGGCAATCGAGGCGAGAAAATGCCGGCAGCGGCGCGTGGAGAGGAAGGGGATCTTCTCCTCGGCCAGCGCCATCAGGTTGCGATAGGCTTCGCTCACGTCGCGAAACGGATACTTGCCGAGCACGGCGGTGACCTGCGCCGGCGACGGGTCGGGGTCGAGGACGAGATCGACTTCCGGCTCGGGCTGATCCTCGTTGCCGAACGCGTCATGCAGCAAGTGGTCGAGCATCTTGCGGTTCAGCTCAGTAATCCGCTTGTAGTCGGCCTCGAACGCGTCGAGCGCCGGCTTGTCGGGCCGCTCGGCATAGCCCAGGCGAATCGCCAGCCGGCGCAGTTCGTCGGGCGAGCGCGGCAGGCGGTGCGTTTGCAGATCGAACATGATCTGCAGCCGGTGCTCGATCTTTCGCAAGAGCGAGTAGTTCTCGGCCAGAAGGGAGCTCTCCTGGTGCGTCAGGCAGCCGCAACTTTCGAGCTGCAAGAGGGCCGCCAGCGTGTTGCCGGTGCGGAGCTGCGGCAGATCGGCGCCGTTGAGCAACTGCAGGAACTGGATGACAAACTCGATGTCGCGAATGCCGCCGCGGCCGGTCTTCACGTCGGTCGCTTCGGCGCCTTCGTGCTCGGTACGATGTTCGATGCGGCGCTTGAGGGCGCGGATGCCGGTAATGTCGGCGCGGCTCAGATAGCGACGATAGATCCAAGGTTCGAGCTGCGCGAGAAACTCTTCGCCTAGGTCGATGTCGCCGGCGGCGGGACGGGCCTTGACGAAGGCCTGCCGCTCCCAGGTGCGGCCGAGCACGTCGTAATAGTGCAAGGCGCTGTCGAGGCTGGTGACGACGGGGCCGTTGTGCCCTTCGGGGCGCAGGCGGAGATCGACGCGGTAGGCGATGCCTTGCGGTGTGCTCTCGCTAATCAGCCGCACGACGTCGCGCGCCAGCCGGTCGAAGAACTCCTGATTCGCCAGTGGCCGCGCGGCGTCGGTCTCGCCGGCGTGGTCGTAGAGGAACACCAGGTCGATGTCGCTGGAGTAGTTCAGCTCGTTGCCGCCGAGCTTGCCCAGCGCCAGGACGACAAACCGGGCCGGGCGGCCGTCGCGCGTGCGGGGCGTGCCGCGCTTTTGTTCGAGGTTGCGACGTGCGCTGCGGACGGCGGCCTCGAGCACGGCGTCGGCGGCATACGAGATTTGCCGCGTGACGGTTTCCAGGCGTTGCGAACGGATGATGTCGCCGTACGAGATCCGCAAGAGCTCGCGGCGCTTGAACCGGCGGAGCGCGGCCATGACGAGGCGTTCGTCGCCGAGCACGGCCACCTCGCTGGCCAACTCCTTGACGATCATCTCGCGTGCGACCGGCTCGCCTTCGGTCATGCGCAAGAGATCGTACGCCTCGGCGTCGGTCAAGAGGGTGTCGCTGAGGTATTGGCTGCTGGAGAAGATTTGCAACAGGATGGGCAGTGCCTCGCGGTCGCGTTCGAAGAGCGTAGCCAGCGAGAGCGGGTTGCGGGCGGCGGCGATGAAGCGGTCGAGATTGTTGAGCGCCATGTCGGCGTCGCTCAGCCGCGGCAAGTGCTCAGCAAGCTGGTCGGCGATGTCGGCGACCAGGTCGAGCGTGATGTTGGTGCTGGCGATGCGGACGAGGTTGCCGTGCGCCTTGGCCAGATCGGAAAGTCCGCACGAGCGCAGCCAGTCGGCCGCGGCGGCAGGGTCTTCCAGATAGCGGCGAAGCGTGTCGAGATGCATGCGGACGGGGTTCCCCGCCACGGCGGGCGGCCTACGGTTCGGGGTTCAAGGTTCAGTCCGCCGCATGCCTGACTACATGTTTCCTTCGTCCGCCGGCGAGTGGGCAAGTTGTTCAGGCCTCATTATGTTCCGGCTTTTCAACCGGATCGTTTAAGTCCCAGGTGTAGGTTACAACAGGGTTGGAAATGACGCGATCCGAACCACAAAAGCTTTCCTTTTCGTTGCTGGTCGCCATATCCGCGCCAGAGTGTTGACGTTCGTTCGTTGTCCGCATCGAGTCCAGCGTAACGACGCGATCTGCGTGACAAGCTTCCGCATCGCGCAGGTGCTCAAGCCACTTACCCAGATCACCCTGCCACTTATCAAGGATCTTTTGCCTGGCTTGATAGACGTCTTCTACGATTGGATCGTCGATCATGGTCCGCGCTCCTGTGCCTCAAGAAGTTCTTCAGGAGTGACAATTATAGGTGTGGCGCGATTCAATTCGTCGTTGACATCTCTCAACCGCCGAATGGTTTCGCCGTTGGCTAAGTGCCGGCAATTCCATGTTACCATGTAATCCATTCTA
Source organism: Pirellulales bacterium (assembly GCA_040901795.1). GTDB lineage: Bacteria > Planctomycetota > Planctomycetia > Pirellulales > JALHPA01 > JBBDYH01. The sequence continues at coordinate 49,774 of JBBDYH010000126.1, forward strand.
TATGCGACCGCGAATGCCAAATGCACGACATCGGCCCGTGCCCGGCCGACCAGCCCCAACCGTTGGTCGTAGGCCTGCACAAGCGTCAACACGTCGCTGGAGTACGCGAGAATCGGAAGTCCGGCGACCATCTGCAAACGGCGGCTTGCCGCCTCGGAATTGCCGGCCTGAATCTCATCCGATACCGCCTCCGACAGATAAAGGCTGAATCGGTCGCGGGCGGTACGCCACCATTCGTGAGTAATCTGCTGGTGCGCCGCGATAATGAGATCGCGGCTGGGATACGCCGCCAAATAGCTTGGGATCGTGGTCTCGACGTAGACCGTGCGCATATGCGTATCCTCGCGCGTCGAGCAATTAGATCGTCAACTCGTAAACTTCCGGCCCGACGTGCTGCGTAACGACCTGTCCGAACAGCGTGTGGGCGTTGGCGTCGTAGATGGTCACGGGCAAAAGCTCGCCCATCTGGCGGCGGTTGCCTTCGAAGACCACGATGCGGTCGCAGTGGGTGCGGCCGACGAGCTGGACGAGGGGACTGTCGGGATCGGCGTGCTTGCGAGCGTCTTTGCTGGGACCTTCGACGAGGACTTCAACCGTGCGGCCGAGAAACGCCTGGTGGTCCTCCTCGCTGATGCGATTCTGAATTGCCAGCAGCTCGTTGTTGCGGCGGCGTTTGACATCTTCCGGGACGTCGTTCGGGTATAGCTCGGCGCCCTTCGTGCCGGGACGCTCGCTGTATTTGAAGATGAAGCTGTTTTTGAAGCGGCATTCCTCGACGAGCGCGACGGTCTGCTCAAAATCCTGTTCGGTCTCGCCGCAGAAGCCAACGATGAAGTCGCTCGTCACGGCGTAGTCCGGCACTGTCGCGCGGATGCGGGCGTACATCTCGCGATATTCTTCGATGGTGTAGCCGCGTTTCATTCGGCGCAGGACTTCGTTCGATCCGCTTTGAGCGGGCACGTGCAGGTACGGCGAGACTTTTGGCAGGTCGCGCACCGCGGCCAGTAGATCGTCGGTCATGTCCTTGGGGTAATTGGTGACGAACTTCAGACGCACGAGCCCGTCGATGCAATGCAGTCGTTCGAGCAAGTCGGAGAGGCGCGTCGTGCGGCCGTCGCCGTGGTGGAACTTGTAGCTGTTGACCGTTTGGCCGAGGAGCGTGATCTCGCGGCATCCTTCGCGGGCGAGCTTTACGGCTTCGGCGTAGATGTGATCGGGATGCCGCCCCTGCTCCGGCCCGCGGACGCTGGGCACGATGCAGTAGGTGCAGAACTTGTCGCAGCCGATCTGGATCCGCACGAAAGCCTGGTACGGCGTGGGCCGCATCTCGGGGTCGCGGTCGGGGTCGTAGCTCTCGAAGCTGCGTTCGATTTCCTCGCGCGGTCCCTCTTTGCGGCCGAGGCTCACCTCGAGCCGCGGACCACTGCCCACGGCGCCCTTGCCGGCGGCGATCTCTTCGAGCAGACGCGGTATTTGGTGCAACTGGCCAGGCCCCACGATCAGATCGACATAGGGCGCCCGCTGAAAGATGAGCTGCTGGTCCTTCTGCGCCATGCAGCCGATCACGCCGATGATCTTGTGTGGGTTGTGGTCCTTGGCGTGTTTCAGCCGGCCCAGGGCGGAATAGATCTTGTCCTCGGCATGCTGGCGGACGCTGCAAGTGTTAAAGAGGACGGTGTCGGCATGCGAGGGCGAGTCGGTAAGCTGGTAGCCGTCCTTACGCAGCGCCGCCACCACGAGCTCGCTGTCGAGCACGTTCATCTGGCAACCGACGGTTTCGATGTAGAGGTATTTGGGCACGGATTTGGACTTGTGTCTGGTGGCCTGGTGTCCTCGTGTTACTCGTTCCAAGGCTCTGCCTTGGAACGCACTGTCTGGTAGGCTCTGCCTGCAGGGTCCCTCTTATTGTCAACTGCGTTGCGCGAGGCAGAGCCTCGCAAGCAGTGTGTTCCCAGGCGGAGCCTGGGAACCAGAGGTTACTTCGTTGACGCTTCCTCGGCGGCTTTTTTCGCTTTCGCCCCGCGGGCTTGCTCTTCCAAGTCGCTCAGCAGCTCATCGCGGCGGTGCAGCATCAGCCGCACGAGCGCGGTCATTGCGATGAACGCAACCACACCCAGGATCACGATATCGGCGGTCGTCCAGTTGGCCACTGCCTGGCCCTCCAGGGAACATTGCTGGCGGAAAAGGTCTATTCTAACCGCATTTGCGAATGGGGCGAAGGCCGGCAAAGAGGATCCAGGGTTCGGGGTTCAGGGTTCAACAAGAGCCGAATTGGAATGAGCAAAAGAGAGTGTGGAGTGCGGAATTCGGAGCGCGGGGCGTTGGAGTTTTTGGCGCTCCACCTGGCAAAAATGCATGGGGGGGTAAATGCGCAGAAACTCAGGCGGTTTGGCGGATGGTCGATTGACGGAAGTGCTTGAAGTGTTGGTGGTTGCATTTTTAGGGTAACGACGGGCGGGAATTATTGGCGCTGGGTGCCACGTGCGCTGGAATTCGCAGGCAAGCAGATCCGAGAAGGCAGATTGGCAGAAGTTAACAAAGGAAAACGAAAGAGTTGGCAAAAGGGACGATTGTTTTTGTACCAGGCGCGATGCGCGCATTCCTTAGGGGGTTTTGAAACAATAATCGTGTGTTGATCGGTCGCGGCGGTGCTCATCGACGCGCTCGTGATGAGAGCCGACGGCTAGCGCTTTTGTCGGAGCTCATCTTTAGAATAAGCCGCTTGCGCTTGTCTACGGTTATTGGCACAGAGCACTAGCCACCGGCCGCGGCGGGTAGCGGCAGGCGCCAGCGGGCTCCTTGGCGGCTTTGCTTCTATGGTCATGTGTATAGCATAAAAGTGGCCCGCTTGTCAAGGGGGTGGGGATAGAGGAAAGGGAGATGGGAAGTGTTAGTAGCCGGCTGCGAGCGGCCTAGTTCCATTAAAAAAGGCCCGCGGATTGCTCCGCGGGCCTTCACGACTTTATCGACTCAGATGCTGCTACGACTACAAGGGAGTACCGTTGGGATCGTAATTTGCTCCTAAGAACGTGATGTCGTTGTCATCCACATCGCCGTCGTAGTCCGAGTCTCCAAGCCACCAATGCATCCCCGAGTTGTTTCCGTAGGTTACACCGAGAATTGTTACGTCGTCGTCGTCAACTAAGCCGGTGATGTTTGGATCGCCCGTGTAGGTGTACTTCACGAGAACGTCGTACTGGCTGACGAGCTGGCCACTGAAAGTCGTGAACGACGTGGCACCGACCTCGGGCAACTGACTGTTGCGGACAAGTGCTAGCGCGGTGGAACCGCCTGCCGCCGCGGCGCTCGTGCTCATGACCCCTGCACCGGTCCATGCGCCACTGTTGTAGCCACTCACAATCAGAGCATACAGGTCGTTATACCTGGTGACTTCGTTTGCCGAATTGGCGCGAAGGATCAGGTCGTTGTCGTACAAGTCGAGCTTGCCGCCGTTGATGACTGTGACAGAATCGACGACGAGCACACGGCCGCCGTTGGCGGGCATATTCACAAGCGCCCCCGTTCCTACGACGCCGATGGCGGCCAGGTTCTGCGTCGTATTAAAGACGACGTTGGAGCTGGTCGCGCCTGTTCCCAGAGAGGCATTGACGGACCAGTTGGCGACGCGCGTCTGACCGGCTTGTGTGGCGGCGACGCCAGTGTCGGTATCGAAGTTAGTCGTACCGTTCTGATTGATATACGTGACCGAGACGGACCGGTCGCTGATGTGGCCAGCTCCAATGGTCACGGTCCCCGTGCCGCTCTTGGTGAGTAACCGTGGCGGATGGCCAGCCGACGTATCCCAACTGATCGTCAGCGTTGAGCTTCCTGAATTCGAGCCGGAGACAGACAGCGTATCACTCAACTTTGCGGTAAATGACGACCCTAGGCTCTGCGACTCGGTATTCGAAATGACTAGCGTGCTGGAAGGCTGGGACCGGTTGGCTTCGGGCACGGCGCCGTTTTCAGCCACACGAACTGTGATGTTCCAGGTTCCGGTCGGCGTAAGCGGTGTGGTTGGCGTGAGATTGTTGTAGGTGGTTACTCCCGCAGCTAACTGGGTTTCCGCCACGGCGACGTTGTTTACGTACAGCCAGACATGCGAACCCGCCGGTGCCGTTCCAGTAAACGTCGGCGTCGTGTCCCCAGTGTTATTGTCAGTCGCCGAGATTCCCCAGTCGCTGCTCGCTACCAGATCGGGCAAGGCGGGTGTAAAGGCATTATAGGCAGCAGCCAACGCATTAAAGCGACCAAACCCCGAGTTTACATCGTAACCCGCGGAGTCAATATCCACTGCGTTGTTGGTGAGAAACGATGAGACTTGGGTCGGCGTAGAGGAAGCATTTATATCCAATAACAATGCGGCAATGCCGGCAATGTGCGGCGCGGCTGCCGACGTGCCGAAAAACGGGAAATCGAAGAAGCCTAACTCTCCGATCCTGGTCCGTACGCCGTTGATCCCGGCCCCATCCAAGGACTGTCTCGCGACGGATTGTTGCGTCGCGAAGTTGGTGTAAACGGTCGCCGGTCCGCGCGAACTGAACTCTCGGATGGTGTCGGTGCCGGCATCGGCGGCATCGATTGCGCCCGCGGTAATTACTCCGGTCACGGCCTTGTGGCCGAACATGGAGTCAGTGACGGTAGCATCGTCATCCGCCATCGTGCCTGCAGGAGTCACGTAGATTTCTAGTTCGCGATCAACGCCTGCCGCTCTCTCCACAACAATCCCGACCTGCACCGCGGAAGCCGAAGTGTTTGTCCAAAAAGCGCGCTCGCGGGGATTGTCGTTTCCTCCAACTCCATCCTGAACGACGATGCCGCGAGTACCGAGCGTTGCATGCGTCGTCAAATCGATGAACCAGATGTTGTAATCATTCGCGCTGGTCCCGAGCGGATCGCTCCAATGGAGCCACGCCTCCACCTGCCCGCCGGCCGCTACGTTGACATTGAGGATGTTGTCGAGCTGAGCTCCCACTTTGAAATCGTGTATACCAGCCCCGTCGTTCGAAAACTGCCCTTGATAATGGCGGTTGGCACGGTTTCCTGCGGCAGTCACAAAGGTGACGCCCTCGGCAATTGCGTTGCTCGCCGCTTGCGCGACGATACCATCGCTGAATGCTTCCTCGTTGAAGAACTGAAGATCGTCTACGATCACGTCAACGTCCTGGTCGAGCAACCAGTTGATCGAATCGACCATATCCTGGGCGACATATTCCGTAATCTCGTTGCCTTGCAGGTCATATCCGATATGCCGGAAGCCGGAAAAGAAAAGTTCGGCGCCCGGCGCGATGTCATGCACAATCTCAAGCATGGCAGTCCCTTCGTCGTGCTCTTCGGCGCCCGAGCGGACGGGATCGATCGTGACGCTTGCAGGCAGGTCGGCGGTCGTTTGCACACTGGCGCGGTTTGGAACGCCAGACGAAATGACGCCTACTTTTATGCCCGTGCCGTCGAACCCCAAGACGCTGCGGACGTCGTCGGCCAACAGCAATGCATCTCCTTCAGTGGTCTCATTTCCAATGTCGGTAACGCCATTTACCGGCAACGAGAGGCTTTCGACAACCGGGAGCGCCGCCAACCGATTCACGCCGTGAGACGGAACCCATGCGTGAAGCTGGTTGCTTTGAATTCCAAAGCCTGCGGATTGGAATTGCCAGCCGTCGAGACGCGCTCCGGCACGCTGAAGAGCAGTTATCGTCCCGGGCGACGTGTCGGTCGTGGTAATAACAGTGCGAATCTCCGCCAGGGCGTTCACACCCGCAACTGACGCATTCGGCAGATCGAGTGCGATTAGCGCCTCACGGAGGTCTTCGCCACCGCGCGTGCCACGCCGCGACGCGGAACTCAGATGTTCGGCCAATTCCCAATAGTGCGAATCCACTTTGCCGGCTATTTGCGCTGGAACGGCGGCGGATTGATCATCCAGAACCGACGTGAAGAGTCGAGCGTTGTCGATTTCGATCGGCGCCGCCGAGAGGAGTGAGCGCTGTTCCAAGACTTCAAACGAAAACCTGCGAGTGTTCTGAAGCTGACGCGTCCGTCTTGTCGTTCTCTTTCGGAAATCCATTCTTCGATCCTTCTGCTAAAGAGTGAAACAAAAAGTACAAGCGGTACAACTATCTGTGGGTCCTCCTTCGACAACGCTTTCTATAGGCAAAGGCTGCGAGTACGATCGCCACTGTAGCGCTATACGCGATCGTGGCCGGTTCCGGTACGACGGTCACTTCTCGCACAAAAGCGACAATATCGTACGGCCGGCCGAGTGGCGGCTGTTCAGCTCCCCCACCGGCGAGGACCTCGGCGCGGCGGAAACGGCCCGGATCTAGCGAGACGGGCAGCGAGTCGGAAGCCCATGAATCCATTTGGAGGTTGTCCCAGAAGACCTGAATCGTCTTAAGTTGGGCGGGAGGTCCTCCAATAAAGTGCCCCCCGTGAAACATGAACGAGTCGATTGGCGGACTGATTCCCGGCGCCAAGGACGCGTTGTCTAGAATCTCAATCAGGAACGTACTCGTCGGGTCATTTCGGAGTGTCAGACCTCCAACCGTCAACGCAAGGCCGAATTCTGTACCTGATCCGGAAAGCTCGTACCGCCCTCTGCGCGGGTTGTCCGGCAAGCTATCTGGGACGCTCGTGTCGTAGGTGAGAAACGCGGTGAACGGTGCGCCAGTAACAACATCAGGAGGAAGAACGAACGTTGGATCGTAGACTTGAACAGTGCCCGTCATTTGGAAGCGAATCACCTCTGCCGTCGCCGTTGCCGAACGCGAAACAGCCAGGGCGAGCGCCATTGGTAGTATTGAGCGAATGCCGATCAGAGTGCGAGCGCCACCGCGATTGAGCGCGGCGCGACAGCACAGTGACGTGATTAGAGCAAGCAAAATAGCTAAACGACTCATCAAGGCAATCTCACAGGGGTCGCGTCGAACGGCCCTTCGTCTATGACTCTTGCTGGCGCCGTGATGGGCGCCGATATCGGACCCTGGTTCTGAGCATAATTGAAGTACGACGATTCGCGAAAAAAAGAAAACTGGTCCCACACGAGAAATGCGGCAAAGCGAAACGGCCGTTGGCCTTGCGGAAACCGGTGCCGCGCGGGACCGGTTTTGCCGCGGGTCGATTCTTCCCAAGCGAGTACAAGCGCGCGGTTAGACTGGACTACCATCATTGTCCAAGCTCGACTCGCTCGACGATGTCGCGCATTTCACGCAATACGGCCGTGATCCGGCGGTCTACGGCTTGTGCGTGTTTTTCCGCGGATGCGCTTGCTCGCGATTCCACCAGATCGCCGAGATGCAACAGATGATCCTTCAGGTCAACAAGCTGGCCGTTGGTCTCAGCCGCGACTCTGGGAGCGTGAAGAGCTGCCACCGACCCGTTTGTGCGTCGCGTGGGTGCTCGGTTTGCAGCCAGCCGACCGGGGAACTTCAACAGCTTCGCTACCGAAGGCGTCTCGTGGCGGTTGCTGGCATCTCTGAGGTAGGCTTCAAAGACATCCGCTGGAATCGAGGCCAACCGCTGCCACCGCGACGACCGGTTCTTGCTGAGCCGCAGCGCGCCGAGCGTATGCCGCGACGCCGTGCGGCCGCCATTTCGTGGCCGTCCTCCGCGCGACAATCCCGCCTCTGCCAGGAGCTCGCCTATGCGTCGTGCGGCGCGAACGCTAACTTCTGCCAGAACGTTCCGCACGTCCTTCGGCAGGCGGGCGCGGCCCGTGGAGGCGCGCTGCGCCTCGATCGCTTCGTAAATCCCCTGAGCGCCGGCCAGCGACACCACTTCAGTTAATTTGCGGCCAAGTTGTGCCAGCGCGGCGAGTTTCTCTTCATGCTTGCGCTTCATCGAGGTTCCCTCCTTTCTGAGCCCGACCTTGATCCGATAGTCGTGGACTCATCGCTCGCATCTAAAACAGGGCGCCTGTGAGCCTTGGCGCACACAGCCCATGTCGCAAGAGACGCGCGCCGTTCAAGCCGAAAGACCGTTGGGGCTTGCAAGATCGACTGCTCCGTTTTGGCGCGCGGCCTCGTGTCTGTCCGAACCGCAATCTAGAAGCTATATGGAATCACTGCAATAGTTGAAATGTGAGATTGGAGTGAGCCGGCGGATTCTTGCGGTAGACCGCATGGTGTGCAGTGAGAGCGACGCGGCGCGCCGAGAACGGAGGAGAGGCGAAGCAATGTCGCCCCGCTGGGGCTTCGGGCGGTTCGCGGGGATTCCGGGGGCTTGTGCCCCCGGCTACAGTATGTCGCCCCTTGCGGGGCTTTCCGCGTTGCCAAACCGATCGCCTTCGCGGACCGCGTGGCCGCGGAGGAATTCGCCGATCGACATGGCGCGCTTGCCGGCGGGCTGGACGATCTGGGGCAGGATCGCCCCCTGTCCGGAAACGATCATCAGCGCCTCTTTGTCCACGGAGATCACCGTGCCGGGGGGCGGCCGACGCTCGCCGGCCAGTGTCACTTTGACAACCTCTTCCGTGACCGCGGCAACGTCCTCCAGGATCAACCGCAACGGTTCACCTTCGGAGCGGCGCCAAAACGAATACGTCTTCGGCCAGGGCTGAAATGCGCGGACCTGGTTGCGTATTTCCCGCGCGGGGCGCGACCAGTCGATTAGCCCATCGGTCTTCTTGAGGCGGGGCGCTTTGGTTGCCAGTTTGGGGTCTTGCGGGATGACTGCGGCCGCGTGACCGCTGTCCAGAAGGTTGATGGCTTCCAGCACTGCACGAGCCCCCAAGTCCGCCAGCCGCGGCTCCAGGTCCATTGCCGTCTCGTTGGGTTCGATGGGTGTGCTCCTCTGTACGAGGCAAGGGCCGGCGTCGAGTCGGGGTGTCATATGGATTACCGTCACACCGGTCTCGGTTTCGCCGTGATAGATGGCCCATTGAATCGGGGCGGCGCCGCGGTATTTAGGCAACAGCGACCCGTGGAGGTTGATCCCGCCGAGCCGCGCCAGCGCAAGCGTTTCGCGCGAGAGGATCTGACCGTAGTCGCAGACAATCAACAAGTCGGCGGCCAACTGCGTCAATTCGGCCTGAGCTTCGGGCGAATTGATGTCCTCGGGCTCTAAGATCGGCAGGCCCAGATCAACGGCCATGGCGCGCATCAGGTGCGCCGCCGGCTGCTGCTTGTCCCGCGTGTGGGCCTCACGCTGGGGCCGCGTAAAGAGCGCCACGACTTGATAGCGATCCGGCGGGCCGAGGAGTGCGCGAAACGTCGGCACGGCAAACGGGCCGGTGGCCAGCATGATTAATCGCAAGGGCGAATGGGGAGTAGCGAATGTGAAATGGGGAATGGGCGCGGCAGATTCCGGCCACTCATCATTCCGCATTCCCCATTCCGCATTCCCCATTGATCAGGTCCTCTGCCCCTCTAACGTCGCAAGCCGAATAGCGATTAACTCGTCGCTGGGAATCTCTCCCCGCTCGCGCTGCCCCGCGAAGGCAATCTCGAACTCATCGAGAATCGGCCGGGCGTTGAGCGCGCCCGTCGTGTTCAGCCGGTCGATGAACAGCCGGCCGTCAAGGTGGTCCGTTTCGTGCTGGACCACGCGCGCGAAGAGATCATCGAGCTCTAAGTGGATCGGTTTCCCCTCGAGCGAAAAGGCGTCGAGCACGACTTCGGCGGGCCGCTTCACGTAACCGTACATGCCGGGCAGGCTGAGGCAGCCCTCCTCGGCTTCGGCCAGCCCCTTGCGGCGGCTGAGCACTGGATTGACGAAGACAATTTCTTCGCCCTTCGCGGGATCGCCTTCCAGGTTCACCACAAACAAGCGATACGGCAGATCGACCTGGTTCGCCGCCAGACCCACGCCGCGGTGCTTGTACATCAGCTCGAACATCTGACGGACAAAGCCACGCAGCTCGGCGTCGATCTTCTTCAGCGGCCGAGAAACATGCCGCAGCGTAGGATGGGGATACTGGATGAGTTGCAGGGGCATTGCCGGAATCGGTTCGTGCGGGCGGGAAACGTTGTATTCTACAGCAGTAGGGTGTCGAGCATAGTCGCCGCACAGGGCCCTCTCGTAGCGGAATTCGCCAGAATTCCGGCGGCACTTTCGATTCGCCCGAAGTCTGGCGACTTCGGCTACGCCACACACAAGCCACTCGCCAGGCCTGCAAAATCGACATCACGGTTATGGGCCGCACTTTCGGCAGAGACCGCCAGTGCGGACTTCCGCAGCGGCGGGGAACCGCCCCCGATGGTTCTGCGGCAAAGCCTACAGTTGTTTGTGATCTTCTATGTCATGGGCACCGCGCTGTTGTACATCGCGGTCGGGTATTATCTCGGCCGGCGGTTGATGTATGCGCCGCTGCCTCAGGCCATGTTCGTCGATGCGGCCGACATGCCGACCCAGACCGAGCAGCTCGAGGCGGTGGTCGAAGCCCTCGATGAACCGCTGTTGCCGCTGCTTGAAACGGCCGCCGAACCAAAAGAAGCGGCGTTCGCCCCGATGCAGGATTTGCCGCCGCAATGGCTGGCGGTGTTGTCCGATCCGAACGAGTGCAAGAGCTTTGTCGAGGCCTCGGTGCAGGTGTTGCGGCTGGACGTGGGAAAGTATCGCGACCGGCTGGTGACGATCGACGGCGAGGTCCGTCAATGCGTTCGTACGCCGAACGCTGAGAAACTGCAAGCCGCGGTCGATCAGCTCCGCGAAGTCAACTCGGAGTGGATGGATCGTCAGGCGGAAGCGGCCACTTATCTGCTCGAGCGGCGCAATGCTCTGGGCGACATGACCGTTGTCCAGGACCGGCTGGACGAAGTGCTGCAAACGCAGGCGATGCAGATCGAGTCGACGTGCGCCAACATTGAGATGTTCGACTTCAAGGCCAGTCCGATGATCGGGGCGCGGCGCCTGGTCATCGAGATGCGCAAGTTGGTGGACCTGGCGCATACGTTGCGCGACTGCATGCAAGAACTGCTGCTATCGATCATGGCCCGCGAAGGAAGGCTCGATAGCACCGACAAGTCGCTGCAGACGGATCCCTTGACCGGCCTGAAGAATCGCACGGGGATCGAGGCCTATATCCGCAAGTGGTGGCGCGACGACGGCCGCCGCGTCCGCCAGGTCAGCGTGGCGATGTTCGATCTGGACCGCTTCACGGCGATCACCGAGCGGTGGGGCGCACGTGTCACCGACCAGTTGTTAGCTGCTACTGCGAGAGTCGTGGATGACATGCTTCGCAAGTACAGCGGTTTGGATTGGTGCGGCCGCTTTGCCGGTCAGCGATTCTTTATCTTCTGGGCCGACACGGGCCCGCACGGCGCCACCAGCGTCGTCGAGCGCATTCGCCAGACAATCGCCCAGACTAGCTTCGAGCTGCCGCAAGGCTCGATCTCCGCCACCTTCAGCGCGGCAGTGACCGAAGTCTTGCCGGACGACACGAGCAAGAGCCTCTTCAAGCGGCTGAACTGGACACTCCGCGAGGCTAAGCAGGCAGGCCGCAATTGCACGTTCCTCTTCAACGGCACTGCTCCGGCGCGCGTCGAGCCGCCAGAGTTCGATGTCCGCGGCAAAATGGCACGACTGGATGTCGAATGACGATAAGCCGAAGCCTACTGTTTACGCCGGATGACGTGTACCGTCACCGCGCGCACTTCTTGCACAAACGTGATGCCGAACTCCTTAGCGTACCACTGGCGGGCCATTTCGAGCGATTCTTCGCCAGCGAACCACGGGACATCCGTCGCCACATAGTATGGCGGTAGGATCTTTTCATCGTATTCGCGGCCGGTACCGTGCTGGCTCTCGTCGTAAGCCGGAGGCATCGACAGCCCAGTCTTGTCGACGATCCATGGCTTGTCCGCATCGAGATCGCCCATCAGTTCGTCAAAGCTCGAAAAGAGTTCCTGCAGTGTAACAGGGCGGCCGAGAGCCATGCCGATTCCCGGTTTCACGTAGCCCTTCTTCTCCACGCCCCCCTGGACCACATAAGGCACGGGCGGCTTCACTTCCCGCCATGGCTTGAGCTTGCGGCCGTCGTGTTTGGCGATCCAGATGGTTCGGTTCTCGATCTGGTCCACAAACTCGAAGCCGAATTGATTGAGCGCGTATTGGACCCACTTTTGCCACGGCAGATCGCCCTCATGGACCAGATCTGCTCGCGGCAGTTCGATGTTGCGAAACGCTTCCGGCAACCGCCACGTACCCTGTCGCCGCTCCCCGTCTTTCGTCGCCGCGTGCTGCTGAACGAAGCCGCCGAGCGTCATCGGTTCGTATTGGTCACGATCCAACGGCCGCACCCAATGCTTGCCGTCCGCGGTCATCATCGACCATTGATTGGAGAACGTCCGGCCATCTTCACGTGGCAGTATCGCAATCCGTCCCTCGATCGGCTTGACTTGCAGCCGATCGCCGATTTCGGCCACGTGCTGCCGCCACTGCTCGTTGCCTTTCCCGCCGCCGCTGTATCGCACGTATTTGGTGTCCGGCGGCGCATAGCGCGCAATCGCGGCCGGCACTGGCTCATCCACCGTGAACGTGAGTTCCATGACTAGCTCGCCGGTGTCCTTGGTGCGTCGCGATATCCGCACCGGCAGGCTCGCCTTCTCGTCAATCCAGATCTCGTCGATGCGGTTGCCTTCGATGTGCCGGATACCCCGCACCCAGCGGTCATTCTCCAAACGGCGGCCCAGCTCTTCCTTCGTCAGCGACGGACGCTGCAGGGCGGTTAGGTATGCGGCGAACCGGCCGAACTCGGACAGTTTATCGTTGCCATCGGACGAGCCATCAAAGACGTACGTCAAATCGGTATCCGCTTGGTACTCCTTGTAGTCGCCACCCTGGCGTACCACGGTCACCGGACCTGCGCGTTCGTAACCGCGCGGCACACCCTCCGCGTCGGTCCAATACCAGATATCCAAGCGGTGCTTCTGGTCTGGGTCGCGCACGTCTGTCTGTTGCAACGGGTTTTCCAGCGGCCACTTTCGAACAATGTCCCTCGTCCACCCAGTGGCATGAATCGTGTTGGCCTCTGCCAAGGCGATGATCATTCGGGCGTAGAGCGTGGTCGGGCGCGACAGCCACCAGACGCCGAGGCACACCGCCATACTGGCGGCCAGCGCGGCTACGGCTGGCAAACGCCACCGTCGATGTGCGGATGGCGCCGGCTGCGTCTCGACTTTGCCTTCGCGTTGAGTGACTTTTGCCATTACGCGCTCGGTCAGGCCGGGCGAGTCGCCAAGTTCCCGACCGAGCCGTTCCAACTGTTGTTGCAGCGAATGGTTCGCGTTCATCGTCTCACTTCCTGTTTCAACCACTGTTCGAGGCGCCGGTGAGCCCGCGAGAGCTGTTTCGTCACGGTGCCCACAGGTCGACCGGTAATGTTCGCCACATCTTGCACCGAGTGGCCGTCGAAATACCTTAGGCCAATGAGGATTCGTTCGTGATCAGGCAATCGCTCCACAAGTTCCAGAATCTGCTGCGATGCGTCGGTCAACTTGCCATTAGTTCCCGGCTGGGCCACGTCAAGATCGGCGAGGGACGTTTGGGGGACGATGCGGCGCCTCGCGCGGGCCGTTTGATGGCGGGCAATCGCCAGCAGCCAAGGACCGAACTTGGCGGATTGATGCAACGAAGCAAGCGACTCGTACGCCGCCAGAAAGGATTCTTGCGCAATATCCTCGGCCACATGCCGGTCGCGAACCACGTTCCGCACAGCCGCGCGCACCAGCCGCTCATAACGCCGCACCAACAGCGCGTAGGCGTCCCGATCGCCGTGCTGAACTCGTTCGACTAGCTCGGCGTCGCTCTGCAATCTGCCGGAATCTTCGGTCCTCATCGACAAACTGGCCCATCCCGAGATATAGATTCCTCAGTCGGACGGCTCTCGGCGCTTGGCGTGTCAATCGCGCCGTCAATCCAACTGTTTAGCGCGGAAATGCGCATGCCCGCCCCAATCGTGCCATACGCATCCGTATTGTTCTCCGTATCGTAGGGATTCCCATCGGGCGGAACCCAGCCCGATGTCACTGCCACTAGCTTCCACGCACCGCCATCGGAGTCGTCTTGGATAAACCATCCTCCTCCACTGTCGCCCCGTGAGAAGCCGATTTCAAACTCGAGCGGCTTTGAATCCCCCAGCCGGCTTGATTCAGAGTCGACCGGAGAATCGAAGTCAGCGAGCAGCACGCGGTCCGAGACAGCCAGATCTCCAAACACTCCTCCCACGGCATCGATGCGGTTATTTCCGCCGCGGCGCTCCTGGACGAACGGCTGGTCAATTCCCGCCATGCCGTCGCCGACCATTCCATGCCCGACCTTCGTGATGACCTTGCCGATCTCGGCGCGACCGCGATATCGGACCGCTGGCCGAACGTTGTGAATCGGTTTTGTCAGCTTTACGAGCGCGAGGTCGACACCCGAGGCAATTCTTGCCAGCCCCTTTGTCACAGCGCCCATTTTGCGATTCACATCCGGATGAATGACGACGCGAGCGGCATGGAACGACTGGCCGCCAAAGACGAACCGATAATCCTCCACTGCCATCCAATCCTTTCCCTGGACGACGTGCGCCGCCGTGACAGCCCACTCTGGCGCGATGAGAACACAGCTAGCTTTCATAGGCTCGCCTGAAGCGGTGCGCAAAGATACCTCTCCTACACTCTGGAACGCACGCTTCGCTCCCAATTCTCGATACGAGCAGGGCGATCGATCATGGCGTATGATCCCGCCAAGGCCAGCGCCCGCATAACAGACCGCGGCGAAGACCAGGATACGGGAAAGGAGAGTCATGGTACCTTCGTTAAGCCTTTTCATCAGCATTCGACCCATTGAGGGTTGCACAAGCGGACTCCAAGTTGTGCCACGGCTGCTTTACTTGATGGCACCAGGCTGGGCATCACTCGCCGGTTTCAGACGAATCTCGATCTCTTGCTGATCATCAACGTCCGTTGGGTTGATTTTCGCAATGCCGTGGAATTGCCCTATGTCGATCCGGCGACCGTCCGACAATTCATAAATCCGGCGACCGTCAGCCGTTTCATAGGACCTGCCGTTTTCGAACGCCGCCTTGAACTCGCTCGCTTTACAGGGTTGGAATTGATCGGCGCCGCCGTACCAGTTGCGGATACAAATCACACCCGGACCAGGCGGGACGGCTATCGAAAAGCTGCCATCGCTTGCGGTTAAGAATGGGTCGATTGCGCTGTGTCGGACGGCGGTCGTAAAGCCCACCGCACGTTTTGGATGGGGGTTTCCAGGTGCTGCCATGTACGACACGACGGCGCCCTGAATGGGTTGGCCAGTTGCTTTGACGAGCACCTTGCCATTCACGCGAGCACCGCGAAATAGCTCACAGTCGACGCGAAGTGCGCCCTGCTTCTGCGCTTCGTCAACGCGCAACTCACGCACAAGGTGCGGCTGGTTCGGTGACGGTACGAATTTCACAAGGCGCTCGTCGCTCGCTAGGCCTTCGAGGGCGAAACTGCCGTCCTCGGCTGTCGTGGCCGCGTGAGCACCGGCGAACACTTTTACCCCGGCCAGCGGCTTGGCCGTGTTGTGCTCTCGCACGGTGCCTTGAATCGGGGTTGCCCGCTCCAACGACTGGACGAACGTGGCCCCGTGGTGAGACGGCAGGCCCGGGTCGACGGCCTTCACAGACAAGTTGGGGCGCGTTGCGACAAAGATGTCGGTGTAAACAAAGTCGGGATGCTTTGCCATCAGCCACACGATTCGCTCTCGACCCACGCCTTTGATTGCGAACTGGCCCTCCGCATCCGTCACAACTCTCGCAGTCAAGCCAGGCTCCGATTTGGCTGAAAAGTGGGCGGGTACATCCGACGAAGCTGTCGGCCGATGTGAGAAGTTCCATCGACGCCGAAGCGGAGCGTAGCGTTTATCCACATGGTGGCTCACCAGACTGGACCAGTGTCGCCGCTTGCTCTTTTGCCAACTCTCAAACCATGCGGCAAGATCCTCATTGGGCATGACGAGAACCTGCCCGATTTCGACCACGGCGCCGATAATCGGCTTGCCCTCGGGATCCACGAGTCGGCCGCTAATCGGCGCGCCGTCGTTTGGAAGTCGCAGAGTAATGTCCCGCGCAGCGGCCTCCGACAAGTCGTCTTTGCTCGGCGTACTCCCCTTGCGCAGTTGAATGAAGTCGATTCCGAATCCATCTGCTACTGCAAGCACTTCAACGCCGCGAATGAGTTTATCTGTTTCCGCTTTTGCGAAGATCGCTTTCGTTTCCGCCTCGTCAAAACGGAATCGCCCTTGGCTATCAGTCGTCTTTTGTCGGTTAGTATCCGACGTCGCGTATACTGTCGCCCCAGCAATCGGCTCTCGTGTGGAGGCATCCAGAACGCGCCCGCTAATAACCGAGGGTGGAACGATAGCCGGCTGCGTTGCCCCTTCAGCGACGGACAGCATGGCGGCAGCGAATAGCGTCGCGATGCCTTTGCGACAGCTAATGTACGTGGACCGAAGCATGTGTGTCTCGCTTCTCGGTTTTGGATTTGGGGTGAAAGTCCGCGTGCTTGCGGTCGGACGCCGGCATTCTCACGCGGCGTACACCTTATATGTGCCAAGTTGCGGCGATATTGCGACGTAATAATTCCAGAAGGCCGCAGATTGTTCCGCAGCATTTGCCGCACTCGCCCAGTCAGTTTGGCGATGCGCAAAAAAAAGACCGCGGCTACCAGAGGTAACCGCGGTCAAGTATCAAACCTCTCTCCGATTGCGACGGTGGCAGTCGCTGCGAGAAAAACGCGGATCGGACCGTGCTTGGCACTGGCCGTTATTGATCCGGGTCAACGCTCATGGTTAGGCTCCTCCGACGGAATGCTTGAAGAGAGGCTTGTATCAAAGGTTATCTTACTACGACGATTACCCAGGTTTGGTTTGACCGGGCAAACGTTTTATCGGCACGGCCGCGTATTAATCTCGCATCTTTTCACGCGGCCTTAAGCCCGCGTTTGCCGGGCCGGCCGGGGGAATATTAATACGCGGCACGCCGATGAACGTCAAGGCCGCCACTGTTAATCATAATTCATGAATCGTCCGAGGAAGTGCGGCGCTTCAGGAAAATTGCGGAGCCGTCGGCAGGAGCAAACTCTGCGCCATTTATTTCATCACTGCCCAGATGTTGCGAAATCGCACTGGATCGCCGTGATTCTGCAACATCAGAGGCCCCTTGCCGGGGAACTCTCGGGCGGCGCCACCGGGTGTCTTGTCCTTCAGCTCCAGCTTGTCATGAATGACCACGCCGTTGTGCTTGATCGTCACGATGGCTTTCTGGGTGCGCTTGCCGTCGGCGTCGAAGCGAGCGCCGGTCATCTCCACGTCGTACGTCTGCCAGGACAATGGCGGGTAGCACATATTTACGATCGGCTTGGCGATCTGGTAGATGCCGCCGCATTCGTTGTCCGCGCCCTCCAGGCCGAACGAATCGAGGACCTGCACCTCGTAACGGTTCTGCAAGTACATGCCGCTGTTGCCGCGCGCCTGACCGCGGGCTTCGGCCATGAACGGCGTTTGAAACTCGAGATGCAACGTGAAGTCCTGAAATTCTTCCTTGCTCGTGGTGCCAACGCCGAGGTACTTATCGTCGACGATCTTGCCGCCCTGCCAGGCGTCGGTGTTCTTGCCATCGAACAAGACGATTGCGCCCGCGGGCGGTTTGTTGTCGAGCGTCGGGCTTTTGCGCTCGACCTTTTTCAGCTCGAGCATCGTTTGCTGCTCGGCGTCGTTGATGACCTTGATCAGGCCGTCCTTGAGCTCACCGTGATGGTTGTCGTGCGCTTCGAAGATGACCACGCCGTCCTTCATCTTCCCTTTGTGGCTGCGCTTCTCGTCGTCGCGGGTCCAGCCGTCGCCGGGCAGACCGCCGGGGTACACCACTGCCTCGAATTCCCCTTTGCCCAATGCGATCACTTGCACGCCGATCTTGCGTTTTTCGCCTTCGCGCTCCATTTCCGCCACGTATTCGCCTTGAGCTTCAAAATCCGGGCCGGCCTTGGCTGGATCGGTAATCGCAGGACCGGCGCCGCAGGCCGAACCAGCTACGGCGGTGAGCAAAACAAACGTACCGAGGAAGATGCGAAGCATGGAAATCTCCTTTGGAGTGCGATGACTTGTTGTCGCTTTCTTTTTCACTGGAGGTGGAACAACGGCAATTGGCGAATTTAGGCGAATTTAGTATGGCAGCGGTTTTGGAAAAAGAAAGCGGCGACCAGTCGCCGCACTCCAAAGGAAAAGCCGTCTCGACTTGTTATCGGGACGGCTTGTGCGTCTGCTAGTTTTCCAGTGTAGAGCGCGTCAGGCCGCAGAGCGCCGCGTCTTCCAGCGGAGTAGACCGAGGCCTGCAAGGGCGATCCCGCATAACGCGAACGTCGAAGGTTCCGGGATGGCGATCATGAAGTTCGCGGCGTTCACGAACATCGTCTGGCCGTTGGGGCTCAGATCGAAGAGGCCGGCCGTTTCCGAGGAGTCGCCTGCGGCCTCGCGTGTGCCGGTGAGGAAGACCAGGCGATGGCCGGCCAGAGTATCGGGCGGACTGTTGCCCATCATCGCACCCGGCCCCCACTGGCCGATGATCATACCGCCAAAGGTCGGATCGCCAGCCGTGCCGACGGTTGCCAGCACGGTTCCGCCGCCCGCGACGGGATTGGTATTCACCGAGACGCCCCGCTGCACGTCGCCGCCAAAAGTCACGATATCCGCATAGGGGTTGACCATGGTGTTGGTGGCGTCCAGCGGAATCCCCGCGAAGATCGGGTGACCTGGATCGTTGACCGTCAAGCTTATCGGGCCGGTACTGTCGGGAATGGTATTGCCCGTGGTAAAGCCCAGGCGGTTAGCGCGCAATGTATATCCACCCAAGATCATCACCGGCGCCGTAATACCCGCCCACCGCGCGGTTTCGGCGTCGGTTTCGTAGTGCCCGCTATTGACCGAGCGGCTGATGATCACGAGATCGAAGCTGTTCAGCGCCGCCGTGTCGGGGGTGTCCATCGTCAAGAAACGAGTCACTGTGTGGCCGCTGGCCATCAACAAGTCGGTATAGGCCTTGTCCGGCGCCACAGTGTGAGGAGGGGTCGCGCCCATTGCGGCCGCCGAAGCCATATCGGCGTTGGTATGGAACGAGATCCAAGCAATGTCGGCAGCCTGGAGTGGACGTGCAAAGCAAAGGCTGCCCAGCAGCAACGAACAGAATAGGACAGAGTTTCTCATGGTGTCTCTCACAGTTGCGGAATCAGGCGTGTGAAGCGGCGCAGATGAGCAGGGTCGAGGGCGGCCCGCTCATTTTAGCTTCGCGGGCAGGACCGCCGCAACGATTTGGCGCGTTTTAGGGCTTTTATTCCGCAGCCCGCGTTTTTGCTAGTGAGTCACTGGAGATTTGGCTCGATCCCAGAATTCGCTGGGGAGCACATTTCAGTGACACTCTGCTTCGTAAGCGCGCCAATTGGACTGAGCGAGCAGCGGTCGTTCAACGAAGCAGAGCTTCGGGGCAGTGCGGTCCCAGGCGGAGCCTGGGACCGAGGGCTTCATTCGTCGCCGTTTTTCTGCTCCGCCTTGCGTTCTGCCTCGCGCTCCATCTCGGCGAGCTGTTCGGGGGTGTAAATGATCTTCATCTCGGCGACGTCGATCACCTCTTGCAAGATGAATGGCTGCGGGAACTTCTGACCGTAAAATGAGAGCGCCTTCTTGTAGCGATTGATGTCTTCGACCAGCTCATCCGCCGAGACACTTTCGCCCGCCATGCGGGGGTAGCGATCGACGACCTCGCGCCATTTCTTCCAGGCTTCTTCATAGAGCGGAATCGCCTTGTCAACGTTGGCGCGATCCATCTGGTCGCCGGCCTCATACGTCAGCCGCCGGGCTTCCAGCGTAATCTCCTCGGACTCGGCGTCGCCGCGCGTCCGCCAATACTCGTAGTTGACTTTCCCGCGCTCGGTGCTGATGGCGTTGACTTGGGCCTCAGCCCGCATCAGCGCGTTGGACAGCCGCTTGGCGTCGGCGCGCTGGTCGGCCGGGGCCTGATCGGCGACCTCGTCCCAGTTCACGGCGGTCTTGTATTCGTGCTCTGCGGCCAAGGCCATCTGATCGTGCGTGCGGTGCTCGAACGGAGTACGGATCGCCTCGCGAATATCCGCCGCAAACCCCGCCAACTTCTCATCGCGTAAGCGTTCGCGCACGCCCGGCAGCAGCGCCTCAATCTCCGCGGTCAGCTCGGCCGCCAGCTTCTCTTGATTCTCCAAGTCCTGGAGCCGGATCTCGATCCCGAATGAGGTCGGCAATTGTCGCTGGCCATACTCGCGCCATTCGGCACGCGCGGTTTCCCAAGCGCGTTTCGTTTCGCTTCGCTCGTCAGGTTGGAGAAAGCGCCCTTCGAGCTGCCGGGTCTCCGCATAATTGATCTGGGACTTAGGCGCTTCGGAGTAGAATAAGAGCGGCGTAGTCTTCAGATAAATGTTGCGACTCTTGAGCGTGTCGGCCAGATCTTCCGCCAGGCGATGTTTCTCCCGCGCCACCAGCCAATTGTCGCGCTCCTCGGGCGTGCGGTCGGGATTGTCGGTGACGTGGAATAAGTTGTTCCAATCTTCGCGGAACAGGCGGCGGTATTGCTTGTGTTCGTCGGCGCGGCCGATTTTCTGGCCGATGTACCAGCCGATGCGGTTAAGCAGTCGGGGCTCGCTGTCGTTCTTTTCGAAGCCCTGCTTGAGAAAATTGATGCCGCGAATCACGTAAGTATAGCGGTCATGGTAGTCGTCGAACTCGGCCGAGATGTTGTAGGAGAGATTGTGCGCTTGGAAATCCCAGACTTTGTAGAAGTGCGGCTGCAGCTTGACGATTTGTTCCAGCGTGGCCCCCAGCGCAATCCAGTCTTCCTTCTTCTTGTACTCGTTGGCGCGCTCCCAAAGCAGGTTCACCGCCACGCCGCCCATGCCCATCGTGGCGAGCTTCATCGTGGCGCTCGAAGGGTCGATGTCGCCCAACTCGGCCTGGCTGAGCTTGTGCGTTTTGCGCAGCCGTGCGAGTATGCCGCCGGACGACTCCTTGGTGGCCGGCTGGCTCATCATCGAGAGCGGCACAAACAAGACCACCATGAAGGCGCCGTAGACCAGCTTGCGAATCAACGTTTTGCGTTCGCTCATTTCGCCACCTCCCGCATCCGCAAGAAGAGAAAACCAGCCAAAAACGTGCCCAGTACGAATCCAACCGTAATCGTCGCTTGTTGGTAGATCAAATCATCCGGCACGTCATACCCCTGGGAGACAAATCGCGCGTCGTCGAAGCGGCTCAGATCGGGCATCAGCGACACCACGCCGCGCATGCCGTACATCAGCGCCCGGTCGGCCATCTTGGCGGCGCGCGTGCCTGCCGTGTCGTCCAACTCCATCATGATGCCCTGCTGCGTCACTAGCCGAATCAGCGACTCGATCGGCCCGCCGCCGGCCATGATTTTGATGTCCGACTGGATCACCGACTCGGTGAGCGGATTCACGAAGCTGGTGGCGAAGATGCCCAGGATCAGCACACCGACTGTCGTGAGCATTGCCACCGGCCCGCTCAAAAACGTGCTGAACATCACGCCGAAGCTGACCATCAGCACCACCTGGAACCAAATGCCGGCATAGCCCTTGCAAAAGTTCCAGGCGAAGGGCTTATTGTCCGAGCGCAAGTAGAGGTCCGGCCGCGCGGCGCCGAAATACTGCCCGGGCTCCATACACTGGATCCACACCTCCAGGTTTCCCTGCTCGGAGACCAACTCGTCAAAAAGATCGACGGTGCGCCGGCTGCCATCCTTGCCTTCGGTCTCGACCTCGCGGTCGATCCATGCGCTATCGATCACGAACTCGCGGGCTGTAAACGGAAAGGGCGCGCTGCGCAGTTGCGTCGACGGGTTGCGCAGGAACATGTTGCCCGCCAGTCCTTTTTCGATGTCGCCTTTGTGCGAGCGGAAAATTCGCAGCGTGCGCTCAATGAGAATACCGCCGTGCGGAAAGCGCTGTTCATTCACATTTCCAAACGTCCATACCGCCGCCATCGGGGTGTTGCCTTCGATGAAGCGGCGATAGCCCCATTCCTGGCCGACGCTGATGCCCCGGCCGCGCTGGCCATCGCGCTCGATCATGTAAAAGTTTTCTTCGTCGGCGAGGATCGGCACGCGGGCGATTTCCAAGTCTTCGCGTGGCCCGACGCGGTACACTTGCTCCCCGTCTTCAACGTCCGTGAAGATCTGATGCCGGTGGCCGCTGGCGAAGTCGGTCCAGTTTTCGACGGTGGCCGGATCCTGGTCGTCGCCCGATAACAATCGGTACCCGTGTTGGTGATCCTGTTCGCGTGTGGTCCGGCCTGCACCGCTGTTATTCACGTCCGCGGCCAAAATCTCGTGCTCGTGCCGCAGCGAGCGGACCACGAACAGATAGCTCAGCAAGCCCATGACCAAGAGAACGCCGGTGCAGATGGCCCCAAAGCCGAACATCCGCCCCAGTACGATCTCACCGGACCGCACCGGCTTGGTCACGATCGTGTAGATGATTTTGTTTTTGATTTCATTGGGCAGACTGAACGTGCTCAAGAAGATCGCCAGGAAAATGATCAACAGATTCGTCCACCAGAGCACGAAATCCAGATACAACTCGGCGGGGTCCTGGCTGTTTGGATCGAGGAACCACCCGGCAAACACGAGCACCAGCGCAAACAGCACAAACACCACCCACACGCGCCGGCGGATGGCTTCTTTCACGGCCAGGCCGGCGATCGCCATGATCCTTCGCGGGGAGATCCGCAGCAGGTCGAGCGCCGCCGCCGACAGAACGCGGTAAGTCATGTCGCCAGCCGCCAACGGCCCGTGCCGTACCGCCGCGACGAGAAACCCGACGACGAGCGCCACCAGCGCCACGATGGCCGCCATGATGCCGAAGTGCGCAAGCGCCTGCGGCAGCCAGATGAGAAAGTCCTCAATGCTGGTTTCGAGAATCATGTGTGGTTGAAATGACGAATTATGAACGAATGACCAATGTCCAATGACCAAAAGACGTCGGCATCGCACAAGCTTTGTTCATTGGTGCTTGGTCATTGGTCATTCTGACTTCGTACGGCGGCCGGGCCGCGCTTCACTGTCGCGGACGATTGTCAGGAACAGCTCCTCGAGTGTCGTCGTGGGGTTGTCCATTTCGAGCAGGCGGCCCTGGTGCCGTTCGATTACGTCGCGGATTTCTTGTTTTGCCGCGTCGCTCAGCCCCTCGGCCTGGATCTGCGTGACCTCGCGGACCTTGAGTAGCGAATCGACGCGGCCCAGCTCCTTCAGCTCGCCTTGATGCAGGATCGCGATGCGATCGCAGACGTCCTGCACGTCGCCCAACAAGTGGCTGCTCATGAGCACCGTCTTGCCGCGCGCCTTGAGCTTGAGAATCAAATCTTTCATCCACCGCGTACCCAGAGGGTCCAGACCGCTCGTCGGCTCGTCGAGCAAGATCAGCTCAGGATCGTTGATCAGTGCCTGCGCCAGGCCGATGCGCCGCGTCATGCCTTTTGAGTACTCCTTGAGCTGACGCCGCTTGTCGCGGTCGAGGCCTACTTCGTGAATCAGCTCTTTCGCACGCCGCTGGCGAACTTCCGGCGGCATGGCGAATAGCCGCCCATAAAAATCGAGCGTCTCTTCGGCGTTCAGGAACTTGTAGAGATACGACTCTTCGGGCAGGTAGCCGATGCGTTCATTCTTGGTCACTTCGGTGGCGTCGCGTCCGAACACCAACGCGCGACCGGTCGTGGGGAAGAGCAGGCCCAACAGCAGTTTGATCGTCGTGGTTTTCCCTGAACCGTTCGGACCCAACAGGCCGAAGACCTCGCCACGATGGATCGTCAGGTCCAAAGCCTTGAGCGCCCGGACTTTTTGCCGCCCCCAAAAGTCCCGATAGACCTTCGATAGATTCCGGGTCTCAACGACAACATCGGTAGCAGCGCCGCCCGCCGGTGGGGCGGCTGCGGGTGCAACGGTGGCCTCGGCCATAGACTTCTCGCAAAAAAGGGAACTCGGTGGTCAGTAGGACGGCCTTCCAAGGCCGTCGTGAAAAACTGACGGTCTTGGAAGGCCGTCGTACCGTTTCTGGTCCAACGGACCACCAGACGCGAAACACCGTCGCGGAGGACGAGTACGTATCTCAAGCGTCGCCAACGACTTGCTCATTACGTGACCGGCGTTTCGGCGGTTCGCCGCCGCAAGCCCGCAAGCTCAATATAGGCAAGGGCTTCGTCGGATAGCAAGGACGCGAAGCGGACGCTGGGCGAGCCCTCGGGAACACGGCGGGAAAGCGATGGACGATCGGCCTGATCACGTTTTCTGATGCCTGCATTGCTTTCATTCCGACCGGAACACAGGATATGGCCTATGGTATGCGTCATTTTCGCACCTCGTTCTTGTCTCTGGTTTAGTTTAAGCTAAACTATGACCAACGTGGTTCTTCCTCAGCTTGCCGTGCCAGCGGATCAATGGGGCACGGTCGAGTTTGCGGTTCGAACCTCTGGTGCCGTCGAGGCACGAGAATTCCTGAATACTCTTGATCGTAAAGTGCGAGCAAAGTTCCTGGCCTTGTTCGGGCAAATGGCCAAGTTTGGTTGGATTGCAAATCCAAGCCGGTTTAGCCACGAGGCGGACAAGATTTACGGCTTCAAGTTCAATCATCAAAATCAACTGATCCGCTTTCCTTGTTTCCAGATTGCGAATCGGTGGTTGCTAACGCATGGATTTCGCAAGCCGGGCGCACAGCGAGGGCGCGGCAGTTGGCCGAAGAGGGAACTTGAAAAGGCCAAGGAGATTATGAAGGAGCACCTGGCACGTGAATTTGCCAATTAGTTTGAGTGGAGAAAGCCAAATGGCGAGATCATTTCTAGAAGAATTTGTTGAGTCACCAGAAGATATGCGGCTCTTTCAGCAGGAGCGTGCAATCACAGAAATAACGGAACTGATTTGCAAAGTGATGGAACGACAGGGAGTCACTCGCACCAAGCTTGCCGAGCTTCTTCGCACGACTAAGGGCTACGTTACACAACTGCTCGATGGGGAAGCCAACAAAACAATCCGCACGGTGGCTGATGTGCTGGCGGTTCTCGGCATGGAGTTTCAAGTAAGTGCCGGTCCAATCAAGATCGGCGAATGCCTCAGTGCCAGTGCAAGCGCAGACTTGTCTGAATACGGATGGGCTGAACCACAGCAAGTTTGGAATCCACGTCCGATACTCCGGCTTGTTGGGTAGCAGAATGGCAAAGACTTCTACCAAGGTTAGCAAGTCCCGCAAAAAGGAGCGCGTCGATCGCCGATGCTCCCTTTTAGAGTTACGGCTGACAGAGTCCACGCTAACGCTCGGCCAGGAAATGCGGGTCAATGAGTTGCCGGGGACAATTAACGTCAACATCACCGTCGGCCACTTGTCCGAAGAGAGTTTGTCACAGCTTGCCGCACGAATCGCCTTCACGCTGACCGCGCGTTATGCACCGAGCGAAGCTGCGATTATCTCCATTCAGGCAACATATGTGCTCGTCTATAAGGTTGAACCGCTTGTCGGTCTTTCCGACCCGGAAAAAACGGAGTTTGCACAAAAAACCGGTCTATTTCATTGCTGGCCGTTCTGGCGCGAATACGTCCACTCATCAACTACCAGGATGGGCTTGCCAGCAATGAGAATGCCGCTGCTCGTTCCGCAGCAACTGACGTTCAAGAATGAATCTCCGCAGACCAAGCCATAGGCCTCATCCGCTACAATGGCCCGCATGGACGAGAGATCGGACGGAGAGCCTGACCGTCACCCATCTTTAGTCCGCCGATTGGGATGCACGTCGGTCGGATTCCTGTTCATCGCTCTCGTCGGAGCTGTGTTCCTGTTCGGCGAACTAGTCACGAACTTGTGGCCAGGGGCAGGCAGACCAGACTTCCCAGGTTTCCCACTGCTGGTCCTCATCGGCATTGCCTGGACTGTCGGCGCACTGTTTCTTGCGTGGCTACTTCGGCGGTAGGGCGTCGACGGTTCGGCACCACCTCTAGGACACTACCGGCCAGACAAGCGCCTTGGCGCAAGCAGGTGCTTTTGCTATGACCCGCCCAAGCTACTCCCACTCTCACGCTGAGCCGCGGCCGGTGTCGATGCGGTTTCTTCATTTCTCTACGACCGATGGGCCGGGCGGGGCGGGCAGGGCCGCGTACCGCTTGCACACCGCATTGCGCGGCGCCGGCCATGCATCGCAAATGCTCGTCCGCCATCGCGGCTCCGGAAACGGCTTAGGATTCACTGACTATTGCAACGTGCAAGCGGTTCCTACCAGCAAGCTCGTCGCTCAGCTTCGCCGGCTACAAAAACATCTCCCTTGGATTCATCCTCCGCGGGCCCGCTTTACTTTCAACAACGATCTGGAGACGGGTGTCCGCTGGCGAGGCGCGGTCGATGCGGTCGAGCAACCCGTCGATGCCGTCTGCTTGCACTGGGTCGCGGACTTTCTCACATCGAGGAGCATTCGCGCGATCTACCACCGCTTCGACGTGCCGCTGTTGTGGACGGCGATGGATCAGGAACCGGTCACCGGAGGTTGCCACTATGCGTTCGGCTGCGAGGGTTATGAGCACGAGTGCGGGAACTGCCCGTTGCTCGAGCGTCCCTCGGCCGTGGACCGCTCTCGGCAGGTTTTTCTGCGCAAACAGCGCTACCTGGGCGATTTGCCGATCACCTTCATTGCCCCCACGTCATGGGTTGAAGAGCGTATTCGCCAAAGCGCGCTTTTCGGCCGACATCGTGTCGAACGGATCCCGTTGGCGATCGATACGAGCGTCTTTCGCGTGGACGATCGCGCGGTGGCCCGCCGGGCGCTAGGCATCCCGCTCAAAAAGCAGGTCATCTTCTTCGGCTCGTCCTACTTGCATGAGCCGCGTAAAGGTGGCGACCACTTAATTGAGGCGATCCGACGATTTCAGATGGATCTCAGCCGTGCTCAGCAAGGGCAAACGATTGCAGCGGACGACGTCCTGTTGCTGATGGCGGGACGGAATGGCGAAGAACTGAAGCGCCGGCTCCCGTTCGCAGTATGCGACTTGGGCTATTTAAACGACGAAGGCAAGCTGGCGAAAGCCTATCAGGCGGCCGACGTGTTCATTTGCCCGTCGATCGAAGACGCCGGGCCGATGATGATCCCCGAATCGATGCTCTGCGGCACGCCCGTGGTCGCCTTTCACGCCGGAGGCGCGCCGGACCTGGTTGTGTCTGGCCTGACCGGCTACCTGGCGCGCGTCAACGATGCCGCCGATCTGGCGCAGGGGATTGTGCAAGTGCTGGCGTCGCCGCAGCGGGTTGGGCTTGGCGAGGCGGCGGCGCAAGCGGCGCGCCAGCTTCACGAGCCGCACGATGTCGCCCAGCGCTATGCGGCTCTGGTTGAGGAGTTGGCTCGCGGGCATCACTTGGCCGGCGACGAGCGACGGCCCGCCGCGGCATGACGGATCGCATTCAGGGCCAGAAGTGGTAGTAATTCTCCGCCTGCTCGATGGTGTAGTCCGCTCGCTCATACAGCCGACACGCCGGGGCATTGGCTACCTGGGTCACGACAGTGGCTTTGGCTGCGGTGCGTGCAATCATCCAGCGGTGAGTCGCATCGATCAATTGTGAGCCGATGCCGCGGCCGCGATGCGACTCGGCGACGGCGACCAGGCCAATGTTGCCGATACCTTGTGTCACCTTGACGGTGATCATCCCCGCGAGATGCGTTGCCGCTGCTGAATCACGCGCTACGAGCACGGCATCGGCAATTGCCCCGCTCACGCTCCGCTCGATCCAGGCCTGGTAGAGGCGCTCGAATTTGTCGCGGGGGATGGCTGGGTCGGCGGCAAATCGCGAGTACGCCCCGGCTGCGATGGCCAGGGCGGTCAACTCCGCAGAGCACTCGCTCTCCTCAAAGGGGGCAACCGTCGCGTCGCTCGATCTCGCCTGCGGCGGGTTGGCGCCCGGCAGTGTTCGGGAGTAAGTGACTTTGCGATCGACGAGCCGGCCATCATATTCAGTAAGGAGGCGCGACGGCGGTGCTCGATCGGAGGTCGTTGCCCAGTAGACCAGGCGATAGCGACGGCTGCGCGCCTCGTTCAATGCGGCATGTAATTCTGCGTCCGTGGCCTCAGGTGCGATTCGTCCCACGGAGAAACCGAAGTGGCTGGTATCCCAGTCGAGGTGGGCGATCGAAGTCGCCGCAGCGGGGCTGGCAAGGGTTGGCATGGAGTGGTGGCTGATAGTCTGGTGAGTGGTGCGTGGTGTCTGGTGAACGGTGATTAGGCGGCCACGCGGCGGTGCGCGGTGCGCATCAGAAACTTCGTGATCTCGCCAATCACCTCCATCTGATCCTGCTCCGCCAGATCGTAGTAAAACGGCAGACGCACCAGGCGGTCGCTCAATTCCTCGGTCACCGGCAGGTCTCCCTCGCGATACCCGTACTGCTGGCCTACGGGGGCCGTGTGCAGCGGCACGTAGTGAAACACGGCCAGAATTCCCTGCTGCTTGAGATGCCCAATCAAATTGGTGCGCGTTTCCAGGTCCGGAAGGAGCAGGTAAAACATGTGGTAGTTCGTCTGACACTCCTTGGGGATTCGCGGCAACCGCGCGAGCCCCTCGGCCTCCAGTTGCTCGAATTGTTGCTGGTAACAAAGGAAGATTTCCTTCCGCCGCGCGGCGATGGTGTCGCGCAGCTCAAGCTGGCCATAGAGAAAGGCGCTGGAAATCTCACTCGGCACGTAGGACGACCCAATGTCCACCCAGGTGTACTTATCGACCATGCCGCGGAAGAATCGGCTGCGGTTGGTGCCCTTCTCGCGGATCACTTCGGCCCGCTCGAGTTTCTCCCGATCGTTGACGCACAGCGCTCCGCCTTCGCCGCAGATGTAGTTCTTGGTCTCATGAAAGCTATAGCAGCCCAAGTGTCCGATCGATCCGAGCGCGCGGCCCTTGTAGCAGGCGTTGACGCCTTGGGCGGCATCCTCGACGACCAGCAGGTTGTGTTTGCGGGCGATGGCCGAAATGCGGTCCATCTCGCAGCTCACGCCGGCGTAATGGACCGGCAGAATGACCTTGGTCCGCGGCGTGATCGCGGCTTCGATCAGGTCCTCGTCGAGGTTGAGCGTATCGCGGCGGATGTCGACAAACACCGGCCGCGCCCCCAGCCGCGCGACGGCATTGGCCGTCGAGACAAATGTGTACGAGGGGAGGATCACTTCGTCGCCGGGGCCAAGGTCGCAGAGGATTGCCGCCATCTCCAGCGCCGCTGTACACGACGGCGTCATCAGTACTCTGTCGATGCCGTACTCGCGCTCCATCAGCTCGGCGCAGGCCTTGGTGAAATGGCCGTCGCCCGCGATCTTGCCGCTGGTTACCGCCTGAGCGATATAGTAGAGCTCCTTGCCGGCGATAAATGGCCGGTTGAATGGAATTCGCGGCGCCATGCATTCCCTCGTCAATGATGTTCGCGATCGTGAGCCTGCCGTTGAGGCGGGCCGCGGATTATCGGTAAACACCAATGACGGGGCAAGATCAGCTTGCGGCGTCTGGACCGTCAACTGCACTTGCTGCGCTCTCCAAACGGCCGCATAATCCCGCGCCAGCCCGGTTCTACTCACGTAGGTTGGAGCCGAGTCCGCCCTGCGACCAGCTCAGGGCGGGCTGAGCGTGTCGAAGCCAGCGAGGCCACGCTCTTACTATCAATAATCGTCGCCAAGACAGCCCCTTTGGAGCTCACGGATGAGCCAGCCTGTTGAAGCCGGCACTTTAGCCCCCCGTATCTTCACGCACGCAGACGAGGATCTCCTTAGCGGTGTCACCGTCGTCGTCCCGGTCTATAACAGCGAGCAGACGCTCGACGAGCTCGTCGCGCAGCTCGCGACGGTATTGCCGAGTTGTGGCGAGCACTACGAATTGATCCTGGTCAACGACGGCAGCCGCGACGCAAGCTGGCAAGTCGTCCGCAGCCTCGCCACCCGTTACACCTGGGTCCGCGGCATCAACATGATGCGGAACTTCGGACAGCACAATGCAATCCTGTGCGGACTGCGCGCGGCACTGTGCGATACGATCGTCACCATGGACGACGACCTGCAGCATCCGCCGACGGAGATCCCCAAACTGCTGGCCAAGCTTCGCGAAGGGCACGATGTGGTCTACGGTACGCCGCAGGATCTGCCGCACTCCTGGTGGCGCAACCTGGCGTCGTCATGCACCAAGGGCGCCTTCGCGCTGGCAACGGGCAATCACAATATCAAGGCGATCAATGCGTTTCGCGCTTTCCGCACGCATCTTCGTCACGCTTTTGCCGACTTTCGCAGCCCGCAATTGCAGATCGACGTGTTGTTGAGCTGGGGCACGGCGAAGTTCGCCACCACGCCGGTGCGGCAGGAGCCGCGGAAAATCGGGCAATCGAACTATAATTTTGTGAAACTCTTCAACCACACGCTTTCGCTCTTGACCGGGTACAGCACTGCGCCGTTGCGGCTGGCTAGTCTGGTGGGGTTCGCCTTCACCTTTCTGGGCGTGCTGGTGTTGTTGTACGCCGTCGGCCGGGCGTTGATCGGTGAGCATGTGCCGGGGTTTCCGTTTCTGGCCTCGCTGATTTCGATCTTCAGCGGCATCCAGCTTTTCATCCTGGGTATCCTGGGGGAATACCTCGCGCGGGTGTTTAACCGCTGTTCCGAGCGGCCAGCGTACGTGATGAGCGAGACGATCGATGGCTGCCCGGCGCGAAGCTCGGAGAGGACCTCCGCCGCCGCGTGACGGCTCTCGTTACACTCGTTCCCACGCTCTGCGTGGGAACGACCGCCGTGCCGCTCTGCGGCAAGAGGTTGGAGTTCAGGCTTCAGCCTGTTGGCCGACAAGCTAAAGCTTGAACTCCAACATGGCGGACAAGCTAAAGCTTGAACTCCAACGGGCGAGCGTTAGACTGAGCGCCGATTGTTTGTTCACCTTCGCCTCGCAGCAAGGGAAGACACTCTTGTCCTACGAACAACTCTGGGCCCCTTGGCGGCTGGGTTATATCGTCGGCAGTGCACCCAAGGATGCCACGCCCAAGCGCGATTTGAGTTGGCTCGAGGGCGCCGATCACGAATGCTTTCTCTGCCGCTCGGCGGCGGACCTGGAAGGCAGCCGCACGCTCACGCCGTGGCATGGCCTCCATGCGATCGTCGTGTTGAACCGTTACCCGTATGCCAACGGCCACTTGCTGGTTGCCCCGCGCAACCATAAGGCGCGGCTGGATGACGTCTCGACGGAGGAGCACTTGCAGATGATGCAAACGATCACGCGGGTGACTGGCGTCCTGGAGCGGCTGATGAACTGCGAAGGATTCAACATCGGCCTCAATGTAGGCAAAGTGGCCGGGGCGGGCGTGCCGGGTCACTTACACTGGCACGTGGTTCCCCGCTGGAGTGGCGACACGAACTTCATGCCGGTGCTGGCGAGCACGAGCGTCATTCCGCAGTCGCTGGAGGCGCTGTTTGCGATGCTGCAGGAGGAGCTCGCGTAGGATTCATGAACGGGGAATTGCAAAATGCAAAGTGAGAATTTCAAATTTGCAATTTGCATTTTGCAATGTCCTTCCGTCTTAGGTCGTTCGTGTTGCGCAGGATGACAGCGCCGCTATACAATGACAAAGTGACCGCTCCTTCGGGCCATTTTGAACCGCTGCCTCCAGCGGCGCGCGAGGCGATTCTGCTGGCGCCGTATGCCATGCGCAGCGCCGATTCGCGCGGACGCAAGCATCCGGAGCCTTCGCACCCGTACCGCGGACCGTTTCAGCGGGACCACGACCGGATCATCCACTGTGCGGCATTTCGCCGTCTCAGTCAGAAGACGCAAGTGTTCACCGGCCATCAACTGGGCGACTACCACCGCAGTCGGCTGACGCACACTCTGGAGGTCACGTCGATCGCGCGCACGCTGGCCCGGGCGCTACGCGTCAACGAAGACCTGGTCGAGGCTTTGGCCTTGCAGCACGATCTGGGGCATCCGCCGTTTGGCCATGCCGGCGAAGACACGCTCGACCAGTGCTTGCAAGCGGTGGGTGGTTTTGACCACAACGCGCAGGCATTGCGGATCGTCGAGGAGCTCGAAGCTCGTTATCCCGGTTTCGCGGGGCTGAATCTTTCGGACGAGGTTCTGGAGGGACAGCGACACCGCGTCGAAAAGTGCGCTCGCACCGGCGCGGCCGGATGCCTGTTGGAAACGCAGATTGTCGACGCGGCCGACAGCCTGGCCTACGACTCGCACGATCCGGACGACGCGCTGGAGGTCGGCTTGTTGACGTTCGACGAGCTGATGCAGATCCGCATGTGGCGCGAGGCGGTGCATCGGGTCCGACGACGGTATGCTTCGCTCGACGACAGCGAGCTGCGCCGCGCGACGGTCCACGAGCTGATCGACTGGCAGGTGAATGATCTGTACGAGGCCACGATCGCGCGGCTGGCGGCGCATGAATTGCGATCGGCGGACGATGTGCGCCGAACGCCGACGCTCGTCCTGCCGGGCGCTGAACTGGCGGAGCTGAAGACCGAGTTGGAGCAGTTTCTGCATGAGCGGGTCTACCGGCACGCCGACTTGTTGGCGCTGCGGCAGCGGGCGCAGGAGCGGTTGCAGGTGTTGTTCGAGCGATACGTTGCACGGACGGAACTGTTGCCAACGACGTTCCAAGCGCGGATTGCGGTCGATGGCATCGAGCGAACCGTGGGGGACTACCTGGCCGGCATGACGGACCGGTTTGCGGACCAGGAGTATGAACGAATCCACAATTAGCCGGGTCGCCGCGGCGACCTAGCGTTCGGTTCCTTGCTGCGGCGCGTAGAAGCTTACGGCACAAAGAACACAGATAGCCACAGATGCAAACAGATAAACACAGATGCGGCGAGCCAAACGTTGCTGGCGTCAAAACGAGCATCTGTGGCCATCTGACCCTATTTGTGTGCATCTGTGTTCCTTGCCGTCGACGGGTCAGGCGTCGGTCGTCAGGAGCGGTTGGCTGTGGAGGTTCATAGCCATCGGTTGCGGACGCCAGTTTCGCCAGCGATAGAGGGTTTTGATGGCGGTCCAGCCGTCGCGCCAGCGGATCTTTTTGCCGGCGGCGGTGGCGCGCGGGTGGTAGCTGATCGGCACTTCGCGGATGCGCAAACCCATCCGACAGGCCTTGGCGGTGACCTCGGGGCAGAACTCGAACCGCTCGGATTCAAGGTCCATCGCCCGCAGATCGGCAGTGCGAAAGACCTTGTAGCAGGTCGCTTCGTCGGTGATGCGGACGCCATAAAGCCAGCGGACGATGCGGTTAAGCAGCCGGACACCTACACTACAAACCGACCAGCGATTTACAGAAGCACGCGAAGGAAACGAAGCAGCGCAGGGCGCCATTTGGCGGCCTTCGTTAGCTTCGTTGCCTTCTGTTAATCTGCCGCATGTTGCCAGATACCGCGAGCCGTAAACCACGTCGGCTTCGCCGGTCAACAATTTTGTGGCGCCGTGGGCTCCGGTTTTGGCGGTGCTGACGTGGGTTTGTCAGCTCCGCGTGGCGCTGGATTCTCCAAATCTCCGTTGAAGGCCGTGGGCAGTTGCTGCCTTATTTGCTGCGATATGGAGTCCTTTTCAGCCGCCCGCATGCGCAGCCCGATACCCAACAGTGTTTTCATCGAATTGCGCTTTGCCATAACCTCTCTTCGCTGCTCGTCGTCTACCTCCTTAAGTACCTGATTCAGCTTGTCCTCTAGATCGTCGATTCGCCCGGTTTTCGGATATGCCCAAAGGACGTACGAAACTAGTTGGTCCACGGTGTTCAGCGGAGACTTCACTTCTTCTGGTCGCCAACGAAAGGCAATGTCCTTCCAGTAAGAACGAGTCAGCATTTTGTCCAGCACTTCTGTCGCCTCGGGAATCCCGCGCCGTGACATGACCGCTAAGGCATCGAAGATTGCAACGATCGCGTTGCGTTCCTTAGAGCTTAACCCACCCTTAAAGTCGCGGTGAACCGATCGTTCCAAACGAGTTACATCCGAGGCGTCGCCAATGTAGCCGATGATGCGAAGCGCATTCTCGTGGTACCTGGCTAGCTGCTTGTTATTCACTATCGCGTACAACGACTGCTTTGCGTCAGGGTTGGCGCGAATATAAAGATGCCAAAGCGTTCCATGCTTGCCAATTTGGAAGACCGCACCAACGGTTTCTGGCACGGTGAGCGTGTCATCCGACGCTGCGAATGAACATGCCTTGCTCCACATCACGATGGCCACAGCGCCGACAGCAGTGCAACGAGATAACCACATGCCCTTGAACTCCGAACTATTATCAATTGTTAAAATCGTCAGCTTCGCTTTCTATCAACCTGTTCGTGAGGCTCGCGCTCTCATGCATAATGTTGCGAGTATCGTCGTTATTGTGGCCCAAGCCCCAGTGTGGCCCACCTCATGGATAAGGGTATCATCTGCGCAGTCGTTCCAATCGAGAATGATTTTGGATCCACAACGGAAGCCAACCGCGCCCTCCATTTCATCGACAAGCGTTACATCGTGGTCTCGGTCGGTCCACTCATCGTAATTCCCAGTAAAGAATCCTAGCGTCACGGGGTCAGGCCCCGTCCCAGCCGATTGGAAGGCATTCCTCGATTTCGCCGAGCGGCATTTGACGGCCGCCGACGAATCCAAAACCTCTCAGCCGGATTGATAATGTGCCAGAGCCCATCAATTCACTGCAACCGGCGGTCTTGCCGATTGAATCTCACTTGTCCTTTCCCAACACGGTCAGTTTCGGGCAAGTCTCCCGCAACCATCGCGCTCCCGCGGTCGTGATATCCGTTCCGGCTAGATGAACGATCTCGAGCGCCGGCAAGGCGGCCAGCGTCTCGATCGCCGCGTCGGTTATTCTTGTGTTTTCGAGCACCAATCCCCGCAGGGACTTGAGCTTGCCGATGGTCGGTATGGCTTGGTCAGTGATCCGTTTCCCGCGAATCGTCAATCGCGCGAGCTTGGTCATCTTCGACAATTGGGTCACTCCTTCATCGTCGATGAGCGTGTGGTCGAGTTCCAGAATCCACAGGTTCGTCAGTTTAGGGATCCCGAAAGAATAACTTGAACAATTCACTTCCGCGGCGAGATGGTGTA
>JBBDYH010000127.1:0-45295 GCA_040901795.1 Pirellulales bacterium
TTCCGGCCGCGATGCTGCTGTTTTTTCTCATTCCTTGGTTTTGGGTGGGCTATACGCTGATGGTGCTCGCTTTTGTCGGTCCTCTCACCGCATACATTGTGCACCGCAACAGCAGGCTCGAGTACCACCAAAAAGTGATGACGGCGCCTCACCTGCGCCATATGGTGTCCGACCTGTTCGGTAAGGTGGGCGTCAAGGTCGCGGCCGAAAAGCAGTCGGCGGCCGACAAAGGCCCGCCCATCAACCTCACTCCCCTGGGCGGGGCGAGCGACCAGGTGAATCAGGCGAACCTGATTGTGGCGCGCCAGTCTCCGGGGTTTGTGACGACCAAGGAAGTGATCGCCGATGTGATCAACCGCCGCGGCGACGCGGTGATGCTTGAATACAGTGCCGCGGGCGCAGGGGTCAAGTATCAGATCGACGGCGTATGGCACGACATGCCACCGCGCGACCGCCTGCAAGCGGACCCGCTATTGGCGGTGCTGAAGAAGCTGGCGGGGCGCAACGAGGCGGAGCGCCGCGCCAAGCAGGAGGGGAGATTTGGGGCGGAATTCAAGGGGATCAAGTACGACGTCCGCATCGTGAGCCAAGGAGTCGAGAGCGGCGAGCGGGCGCTGGTGTCGCTGGACGACAAGAAATTCGCCTTTAAATCGTTCGCCGAACTCGGTATGCGCGACAAGCTGGTTGAACAGGTCAAAGAGTTGATCGGACGGCCGCAAGGCTTTGTCCTGTTCTCGGCTTTGCCCGGCAACGGACTTTCCACGCTGTTCAACGTGGCCTTGCGCGAAAGCGACCGCTATATGCGCGACTACGCCGAGATCCAGGATGCGCAAAAGTCCGAGCGCGAAGTGGAGAACGTCCACGTTCACAAATACGACAGCGCCAAGGGCGAAACGCCCATGAAGCTGCTGCCGGAAATCATTCGCACCTATCCCAACGCCTATGCGCTGCGGGACTTGGTCGACGCGGAAACTGTCAAGACGCTGATCGGGCAGGTGCCCGAAGAGCGGCTCGTGCTGGCGAGCGTCAAAGCCAAGGAAGCGGTTGAAGCCCTGCTGCGAGTCCTGGTGCTCAAGGTCTCCGCCAAGGAGTTTGCACCCGTTATCAGCGGCGTCGTGAACATGCGGCTGGTGCGCAAACTGTGCGATGAGTGCAAGCAGGCTTACGCTCCGCCGGCCGAGATCGTTAAACAGCTCGGCGCAAAGATCGAGGCATTGTATCGGCCGCCGCAACCCATCCCCGGCGAGAAGCCCAAACCGCCGTGCGAGAAGTGCGCGGGGATTGGCTACTATGGTCGTACGGGGATTTTCGAAGTGCTGCTCGTCAACGATGCCGTCCGTCAGACATTGATTACGAACCCCAAGCTGGACGCGTTGCGCCTGGCCGCGCGAAAAGCCGGTATGCGCACACTTCAGGAAGAAGGCATTCTTCTGGCGGCCAAAGGCGTTACTTCGCTGCCGGAACTGATGCGCGTGTTGAAACAATGAAGCAAACGAATGGGGAATGTGTGAATGGGGAATGGGGAAGAGAACGATACGAACGACAAAAGGGGCTCGTCATCCGCTTGCGCATTCCCCATTCCCCATTCCGGCCATTCCCCATTCCGACTGAACCCTGAACCCCGAACCCTGCCATGGCCTGGATCCTCAACCTCTGCCTGGTCATCGTGTTCCTGGTCTGCGTGCTGATGTCGCTGGCCAGCGGATTGTGGGGCAACCTGATCATGATCTTTAACGTCATGCTGGCGGCTCTCATTGCCACCAACTACTTCGAGCCGCTCGCCGGCTGGCTGGACGGCCAGATGCCCAGCTACACGTTTTTCTGGGACTTCCTCGCCATGTGGGGAATCTTCGCACTCTCGGTCGTCGTGCTGCGCGCGATCACCGATACGCTGTCCCGGGTCAAGGTGCGGTTCAAGAAGCCGCTGGAGGTTGCCGGCGGGCTGGTGTGCGGTGCAGTTGTGGGCTGGTTAATGGTGTGCTTTACATTGTTTTCGCTGCATACGGCGCCATTGGCCCATATCTTTTTGCGGGGTGGCTTCAGTCCAGGAACGAACATGTTTTTTGGTATGGCGCCCGACCGGATCTGGGGCCGCTTTGCCGCTGGCCAATCGGATTCGGAGGGTGGCGCCCTAACTGCGGGCGAGGAATTCTCGCTGTATAGCTATATGGAGCGCTACGCGACGCGCCGTGCGGCATTTGAGATGGAGCCCGAAATGCGAACCAAGAAGTGATCCGTCGCTATGGACCTCGACGCGCCCGCCGAATATCAGGATCTCGAAACCGCCGACGCCGCGTACCATTCGATCAGCGCACTGGCGGTTGTCGCGCTGGTGCTTGGCTTGCTTTCGCCATTGGCGTTCGTGCATCCACTGTTGTGGGCGCTGCCCATCACCGGTATTGCTCTGGCCTGGGCGGCGATCGCGCGGATCGATCGCTCCGAAGGCGCCCTGATCGGCCGCAAGGCCGCGATCCTCGGACTGGCGGTTGCGCTGCTGTGCGGCCTGGGAGCGGTGACGAAGGCGACCACGCGTCCCCTCTGGCTCGCCTATCGAGCCGAGCGCGTGGCCGAACGCTTCCTGGAGCTGTTGCGCCAGGGAAAGACCTACGAGGCGCATCAATTGTGGACGCGTCCCCAGTTTCGCCTACTGCCGGGCAGCGATTATCAGGCACTTTATGCCGAGAACCCGGCGGCGGCCAAGGACTACGAGGAATTCCTTAAGCGCGAGGTGACCAGCGATCTCGTGGCGCTCGGCGAACAAGCGGAAGTCGTGCACCAGCGGACGGCGTTGACGGCTAGCGACTCGGACCGCGATTACTTGATGGTCTATTACCGCATGAGCGGGCCAACGAAGGCAGGCCCGATTGACAAGGAGATCAGATTCACCATCGAGCGCTTGGAGGACGAGCAGAGCGGTGAACACTGGCGCGTCCTCGCCGACGATTTGGTCGTCGAGTAGGGCTGCGTTGGAGTTCAGCCTTCAGGCTGCCAGCCGTTGGAGTTCAGCCTTCAGGCTGCCAGGACAAGCTAAAGCTTGAACTCCAACGCTTGAACTTCAACTCTACGGCGTCTCAAAGAGCGATTGGCTCTTCACAATCGCGTAGTCGTCGGGGAAAGTATGGAACGCGCGGATCAACAGACTGCGGTTGCGGGCCTCGACGTTGATGTAGCTCAATGCGCCCAGCGCCATGCGGCCGCTGGAGTCGAAGCGATGCAAGAGACCGTGTTGGATGCCCTCCAGAGACAGCTCTTGCTGATAGGTCCAAAACACTTCGGGCGCGACCGGCTCCAGGCCGAACTGCATCTGGTAGCGGCAGCCGCCCCGGCAATCGACGCGGTCGTTGCGCTCGCCTTTGAGCAGGTAGGACATCAACCGCCGTTTCTGTGGCAGCGGGTGCTGCGCGCTGGCGGCGACTTCAGTCAGCACCAGGCCCTTGTATTGCCAGGTGACGATATGGCCGGCGCTGGTGATGCTGACTCGGGCCTGGTAGTCGCCGCGCTCGATGGTCTGCGTGGCAAAGACCTCGAACAGCTCCGGATGCAGAGTTCGTCCATACAACTGGAAGACTAGCTCGGCGACTTTGGGTCGGACGGACAACACGGACATGGTTCCTTGCAACCTGCATCAAGTTGTTTAGGTGAATCAGGCGTGCAACCATCGCACGCCTGACTTGCCTATTATAAGCTCGCGCGCAGGGGTCAACCAAGGGCGGTTGAAATTGAGAAAAGAAGTCCGTGGTCGTGGGTACGGGTTTCGGACTTGACAAGCCGGTGACGGGAAGCTCGCGCCGCGGCGAGTGCATGCTAGCAGCGACGGGTGAGGTGTGAGCGGCGACGATTCTGCACGAAAATCCTTTGGTGGGATGCCGAAGGACGTAAGTACGAAAAAGAAGTGGCTGTCGGCATTCTCTCCGGGTACCAGTTCGTACGGCAAGTCGCCGGTCGCCGCAAAGGTGGATCTCCCATGCCGTCGAGCTGAGTGCGGTGGCATCCTGAGTTCCTGCGGTATTCCGCCATTTTCCAAAAAAAAATAAACCTTGCCGTGTCGCCTACATAGTTGCTAGAGTCGAATGACCGGGACAGAGAATCTTGCCGCCCTTCAGGGGCACACGTTCGGTGCATGGCTTAGAGCCTCGCACCGGAGACGGATCCCAGTCTAATCGCACTCCATCCAGTGGCGCAGTTCGCGAGCGAGCTCAGGGCGCAGTCGTGCGCGCGTCTGCCGGCAACGTTGCGGGTGTTCCACAGCTCGGCGCCCCCTACGTGAAATGGCTGGAAGTAGGCATACGGCGGCATTGCCAAGGGGCGCTGCGCCGCATGCGTACTATCGGTCGCCGCGCACGGAGTATGCCCGCTGCAGAAGCCGCAGTTGCTCCGCCGATCGATATCGACGCGCTCATTGATCTGAATATTCGCATTGATTGCTTGCAGAACCTGAGCGAACGATCCTGGCATTACAGGCCCAGGGCTGCGGTCTAACGCAAATCGCCCGCGATTTGAATATGCAGTACTGGAAAGCTTGGCGCCATGCGCGCAAGGGGATTGCGGAATTGCGGGCACGACTTCGGCGGTCCGCTTAGTCCGTAATGGCACGATTCTTCTGAGCGACACGTGCATCGACATCAGTCCTCGTTGTGTACGCTCGACGCGAGCGCTTCTCTTTGCAAGCCTTGCCGCCTTTTGTCACCGCTGTTGTCGAATCGCGACACGAAGAATTTTCAAAAACGCGCGCAAAAAACACGCTGCTGAATGCATAGATACTAATAGAGGGGCACACCGGACACGCGACACGGTGCTCCAGCTCACGAGGCAACACACGGGAGAGATTCCGATGACCGAGCCACTTGGCCTGCCTGGCCTTAAGCTTCAGCAACTGGGAGTTTTGCGCGATGTGGTCGAGCTCATTGGCCGCATTCGCCAAATTCAGCAACCGATTACGTCAGCCGACGGTTTACGGCAGACCCTCGAATTGATTCTGCACTTCGCAGAACTATTGGGCGTCAGCGGCGAGTTGACCGACCGCTTGCGCCAAATTCTTGCCGATGAGAATGTCTTTCAGATCGTGCTCGGCATCGTGCGATTTCTGCTCGGTGCAGCAGGCGCCGAGACGGAGACGGGACAGTTGCGTGCGATGTTTGCGGATGGCACAAGCGTCGTCGTCGAGCCGCAGGATTTCTTGAGCTGGCTGCCGATCGTGGTGCAGATCATCAACTTGATTCGCCTCATCCGCGGCGGCGCGTAAGCCTTCGCCTGTTCCACAAAAGCCGCTGCGAAGGCGATTTTACAGAAGCAAACCAAGGAAACGAAGAAAGAAAACGTGAAGCGGGTGCTTCAACTCCTTCGTTTCCTTCGCGTCCTTCTGTTCCAAGTCCGATTGGAGGAGGCCAACGTGCAAGCCGCCGACCCGATCTATCGATTACCGCCGTTTACCGTCGAGGCGACGTACGTCGCCTTGGCCGAGACGGTCGATTGGGGTTTGTCACTTTTCAAAGTCCCGGAGCAGTGGAAGCGGACCAAGGGGGAAGGCGTCCGGCTGGCCGTGCTCGACACGGGCGTCGAACTGGACCACCCGGACTTGCGGGAGGCGATCGACAAAGCCAAGGACTTTACGCGCAGCCGGTTTGGCGTGGTGGATCGGCAAGGACACGGAACTCACGTAGCCGGCACGATTGGCGCCCGCAAGAACGAGCAAGGCGTGGTCGGCGTGGCGCCGGAGTGCCGACTACTGATCGGCAAAGTATTAGGGGATGACGGCAGCGGGACCGACGAATCGGTGGCTGAAGGCATCGCCTGGGCGGTGGACGAAGGTGCGCAGTTGATCTCGATGAGTCTCGGCTCTGCCTATCCCAGCCAGGCGATCTATCGGGCGATTCAGCGGGCGCTCGAGCAAAAGCGGTTTGTGATCTGCGCCGCAGGCAATGACGGGCGGCCGAATAGCGTGAACTACCCCGCCCGGTGGGAAGAGACCGTGGCCGTAGGCGCGGTGGACAAAGAGGGCAAGCTGGCGCGGTTCTCCAGTCAGGGCGAAGAGCTGGATATTTGCGCCCCGGGGGAGAATGTGCTCTCGACGTTCTTGAACGGCGGCTATGCCAAGCTCTCAGGCACCAGCATGGCGACGCCCTTTGTCAGCGGGGTGGTGACCTTGCTGATCGCCAAGCACCAGAAGGACGGCGGCCGTACGCCGGTAACTAACCAGCAGCAGTTGCTCGATCACTTACGCGCGACAGCCACTGATGCCGGCGCAACCGGCCGAGATCCGCAGTACGGCTACGGGTTGATCAACCCGGAGAAGCTGTTGGCGGAGGAGCCGGTAGAGCCGCCAATCGTTCCGACGTTGGAGATCGGGCCGCTAAAGGTGAATGGAATGGAGGGGACGTTTGTGTTTGTGCCGAACTAGGGGCAGAGGACAGAGGGCAGAGGGCAGATTGT
This sequence comes from Pirellulales bacterium, assembly GCA_040901795.1. GTDB lineage: Bacteria > Planctomycetota > Planctomycetia > Pirellulales > JALHPA01 > JBBDYH01. The sequence goes on from JBBDYH010000127.1 coordinate 6,430, forward strand.
TTAGCGGCCGACGGAACGTCGGCGAGAAAAAACGTTTAAACGCCGATCTCGGCGCTCCGGGATCAGCGAAGGAGGCGAGATGGAAACCAACAAGCAAAATCGGTTTATCGATGTCATGGAGTCGCCGTTCAACGCCGCGGGGGATGGCGAGACGGATGACGCGCCGGCGTTTCAGCGCGCCGTCGGTGCGTTGAAAGGAGTCGAGGGGAAAGTCGAGCAGCCGCCGAATCCGAAAGACGAACTGCGCAGTTGACCCAGATTAACATCTCGGCCGCTCGTCACGATGAGCGACGTGGATCGATGGCTTCTGCCCAAAAAGTTTGCAATCACTTCAGTCTCTCACTAACGTAAAAGAGGGTATCGATATGACGATGGCGATTGGCGAAACGATCACTGGCGCGACGCAAGGCTCGGTTCTGTTTGTGGGCAGCGGCGTGTTGGCGCAGAATAATGCCGGCTTCTACTGGGACAACAGCAACCAGAGGCTGGGCATCGGCACCACGACGCCCGGCAACGATCTGACGGTCCGAAAGTCTGACAGCGGAACGGTAGGTATCGATGTGATCAACACGAATACAACGGCGGGAGCGGCCAATGCCCAGGTGTTCCTCCAAGTTGGCGGCCCCAACGGCGGAGATGCGGTCACGGTTTACGAAGTCCTCAACACCGCACGGTGGATCGTCGGCATTGATAATGACGAATCCGACAAGTTCAAGTTCGTTTGCAACACTACGGGCCCTCAGCTCTGTTTAGCCATGACGACCGATGGCAAGGTCGGAGTTAACGTGAACGATCCCACGGCGCGATTGCACCTCCCGGCGGGTACGGCAACCGTCGCGCCGTTGAAGCTGACTGCCGGGACGAACCTGACGTCGGCGGAAGCCGGTGCTGTGGAGTTTGATGGGACCAATTTGTTTATCACTCGATCCGACAGCAAGCGTAGACTGCTTACCAATCAAGTCGCTGACGTCTTTGAGTTCGGTGCCACGGGAGATGGAATTAACGACGATGGGCCGGCGTTCCGGGCCGCAGTGGCTTCGTTAGCTGCTACCGGCGGCGTAGTTTGGGTACCACCCGACCGACAATATGTCATCGATAGCGAGGTGGTTATTCGCTCCTATTATCCCATCTACCTGGTTTCCCGGATGGGTACTCCTTCGGGAGTTTATATTACTGGGTCACCGCCACCACCGCGTCCCGCGTCCGGCTTTATCCGGCCTGGCGCGAACCTCACAACGTCCATGTTTAAGTGGACTGCCGAAGTGGGTGCCGACGAGATCTATTTCGGAGGCGGCGGCGGAATGATTGGCATAACGATCTGGGATGAAATAATCGATGAACTAGGCAATGGTCTAAGGCGAAATGTAACAATTCCTCAGGCCGTCCACATCGAAGGCGCAGTGTACTTCTTGATGCGGGATGTCAGCTTCCGCCGCATTAAGGGGCGCGCCATCAACGTTGGCGACATAACGATCCTCGAAGCGATGAACTGCAAAGTACAGGAGTGCGGCGATACGCCGATCAGCGCCGCGGCTACCAAGGTCTGGCAAGTCGATGTTGCCCCTGGGCCGGTCTATGTCGATGAAACGGCCGATTTCAATTCCACGGCCAACGCAGACTTTCTGCCCTTCCCGGCCACTGAAGCGGTCGGCGATTATCTGGCCATCGGCTACTTTCAACCGTTCACGAAAGTTACTTTCGATTATGCCAACGGCACGGCGGGCTTCGGCGGCGCGGTAGCCTGGGAGTACTGGGACGGCGACGAGTGGAAGGCGCTGGGCAGCGTGACCGATGGCACCAACGGCTTCACGGCTGTTGCCGCCGACGGCCGCACGGTAACCTGGTCGCCGCCGAACGACTGGAAGCCGGTGTCGATCAACGGCTCGGCGCAGTTGTACTATGTCAGGGCGAGTGTGACTACCCTTTACTCGACCAACCCGGTGCTGGACCAGGGGTTCGTGGAGGAGATTCGACCGGCGATCCATATCGGTACGGGGACCACATTTGCGGGCATCTATTGGGATCATTCGTTCTGCGAAGCGGGTTATTCCACAATGGTGGTAATCGAACCGCTGGGGACCGCCACGTTTTCGCGGGCTTATTTCGAGAACTCAGCGACCGCTCCCGAACATCAACACTCCTACATCGACGCGCGCGGAACCGTGCTCATCGGCGATCACAGCGCGTTCAACGGTTTGGGCGCGGCGACAACAGCTATTACCCTGAGGAAATTCAACTCCATCGTCCGGAACTGCACGTTTGGTTCCGCCGGCAAAGCGATCGACGTCCCTTTTGCCGCCCAAGCCACAGAGATCCTCGGGAACTTCTTTATTGGTTGCGGTGCAGGTGCGGATGTTATCACCACCGATGCTCTCACTACGCGGATCGACGGCAACTATTTCTCGGGTGCCGGTCGAATCCGCATGAGCGCCAACTCCCACCGCTCGCAGGTCAACAACAACAAATTCGTTGTCCCCGTGACCAGTCAGTCGGTCATCCAGGTCGACAGTTGGTACACAGTGGTCAATAACAATCTCATCGAGGGAGGTGCTAATATTCAAGCTCAAGGCCACGGTATCGATTTGCTGGGTGTAGCCGACCATGCCGTAGCAAACATGGTAATGCGGTTGACCGGCTCGGCCATGGGGATTCGCACCTCGGGAGCCGCGGGCACTTCCAGCGTCATGAATAACCGCGTAGAAGACTGCCCGACTCTGTACTCCTTTGACAGCTCAACGATTCACTCCGGCAACATTGCCCAGGGCAAACTGCTGACGTTCCTCCAGCCACTCGAGACGGAGCTGGCGGCCATGCGACGCCAGGCGGACTTGGCTTTGGTTACCGGCGCCACTTCACCTGCCGTCATCTCCTCGCCCGCATACGGTCTTCAGTGGGCCGCGGGCGCGAGGGATGAAGTGGTCCTGCTGTCAATGGCGCTGCCGGAAGATTTTGATCGGACCCAGAATGTGACCGTAACATTGGTCGTGTCCAGCGGCACGACGGACGCGGCTACCTTCACGGTGAAAAGCTACTGGGACGGCGGGGGCGCGATCAGTGATATCGCTGTGGACAGCTCGCCGTCGGCGTCCGAGCACGAGATCACGGCGACCATTGCCGCGGCCGATGTTCCCGATACCGCCAAGCGGTTGTCGTTGGCTTTGCTCCCGTTCACGTCCCACAGCACCAACCCCGTGCGCCTGTTTGGGTTGCGCATCGGCGTGCAGATGCCGAAGTAGCCCGAGGCCCGCTTGCGAGGGCTCTAACCCGAACGTAACCGACGAACAGCGAAGGACAATACAACGGCCGCGACGATCGCCAACACGATCGTAGATGGCTCAGGGATAGTGGCGATAAAAGCCTCTCTGCCAGTGCCTCGACCTCCCTCGCCTACGATCGTTAGGCCGTCGTCAGAGATCGCATTGGCGCTTGAAAGGACCCAGTCGTCCAGCCCAGCGGCTCCCAGACCGACGAGCAAGTCGCGAAGGTTAACCATGCCGGTGGTTTCCGACCAGTAAAAGGCCCGTGAGACTGCTTGGCCGTCGGGACCCGGCACCTGTGCCAGGCCGACGATGGCGGTTCCGTCCGCGCTAATACCAAGGGCGGTGCTGCTGTGAATCGGCAGTGCCCCGGGAAAGGCACCCAAGCTCATGACACCTTCCTCGGTCCAACGAACAGCCTGGCTACGGAGCGACATCATCGCGCCAAAGTTGTTGCCGCCCGCACTGATCCCATTGTTCGCAACTGCAAGAGCGCTGGAGCCGCTTGACCCTGGCAACGTCGGCAGCCCGTTCATTTGGCCATCGCTTGTCCAGCGGACGGCTCCTCTGCCGGCGCTTAATCTCTGTCCGACGATAAACTCACCATTGGAAGAAATCGCGAGGGGTGCGCCGTCGCCCAGGTCTTGCAGTCCGGTAGCGCTTGTCCAACGAAAAGCTGCTGTCCGGTCGGTGAAGCGTCCTGTGCCAACAACCACGGTCCCGTCTTCGTTGACGTCGAAGGCTCGGCTGTCTGGCGGTGGGGCGCCGGGGAAATCGCCAAGGAGTTGATATCCACCGGCGCTCGTCCAGCGAAAGGCTTGGAAGCCGTCACTGCTTGTTCGATAAGTACCAACAATGGTTGAGCCGTCAGCCGAGATTGCTGCACCATCGGTTTCCACGATTGCTGCGGCACTAGGGATACTCGCATCGAGCAGGATCGTTTCGTTCGGGGTCCAGCGGAATAGCTGGCGGGATAGACTGTTGTTGCCCGTAAAGCCTATGACCGTACCGTCGTTGGTGACGTCAAGCGCATAGCTGTTCGAGAGCCCCAGTGAATTAAACGTTGCTCCGGCGGCCAAGTCGGATACTACGATGACGGCAAGACTGAACAGTCCAATACGCAATAGGTTGAATACTAAATGGGCTTTTTGCATAGCTCGTCGCTCCGTGGATTCGGATCGTGTGGCACGAAGCCAAGATCCCGCGCCCCTATGGTCCATCCTGATCGTAATCCGTCGTATAGCCTTCGTAAAGCGCAACGGCGGAATAGGAGGTTGTTATTGGGGATGCCGATTCGCTCGTGCTGATGGGAAGAGGCTTCCTGTGCTAGCATAAACCTACTGATCAGCAAGTGATCCGATGATCGATGCGTATCCGGATAGAGCGGTAAGGTGCCTGGTCCTTGTACGGGTCGCCACGCAGATCGACCCTGTGTAGCAGCGCTAGTTGAGCTTGCCCAGCGCGGCTATATAGTCGCGCGTCTACGGCTATGCCGCCATCGACCAGGCGCGCAACGAGATGGATACGGCTGCATTGGCGGACGGTTACGAAGAGACCCTGTGGATCCACTCCAACGTTTCGAGTGCCTGGGGCGACCCATCTGCAACCAGCGCTTCGCGGCCAGAACGATCCCCTTCTTTCAGCCGATGGTGATTGGGATAGGCAGGTACGAGACGCAGATAGGGGACGGAGGCATCGGCTGCGTACGTGAATTGTTCCTCCACCTCCCACCAGTATCCCACTATCTCCTTCCCCATTTGTATTTGCCCGAGAACTACACCTTTTGCCTTTCCTAATGCATCCCCTCGGTGCCGCCCCGCGCCGTGCGGTATTCGCGCACCAGCAGATCGCAGTAGGCGTCGTTCCAGCTCTTGAAAAGATGCACGAACCGATACACGTCGCGCGCGCTTCGCTCCGGCAGCTCGCGGCGGACTAAGGCGAACAGCAGTTTGTGGTCGACGGCTGGCGCCAACCGCTCATCGTGAAACGCAGGCTTCTTTCGGCTCAATGCCCTCAGTTCTTTGACGGCTGTTTCTGAACCCTTGCTCGCCCTGCTGCTTCGCGATAGAGGAGGGTCTAGAGGTTTTTTGCGCTTGCCTGGCATTCCACTCAGTTTGGCTGGAGAAACACCATTCCCTGGCGCTAATGTGTGCTTGGGGCGATTATAAAAAGGACAACCCGCTTTGAAAAGAAGGGCAGAACTAACCGGGCGTGTACCCGTTGACCGGGACGGTACAGCTTGGACGCCCAGCGGCCGGCTGGCGCAACATTTCCTACGCCCCTTGCACCCTTCCCCTGGAGAGTCGCTGAGTTGAAATATGCTACAGTTAAGTTAGGCAATCTGCTTCATGGTCAATTTAGCGAGCATCTTAGTCGAGAAAAGTTTACAAACGATCTTGGTATTGGTTTTGCCCCACGTATCGCTGCTTGTCTTTCCAGGCTTTTTTAGCCCAAAGTGTGTCAATCTCGCGACAGGTGTCGCGGTCCGGAGACGTTTATGGACCGCAGCCTTCAAGATTTGCGGGCGGAGTTTTTAGCTGCGCTCGATCGCCCCGGAGACCGTTCAGAGCGCTGGGTCGAAATCTGGCAACTGTTCGTTGGCCACCCTTGGTATCTAGCTGAATTGCATAGCGCCGAGCTCCGCCTGCTGGACCGCGTGCATGAGCCGACCGAATCGCCTGGTGATATCGAGCATCAGGCGATGCTTGTCTTAGCGAAAGAACTGCGTCATGCGCCGGACCTTCACGTCGATCGCGCTTTGGCCAAGGAGCGGTTCGCCGGCTGGCTGGCCGCGATTATCAAGCATGATTGTGCCCAAGCGCTGCGCGCTCCTCATCCCCCGCATTCGCGCACGAGTGCCTTGCCCCAGCGCATTGAGATCGCTGACCGGCTCCGCCATGTGGAGCGCGAAATCGATCTCAGCATGGCACTACAAAAGCTGCCGGACGTGATACGCACACCGGTCGAGCTCTACTGCCATGGCCGGAGCCTTGCCGAAATCGCCGAGAGCCTCGGCATCAGCTACTGGCAGGCGTATCGCGCGCTGCATCGCGGCCTAAAGCGTCTCGGCGGTATGCTTTCAAGCTAGTCCCGTGGCCACGGCCACTTCCCCTATAGACCCTCACCACTCACCACTCCGATTCACTGCCTTCAATACCACACCGACACCAGAATGTCGTACAGCGCATGCGTGCCGGCGGCGATGCCGAAGCCGCGGTAGACGAAGAGCGTGGCAAAGAATACGCCGGCGATCGTGCGAAACAAGAAGTTCCGCAGCACAATCGGCTCCCCTTCGGGACCAATGTGGTGTGCGGCCGCGAAGAGCAGGCTGGTAACCGCGATCGCTCCGACCAGGCTCTGCACCGTCGAGCAACCGCACCGCTTAAGCAGCCAGGCGGTCACCGGCAGCATCATCAGCCGGAAGAGCAGCTCCTCATACACGCCGGCGCCGACGTAACCGACGATCTCAGCCAGACTACCCGCAAAACTGTCCCAGATTGCCGCGCGGATCGCGGTTTGGCTCATGCCGGGCATGAAGACCGAGAGCAACGAGTCTTGCACGCGCGCGATGATCACCAGCACGACCGCCAGCACGGCGCACTCCGCCAGCATGCGGTAGAACAGCCCGAGCGAGACCCGCCACGGCTGGCGTGTCAGATGGTGCCAGGCCAGCAAAATCGCTACCGTCAATAAAGGCAACAAAAAGTATTGGCTGAAACCCACCAGGTCGAGCAATTGACGCAGCCAGACATCGGCGCCGTTGCGGACGGCGTGTGAGCCTAGCACGAGCACGCCGATTTCATAGAGCAAGAGCAACGGCGCCATGAAAGCCAGGCTGGCCAACGGTCGCCGGGACTGCTGCCAATAGTCGCCGCTGACTTCGGGCAAGGTGGTGGTGTGGGAAGAGAGAGCCGCGAACATGAACTCACGCTCGATCGAAAGGAACTCCGCGGTTGGCGGTCCACTCTTTCCAACGCAGCAATCGGGGGGCCCCGCCAGAAGTTAAAATCGGAAGCTGTCGTCACGAATTGCAGAAGTGCGGGGTCGCACGGGCGCGCTCGGAATGACCGGCGCTTTCGGCGCGCCGCGCAAGCCGCTTGCTCATCATTCGTCGTCTCCGGCAGCTTCGTCACGCGGCGCACCGGGAACGTCATTTGGGTTTTTAACCAAGGGAGGTCGGATGTCGAATTCAGAAGACCCGCGCGTGCGGCTCGCCGCGGAGCGGACATTGTTGGCCTGGATCCGCACGGGGCTGGCCCTGATGGGATTTGGTTTTGTGGTGGCTCGGTTCGGCCTGTTTTTGCACGAGCTGGCGAAAGTCGAGGCGTTGCCGCAGCCGTATGGCGGCTGGTCGCTGTACTTTGGAACGGCGCTGGTGCTGGTCGGCGTGTTGGTCAATGTAGCCGCCGGTTTCGGCCACGTGCGGATGATGGAGAAGCTGAACCGCGGCGAGACCGTTCTCAACCGCCGCTGGTCGTTCAGCGTAGTGATTTCGCTGCTGCTGGCGGCCATCGGCCTGGCGATGGCTGGATATTTGCTTTGGGTGGGGCATTGAGAGGGTTCAGGGTTCAGCACAGCAAGGTCGCCTTTCGCTCCGCAAGAGAACGCCCCTTTTCGCGGAGCGAAAGGCGACGAGCGGCCCATGCGGGCTTGACCCAACTACAGTACGTGCGTACACTGATGGGGCAATGGCGCCTTGGTATCCCAATTCGAAAACCGTCGGCCGCGGCTCGCAGATTACGCCGCCGAACCGATTCGAGCGGACTTGGACCGAGGCGGACTACGAGCAGCTTACGGCGGACGACGTTTCGGATGCCGAGCGGAAGCTGCCGACCGAGTTTTTTCCCGACCAGACCCGCTCAATCATTACCGAAAACGACAGCCCGGACGTGGGCTTTCGATATAGCATCAACCCCTACCGTGGTTGCGAGCATGGCTGCGCCTATTGCTATGCGCGGCCGGGGCACGAGTATTTGGGCCTCAATGCGGGACTCGATTTCGAGACCAAGATCTTCGTCAAGCACAACGCCGCCGAACTGTTGCGCGAGGCGCTGAACAAGCCCGCCTGGCGCGGCGATGAATCGATCATGATCTCCGGCGTCACGGATTGTTACCAGCCGGCAGAGCGCAAGTTTCGCGTCACGCGCAGCCTGTTGGAAGTGCTGCTGGAAGCAAGGCAGGCTTGCGGCCTGATCACCAAGAATGCTTTGGTGGTGCGCGACCTGGACCTGCTGGCGCCTTTGGCCAAATTGCGGCTGGCGCGCGTGATGCTCTCGATCACCACGCTGGACCATGAACTGGCACGGGCGCTGGAGCCCCGTACGTCGCCGCCGGCGAAGAAGCTCGAGGCCGTTCGTGCGCTGAGCGCGGCCGGAGTGCCGGTGGGCGTCATGGTAGCGCCAATTATCCCCGGTTTGACCGATAATGAAGTGCCATCGATTCTTGCCGCGGCGGCCGCGGCCGGTGCAAAAACGGCGGGTTATGTCTTACTGCGGCTGCCGTTCGCGGTGCGGCCGATTTTTGAAGACTGGCTCGCCCGCAACCGTCCCGAGCATTACAACCGCGTGATTTCGCGGATTCGTTCGACGCGCGGCGGAGAAATGTATCAAACCGAGTGGCGCGTGCGGCAGACCGGCACGGGCGAATATGCCGAGCAGATCGCCAACACGTTCAACGTCTTCAAGAAGAAGCACGATCTGGATGGCGAGTTGCCGCCACACGAGTTTTCGCTGTTCCGTCCGCCCCGCGCCTCCGGCGGACAGATGCGGTTGTTCTAATCGACCATCGTTCTTCCGGTCTAAAAACTTGCATTGGCCGCAACGTTTAGTAACCTCAAGGCGATCGTGTTACACAATCGGTCTTGGGGGATCGCCCGGGAGTCTGCGATGTGCTTTCGCTTGAAGTCGATAATTTCGTTGTCAATCGGTATTGGTCTCTGGTTGGTCATGGCGAGCCCTGTGCCGGCCGGCGTCATTTGGGACGGCGGTGGCGCCGACTCGAACATCGATACGCCGACGAACTGGAACGACGATACGCTCCCTGACCTCATCGGCAGTGCGGCCAATCTGGTCTTCGCCGGGAATGCGCGTTTGACGCCGGAGATTAACGTAGCCATCCGGCCCCTCGGCCTGCGATTCGATGCCACAGCGGGACAGTTCGTCATCGGCGGAACAAACACCATCACGACCGGCACCACCGGCACGACAAACGGCGACATCATCAACGACAGCCCGCTCACACAGACGATCAATGCGCCGATCTTGATGCGCCGCGGTGCACTCGACGCCGCCGCAGGCGATTTGGTGATCAACGGCCCGATCAACGTCGGGGGAGGCTCCGGCGCGAGCGGCCGCAGCCTTACGCTTCGCGGCGCGCACGACGTCTTTATCAATGGGACCATCGAAGGCACAGGGACTTCCGCCAGCGCGGGCGGCGTAATCTCGAAACTCAGCACTGGCGTCTGGCATATTACCTCGAACAGCCCGCTGTGGGCCGGGCGGATCGGCATCGACGTGGGCATGTTGCGAATTTCGGCCCCTGACGCCTTGGGCGATCCGACCAGCCGCACGCTAGTGCAAGGGGGCGGAGCAACCGGCAAGAGCCGGCTGGAGTTGACCGGCGGCGTCACCTTCGCGCCAGAGCGGCTGGAGCTGACCGGCCGCGAGACCGGCTCGAGCCCCATCCATCTCAGCAACTTCAGCGGCAACAATACCTGGACCGGCGATGCCATTTTGCTGACGGGAGGCGCGGAGTATGGCTTTGATTCTGCGGCGGGCAAGCTGACGGTCACCGGCAACGTGGTCAACAGATCTGGCAACGCGACTGCAAGAACGATCCGATTCTCCGGCGCGGCCGAGGGTGAGTTTGCCGGCCTGTTTCTGAACGACACCGGCACCGGCGCGTTGACCATCCGCAAAGAGGACGCGGGGAGATGGACCTTCACCAACCCCGGCTTCACTTATGCCGGCGACACATTGATCACCGGTGGCACACTGGCGTTCGGCCCCGGAATTTCGATTAACGGCACGCCGAACATCGAGATTGCCGCGGGCGCCACGCTCGATTTGTCGGGCGGCAGCCTGGACCGCGGGCCGGATCAAACGTTGACCGGCGCGGGTCGGGTGCTTGGTCAAGTGAACAACTTCGGCGGCGTCATTTCGCCCAATATCCCTGCCCTGGCGAATTCAGCGGCCACGCTTACCTTTGCGAACGGGCTGACGCTGAATGCCGGTACGGTTAAGTTCGACTTGTCGAATATTTTGACTCCCGGAGGCGGCGTCAACGACCTTATTGAGGTGACCGGCAATCTAATGCTGACCGGCAACACCGAGGTAGCCATCCATGCACTTGCCGGAGGGATCTCCAATGGGATCTATCGGCTGTTCACGTACAGCGGCGCGCTCAGCGGCGGGGCTTCCAATTTGCGTCTTGCCTTTCCGGCGACGCGCCAGACCACGACGATCGACACCAGTTCCGCCAACCAGGTGAATCTCGTCGTCAGCGGCGCGGCGGCTAATCTCATCTGGAAGGGCGATGGCGCTTTTAATACCTGGGACGTCAATGTAAGCACGAACTGGCGGAACGGTATCTCACCTGACAAGTTTTTCAACCTCGACAACGTGACGTTCGACGACACGGCCGGCGCTGCCAGCACAACAGTCGACCTGGCGGACGATGTGTTTCCCGGTTCGATTACGGTTAACTCAGCGCTTGACTACACGTTCACCGGCGGCGGCACGATCAGCGGCGTGACTGGTCTGACAAAAAGCGGACCGGGCAAGCTGACGATCGACACGAACAACAATAACTCCGGGCTGACCATCATCACCGAGGGCATCGTACAGATCGGAGCGGGGCTGAACACCGGCAGCCTGGGAACGGGCAACATCGTGAACCACGCGGCGGTGGTTTTTAATCGCAGCACGGGCCTCACCGTTCCGGGGGTCATTTCGGGCAGCGGCTCGGTCGAACAGCAAGGAACGGGCACGATTACACTCGCCGCCGACAACACGTACACCGGCCCCACGACAATCTCTTCGGGCACGTTGCAGATTGGTACCGGGGGCCCGACGGGATCGATCGGCCCTGGCGCCATCACCAATAATGGCTTGCTCATCATCAGCCGCGCCACCGACCTTAAAATGGCCAATCTGATCAGTGGAACGGGAGGTTTGGACAAACGCGACACTGGCGTCCTGGAACTGACCGCGGTGAATACGTATACCGGGCCCACGACGATTAACGGCAGTTCCTCAACAGGCGGCCTGTTGGTAGACAATCTGCAAAACGGCGGTCTGCCCAGCGATATTGGCGGCTCGACCGCGGAGGCACTGAATCTCCACATCCGCACCAACGGCACGCTGCACTACGTTGGTTCAGGAGTGACGACCGACCGGCTTTTCACCATTGGCAATGCTCGGATCGAAGCCTCGGGCACAGGGCCGCTGGTGTTCGCCAACACCGGCGCGATCGCGACTAGCGGCGGGAATCGCACGTTGACGTTGCTTGGCGCGAATGTCGACGACAACGTGCTTGCTCCGTCAATCGTCGATAGCGGGCCGACGGGCGTCACGTCGTTTGCCAAACTGGGAGACGGTAAATGGGTGCTCGCGGGCAACAACACGTTTAGCGGCGCAGCGACGTTGAGCACCGGAACACTGCGGCTCGCTACGGCGACAGCGCTTGGCGCTACTCAACCATTGCCGGAAAACACCAACGCGGCCGGCACCACAATCACCGGCGACGTCGGCGGCAGCGGACGACTGGTGCTCTCTGGCGGAATCACGTTCGCGCCCGAGCCGCTCACACTGCAAGCGCGACAAGGGCCCACCGCGACCATACCGCATCTGGTCAATGCGGGCGGTAACAACCAGTGGACCGGCCCCATCACTTTGACCACCGGCGGCTTCGAATACACTCTGCAATCCGATATCGGCACGCTGACAATCGACTCCGACCTTGTGCAATCCGCTACGACGCTCGAGCGATTCTTGAATCTGCAAGGCGCGGGCAATGGTGTCATCAATGGAGCGATCATCAACGGTGGCGGCTCGCAGGTGCAAACGGTTCGCAAACGCGGCGCGGGCACGTGGACGCTCAACGGTGGCAACACCTATATCGGCGCCACCAACATCGAAGGCGGAACCTTGAGAGTCGGCGCCTCGGGCGCCGTCACCAACGACGGGCCGGTGACAGTGGATAGCGGCGCGACGTTCGCGGTCGATGGGACGGTGACCGTCCGCGACGTCAACGGCGCCGGAAGCACGCGGGTCGGCGACCGATTCGGTCCTGCCGCGCTGACCGCCGGTCTTGTCCGCCAGGCGTCGCTGTTTATCGGTCCTGGTAGCCGCGTAACCACGAAGCCCGCTGGCGGCACGTCGGTCGTTGGCGAGCTATCGATCCCCGCCGGCGGGCCGCTCATCCCCGGCACGCTCGACATCCAAAACAACAAAGCGATCGTTGATTACGCTGACGCCGGTTCCAACCCGCAGGCGCTGGTTCGCCTGCGGATCATCGAAGGCCGCGGGGCTGTTGGCTTGGGAGCGAAGTGGACTGGCGCGGGAATTACCAGCGGCACGGCAGCGAGCGACGTAGCGACCGACCCGGAATCGCGCTCGGTCGGCTACGCGGACAACGGCACGCTACCGCTCGGCCCCTACACCAGCTTCGGCGGTCAGCCTGTCGATGACACCTCGCTGCTGATGGCCTACACACGCACCGGCGACGCCAACCTCGACGGTGTGGTCAACGACGACGACGTGACGATCGTCGGCGCGACGTACGCGCCCGGAGTTCCTCAACCGCATTGGGCTTTGGGCGACTTCGACTACAACGGTTTTGTCGATGACGATGACGTCACCTTGTTGGGCGTGTTCTACGATCCGAACGCCGCGCCGTTGGTCGCATCCGCCGCGGTAGCAGCGGGCGGCGTGGCATCTGTGCCTGAACCGGCGAGTGTAGTACTGCTCGTATTTGCAACGGCCGCGCTTGGGATCGTGGCATTCCGCTCGCGGCGTCTTTAAAGGTTTGCAGATACCGTTTTGGTTCTCAGACATCTGCCTACCGGAGGCAAGCCCGAGAGGGGCCGTGCGCAGGCGGCGAGGTGGTTTGAAATCCAAAGCGGCGACAAGTCGTCGCACTCCAAAAGAGCGTGGCCGTTTTTTGCAACTTTTTGTCGTTGAGCGGCTAGATTTCGCTTTCGCGGCGTGTTTCGATAGAGCCGAGTTCCAGTTGATAGTTTGGGGCCGATATTGTCATTTGCCTCGGGGGGAATGCACCATGATTATTTGCAAAAAGGCCGCCGTGCCTTTGGTGGCTATCTTATTGGTGGTGGGAGTCGAGCAATCTGGGTCCGCGCAGACCAGGCAATGGAGCGGCGGCGGCGATAATAACAACTGGACTACGGCGACGAACTGGGTAGGCGGCGTCGCTCCTGCGGCGGATGATCTGTTGGTCTTCGATACCTTCGCGCGACTCACATCCAATAACAGCTTTCCAACTGCCACGCAGTTCAACGGCATCACCTTTGGACCGGCCGCCGGTGCGTTTACGCTCTCCGGCGATTCGATCACGCTGGGCGGCAACCTCGTCGACAACACGTCTATCGTGACGCAGACAATTAGCCTGCCGCTGATCTTGTCGGTCACTCCGGAAGTTCAAGTGGCCAGCGACGCTTTTTTGACGTTGGGCGGTGCAGTTTCCGGCAGGTTCGGCCTGACAAAAACCGGCGATGGGACGCTGACCTTGACTGGCGCGAATTCGTTCACCGGCCCGATGACAATCAACGATGGCACGCTTCGCGTTGCCGCCGACAACAATCTGGGCGGAGCACCGTCAACAGCGACTGCCGGCAATATCGTCATCAACGGAGGCACGCTTCGGACCACAACCGGCTTCACCGTGAATGCAAACCGCGGAATTGCGCTGGGTCCGGCTTCCGGCAGCGGCACGGGCACGATCGACGTGGTCCAGGGGGGCACTTCGTTCGACGTCACCAACTATACCGCCGCGGTCACGACCACCTACAACGGCGTGATTGCTAACAACGGCTCAAGCACCAGCGGCTTGACCAAGGAAGGCTTCGGGCGCTTGATCCTCGGCGGAGCAAACACGTATACCGGGCCGACGGCCGTCCGAGTTGGCACGCTGTCTTTGGATTTCAATCCTGCAACGGCGCCCGCGAGCAATATCATCAATTCGGGCTCCGCGCTCACTTTGGGCGGCGCCACAGCCGGCCTCGGCTCGCAGACATTTGCGGCGTTGATCATGCAGGGAGCAGCCGGCGAAACCAACAGCCAGACGTTCAACGGGACCACGATCGCCAACGGTCCCACGCACATTGTCGTCAACAGCGGCGCCAACGGGACGGCGAATCTCAATCTGGGAGCGCTCACGCACAGTACCGGCGGTGTGGTGAAGTTCGTCCTACCGGCGGCCGGCAACGTCAGCACTTCGACGACCAACACGAATGGCATCATCGGCGGTTGGGCCACTGTGGGCGCGGGGCTGGGCCGACCCGACAACCCCGCCGGCGCAGTCAACCGTAAACTGGCGAGCACCACGTTCGCCACCGTGGAAAACGGCAACATCCGCGGCCTGCGCGACAACGAGTACACAACCGCCACGACTGGCGTCAACCTGGATACATACGTCACTGCTGCCACGAACCTGAATATCAACAACTCTTCCACCGATAGCATCCGCGTTGATGATGACGCCGCAGGCACCGTTACCGATATCAATACGTTGCGGTTCAGCGAAGTGACGGCGCGGAGCATCCGCATCGGCGCCGGAAACACGCTGCGACTCGGCAAGTCGGGCGCCATCTTCCGTTCAGACTTCGCCGGCACACCGACTTGGGCCATCGGCTCCTCCGACGGCGGCGCGGCGGGCACTCAGGACGAAGGGACCTTGACTGCCGGTGGTCCCGGAGCCGGCGACGGCGAAATCGTGTTCATCATGAATTCGCCCGATGAGAGCGCCGGTTCGCTGAACGTGGAGGTCGTGGTGGCCGATAACCCTGCCGGCGGCAAGGTGTCGGTGGTCAAGATGGGCGCCGGCTCGATGAAGTTCCGGGGCCATAACACCTACTCGGGCGACACCTACATTCTCGAGGGGCGCTTTCAACTGGCCGGCACGGAAATTGGCGATCCTGACGACACGATCTCCGGCAACCCCGGCGGCTGGGGGACAGGCACTGTGCACATCTTCCCGGGCGGACAAGCATTTCCGAGCGGCTCCGGCCCGGGGCTGCCGATTCTCAATAATTTCAAGATTGCGGGTTTGGGCACCGCGGAAGAGGCGTTCGCTGCGATTCGCTTCGGCGGCACCACGACGATCAACGGCAACATCGAGTTGATTGGCGACTCGCGCCTCGGCGGCGGCGGCCAGGCGAATGAAATCCCTAACGCCGGCGTGAATGGTGCGATCACGGGGCCTTTCGGCCTGGACTTCGGCGCCCTGGCCACCATCAACACGAACCTGTTCATCTCCAACCCCGCCAATGACTGGCGCGGCACGACGACGCTCAATGCCAGGAACAACGACAGCGTCAACCGCTTCCGGCTGGGCAACAACGAAGTCGTCCCGCACGGCGTCGGCCGGGGCAACGTCGTCATGAACGGCAACACGAGCAATGGCAGGATCGTGTTCGACCTGGGTGGGTTCAACGAAACGATTAACGCCCTGATGACAACTCCCAGCAATCCAGTGGGGGCCATCGTCACGAACAATAATGAGACCGCCGCGACATCGACTCTGACGCTTGGCGACTACGATCAGTCGGGAATCTTCGCCGGAATCATGCAAGATGGGACCGGCGTCTTGGCGCTGACCAAAATCGGCGCGGGCGTGCAAACCCTCGCAGGCGCGAACACCTTTAGCGGGCCGGTGAACATCAACAACGGCACGCTCTCGGTCACAGGTTCAATCACTCCGGTGTTCGGCAGTACGGTCATCAACGTCAATGCCTCGGCCACCGGCGCGGGCACGCTGAGCGGTACCGGAACGGTCGGCGATGTTACGGTTGCGGCCAACAGCGGCGCCAACCGAGCCAGACTGAGTCCCGGTGCTACCGGCGCGCTCGGCGCGGTCGGTACGCTGACGATGAATAGCCTGACTGTGAACGGCGGCGATCTACAATTTGATCTGGTCACACCGGCGGCCAGCGACAGGATAAACGTCGGTGGCGCTCCGGGCACCGCCAGGTTTACCGCTGCCACCACGATCTCGCCCAGCGGCGGCACAGCGGGCAGCTACACAATTCTCACCGCGACGAGTCCCATCACGTACGGCGTTACTCCGACCCTGACGCCTCTTCCGAATCCGCTCACGCGGCCCACGACATATGCGCTTGATACCGCAAGCGACCCGAACTCGCTGAAAATCAACGTGACGGGCGGCGCGAAGATCCTCACCTGGACCGGCTCGACCAATAGCGACTGGGACGTCAACACGACGGCGAATTGGACGGACGGGGCCAACGCCGAGACGTTTTTCGTGGGCGATACCGTCACCTTTGGCGACGCACCGGCGAATCGCAATATCGCCATCACCGGGGTTGTCACGCCGGGCGCCGTAACCGTCAACAATTCCGGCGGCAATACCTACACGTTCACAGGCCCAGGCGCCATCGCCGGCAGCACCGGGTTGTTGAAATCCGGCACGGGAACGCTGATTCTTGCCAATGCCAACACCTACGTCGGCCCAACGAACATCACCGGCGGGACGTTGCAAGTCGGCAATGGCGGCACTTCGGGCAGCCTCGGTGCAGGCGACGTAACGAACGAGAGTATTCTCGCGTTCAATCGCAGCGATGCTTCCACAGCGTCGAATGTGATCAGCGGCAGCGGCGAACTGCGACACATCGGCACCGGCGCGCTGACGCTCGCCGGCGCCAGCACCTATACCGGTCCCACCAACATCACCAGCGGCACCGTGGTCGTCACGAACGCGGGTGGTGGAACATCGTCGTTGGGCGCCCTGCCGTCCGAATTTGTGGTCCCGGGCGTCGTCACCGTGTCGCCGGGTGCGGCGGTTGATTTTGCCGGCGCGGCCGGCGCAAACAGCATCGACTTCGGCGGCAAGCAGTTCAGGATCACCGGAACAGGCGTAGGCGGCACAGGCGCTTTGACCAACAGCGGTACGACGGCGCAACAGAACGCTTTAGAGCAAGTCGTGCTGACCGGAAACGCGACTGTCGGCGGAACCGGCCGTTTCGACATTCGCGCCGACGATTCGATGCTCGATCTCGCAAACTTTACACTCACCAAAGTGGGTCCCAATCAATTCACGCTGGTGGGCACCAACGTCACCAACGGCAACATCGTCGTCAATGAAGGCATCCTGGCGATCGAGGCCACGGCGATCGTGCCGGATACAGGCGCCGGTCATACGATCACGTACAACGCTGGCACGACCGCGCAGTTTTTCGATCTCCAGCCGGCGTCACTTTCGCGGCTGCTGGTCTTCAACGGCGGCGCAACGATGGGCAATGCCAGCGGCGCCCCGTCGACGGTCAACAGCAACATCACGCTCAACGGCAACCTGACCGTGACGAACCTCAACAACAGCACCGGCGCGCTGAACGTGGACGGCATCATCGGCGAGACCGGCGGCGCTCGATCACTCATCAAGACCGGCGCCGCGACGCTCAACTTGAACAATCCTGCCAACACCTACTCTGGTCCGACCGTGATCAGTGGCGGCAATATCAATGCCAGCCAGATTAACGACGGTGGTCAATCCAGCAGCATCGGTCAGTCCTCTTCGGCCGCTGCGAATCTGGTCTTTTCCGGCGGTAACTTGACCTACACCAGCGTTTTCAGCGGCGTCACGACAAATCGACTCTTCACCGTCGGCTCCGGCACAGGCGGGCTGGACTCATCCGGCGGAACCGGTGTACCAATGTCATTCACGAATACCGGCTCGGTCGCGGTGAGCGGTCCGGGCGCGACGCTGCTGCTTACCGGCAGTAACACCGACAACAATGTACTTGCACCCAAGCTCGTCGATGGTGCGGATCCGCTTTCGCTGCGGAAAGCTGGCGCTGGGACATGGAACCTCACGAATAGTAACACCTATACGGGAACAACCACAGTTGACGAAGGGTTATTGCGCGTAACCGGCTCGATCACGGGCAGTAACGCGGCGACCGTTGCTACAGGCGCTACATTGGCCATTGAAGGCAGCGCCACGGTCGGCGGCATGAGCGGCGGCGGTACGACCAACGTTGGCACCGGCGCGGGCGCCGCCACCTTAACGGCGAGCCACATCCGGCAGGGTGTGCTCGACATCGCCGCCGGAAGTTCAGCAAATACAACCGTGGGCGGCGGCACGTCGGTGCTCGGCAACCTGATGATCGCCGGAACACCGAATGCGCCCACGGCGAAATTTAACCTGAACGATGCGGCGATTCTCGAATACAGCGGCGCTAGTCCCGTCGCCACCGTGCGGCAGCAAATACTCGCCGGCCGCGGCGGCCCTGGCTTTGGCGCAAGCTGGACCGGCCAAGGCATCACCAGCAGCGCGGCCGCAGCCGCCGACCCGGAGTCGCGCTCGATTGGATATGCTGAGAACTCCTCGTTGCCCTTAGGGCCGTACACCAACTTCCGCGGCCAGCCGGTCGATGACACCTCGGTGCTCATGGCCTTCACGCGCACTGGCGACGCCAACCTCGACGGCCTGGTCAACGACGACGACGTGACGATCGTCGGCGCGACCTATGCGCCCGGGGTCCCGCAGCCGCAATGGTCCTTGGGCGACTTCGACTACAACGGCTTCGTCGATGACGACGACGTAACGCTGCTGGGCGTGTTCTACGATCCGTCGGCGACGCCCTTGGCCGCGCCGGCGAATACATTAGCGACGAATGTCGCCGCCGTGCCAGAGCCGGCCACTGCAACCCTGCTCGTGCTTGCATCAATCGCACTAGTGATTGCCGCGATGCGGCGACGCCGCGCATGTTGAACTGCTATCGATGACAATGTGTTCTTTCGCGCGGTGGCATTGCTTGCGGTCTTGAACGCTTGCGGTTTTCTACCACTCGCGCCTGGACTTCGCGCGCGTTGCATGTTTCCATAGAGGTTTGGCTCTGATTCGTTCCATTTTCTTTCGTTGCGGCGCAGTACGTTAGCTCAGAGCAGGAGGCGTGTATGAGACGTGTGTATTCGGCGGTAATCGCCCTGGTAATCATGGGAGCCAGGCTTGTCCTTCCATCACATACCGAGGCTGCTGTCTGGACCGGCGCCGGCAGGGACGGTAATTGGATCAACCACTCCAATTGGAACCCCACGTTCGCTCCCAGCGGTCGGGACGCTGTCGCCGACTTCAGCGCCCTTGACGTCATCGGCGACACCACGGTCGCTCTGAACGCTAACATTGTCGTTGGGACGCTGATGTTCGGCGATACTGTGCCCTCTGACAATTGGAACATTAGCCCAGGTACGCCAGCGGATAGCACTTTGACGCTAGACGTGACTAGCGGCGAGCCAATCATCAACGTGGTGAATCAGACCGCCACCTTTCGAGTTGTCGTTGCGGGAACAGAGGGCCTGACGAAAACCGGGCTTGGAACCTTGGTGTTGACCGAGCCAAATACGTACAGCGGAACGACGGTTGTCCGATCGGGTACGCTGGCGTTGGACTTCTCCGCTTCTGAGCTCACAAGCAACATTATTCCCACGGCTTCAGAGTTGCGCTTAGGCGGCATCATAGCGGCCTCCGGTGGCGGCACGATCCAACTGGTCGGCAGACCGGGCGCCTCAAACACTCAGACATTCACCGGAACAACGCTGCTCTTCGGCCAAAATGGCTTCGAAATCGATCAAAACGATGCCGCGAATGTCGATCTGTTCCTCGGATTCTTTGATCGCGACTTGGGAAGCGTCGCCAACTTTACCTTACCAACCTCTGGACGCATCAACGCCGTTAGCGTCACCCTCCCAAACATCCATGGAATTCTCGGCGCATGGGCCACGATCGGCAGGGGGTCCAACGCCACGTGGGCGGCGAACGATGGCGCGGGCAACATTGTCCCCTTTACATCGTTCACCGAGATTACAGGTGCTCCGGTAATTGCCAATAACGCGGCCACAAATCTACGTTGGAGCAGTAGCAGCGGCGACGCTTCGCTGCCGACGGGAACAACGGATATCAACACGCTGCTATTCGCGGACGCTGCGCGCCGAACGGTGGCCATTCCGGCCGGAGCGACGCTGCGTTTGGGTGTTTCTGGTGGCATCTTCAAAACCGACACAAGCGCTGGAGAAGAGGACTCCCAATTGTCCATTGGGCTGCCAGGCAGCTTCCTTACCGCGGGCGGGGCGCCCACTACTGTCGGCGAACTAATTCTGAATGCAAACTCCAATGCGGCAGATCAAAACGGAATCATCGTCAATTCGACGATCACCAACAACGGTCTTGCACCCGTCTATGTGGTCAAAAGTGGCAACGCAGCGGCTCTCTTGACAAGCAGCAACACCTACATCGGTGGCACATACATCGCCAGCGGTCGGCTCGGAGCTAGCGCCACATCCGGCTTCGGCACAGGACCGGTTCATGTGGCCGCCGGCGCGCAAGCTTTCCTGGCGGGTGGCACACATTCCAATGAATTCTTCGTTTCTGGAACGGACCTCTCGAAACCGACGGGTGGTATCCCCGGTGCTGCGATGCAACTTGTCAGCAATGGCACGACATTGACCGGCAAGGTAACGCTGTTGAGCGACGCCCAAATCGGCATTAGCCCAGGCAGCGGCGAGCCAGCAGTGATCTCCGGCCAGATCACCGGCTCGGGCAGTCTCGAGTTTAGGAGTACTTCGGACGGCGGTGGCATAATCAGGTTGACTAATTCGAACAACGATTGGTCGGGCGATACCATCATCGGCCCTGGAGTGTTACAGATTGGCGGAACCGGGGAAGTGCTTCCCGACAGGCGCGGAAGCAGAGTGTTTATCCACGGCGGTCCCCCAAATGTTGCTCCCTCCGTCTTGGATCTCAACGGCAAGACTCAGACGGTGACGCGGCTATCTGCGACTGGAGATGTGCGCCGGGCAATTGTAAGAAGCACTGCACCGTCGGCGGCTACCTTGCGTATGTTTGTCGACGACCGCAGTGACCACGTAGATTTCGGCGGCATCATTGAAGATGGTCTAGGAACGGTCGGCATAATGAAGATTGGCGACGGAACGCAGACGCTTTCGGGGGCAAATACTTACTCCGGTCCCACTGTATTGCAGGATGGAACGTTGCGCTTGGGCTCGGCTCGGGCGCTACCAGCCGGTGCAAACCTCGAATTCGACTTTCAGGGCTTACTTGATCTCAATGGGTTCAACGTCACACTCACCCGGCTGTCGTCGCCTCGGCAATTCACCTTCATTTTCAACAACAGCGATGTGTCGCCGTCGGTAATCACGTTCGCCGGCGGATCGAGCGTTTTTGGCGGCGGCATCGTCGACTTTGCGGTTCGGCAGCCAGTCTCGCTAACCATGGCAGCCGGATCGCTGGAGCTTTCCGGCACGAACTCGTATGTCGGGCCGACAACGCTTCATGGCGGTACGTTGATCGTGACCGGATCGCTTAACGAGAATGGTAGTGTGACCGTTAATGCAGGCGCCACGTTAAGCGGTGCATCAGCACTTCCCGGTTCGGGCAGAGTCGGAAATGTGACGATGCTGCCGGCTTCGACCGTGCGTCCCGGCCCAGCCAATCACGCATCCGTCGGCACGCTTACCATGTCGAGCCTGACCGTCAACGGCGGCGATTTACGATTTATTCTCGCAAGCGCCGGTACGAGCGATCGCGTGAACGTTGTTGATTCAGCCACCTTCGCGGCGCCTTCGACAATCACTCCACTTACCATCACTCCTGGCGTTTACACGCTTCTCACGGCCGACACGCTCCGCGGCGTTCCGCCCACGCTAAACATGCCTCCCGCAACGCGCGCGACTTTTGCCCTGAACTTCGAAACACTCGCCGATCAGATCCGATTGATCATCGGCGGATCGCCGCCCAAGGCGCTTACGTGGTCCGGCGCCAACGGCTCGGAGTGGGACCTGAACACGACGGCCAACTGGACCGCCGGTGCCACGGCCGAGACGTTTTTCAATCTTGACGGAGTTACCTTTGGCGACGGTCCCACGAATCGCAATGTCGTGCTCAACACGACCGTGTTTCCAACATCAGTCACGGTAAACAACAGTGCTGGAAACGACTACACGATCTCAGGCACGGGCGGGATTGGCGACACGGAATTCAGTGGCGCCACAAGCGTGACCAAGAGCGGGATAGGCACGCTGACACTTGGTGGGACAAATACGTATGCCGGCCCGACAGCGATCAACGGCGGTCTTCTGCGTGTAACTGGCTCGATCGCCAGCAACAACGCGGTGAGATTGGCGTCCCAGGCCGTAATCGTCCTCGAAGGCACCGCTTCCGTCGGTGGCGTCACAGGCACAGGCTTCGCAACGGTCGGCAACGGCACGAGCGCCGCCTTGCTGTTGGCTGACCACATCCGGCTGGCGTCGCTGACAATTAACGCCGGAAGTGAGGTGAGGATCAAGCCCGCTGGAGATACGTCTGTGTTGGGCGCGCTGGCGATTTCAGGCGACGCCGCTCCCAGTGCCATGCTCGATCTTAACAACAACGCCGCGATCATTGACTACACCGGCACAAGCCCTATGACAACAGTCCGCCAGCAGATCCTCGCCGGCCGCGGCACGGCGGGCTTTGGCGCCACCTGGACCGGCCGAGGCATCACTAGCAGCGCCGCGGCGGCAGCAGTTGCAACCGAACCGGAGTCCCGGTCCGTCGGCTACGCTGAAAATGCGACGTTGCCGTTAGGCTCGTATACCAACTTCCGCGGCCAGCCGGTCGACGACACGTCGATCCTCATGGCCTTCACGCGCACCGGCGACGCCAACCTCGACGGCCTGGTGAACGACGACGACGTGACAATCGTCGGTGCAACCTACGCGCCGGGTGTGGCTCAACCGTCCTGGGCCTTAGGCGATTTCGACTTCAACGGCTTCGTCGATGATGACGACGTGACGCTGTTAGGTGTCTTCTACGATCCGTCAGCCCCTCCGCTTGCGGTTTCGCCTAACGGAGCAGCAGATGCTGTGGTCGCCGTACCAGAGCCTAGTGCCATTACCTTGGCTGTTTTGGCTGGACTCTTGTTCGCAGTGGCGGCCTCCAGTCGCCGCGCGTTGATTAGGGTCAGTTGAGCTGATTCCGTAAAACAAGCTATTCGATCAGCGTTATCCGAAATATCCGTGGTTAATCATAATTCATATTTCCGTTGTCGCCGCGGCGACCGATCAATTCGCGGCTAATCTCACTTCCGCTGACTGGCTTAGTGTTAGCAGTCTTAGGCGGCATGACGGGTCGCGCTCGTCGCGCGTGTTTCATGGACGTTTTGGTGAGGTGACGCTATGGTCAGCCGTGCCAGTGATCTTTTCCGGCGAATCGGCGTGAACGGCTCGTTCAACGATCCGACCAAGAGGACTTCATGAACTCTCGAATCTCGGGCGCGATGCTCGTTGCCGTCGCCGCGTTGGTCCTTCTCACCGGTTGGCCCCATACGAGCGGCGGCGCGACGCTGGTCGACAACCCGTTCGTCAACTCCTATTCCGGCTGGACGAACGCTTTTCCGACGCGGGCCGGCAATTGGCGGCTGAGCCTGCACCATCCCACGCTCATGGACACCAACAACGCCAACCCGCCGACAACAGGCGGCGGCACCAACACCGGCCTTTACGAGCCGGACGTGCTCGTCCAGAACAACTTCCTCGCCCCGGCGAATTACGAGCTGGCGGCACGGATGCGCACCAACGACGACGACCTCCTCGGACTGGTGTGGAACTACCAGGACCCGGACAACTACTTCCGCGTGGGCCTCCGTCAGCAACCGAACAGCGGCAACTTTGGCGGCACCGAGGGCCTCTCGGTGCAGAAGATCGCGGGCGGCGTCGTGACGCAGCTTATCGGCCCGGGCGTGGCTTCGCCGATCACCCAAGCGATGGTCGACAACCGCACGCCGTTCGACGTGAAAGTGGCGGTCAACGGCGCGAATTACGAAATCTTCTTCGACGGCGCGAGCGTGGCCAGCGGCAGCGACGCGGCGCTGGCCGCCGGGCGAAAAGTCGGCATCCAGTCGTGGGCGCAACTATCCGACCTAGCCGCCGTGACGCCCTTTTGGGGCACGGAAATCGAGACGTTCAAGGTGACGCAAGGCGCCGCCACGCTCTTCAACGAGACGTTCGACCGCCGGCCTGTGCCATGGCGGCAGGTGGTGATGCGAAATGCGCTGGGCACCTCCGGCCAGGACGCAGGCGTCTCCAAAGAGATCCTCGGCAACTTCGGCATGGGCATCGGCAATGCCTGGATTCATCAGGATTCGAATGGCTTTTTGAACGCCACGTTCGCCAATCTCGACTTCATTGGCCCCGCCGTGGCCGTCGATGAACCGGGCAGTGCAAACTTCACGAATTACCAGATGCAAGTCCGCATGGGCGCGGCCGATAACGATGCGCTGGGCGTACTGGTGCGCGTGCAGGATGACAACAACTTCTACCGCATCATGTTTGCGAACGAAAACACCGGTGCGGCCGGAACCCGGGCGCCGCGCGGGATGAGCATCCAAAAGGTCCGCAACGGAGTTTGGAGCGAGCTTTTCCGCGAAGACAGCAACCCGCTGTTCGTACCGGATGTCGCGGCACCGGGAACAACGCCGGCGAGCCAGGGTTTCCCGATGTTTGACCTTACGGTGGGCGCAGTCGGAAATTCTCTAAAAGTCCAGGTACGAAATCAAGCCGGTAATGTCATCAGCTACCCGCTGATCACCGACGCCGCCGATCCCATCCTAGCCGGCACCGTCGGGTTCCATACTTGGGGCACGGAGGATGTGTATTACATGCCGCACAGCGGGCTGGCTCGCCCATTCCTTACGTCGCTGTCCGCATTTACTGATTTCGACGCCTTGGTCAACCGCACGACCGGCAATATTACGCTGACGAACAACAGTGCCGCGCCCGTTGATATCCGCGGCGTTTCTATACTTTCCTCGAGTGGTGCGTTGATTCCTGCCAATTGGTTGAGCATCGCGGAAAACTACGACGAGCCTCCCGGCAATGGCTTGATCGATCCCGATGATGCCTGGACGATCAATTCCTCGACGGCCTTTAGCTTGAGTGAGCGGGAACAAGCGGGCAACGGCGGGACAATGGCAGTGGGTCAGTCCGTGAACTTCGGCAATGCCTGGAACAGGCACATCGAAGACGTGTTTTTGGATATTGAACTCGCAAGTGGCACCTTCGTTGTCGCCGCCGTCGCGTACGGCGGCGGCACGCTCTGGGACAACAGCTCCGGCAGCGGACTTTGGTCCGACGCCGCCAACTGGGCTAACGACATGGAGCCCACGGCTGCCAGCACCGTGATCTTCCCAGTCGGACTGCCCAACGGCGACTCGGTCATCACGCTGTCCGCCGCCGAGACTGCCGCAGCTCTGATCATCAGCGACAACTACACGTTATCCGGGGGCTCGCTGACGCTGCCCGCCGGCGCAACGGTCTCGGTCGTGGCGGGAAAGACCGCCACCATCACCTCCGCCTTCGACGTCGGCACGTGGACCAAGTCGGGCGACGGGACCCTCGCCGTGCCGAACGTTCGCGCGGACGCCCTGACGGTCGGCGCCGGCGCGGTGGTGTTAGCGCCGGGCGGCGGCACATCGGTATTGGGGGCGCTGTCGATCACCGGAGGCGCCGCTCCAACGGCAAAGCTCGACGTCAACGACAACGCCGCGATCATCAACTACACCGGGACCAGCCCGGCGGCTACCGTCCGGCAGCAAATTCTCGACGGGCGTGGCGGATCTGGATTGGGCGCAGCTTGGAATGGTCAGGGAATCACCAGTAGCGCCGTCGCCACGGCTAACGCCACCGACGCCGAATCGCGCTCGATCGGTTTCGCCGAAAACTCCGCATTGCCGCTTGGCCCTTACACCACCTTCCGTGGCCAGCCGGTCGACGAAACATCAATCCTCATGGCCTTCACGCGCACCGGCGACGCCAACCTCGACGGCCTGGTCAACGACGACGACGTGACGATCGTCGGCGCGACCTATGCGCCCGGGGTCCCGCAGCCGCAATGGTCCTTGGGCGACTTCGACTACAACGGCTTCGTCGATGACGACGACGTAACGCTGCTGGGCGTGTTCTACGATCCGTCGGCGACGCCACTCGCGGCACCCTTGGCAACGGGCGTCGCGGCAGTGCCGGAGCCGACAAGCATTGTGTTGCTCCTCTTTGCGGCTGCCGCGTTGGGCATAGCCCGGTTCAGGCGGCGGCGGTGTTGAGCTTTGGAGCAGAGTTTCGAAACCAGAACGACCGCGCATTAAACACCGCTCCACGCAGACAAGCTGCGTGGTGGCGGAGAGATTGAAGGGGCACCCGTCTGGTTGAAAAACATCGGACCACGGAGGCAAGCTCGCGTGGGGCCGGACGTTCTTTCGCGGAGCGAAGGCGACATTCACGCGCTTGACCCTCATCGGCCGGGCGTCTTTAATAGCAGGTTTGGACGCATCGTTCGACCGTTGACGGGCGTCGCTGCTGCTAGTTTCCGCGTTTTTTGGGGATTGCTGTGCCGGCTACTTGCGTGATTGGTCTGCAATGGGGTGACGAAGCCAAGGGCAAGCTCGTCGATCTGCTCACCGAACAACACGACATCGTCGTTCGCTATCAAGGAGGCGCCAATGCCGGGCATACGGTCGTGGCGCGGGGGCAAACGTACAAGCTCTCGCTGATCCCCAGCGGCATCCTTTCGCCGCGCGTCAAATCGGTGATCACCGGCGGCGTGGTGATCAACCCGCCCACCGTGCTGGCCGAGATCGAGCAGCTCCAAGAGCGCGGCGTGCAGGTGGCCAGCAACCTGCTGATCAGCGACCGGGCGCACGTCATCTTCCCGTGGCACATGGCCGAGGACCGGGCGATGGATGGCTGCGTGTCCGGCGGCGAGGCGATCGGCACGACGGGGCGAGGCATCGGTCCCTGCTACCGCGATAAGGTCGGGCGGGCCTATGCGATCCGACTCGGCGATATGTACCGGCCCGATTTTGCGGATCGAGTGAAGCACGTTTGCGAGGCGAAGAACCGGTCGCTGGCCAGCATGAGCGCTAGGTCCGACGGCGGCCATTCGCTCCTCGATGCCGCTCAAATCGCCCGCGAGTACGCCGACTACGCCGCGCTGCTCAAGCCATATGTCGGCGATACCACGGCGTTTCTGCTGGATGCCGTCGAAGCGAAGCAGCGCGTATTGTTCGAGGGCGCACAAGGGGCGCTGTTGGACATCGACCATGGCACGTTCCCCTACGTCACCAGCAGCAACAGCTCGGGCGTAGGCGTGGCCAGCGGCTCAGGCGTTCCCGCGCGGTGGGTCAATAAGGTCATTGGCGTCCTCAAGGCCTACTCGACGCGCGTCGGCGGGGGTCCCTTTCCCACCGAACAAGACAACGAGACGGGGCAGCACCTGCGCGATCGCGGCAATGAATACGGCACCGTCACACGGCGGCCTCGGCGCTGCGGCTGGTTCGATGCAGTGGCCGCGCGCTACACCGCGCGGCTCAGCGGCGTGGATGCGCTGGCGGTCATGCTGCTCGACGTCTTGAGCGCGTTGGACGAGATCAAAGTCTGTGTGGCGTACGAGGTGAACGGCCGCCGCACGAGTCAGTTCCCCAGTCATGTGGATGACCTGCGGCAGGCAAAGCCGATCTACGAGACGTTGCCTGGCTGGCAGACGGAGATCAGCGATCTCCGTTCTATCGAGGACTTGCCAATCAATGCGCGAGCGTATTTGGACCGCCTGAGCGAGTTAGTCGGCCCGCCGGTGGAGGTGGTATCCGTGGGCGCGGATCGTGAGCAGACGATGTTTGCGCGAGCGCTAGCCGAGGCGGTGCGAGTTTAGAAACCGGTATTCGCAGTGACGAGCAACTCTGAACGGCCGTCGGTTCCGCGCGACAAGCTTCCCCGGCACGTCGCCATCATCATGGACGGCAACGGGCGTTGGGCGCAGCGGCAGGGGCTGCCGCGGATCGAGGGACATCGCCGCGGCGTGGCCAGCGTGCGGCGCGTGACCGAAGAGTGCGCCCGGCTGGGCCTCGAGCAGCTTACGCTCTACTGCCTGTCGAGCGAGAACTGGAAGCGGCCGCAAGGCGAGCTCGACTTTCTGATGCATCTGCTCGAGCAGTACATGATCGAGGAGCGGTCGCTGATCATGGAGCAGAATATCCGCGTGGTAATGATCGGCCGGCGCGAGGGAATCCCGCCGGCGACGCTGGCGGAAATGGACAAGACATTTGCGATGACTGCGGACAACGGCGGCCTGCGGCTATGCCTGGCGATCAACTACGGAGGCCGCGGCGAGATTGCCGACGCCGTTGGCGAAATCGCGCGCGACGTGCATGACGGTAAGCTTGCTCCGGAGTCGATCGACGAAACCACGATCGAAGATCGACTGTATACCACTGGCATGCCCGATCCTGATCTACTGATTCGCACCGCCGGCGAACAGCGGATCAGCAACTTTCTGCTCTGGCAATTGAGTTACACCGAGATTTGTTTCACCGAGAAGTGTTGGCCGGAGTTTGAGGAAATCGATTTGCACGAGGCGCTCGAATGGTTTGCATCGCGCGACCGGCGATTTGGGGGGCTCAACGCGTAGAGGAAATTGCAAAATGCAAATTGACAATTGCAAATTGGACCGCGAGGCGCATTGCTGTTCGATTTGCAATTTGCAATTTGCAATGGCATCGATCATTGTTCAACGCGTGCGTGTTTTGCACGCTGATCGGGGGGCTTACGCCGCCCCGCTCGCCAATCTAACCTCTGACCTCGGTCATTTGCTCCCGTGCTTCGCTGGCGACTATTGCTTGGCGCTGTATTCATCGCCGCGTTGGCCGGTCTGTGCTGGCTCGACGCGCGGCAGGCGCTCGGCGCGGCGCCTGGACTGTGGCTGTTCCCTCTGGCGATTCTGCTGGCGCTCGCGGCCAGCGGTGAGATGTTGTGGATGTTGGCCAACCGGCAGATTCAGCCGCACGCCGCGGCGCTCTACGTCGGCAGTCTGGCGATCGTGGCCAGCAATGGCGTACCGCTTTACTGGCCGGACTATCCGCCGAATTGCCCGTTGGGCCGCCTGGGGTGGCCGCTCTGCACGTTTGGGGTGGCGGTGCTGGCGGCATTCGTCGTTGAGATGGCCCGCTACCGCGCGCCGGGCAAGAGCGTCGTGCAACTCGCGGCGACTGTGCTTTCGTTCGCCTATGTCGGGCTGCTGTTGAGCTTTCTCATTCAATTGCGGGCAATCGACGTGGCCGAAGGCCAACAGACGGGGCAATGGGGTCTGGTGGCGCTGGTGTCATTGGTTGCTGTAGTCAAAGTGGCAGATATCGGTGCGTACACCGTCGGTCGCCTGGTCGGCCGTCACAAAATGACGCCGCTCCTCAGCCCCGGCAAGACATGGGAAGGGGCGGTCGGCGCGATCGTCTTTGCGGCAATCGCGGCATGGCTGGTCCGCGCTTTGTGGGTCAAGCAAGACTCGACGCTCGCTGTCGCGGCGAACGCTCCACTTATCGCATGGCTCAGTTACGGAGTTCTGATCGGCATGGTCGGGCTGCTCGGCGACCTGGCCGAGTCGCTCGTCAAGCGCGACCTCGGTCGAAAGGACTCCAGCGCCTGGATGCCCGGCTTTGGCGGTGTTTTGGACTTATTGGACTCGATACTGTTTGCGGCGCCGGTAGCGTATCTGTGCTGGGCCGGGGGGCTATTGCCGTAACTCCGCCAACTGCTGGTCGGCCATCGCCCGCGGCGTGTTCGTCACGACCGACAGCCGCCCCATGTCCAATGTGTAAGACGCAAACCATTTGATTCCAAAGAGTTATGTCATAGCAGCACGTCCTGGTAGCACAGCGCCTTCGCCTTCGGGTATAGTTTAGTATCTGTCAACGTACTCGCGGGGACGCGGTTCGATGGACGATCGTGTCCTGAATTGATGAATGCACAGAATATCTCGGTGGTCGACTCGAAGACGCTCCTGACGCTCTTCGGGCCTCGCGACCAGTACCTCCGCAAGATCCGCTCCGCCCTCGGTGTGACGATCTCGGCGCGGGGCGACCGCGTGCAAATTGAAGGGGATGAACAAGCGGTCGCCCAGGCGACGACCGTGCTGGAGCAGCTCAAAAGCCTGGCCCAGCGGCATGGCGAAGTCAGCTCCCACGACGTGGCGCGCGCCTTATCCTCGGCCACCGGCCAACCAGTGATCGAAGACCATGCGCCGATTGTCGGGCTGACGGCCGCCAAGCAGGTTCGCGCCCGCACACCCGGCCAGGCAGGCTATATTCAGGCGATTCAGGAACACGACCTGGTTTTTTGTATCGGACCCGCGGGCACCGGCAAAACCTATCTCGCGGTGGCGATGGCGATTTCGGCGCTGAAGCAGGAGCGAATCAAAAAGATTGTGCTGGTGCGGCCGGCGGTCGAGGCCGGAGAGAGCCTCGGTTTTTTGCCTGGCGACTTGCAGGCCAAAATCAATCCTTACCTGAGGCCGCTGCTGGACGCGCTGCGCGACCTGATGGACTACGAGCAAGTCAAGCGGCTGACCGACCAGGACGTGATCGAAATGATCCCGCTGGCGTACATGCGCGGTCGCACGCTCAACGATGCCTTCATCATCCTCGACGAGGCGCAAAACACGACGGTCGCCCAGATGAAGATGTTTCTCACGCGGATGGGGAACAACTCGAAGGTCGTCGTTTCGGGCGACGTGACGCAGATCGATCTGCCGCCGCACACGCGAAGTGGGCTGATCGATGGGCTCTCCCGGCTGCGGGGCATCGAAGGCTTTGCCGAAGTGCAGCTCAAGCGAGCCGACATCGTTCGACATCCGTTGGTGCAGCGCATCGTGGACGCGTACGAAGAGACGGACGACGCACGCGGGCAGAATAATCATCGGAAGCGGAAGTAGCACGAATGAGCAACGCTGCTGGAGTCCAAGCTTTAGCTTGTCCGGGTTGGAGTTCAAGCTTTAGCTTGTCTTTAGCAGGCTAAAGCCTGAACTCCAACTTATCCTGAACCCCGAACCCCGAACCCTTTCCCTCGTGTCAACTAGCGGACAACGCCGAACTCGGATCGAGCGCGTCGCGGCCCTCGAATTACCGCCCAACTTCTGGGAGCGGCTGTGGGAGCGCGTACAGCATGGCGACGTCTGGTTGCGAGTCGCGATGTGCGCGTTGGCGGCGGTCGTCATGTGGGGAGTGATCGAGGGTTGGAATCCCCCCTTCCCCTACCGCACGGGTGCTACGCCGCCGCGGGATGTGGTGGCGAAGACGTCGTTTAGCGTCGTCGACGACATCAAGACCGACCAGGCTCGCGAACAAGCCCGCAACCAGGCGGCATTCGTCTATATCAACGATCCTACGCCGCTGGTGCAGTTGCGGGCGCAGATGATGAATGTGATCGACGAAATCGGCAACACGGCGAAGTTTGCCGATTTGCGCGCAGCGCTGTGGGCCGGCTTTCAGCCGCCGCCGATGGAGAACGTTGAAAAGCAAACCCCCGAGCAGCAGGCGGATGAGTTTGACAAGCTGCATGCGCTCGTGGATACGAAGGAAGAATTGGCCTCGTTCGAGGGCAAACTGGCCAAGGCCTTTGTGAACCTCGAAAAGGACGGCTTCTTCACAGAACCGGAACAGCTCAGCGCGAAGCTGATCGGCGCCTCGGAACCTGTGCAAGGAGACCCCGCGCTGATCAAGACTCATCCGCCCGGCAACGCCAAATGGCCGCTGAGAATCAACGTCTCGCAGATCCGCAAGGACGCGGCGATTGCCGAGCTACATACCCAATTGAAGGAAGAGTTTGGGGCTGAGATCGCGCAATTGCTCTTTAATTGGCTCAAGCCCAAGCTGCCCGCCAAGACGCTGACCCTCGACGAGGCGGAAACCATCAAAGCGCGGGAAGAGGAAGCCGGCAAAATTGAGCCAGTCAAAATTCCTTATCCGGCCGGCGAAGCGGATCTGGCCAAGGCGGGCGAGCCGCTGCAGCCGGCGACCATTGAGCTTTTACGCAAGGAATACGAAGCGACGCTGGCGCAGCGCGCGTTCGAAGACAAACTGTATCGCTCGCTGGCGGTGTTCGGCATGTTCTTCGCGCTGTTTACCCTAGCCGGGTTTTATATTTACTTTCGCAATCCGGTGCTGCTGGTCGATCTGCGTAAGTTCACGCGGCTGTTGGTGCTGTTCATGGCCGCGGTCGCTCTGGCGATGATGGCGTCCGGCGATCGGTTGCGAGCGGAAATGATCCCGATCCTGGTCTTCGGCATGACGGTCGCGATTGCGTACAATCAGGAGCTGGCGCTGTTGCTCACCGCGGCGTTGGGGCTGGTGATCGTAATCGCGCTGGGGCAGGATTTGTCGGCGTATGTGATTCTGTTGAGCGCGAGCGCCACGTCGATCCTGCTGCTCGGTCGCGTGCGGACGCGCAGCCGGCTGATCTACGTTGGCCTGATTGCCGGTAGCGTAGCGGCGCTCACCGCGATTGGCGTCAGCGTCGTCACCAATCAGCCGAGCAACTTGCAGATGATCTTTCACATTGTGCGCGAGGCGCACCGCGACTTTTGGTGGACGATCTTCGCTGCGTTCCTCGTTCTCGGCCTGCTCCCATTCATCGAAAAGACGTTCGACGTGCTCACCGACCTGAGCTTGTTCGAGATTGGCGACCCGTCGCATCCGCTCTTACAGGAATTGGTGCGTCGGGCGCCCGGCACGTACAACCACTCGATCAACGTGGCCTCGCTGGCCGAGGCGGCGGCCGAAGCGATCGGCGCCCGCGGCTTGCTGGTCCGCGTCGGCGCCTACTTCCATGACATCGGCAAGATGCTCAAGCCGGGATACTTCGTCGAAAATCAGGGCATGGGCGCGAATCGGCATGAGTCGCTTTTGCCGGCGATGAGCACGCTGGTGATCATCGCACACATTAAAGATGGAGCGGACCTCGCGCGCCAGCACCATTTGCCGCTGCCGATCATCGAATTCATCCAGCAGCACCACGGCACGACGCTCGTCGAATATTTCTACAAACGCGCCAGTGAACAGAGCGAGGCCGACCCGCATGGCGGCGAAGTCGATGAAACCTCGTTCCGCTATCCAGGTCCCAAGCCGCAGACCAAGGAGTCCGCGGTGCTGATGCTGGCCGACGCCTCCGAAAGCGCCAGCCGCGCGCTCGTGGACCCGACGCCCGGCCGTATCGAGGGCCTGGTCCACGATCTGGCGATGAAGCGATTGCTCGATGGTCAGTTCGACGAATGCGGCGTGACGCTCCAGGAGCTCAACGCGATCGAAGATAGCCTGATCAAATCGCTGACCGCGGTTTATCACGGACGGGTGAAGTATCCCGATCAGCGCACGGCGTGATATCTGGAGTGAGTGGTTGGTGGTGAGTGGTGAGTGGTACAGCATACTCACGGATCACCCCTCACCCCTCACCCCTCACCCCTCACCCCTCACCAACACTATGCTTCACATCGCAATCACCAACCAACAAACGCAGGCCGTCGATGAGGATCGGCTACGGCGTGCCGTGCGCGCGATTCTGGAGGAGGAGGGCCTGCGGTCGGCGACCGTCTCCGTGGCGATTGTGGATGACGCGACGATCCACCGCTTGAACCGCGTGTATTTGCAGCACGACATCCCCACCGACGTACTGAGCTTTGTGCTCGATCGAACGGAAACGTCGCTTGATGGCGAAGTCATCGTCAGCGCCGATACCGCGGCCGCGAAAGCGGCGCGGTTCGGTTGGACGATGGCCGATGAGCTATTGCTCTACGTCATCCACGGCACGCTGCATCTGGCGGACTACGACGATCAAGAGCCTCAGGCGTTGGCTGAAATGCGCGCCCGCGAACGGCATTACCTGGCATCCTTTGGACTTAATCCTCGCTACGACGACGTGGTCAGCGCC
The DNA here is from genome assembly GCA_040901795.1 of Pirellulales bacterium. Lineage (GTDB taxonomy): Bacteria > Planctomycetota > Planctomycetia > Pirellulales > JALHPA01 > JBBDYH01. Next base: position 40,679 of record JBBDYH010000127.1, read on the forward strand.
AAACCAGACGCACTTCCTGTGGCAAAATGACGAATGGCGATTGATTCGTTATTTGGATTGCCTCGCTCCCACGCGCCGCGCGGGAACGAACGCCGTGTCGCTCGGTGGCAAAGCGCTGCAGAGCGGAACGCAATTACGTTTTGACGCCGAGCGTGAGGAACAAGTACATCATTCTCGCGAGGGAGTTCCGTGTCGGTGACTGTTTTGCTGGTAATCATGACGCTGTTGGCAGTCGTCCTGGCGGGTTTCGCCTCGGCGGTTGCCAAGGCATTCGAGGAATCCTCTTTGGCCAAGCTCGAGGAGTTGGCTCTGAAACAGGGCAAGTCGGCCACGTTCGATTCCATTCTCGCCGGCGAAGAGCGTGCTGCCTTGGCCGCCGAAAGCTTGCGCGTGTTGTTCACCGTGGTGGCCGCGTCGATCCTTACCTGGTGGCTGACGCACGCCTGGCACGAAGGACCGGCGCCCGCGGACGTGCTCATCGATGTGCTATGGCTGGCCGGCTTCGTGCTGGCGCTGTGGGCGGCGTTGATTTGGATTCCGTCTGCCGTGGCGCGGATCTGGGCGGAACCGCTGATCCTCGCCAGTTGGCCCTTCTGCCACGTCGCGGCGAAACTCCTCAGCCCTGCGCTTATCATTACGCGCCTAGGTGAAACGGCGCTCCGCCGGGTGACGGGTCATCCAGAGGCGCCCAGCGACGAGGAAGAGCTTGAGGAAGAGCTTAAGAGCATCGTCACCGAGGGACACCGCGAAGGATTCCTGGAAGAAGAGGCCCGCGACATGATTGAAAGCGTGATCGAGTTGGGCGACGTGAGCGTCGCCGAAATTATGACGCCCCGGACGTACATGATTTCGCTCCATGAAGACATGCCGTGGGATGAAGTCGTGCGGTTTGTGATCGAATCCGGCCACACACGGAGCCCCGTCTACGGCCGTACGCGCGACGAAATCGTGGGTGTCTTGCACGCTAAGGATGTGTTGGCCGAGCTGGCGCGGCCGGCGGCGGAGCGGCGGCCGTTGGAAAAGATCCTCCGCAAGCCGTTCTTCGTCCCGGAGACGAAGAAGGTCGATGAACTCTTGCCAGAGTTTCAGAAGAGCCGCAATCACATTGCCATCGTCCTGGACGAATTCGGCAGCGTTTCGGGCCTGGTCACGATCGAGGACGTGATCGAGGAAATCGTGGGCGAGATCGCCGACGAGTACGACGAAGCGCTTGTGGACGGCATCAAGTGTACGAGCGACACCGCCTGCGAAGCACTGGCTCGCGTCCACATCGAGGAGATCAACCGCCGCTTGGGAATTTCGCTCCCTGAGGATAAGGACTTTGATACGGTTGGCGGCTTTCTCTTTCACGAGCTCGGTCGCATCCCCGACGTGGGCGAGGAGGTGACCTACGGTGACGTGCGGTTCCGGATCCTCGACGCCGGACGGCGGCGAATTGACCGGGTCGCGATCGAGGTGCTGCGACCTCAGGCCGAAAACGTCGGAGAGTGATGCCTAGCACACTCGTTCCCAGGCTCCGCCTGGGAACGCACTGTCCGCAAGGCTCTGCCTTGCAAGCACCGCGAAGACGTCGGTTCAATGCGCCCGTCGTTTGCAACGCACGGCAGGCGGAGCCTGCCCGGCATAGCGTTCCCAGGCAGAGCCTGGGAACGAGAAAACTCCGCACTTCGAATTCCGAACTCCGCACTTCATGTCCGCACCCGAGAAAGCCACTGCTCTCGTCCTCCGTGTGATTGATTTCAGCGAGACCAGTGCGATCGTCACGCTCTTCACGCGCGAGTTTGGCAAGATAAGCGGGATGGCAAAGGGAGCCAAGCGGGCCAAAGGGCCGTTTGAACATGCCCTTGACCTTCTAGCCCAGTGTCGAATAGTCTTCCTCCGCAAATCGACCGGCGCCCTCGACCTCCTGACCGAAGCCAAGTTGGAGCGAAGGTTCCGGCCCCGCGGCCGCGATCTGGCAAGTCTTTACGCGGGGTACTATGTCGCCGAACTACTTATCGAACTGACGCACGAATACGACCCGCACCCGGAGCTCTTCGACGCGGCAGTGCAAACGCTCGCCGAGCTGAGCACTGTCGGCCTGTCGCGAGTTTCGTCGAGCGGGGCGGTTTCGGCCGCCGTGCTGCGCTTCGAGCTATTGGCGCTGCGGTTGCTTGGGCATTCACCGTCGTTTTCCGCATGTGCGGAATGCGGGGCCGACGTGACTCGATCGGGACGTGTGTCGTTCGGGATACTGGCAGGGGGCGTGTTGTGTGAGAAATGTCGCATCGGCAAGCGGCAACTGGTGTCGGTCAGCGGGGCGGTCGTCGAGGCGCTCGCTCGCTTTTCCGCAGACGGCGAGGCATGGCGCACGGCTGAACTGCCGGGTGCGGTGCGCGGCGAGCTGCGCGGCGTGTTGAACAACTACCTCTCGCATCTCATCGGCCACCGGCCAAAGATGCACGAGTACCTGGGACAGAAATGACGAATGACCAAGCACCAATGACCAACGGGGCGTGTGGCAGCACTTCATTGGTCATTGGGAATTGGTCATTGGTCGTTACTTAGGACAAGGATGTCCGTTTGATGCAGCGTCTTCATCAAATTTCGGCTGCGTTCCTCGCCGCAAGCGCGTTCTGCGTTGCAGGTTGTTCCTGGTTTGAGCGCGAACCTGCCGACCCGTTCGCCGCGGCCCGGCCCGCGGCCGGCGGCGGTGTCGTGCAGGCCAGCTACGATCAGCCGGGGCGGCAGGTCGTCACTCCCGAGCGGCAGGCCGAGGAGCCGACCGGCTGGGATCGCTTTTCGGCCGAGAACCTGAAAAAATCGTTCAAGAAGGCGCTCGGCAAAGGCCCCAGCGAACCGATCGCGCAACAGCGCTATCGCGAAGGCGACGAGCTTTTCGGTGGCAAGGAGTTCGCGGATGCCGCCGACAAATTCGCCGAGGCTGCCGACCGCTGGCCGGATTCGTCGCTCGAAGAGAACGCCATGTTCATGCAGGTCGAAAGCCTGTTCTTCGCCGATCGCTACTCCAAGGCCTGCGACGTCTACGGCGAGTTGATGAAGAAGTACGTCAATACCAGACACCTCGATATGTGCGTACGGCGGCAGTTTGCCATCGCCGACTACTGGGTGAAGTCCGATCAGGCCAATCCGAGCTGGCCGATTACGCCGAATCTGATTGACCGGACACGGCCGTGGTTCGATACGCCTGGCAATGCAATTAAGGCTTTGGACGACGTGCGGATCAACGACCCGCGCGGTTCCTTGGCCGACGACGCGATCATGGCCGCGGCCAACGCGTTCTTCGTCCGCGGCCGCTGGTCCGACGCCGACTACTACTACACGCTGTTGCGCAATGATTACTCCAAGAGCGAGTTTCAGGTCCAGGCGCATCTGCTCGGCTTGCAGTGCAAGCTGAAGATGTATCAGGGTCCGGATTACGACGGCAAGGCGCTCGTCGAGGCCGAGGAGCTGATCGACCAGATGTTGGTCCAGTTCCCGCGAGAGCTCGGCGACGAGCGCGAGCGGCTGTTCGAGGCCAAGGGCGAAGTCCGCGCTCAACTCGCTTATCGAGAGTGGCACGCCGCCCAGTTCTATGAGAAGGGCGAGTATTACGGAGGCGCGCGGTATCACTACAACGTGTTGGTCAAAGACTATCCCGGCACTCCGTTCGCCAAGGAGGCGGAGGCGCGGATCGCGCAGATCGCTCCCGAACCCGACAACCCGCCGGACCGCTTCGCGTTTTTGGATTATGTCTTTGGTCCGCCCAGCGGCAAGGCGGCGATGCGCAGATAATGGGGAATGCCCGAATGGGGAATGCGGAATCGCAAGCGTGCGACATAGCGGTTTCTCGTTCCCACGCTCCGCGTGGGAACGCACGCGTTCGCCGCTCTGCGGTGCGAGACCTGATGGCGCTGCCATTCGTTATTCGTCATTGCGGTCCATTCCCCATTCCCCATTCCCCATTCCGCAGTCTCTTTCCAGCGGTATTGCTTCTCGCCTTCGCCTCCGGCTGCGCCGGCGCCTACCGCGTCGGCAACGATACTCTCTATCCGCCGGATGTGCGGACGGTCTACGTCCCGATGTTCGAGTCGGACAGCTTTCGCCGGCATTTGGGTGAAAAGCTTACGGAGGCGGTCATCAAGCAGATCGAGACCGACACCCCCTTCAAGGTCGTCAGCGGCGGCGCCGATAGTGTCCTCTCCGGTCGGATCGTGAGCGACACCAAGCGAACGATCGTCGAAAATCGCTTCGACGACCCGCGCAATACCGAGTACAACCTGCAGGTGATCGTCACTTGGGCCAATAGCAAGGGAGGCATCATCCGCGAACAAGCCGTGCCCATTGCGCCGGCTTTGATCGATATTGGCGCCCGCTCCGACATCGTGCCCGAGTTCGGCCGCTCGGTCGCCAGCCAGCAGCAAGCGGCCATTGATAAGCTGGCCCGCCAGATTGTCGGACTGATGGAAGCGCCGTGGTAGGATCGCCTCGCGATACATTCTCCACGCAATTGCTCACGCCTGCCGTCTGGCCCCTGACAGTTCTCGCTTAGCTCCGTACAATGTGGGTCGAATTACGATAGTGGTCTGACTTCGTGGCGGCAGACATTCCTGTCTGCCACCGTGTTCTGGCAGACAG
>JBBDYH010000127.1:45305-84829 GCA_040901795.1 Pirellulales bacterium
ATGTCTGCCCCACTGCCCCAGCCGTTCAAGGAATCAACATAATGGTCCTCACACCCAGCACGATGTTGCCGTTGGGCACCAAGGCGCCCGGTTTTTCGCTTCTTAACGTCGATGGCCGCACGGTATCGCTCGACGATTTCAAGGGCGCCCCCGCGCTCCTGGTCATTTTCATGTGCAATCACTGCCCGTACGTCAAGCACGTGGCCGAGGGGTTGTCGAAGCTCGCGCGCGACTATCAGGCCAAGGGCGCGGCCGTAGTCGGCATCAATTCCAACTACGTGGGCACGCATCCCGCCGACTCCCCCGAGCAGATGGTGCGCGAGGTCGAGGAGCGGGGCTACACGTTCCCCTATCTGTACGACGAAACTCAAGAGGTCGCCAAAGCGTACCGCGCGGCATGCACTCCCGACTTCTACCTGTTCGACAAGCAGCAAAAGCTGGCCTACCGCGGCCAGATGGACGATAGCCGTCCCGGCAGCGAAAAGCCGGTGACCGGCGCCGACTTGCGAGCGGCACTCGATAGTGTGCTCACCGGCCGCGAAGTACCTTCCAATCAGCGATCGAGCATCGGTTGCAACATCAAGTGGATGCCGGGCAATGAGCCGGATTATTTCGGTTGACGTAAGCCGTGTAGGGTGGGCTTTGCCCACCATAGAACGTTGGGTGGGCTTTGCCCACGTATAAATGCGTGGGCACAGCCCACCCTACTGCTACTACTCTTGCCGCTTCCGCTCGCGCTCCTCCGCTTCGACCTCTTCGCGGATGGTGCGGCCTAGCCACCAGCCCCAGATCAGATAGTGGAATAGCGCGATCACTCCGCCCAACCCAAATACCAGCACGGCAACTACAGCCAGCGGCCCACCAAATTGGAGCATCAGTACAAACAGGGCCATGCAGAGCATCAGCCCGACGATGCCGGCCAGCAGGATTGAAACCCAGGCGCCGGGCTTCGGCGTCTGATCAGGCCGTCGAGGCGCAAGTGACTCGCGGTCAAAAGATGGCTGGCCGTTTTCCACGTATAGGATGCATCCCAAGATCAAACGATCCGAATGGAGCATCATACGCGATGGTCGGCCGCTGTAGTAGGCAGTGTAGTCCTCTCGCTCCGCGAGAGGTTTCATCACGCGGAGCGTGATGACTACACCTTTTCCACAAACTCCGGCTCGACCAGCTTCGGGATCACGCCCGCGGAGTGCCCTTCGGCGAGCAACCGGCGCACCGCCTCGCGGCCGCGCTCGCCGAAGTCGAGCGTCCAGTCGTTGACGTACATGCCAACGAACTTGTCCGCCTTCGTTCGATCGAGGTCGCGGCCGTATTGCAGGGCATAATCCAGTGCCTCCTGCCGATGGGCCAGCCCATACTCGATGGATTGCTTCAGCAACGAGGTAACGTCGCGGATCACTTCCGGACCGAGGTCTTTGCGGATGCCATTGGCCCCCAGGGGCAGGGGCAAGCCGGTCCGATCATGCCACCATGCACCGAGATCGACGCTGAGCTTGAGACCCCGCTCGGCGAACGTAAGCTGGCCTTCGTGAATGATCAGCCCGGCGTCGATCGGTTGGCCCTCGTATTCACCGGCGCAAACCGCGTCGATGATGCGGTCGAACGGAACAACCACGTGCCTGAAGTTCGGACCAACGCATAGCGACAGCGCGAGGTACGCCGTTGTCAGCGTCCCCGGCACGGCGATCGTAAGCGATCGCAGCTCCTCGATCGCGCGCGGTTGCCTGGCCACCACCATCGGTCCGTAACGGTCCCCCACACTGGCGCCGCATGGGCAAAGCATGTAGATCTCGGCGAGATGCGCATACGCGTGCAGGCTCAATGCGGTCAGCTCCAGCTCTCCGGCAAACGCCCGGCGGTTGAGCGTTTCGATGTCCACCAGCTCATGGATAAACTCGTACCGTCCGGTGTCGATCTTGCCGTTGGCCAGTGCGTGGAACATGAACGCGTCGTCGGGATCGGGACTGTGCCCAACGTGGATGGTCTGTTTCGGCATGAGAGCGATGACCGACGGTGAATGTGCCTGCTTAGTGAGGAATGCGCGACTTGGCGTATGGCTGCGGAGTTCCGCATGATAGGCCGCGCCACTGGCGATCGTCAAACGGCGCGGTGGCGTATGGCAGAGAGTAAACCGTCGGCCCGTATTCCGCTTAACTCCCGTTAAACAACCGCAGGTCGTGGACGGACGATCCGCGGCGCAGTATCGTAAATGGACTCTTTTGCTCGACCGTTCGATGATGGGATGTGGCTATGGCGGCAAGAAAACAGGCGCGTGGAATCTCGTTGGTGGTTGTCATTTTCGCGGTGATTGCTGGCGTAAGGGTCCGCCAACCGGGCGAGAGTTACACGGCCGCGGCGGAGCCGGCAGAAGCTACTGCACGAACGCAGACCGCTGAGCGTCCGAAGATCGACTTCGCCCGCCAAATCCGTCCGCTGTTAGAAAAGCACTGCCACGAGTGCCACGGAGCCACGAAGCAGGAGTCAGGATTTCGGTTGGACCTGAAAGCGGCGGCGATCCAAGGGGGCGATATCGGCCGCGCAATCGAGCCCGGCAAAAGCGGTGAGAGCCGCTTGATCCAAGCGATCATCGGCACGGCGGACGACATCTCGCAGATGCCACTGGAGCGCGAGCCGTTGTCGCAAGACGAGATCGCACTTTTGCGGGCCTGGATCGATCAAGGCGCGGTTTGGCCGGAGACAGAGGCAGGCGAGGTAAACGACGCCAAAGACCATTGGGCATTTCAGTCGCCGGTGCGGCCGACTGTACCCGAAACGACTGAAAAGAACTGGCCACGCAATCCGATCGACGGTTTTGTCGTAGCGCGGCTTGAAAGCGAAGGCCTCCAGCCGTCTGCCGGGGCCGACCGGGCCACATTGCTCCGTCGGTTATCGCTCGATCTCATCGGCCTGCCGCCGACAATCGCCGAACGGGATTCGTTCCTCGCCGATCAAAGCCCCGACGCTTATGGGAAACAAGTCGAGCGCTTGCTCGCTTCGCCGCACTATGGCGAGCGCTGGGGCCGTCACTGGTTAGACGCCGCGCGCTATGCCGACTCCGACGGATTCGAGAAGGACAAGTCGCGCACCGTCTGGTTCTATCGCGATTGGGTTGTGAACGCTTTCAACCGCGATCTGCCCTATGACCAGTTCATCATCGAGCAGCTAGCTGGTGACCAGTTGGAGAATGCCACGCAGGATCAGATCGTAGCCACGGGTTTCTTGCGGAACTCGATGCTCAACGAAGAAGGGGGCATCGATCCGGAGCAATTCCGCATGGAGGCGATGTTCGACCGGATGGACGCCATCGGCAAAGGCATGCTCGGTCTCACGATTCAATGCGCCCAGTGCCATACGCACAAATTCGACCCGCTCCTGCACGAGGAGTATTACCGACTGTTCGCATTCCTCAACAACGACCACGAGGCGCAACGCCTGGTCTACACGCCGGATGAAATGATGACGATCGATCGCGTACGGCGCGAGCGGCAGGCGATCGAGGCCGAGTTGCAGCACAAGTACGGCGATTGGCAGGAGCGAATGGCGAGGTGGGAGGATCAGGCGAAGGCCAGTGCCGTTGAATGGAAGGTGCTCGTCCCTGACGAGGCCAGCGAACCGGAAGGCGGCGCTAAGATCACCACGTTGAAAGACCACTCGATGCTCTGCTCGGGCTATGCGCCGACGAAGTGCAATTACCTCGTCAAAGGCCAAACCGACTTGAGGAACATCACGGCGATCCGGCTGGAAGCGCTGAACGATCCCAACCTGCCGGCAGGCGGGCCAGGTCGCTCCTTCAAAGGAACGTTCGCCCTGACGCAGATTAAAATCGAAGCCGCACCGTCCGCTGAAAAAGACAAGAAGCAGCCAATCAAGATCGCCAAAGCGACCGCCGACTTCGCCCAGAACGAGACGCCGTTGGAACCCAATTTCGACGACCGATCCGGTAAGAAACGCATGGTCGGCCCAGTCGAGTTCGCCATCGACGGCAAGGACGAAACCGCCTGGGGCATCGACTCCGGCAACGGACGACGGAATCAGCCACGAAACGCCGTATTTGTATTTGAGAAGCCGATCGACTTCGAGAATGGCGCGGCGCTGGCGATCACGCTGACGCAGAACCACGGCGGTTGGAACAGCGACGATCATCAGAACAACCTCCTGGGCCGGTTCCGTATTTCTGTGACCACGGCCAGCTCGCCGGTCGCCGATCCGTTGCCGGCGCATGTCCGCGAGATCCTTTCGATTCCGCGGGACCAGAGATCGCCGAGCCAAATCACGGCGGTGTTCAACTATTGGCGAACCACGGTGCCGGAGTGGAAAGAAGCCAATGAGCGAATCGAGGAGCTTTGGAAACAGTGGCCCGCCGGTTCGACCCAACTCACCGTGCTAAGTCGCGAAGAGCCACGTGCCACGCATGTGCTGCGACGCGGCGATTTTCTCAAACCGACCGAATCCGTGACGGCCGGCGTGCCAGCGTTTTTGCACCCCTTGCCGGCCGATGCGCCCCCCACGCGGCTCACCTTTGCCCGCTGGCTGGCCGACCGGCGCAGCCCGACAACAGCGCGGGCGATGGTGAACCGGATTTGGCAGGCGTATTTTGGCACCGGCATTGTCAGTACCGCGGAAGACCTCGGTACACAGAGCGAACCGCCGTCGCACCCGGCTTTGCTCGATTGGCTGGCCGTCGAGTTCATGGATCACGGCTGGAGCATCAAGCACGTGCACCGGCTGATCGTCACCTCGGCGACCTACCGGCAGTCATCGCACGTCACGCCGGAGCTTTATGCGCGGGACCAGTACAATCGGCTATTGGCGCGCGGACCGCGGCTGCGCGTCGAAGGGGAGATCGTGCGCGACATCGCACTGGCCGTGAGCGGCCTTTTGAACCCCAGGATCGGCGGCCCCAGCGTGATGCCGCCTGCGCCGGAGTTTCTGTTCCGCCCGCCGGCAAGCTACGCACCATTTCCCTGGGTGGAAGCCACCGGTCCGGACCGCTATCGCCGCGCTTTATACACCTTCCGCCGGCGCTCGACACCGTATCCGATGCTGTCCAACTTCGACGTGCCGAATGCCGACACTTCGTGCGTGCGTCGGGTGCGCTCCAACACTCCGCTGCAAGCGCTCACGACACTGAATGAGGCGCTGTTCGTCGAATCGGCGCAGGCGCTTGGGCGTCGTATGTTGGCCGAGGGCGGCAAGAACGACCCGGACAGGTTGTCGTTTGGTTTCCAACTGTGCACCAGTCGCGTGCCGACTGACGAGGAGCGGAATGAGCTCCTCGCCCTATTAAGGAGAACACAGAAACGCATTGCGGACGGATGGATTAGCCCGTGGCAAATCGCCACCGGCAAAGAGGAAAAGCCGGCGGAGTTGCCGACCGGCGCCACGCCTGCTCACCTGGGCGCGTACGCAGTCGTCGCCCGCGTGCTGCTGAATCTGGATGAAACGATAACCAAAGAATGATTAGCCGCAAATCCACGCGAATAGACGCGAATACAGCACCTATTCGCGTTCATACGCGTCTATTCGCGGCCAATCCGAGAAATCAACCTGTACGGTGTCCGATATGAATTCTCCATCTGTTCTCAACAACGCTTCTCGGCGCATCACTCGCCGTTGGTTCTTTGAGGAGTGCCGCGTTGGTTTGGGCGCGATTGCCTTGTCGAACCTTTTTGGCAGCGCTAGTGTTTCGCGAGCGGCTACGGCGGGCTTCAACCCCCTGGCCCCCAAGCCGCCGCATTTTCCCGGCAAAGCCAAAAACGTCATCTTCCTGTTCATGGCCGGCGCCCCGTCGCATCTCGAGCTGTTCGACAACAAGCCGCAATTGGCGAAGTTCGACGGCCAGCTCCCGCCAGCCGAGCTGATCAAAAACTACCGCGCCGCCTTCATCAATCCCAACAGCAAGCTCCTCGGCCCCAAATTCAATTTTGCCAAACATGGCCAAAGCGGCGCCGAGCTCTCGGAGTTGTTGCCGCACCTGTCCACGGTGGTCGACGACATCGCCCTCGTCCGCTCGATGGTCACCGACGCCTTCAACCATGCGCCGGGTCAGATCTTCATGAATACCGGCTCCCAACAGTTCGGCCGCCCCAGCATGGGCTCGTGGGTTACTTACGGGCTGGGGAGTGAGTCGCAAGACCTGCCGGGCTACGTGGTGCTGCAATCGGGCAGCAAAGGGCCCAGCGGCGGTTCCTCGAACTTTGGCTGCGGGTTTTTGCCGACGGTTTACCAGGGCGTGCCGTTCCGTGGAGTTGGCGATCCGGTGCTCTTCCTCTCGAACCCCGCTGGCTTCGATGCCGAAACGCAGCGGGACTCGCTGGAGACGCTGCGGCGGCTCAACGAGAAGCGGCTGGGCCTGATGGGTGATCCCGAGATCGCCACGCGGATCAATTCGTTTGAGCTGGCCTATCGCATGCAGACGAGCGCCCCGGAGCTGATGGATATCACCCGCGAATCCAAAGAGACGCTGGATCTCTACGGCGCCGAACCCGGTAAACCGAGCTTCGCCAACAACTGCCTACTCGCGCGGAGGCTCGTCGAGCGCGGCGTGCGGTTCGTGCAGCTCTTTCACGAGGCGTGGGACCATCACGGCGACTTGACCAACGGCCTGAAGGGACAGACCAAGCTCACCGATCAATCTTCAGCGGCCTTGATCAAGGACCTCAAGCAGCGCGGGCTGCTCGACGACACGCTCGTCATCTGGGGCGGCGAATTCGGCCGCACGCCGATGGTGCAAGGCGGCAACGACGGCCGCGACCACCATCCCAACGCTTTTACTATGTGGCTGGCCGGCGGCGGCATCAAGCCGGGCATCACGCTGGGGGAGACGGACGAATTCGGCTTCAACGTGACCGCCGACAAGGTCCACGTCCACGACCTGCATGCCACGATCCTGCACCTGTTGGGCTTCGATCACACCAAGCTCACGGTCCGCTTCCAAGGCCGCGACTTCCGGCTGACTGACGTGCATGGCGAGGTGGTCGCAAAGCTATTGGCTTGATAGCCGCAAGTCAACGACTTGCAGCTTGGCGAGCAGGGCGATGTAAACCCACCGATAACGCTCCACCCGAACGGCGGCTGCTATAATCTCAGTAACCCTTGTTCTTCAGGAGTCATTGGCCCATGGCCAGTTGCATGATCATCGAAGACCGCCTAGAAGTGCCGCTAGCGGCGCGAACATTGGAGGAGTTCCGACGTTGGGCACTGTCGGACGAGTTTCCTGAAAGCGGACGGATCGATTTCATCAATGGTAACATCGAGATCGACATGTCGCCCGAAAATGCTTTCACACATGGCAGTCCGAAAGTCAAGTTAATTCAGGTACTTGCTGCGGTCGTCGAAGAAGACGATATCGGCTACTTGTTTAGCGACCGGATGCGGTGTTCCTCCGTGCCGGCCGATCTATCGGCTGAACCGGACGTCATCTTCATTTCGCACGACGCCCTAGACAGCGGGCACGTGAAGCTGATCGAGCAAAAGGGCGGCAACGAGGACGACTTCATCGAGATCGAGGGGCCGCCAGATCTGGTCGTCGAAATCGTCAGCAAGAGCTCCGTCGGTAAGGACACCAAGCGTCTCCCGCCGGCGTATTTTAAGGCGGGTGTCCGCGAATTCTGGCTGATCGACGCGCGTCGCGAGGAATTGTTTTTTGTGATTCATGGGCGCGGTCCACGCCGCTTTGTGGCGCAGCCCTGTGATGCAAGAAGCTTCCAGCGTTCAGAGGTGCTCAAACGGAAGTTTCACCTCGAGCGCAAGCGCGACCGTCGCGGGCATTGGCGGTACGACCTTCGAGTTAAAGGATGAATGCTTGTCTATGCTAAGCAGACAGTTGCTGTTGAGTTTTCCGTCCCACTGCCTCGTAACGTTCTTGTTGGCGACAATCGCGCGGTTCACTGTTGCGCAGCCGGAGTCTACGCAGGCAAGTCAGCCGTCGCCTGAATCGTCGGGGGCAGCGCGCAAGACCATCGACTTTGCCCACGACGTCCTACCGCTGCTGAAGGCGCATTGCGTCAAGTGCCACACCGGCGAGGAGCCGGAGGGAGAGTTCTCAATGGCTACGCGTGAGGCGTTACTGACGGCGGGCGTCGTTGCGCCAGGCAAAAGCGGCGAGAGCGAGCTTATCAAGCGCGTCACATCAAAGGACCCCGACGAGCAAATGCCGCCCGAGGGGGAGCGACTGAGCGAAAAGCAAGTCGAGATCCTGCGCCGCTGGATCGACGAGGGGTTGCCCTGGCAAGAGGGTTTTGCGTTCGGCAAGCCGGCGTATGTAGCGCCGCTTGTGCCGCGGCGGCCGGAGTTGCCGCCGGTGCAAGCAGGCCGCGACAATCCGGTCGATCGGTTGATTGACGCCTATTTTGCCGAACACAAGATCGAGCGGCCAGCCCTCGTCGGCGACGAAACATTCTTACGCCGTGTATATCTCGATGTGATTGGCCTTCTACCGGCACCCGAACAGCGCGAAGCGTTCTTAAACGACACGTCGCCAGACAAGCGCGAGCAGCTCGTACAAAAGCTGCTGGCAGACGACCGCGCCTACGCCGAGCACTGGCTGACGTTCTGGAACGATCTGCTGCGCAATGATTACGCCGGAACCGGCTATATCGACGGCGGACGCGAACAGATCACCGGCTGGTTGTATCCTGCCTTGCTGACCAACAAGCCCTACGACCAGTTCGTCCGCGAGCTGATCAACCCGCGGCCGGAAGCGGCTGGCTTTATCAAGGGGATCAAGTGGCGCGGACGCGTCAACGCCAGCCAGACGCCCGAGATCCAGTTCGCCCAGAACATTTCGCAGGTGTTTCTGGGCATCAACATGAAGTGCGCCTCTTGCCACGACAGTTTCATTGACGACTGGAAACTCGACGACGCCTACGGCCTGGCGGCGATCATCGCAGACAAGCCGCTCGAAATCTTCCGCTGCGATCAGCCGACGGGCCAGACCGCGCATGCGAAATTCGTTTTCCCAGAATTGGGCGAACTCGATCCCGCCTTGTCGCGCGAAGAGCGACTGGCGTTACTGGCTGAGCTGATCACGAACGCGAAGAATGGCCGACTCGCCCGCACGATCGTGAATCGCATTTGGCATCGGCTCGTGGGGCGGGGAATCGTCCATCCGGTCGATGCTTTGGGAAACGCTCCTTGGAACAGGGACCTGCTCGATTATCTTGGAGTCCACTTGGCCGAGAATGAGTATGATTTGAAAAAGACGATCGAATTGATTGTCACGTCGCAGACCTATCAGTCGCAGACGGTCGCCCTGCCTGGTGAGACGAGTGCCGACGAATACGTCTACCGCGGGCCCCTGGCCAAACGGCTGACTGCCGAGCAGTTTGTGGACGCGATCTGGCGGATCACTGGTACGGTGCCGTCACAACCGGCCGCCAAGTTTGGCGACCGTGGCGGCGAATCGGTGCGTGCGGCGCTGGTGAATTCCGACGTCCTTATGCGATCGCTCGGCCGGCCAAACCGCGAGCAAGTAGTCACGACGCGACCCGATGACTTGAGCACGCTTGTGGCGCTCGACTTGACCAACGGTGCGGCGCTAGCGGACCTGCTCGACCGAGGAGCGAAGAATATCTGCAAGCGACATTCCGAATGGGATACCGGAGAGTTGACTCATTGGTTGTATCGCATCGCGCTGTGCCGCGAACCAACGGCCGAGGAATTAGTGGTGGCCATGCAAGTCGTCGGCGAACCGCTTACCGACGAGCGCGTCGCCGATTTGCTGTGGACGGTGTTTATGCTGCCGGAGTTTCAGCTTGTGAAGTGATTCGTTTAGCAGTCGCCGGCACGGCGACGCGCTCGTTTAGCAGTCGCCGGCACGGCGACTAACCGACAGCTCATTCCGCGGAGGGGAACCATGACAGGCAATACGCTCGATTCTCGCCGCGAGCGCTTCCTCGCTCGCCGCGACTTCCTGAAGACCATGAGCGCCGCCACGTTGGCCGCCCTGGCTGCGGGCGAACCGCGACTGCTGCGCGGAGACGAGAGCGCCGATGCCGCCAAGACCGACCAACCAAAGGCGACCGCCGACACCTGCATCCTGCTCTGGATGGCCGGTGGCATGGCGGCGCCCGAGACGTTCGACCCCAAGCGCTATGTGCCGTTTGAAGTCGGCGTGCCGGCCGGCAAGATCATGAGCACTTTTCCAGCCATCGACACCGTCGTCGATAACATCAAGATCTCCGCCGGGCTCGAAAATATCGCCAACGTCCTCGACCGTGGCACGCTTATCCGCACGCACGTGCTACCCGATCTCGGCCACATCCTCCACTCGCGCCATCAATATCACTGGCACACCGGTTACGTCCCGCCGCAGACGGTGGCCGCGCCGCACATGGGCGCATGGATGGCCAAGGTGTTGGGGCCGCGCAACCCCGCGATTCCGGCCTTCATCGACATTGGTCAACGGCTGGAAGGGGTTGGCGAAAAAGAAGAGCTGAAGGCTTTTCATACCGCCGGATTTTTCGGGAGCGAGTATGGGCCGTTTCTGCTGCCATACCCGGATCAGGCGCTGGAAGCCGTCCGCCCGCCGAAGGGAATGACTCCCGCCCGGTTTGAAGCGCGCTGGAAGCGTTACCGTGAGCTCGTAAAGCGCGGCCCGCCTGGCGAAACCGCCAGCGATTACCAGCAAGAATCGATGATCCGCGCGATGGAGAACGCGCACCGGCTGCTCAGCTCGCCCGACCGCAAGGCGTTCGATCTGTCGCTGGAGTCGAAGGAGAGTTACGAAAAGTACAACACCAGCCGGTTCGGGCTCGGCTGCTTACTCGCTCGGCGGCTGACCGAGGCGGGGGCGCGATTTATCGAAGTGACCACTGAGTACGTGCCATTTCTAAGCTGGGACACGCACGAGAATGGTCACACGACCGCCAAGGGGATGAAGGAGGCGATCGATCGGCCGGTCGCGCAGCTCATCCGCGACCTTGAGCAGCGCGGCCTGCTCGACCGCACGCTGGTGGTGCTGGCCAGCGAGTTCAGCCGCGACATGATGATCGAGGGCGTGCCGGGCAGCGCCGCCCGCGACCAGTCGCGCGCCCCCGCCGAAACGATGCAGGAGCTGAAGCAGTACGGCTTGCACCGGCACTTCACCGGATCTAGCTCAGTGCTAATGTTCGGCGGCGGCATCAAGCGCGGCGTGCTGTACGGCGAAACGGCGGCCGAGCGTCCGTGCATCGTGACCAAGAACCCGATCAGTGTTACCGACCTGCACGCCACAATCTACTCGGCGATGGGCATCTCGCCGCGCACAGCCTTCGATGTCGAGAAACGGCCGTTCTACGTCACCGAAGATGGCAAGGGGAAACCGGTAATGGAACTGTTTGCTTGAAGAGACTGTGAGATACGGAGGGAGATGAGGAGATGCAGCAAAGAACGCTGATCTCTTCATCCCCTGATCTCCCTTTTTCGTATCCCCCTATCTCCCCCCTTCATAGCCCTACCTTCCGCACTATCTCCCCATTCCCTGATGTCGTCCCTCTTTGAAGCCGCCGAAGCCGAAAACCGCCGTGGCGCGCAGCCGCTCGCCGCGCGGATCCGGCCGCGCACGCTCGCCGAGTTCGTCGGTCAGGAGCATTTTCTCGGCGAAGGGAAACTGCTCCGCCGGTTGCTCACCGCCGATCGGCTCGGCTCGGTGATCTTCTTTGGACCTCCCGGCACCGGCAAGACCACGCTCGCGCGGTTGCTGGCTACCGAAAGCAAAAGCGTCTTCCGTCAGTTCAGTGCCGTCACCAGCGGCGTCAAAGACCTGCGCGAGTTGTTGGACGAAGCTCGCGACCGTCTGAGCGCCGACGGCGTCAAGACGCTGCTCTTCATCGACGAGATCCACCGCTTCAACAAGCTGCAACAGGATGCACTCTTGCCGGATGTTGAAGAAGGGATCGTCACGCTAGTCGGCGCCACGACCGCCAATCCGTTTTTTGCCGTGAATAGCGCGCTGGTCAGCCGCAGCCGCGTGTTCGAGTTCAAACCGCTCTCGCTTGAAGACATCAAGACGCTTGTCCGCCGGGCGCTTGCCGACCGCGAGCGCGGCTTGGGCCACGAAGATGTCCGCCTGCACGACGACGCGCTCGACTTTCTGGCCGCGGTGAGCGACGGCGACGCGCGGCGGGCCTTGGGCGCGCTCGAGGTCGGCGTCTTGAGCAGCGCCGAGCGGCCGCTCGAGTTCACGCGGGAGCTGGCCGCCGAGAGCGTCCAGCGCAAGGCGGTGACGTACGACAAGCTCGGCGACGCCCACTACGACTCGGCCAGCGCTCTGATCAAGAGTCTCCGGGGTAGCGATCCCGACGCGGCGTTGTATTGGCTAGCGCGTATGCTCGAAGGAGGCGAGGACGTGCGGTTTCTGACGCGCCGCCTGGTGATCCTCGCCAGCGAAGACGTGGGCAATGCCGACCCGCAGGCGTTGCCGCTGGCCGTGGCGGCGATGCAGGCCTGCGAGTTTGTCGGCCTGCCGGAGTGTCAGCTCACACTCGCGCAATGCGTCACCTACCTTGCCTGTGCGCCGAAGAGCAACGCCGCCACCGTCGCGATCGGCGAAGCGCTCGACGACGTTCGTCAGGGGCGCTTGCTCCCCGTGCCCGTTCACTTGCAAGACAAGCATTATCCCGGGGCCAAGCGGCTGGGCCACGGCGAGGGTTACGAGTACGCCCACGATGCGCCGGACGCCATTGCCGCCCAGGACTACCTCGGCGTCGAGCGTGAATATTATCGCCCGGTCGATCGCGGCTTCGAAGGGGAATTGGCGCAGCGATTGGAAACGATCCGGCAAAGGTTGCGGGCCAGGCGGCAGAGACCTGCGAGCGACAATGAATGATCCAGTTGACTCCCGCCTGGTTTACCCGCACACTACAGTCTGCAAATCGCCGGCTAACACCGGTGGTTGGCCCCAGTTCAATTCGGACCGCTCCACCTGACCCATGCGGAAAGGAAGGGTACCGGCTTGGACCAAGAAGACGGCACACAGAAGCTCACGTTTCTGTTCATCCTGCTTTTGACTGGCGCTGGCGCCCTCGCCTGGGTGTACTGGCCGCGCTCGCACCGCGCCAGCACCCCCGAACAACTCGCCGAGCAGGCGCTCGCCGGCGAGAACCTAATCGTGCAGGCGCGCGCCGCGGCGCAGTTGAGCACGCAAGGCGCCGCTCCGCAACTGCGCCAGGTAATCGCGCAAACGCGCAATCCTGAGGTCCGAGCTACGGCAGCTCAAGCGCTCGGCGATCTCGAGGACTTTCAAAGCGTACCCGAGCTGCTCCGACTCTGCGCTGATCCGTCTCCCCTGGTGCGCGGCCGGGCCGGCGCCGCGGTGACGAACATCATCGGCATGGATTTCTTCTTCAAGGCCGATGACCCACCAAAAGAACGCGCGGCCGCCATCGAGTCGATGCGCCGCGCGTACGATCAAATGCGCCGCAGCCCCCCGCCGAAATACAGGAGCCAGACGCCATGAGTAGGCACGCACATCGCGGTTTCACGCTTGTTGAACTGTTGGTCGTGATCGCGATCATCGGCATTCTGGTGGCCATGTTGCTGCCCGCGATCCAATCGGCTCGCGGCGCCGCCCGGCGGACGCAGTGCCTCAACAACCTGCACAATCTGGGCATCGCCTATCATAGCCGCAAGTCCGTGAAGAAGATCCTCTCGGCCGGCGAATGGGTGGCCAACTTCAGCGCGTTTGCCGAGCGGAACGAGGGCATTTTTCTCTGCCCCGACGATCTGCGCTCGCCGATCCCACTGGCCGGCTTCCTGCACTGCCGCAATCGCGGCTTCACCGATTTCGGCGGCAGCCACGACATTCCCTTCGACACCCAGGGACTTCGTTGCCGGCTTTCGACCGCCGTGTCGCGGACGACGCCCGACAGCTACGGCCTGGAGTTCGAATCAACCGACATTTGGGACCATAACGACCTGCGCGTGCGCATCGAACCGCAATCCAATGGCACTGCCAAGCTCACCGCCCTGAGCGAGAATTCCGGACACACCTACGACCTTAAGGGGCCGGACGGGCTGGTGGTTATGAGGAATTTTGGCCCCGGCCGCGTCGCCTTTCTGCCGTACTGGCGCACCAGTTATGGTGGGAACAATCGCATGCCCAAGCTCAACCGGGACGACAGCGGCAAAGTGCTGCTCTTGGACTACAACAAGATTCTTGCCGACGTGATCGGCCCCAACGCGCGCGACAACTGGCTCAAGCACTCTGCAGCGCGGCATAGTGAGACGATCAACGTGTTGTTCATGGACGGTCACAGCGAAACCCGCGACCCCACTGAGATCGACCCCCGCATCCGCGCGTTCCATGACGAGTACTGGCGACCGACGGCGGATGAGAAGATGTTGCTCCCGTTGTGATCTAGGACCGTTCAAGAGTTTGGTCGGCCGGGTATAATCTTGATAGCGACGTCGAACCGATTCCGATGGCACCGCTTTCCGATGATGCGCTCGTTGTCCGAGGCGGTCAAAACCTGCCCGAAAGCTTTGCCAAGGCATGCAATATGGTTGTTCCTCGAGTTTACGCCGATTTTCAAAACCTCGACGAATCAAACCGTCTGCGGCTGAATTGCGACGGAACTTTCGGGGACTTAGAACGTCGGGGGATTGCACTGCGAGAAGGTCTTACGCTCAGCTTCTATACAGACGATGCTGATGACGAAGGGCGTCCTACGGAGCTGACGGTGGAGGGAAAAGTGCATTATGACCCTGATGCAAAATGCTGGGTCGCATCGGTCGATTGGAACGCACTCCGTCAGGTCCCCGTCTCCGAATGAATCGGCACACTCTTAAAGTGCAGGAACAACCGGATGGTATGCTGCTCGCGGTCGTGAATTACGATTGATGGTATAATCAAGTAACGGGCCCTGACGGTGATCAACGTGGCGTTGGGGAAGCCCGCGGACATTCCGCCCGATACGGTTGTGCACCGCATAGGTGGATCAGCGATTAGCAATCTTCGATTGTCTGCGCTCGACAGAACATTGAGTCCTCCAGGCATTTCCGTGCTCTTGGGAGGAACGCCGCAAAAAGCAGCCGAACAATTGAGAGACGCGTTTCCGCGCTCCAGGAAATGGAATGCGGCGCAGGATGTGAGCACATCGACGGCGACCGCAATACGCAGTGCTGGTTTTGAGCTTATACCCGATCCAACCGCTCGGTTCTCCAACCATGCACGACTTATCCATTCCATGGGGAGTGCGGGATTCGATGACGCGAATCTAAGAATACTGGAGCGGGTGTTTCACGACACTAGCGGGTGTTGACTATGCACGTACAGGCACGCGACAACAACTACAACCTGGAGCTTGTCACTGATCAAAGTGAATCACTCGGCCGGATTGCAATTGAGCGGGCCGAAGGAAGCTTATTTTCCGGCCTCTTCACTCCTAGCCCCGCCTTTGCGTCGCTTGAAAGGCTTTTCATTGACTTTG
The DNA here is from genome assembly GCA_040901795.1 of Pirellulales bacterium. Taxonomy (GTDB): domain Bacteria; phylum Planctomycetota; class Planctomycetia; order Pirellulales; family JALHPA01; genus JBBDYH01. The sequence continues at coordinate 60,719 of JBBDYH010000127.1, forward strand.
AGGAAGCAGCGGGTCTTCAGGCGCTATCGGTGATCGACGAACTCGATGCACAGATTTCGCGTCTTGGACTGAGCGTGGTAGTCCCCCTGGGACAACGCATTCCTGTTGAGGATGTGCAAATCTGGAGCGATGGCCAGATCAGCTTTCGACCCCTTGGGCAAGGGGTCAACAGTCTGGATGCGTTCGTCGTCACACGACCGTCGAAACATTGAAGCTGTCACTAGCCGTAGGCGACTCTTCCCGCGGAGGAGTTGGAACCTGTCTGCAAAGCTCGCGGACTTCGTTCTGAATCCGCCCCAGGCTGCCGGAGCCGCTATGAATTGGTCTCCAATCTTGATCCTGATTCTGCTGACCACTTACTCACTCGCCGGCGAGGTTGCGCTCGCTGAAACCAAGACGGCCGGGCCGTTGCGGGTCCATCCAACGAACGCCCGCTACTTCATGGATGGAACGAAAAACGCCAACGGCTCGCTAACGGCCGTCTACCTGACCGGCTCGCACACCTGGGCCAATCTGATCGACCGCGGGCCGGGCGATCCGCCGCCGCCGTTTGACTTCGATGGCTACCTGGATTTCCTCGAGAAGCACAACCACAACTTCATCCGCCTCTGGAGCCGGCACATCAGTTGGTACACCAACTGCGGCAGCGAGCAGCTTTGGGCTGGACCGCTGGCTTGGCAGCGCACCGGTCCCGGCAAGGCGCTCGATGGCAAACCCAAGTTCGATCTGACGAAATTCGATCCGGCGTACTTCGAACGCCTGCGGTCGCGCGTCAAAGCCGCCGGTAAGCGCGGGATCCATGTCTCGATTATGCTCTTTGGTGGTTACCAGGAGGCAGGGCCGAATTGGACGGGGAACCCATTCCATAAGGACAACAATACGAACGGCATCGACGGCGATCCCAGCAACGACGGCCACGGCTGGGAGACGCAGACGGCGGCAGCTATCCCCAAAGCGGTCGCCGAAGTTCAGCGCGCCTACGTTCGAAAAGTGATCGACACCGTGAACTACCTCGATAATGTGCTGTTCGAAATTTCCAACGAGAGTCCGGAGACGTCGCGGGACTGGCAGTATGAAATGATCCGCTTCATCCATCGCGAAGAAGCGACGAAACCCAAGCAGCACCCCGTCGGCATGACCGCCGGTTACTGGACGCCCGATGAGACGCGCCGCAACGTCGATGCCAGCCCGGCCGAGTGGGTGTCGTATCAATTTGAAGCCAGGCCGCAGGCGGCCCAGGAATTCTTCGACGTCAACAATCCCTTCCTGGCCGACGGGCGAAAAGTGAGCATTCAGGACTCGGATCACTGGTGGGTGGTACAGATCTACGGCAACGCCACCTTCGGTCGCGACTGGGTGTGGAAGAGCTTCTGCCGCGGCCACAATCCGATTTTGATGGAGCATCTGCCGCCGCAATCGTTCGTGGCCGACGATCATCCGCTCACGCCGGACGACCCCGGCTATATTGCCTCGCGCAACGCCATGGGCCAGACGCGCCACTATGCCGAGCGGATGAATCTGGCGACAATGACGCCACGGGATGCGTTGTCGTCAACGAAGTATTGCCTCGCTGATCCCGGCAATGAGTATCTGGCCTATCAACCGCGCGACGGTGTGTTCACCGTCGAATTGGCCGACGGGATTTACACCGCCGAGTGGTCCGACCCAATCCGAGACCAAACGATGTCAGCCGGCAACGTCAACGGCGGCGGCGACCGCGAGTTCAAACCGCCATTCGAAGGCGCCGCGGTGCTGTACCTGAAAAGCGGACCGTGAGAATAATCGTCCGGCATTGAACCGGAGTACGGCAATGAATGCGACCATCAAGCTAACCGCGCTTCTCTCATTGGTGTGGTTGGGCGGATGCCTTCGCACGAATGACGCCTTCGCCGAACTTACCGTTGATCAGGTTGAGATCGCTCCGCCCGCAAAAAAGTCACGCGTTCCCGCTGTCACAGCTCAAGATGGGATTCCGGCGCCGCAAGCAATTTCGGCCGTGGACATCAGTGCGGACGGCAAGTTGATCACCGTCGGTACGATGGCGTTCAGCCACGACTCGAACGTATGGCAGTTCGGGCCCGACGGCACGGTGCTCGCGAAGCGCCATTTCCCACCGTGGGCGCCGTTGCAAGTCGCCACACTGCCTGGGGCGAAGGCGATGGCCGTGGGGTTGGCTTATTCACGTGTCACTAGCCCCGATCCGACAGTGTGGTTCGGTCGAACTGACGACCTTCTCGGCGAGCAACTCAAGGATGAACTCAGCCAGTCCGACTCGCGCGACGGACAACTTGCACGCCTGCGTCCCGGTTCAGGCGACTGGCGCAGCGGATGGTTCGCCAGTCATCTGGGTGAACTGTTCGTGCGCGGTCCAGATTGGGTATTCAAGCCACCCGTGTCATATCTCGACGCCGCGGGTCATCGGCAAGTGTTGCGAAGCGAAGACAACAACCTGTTGCCCACGAGCCGCGCAATGCGCATGGCGGCAAGCGCCGACGGGCGACGGCTGGCATTTGGCTGGCTCGGCTTCAGGAAAAACGTGCCAGGCCTCCCAACACATCCTCATGCCGTGAGTCTCTGGCAAATCAACCCCAGCCACAACCTTTGGTCGGCGCTGCCCACGTCTGGCACGCCCCCCGCGCTGCCCGACCCAGCAGCCGATTTTCCATATCTGTCGAAGAACTTCCGTCTGTCATCCGATGCGTTGACCCCTGGACATGTCGCTGCGGCCGTGGCGCTCAACCGCGATGGCTCGCGCGTGGCGGTTGTGGAATACGGCATCTGGGGTTGGGTGCGAAACGGACCGGCGATCGGAAAATGGGATCCCCCAATTCACGTGCTGAGTTTTTTGCCATGGCAGCGTGGTCGCTTGCGCGTGTTCGACGGCGCGGGTAAGGAGTTGTTTAGCGAATTGCTGCCGGAGAAGGGAATGTTTGAAGTCGGCTTTACGAGCGACGCCGATGAAGTCTGGTGCTGTCCGACCGCCTGGTTCGCACGTGGCATGGCGGGCGCTGTGTGGCTGCCCGTGGACGCACCGGGCCGCACGCTCTATCGGGTCGCACTGAACTCACGCCGGGCGACGGCGTTCGTGTTTCCGGACTCTGTCGCGGATTGCGCGCTGTCTTCCACGTCAGCTCAAGCGTTGATCTCCTGCTGGGACGGTCGGCTTTACTTGCTCAAAAGCGCGGAATTGGCGGCACAGCATGATGTGGGCGGTCCGGCGCGGCTGGCGTGGAGCAGCGATGGCGCGTTCGCAGTGGCCGGCACTGCAGACGGTCGCTTAGTCCGCATGGAGCAAAGCGGAAGGTTGAATTGGACCAAGGACATTCCTGCAAAGGAGCCGCCGGTGTTGATGCAGGCGCCCACCGAGGTGGTAGCCGGTTTGCCGATTTTTCAGGGCGGACGCATCCCTCGCAGTGAACACGCCTATGTCGGCGACATTTGGATCGTTCAGAACGGGCGTAGAGCGGTCCTGGTTGACTCGGGCGGCACGTCCGGTTTTTCGCTCACGCAGTCACGGCTGCGCGCGTTAGGTATTGCGCAGGTCACGCACCTCCTGCAAACGCACACGCACGGCGACCATTGCGGGGGCGCTTATTTGTGGCGTGCTGCGGGCGCGCAGATCGTGGCGGCCAAATCGGCCGCCTTCACGCTCGTCTGGCTGATGCCCATGCTGACAGATTACGGCATTTATCCGCCGCGCCCCTTGGACATGCCGCTGCCGCTTGAGCGGGTTGGTGACGAGGCGGACTTCGAAGTATCAGGACTTAAGTTCCGTGCGCTTTTCGTGCCCGGTCACAGTTTTGATTCGACGATCTACATGACCGAATTGGGTGGCAAACGCGTCGTATTCACAGGGGATCTCGGTTTTGAGAATCAGGACATCCTGCATCGCTGCTGGGGCGACGTGGACCAAGCCCGCGCCGTCGTGCGAGTGATCCGCGACAAATTGCTCCCCTGGCGGCCGGATGTGGTCTTTACGGGCCACGGCGTGCGTACGAATGGAATGGAATTCATCACAGCGCTCGTCCGCCAGACGGAACAATCGCTGGCCCGCTCCGGTACGCCGGGCAACAGCCATTCCGATTGAAACCACCCAGTTGTGTGATGAAGTCGATTTCGTAGGTACGACGGCCTTCCAAGGCCGTCGAGTGGAACCGTCGGCCTTGGAAGGCCGACCTACAAGGGAGTCCGCATGCGCGTCGCAGCTTTCCTTGTCCTCGCGCTCATCCCGCTCGCAGGCCGAGCCCAGGATGCGGACGTGCTCAAACGGGCCCTTCCGCGTCTTCCTCCCACAGCCGCTGCGGATGGCGTCAAGACGTTCCGCCTTGCGAAGGGCTTCCGCATCGAGCTGGTCGCCTCGGAGCCGCACGTGGTCAGTCCCGTGGATCTGGCCTTCGACGAGGACGGCCGCTTATGGGTCGTCGAGATGATCGACTACCCCTACGACGAGCGCGAGGGCCTGCCGCCGGAGGGTCGCATCCGAGTGCTCGAGGATGACGACGGCGATGGCCGCTTCGAGCGGAGCTTCATCTTTGCGGAACAGCTCCGTTGGCCAACCGGCCTTTGCCTTTGGGACGGTGGAGTCTTCGTCGCTTCGGCGCCGGATATTCTCTATCTCAAGGATACTGACGGCGACCACAAGGCCGACCGCAAGGAGATCGTCTTCACAGGCTTCCGTCGGAACAATGTTCAGGCGCTCGTGAGCAACCTTCGCTGGGGACTCGACAACTGGTTCACTGGGTCGTCCGGACAGGACGGCGGTCAGGTCTGGTCCCTCCGCAAGCCCGACCAGGCGGCAGTCTCGGTAGAGGGTCGCCATTTCCGTTTCCGCCCGACCGGCGAGATCGAAGCCCTCTCGGGAGACGGCCGCTACAGCAACACATCCGATGACTTCGGCCGCCGCTTCTGCAGTGCGACTTCTTCGCCCGTGCGTCATGTGGTGTTGGAAGACCGGTACCTGCGCCGCAATCCGCATCTGCCCGTAAGTGCGGTGGTCCATGCCGCCGCCGCTGAAGGTTCCGCGGGCCCTGTCTATCCGGCCAGCGCTCCGGAGCCTTGGCGCGTGCTGGGCACGGCGTACTTCATGTCGGGACGCGCCGAAAGCGTCATCGGCTCGATCGAGCGCGGCGGCGCAGTGACCGGCTATTTCACCGGCGCCACGGGTCCCTTGATCTACCGGGGGACGGCGCTGGGCGAGGGCTGTTACGGCCAGTATTTCATCGGCGAGTGCGGGATGAACCTCGTCCACCGCCGGACGCTCGTGCCGGTGGGCAGCACTTTTCGGGCCGACCGCGTGGAAGAGGAGTCGGAGTTTTTGACCTCCACGGACAACTGGTTCCGTCCTGTCAGCCTCGCCAACGGACCTGACGGCGCGCTTTATATCGTTGACATGTACCGTGAGACCATCGAGCACCCGTGGTCCATTCCGCCGGCACTTAAGTCACACCTCGATCTGCGCAGCGGGCGAGATCGCGGCCGGATCTGGCGCGTGACTGCCGAGGGCGCGCCGCAGTATCAGAGGCCGCGCTTGGGTAGAGCCAACACTGCGGAACTGGTCGCGGCGCTAGAGCGCCCGGATGCCTGGTGGCGAGAGACGGCGGCGCGGCTGCTCTACGAGCGTCAGGATAAGTCCGCGGTCGGGCGTCTGGAACGACTTGTTGCCGACGCGAAGCAACCCACCACGCGCGCCGCGGCTCTCTGGGCTCTGCAGGGCCTAGGGGCTCTTCGCCCGGAAGTGGCGGAGGCGGCGCTTGAGGACACTTCGTCGGGCGTTCGCGAGCAAGCGGTCTGCCTGGCGCGCATCGAGACGCTTCTCGACTTTGACGACTCGGACGCACGCGTCCGGATGGAATTGGCCTTCCGGATGGGAGAGACCGGCGATCCACGCGCGACCGACGTCCTGGCGCGACTGGCCAAAGGGGCGGACGTATGGCTCCGAACCGCGATCGTCAGTTCATCGCGGACGCGAGCCGTAGACCTCTTGCGCCGTCTGGCGGACGATGAGATTGCTTCTCTGATCGCCATCACTATCGGTGCGCGAAACGACGAGCGCGAGATCGCGAACATATCGGAGTTGGCTCGCGACTCGTCGACGATCTTGAGCGGGCTGGGCAACGGGCTGAAGCGGGCGAACCAATCGCTAGCGAGCGTCCCGGCGCTCGCCCCGGTTCTCGATGACGCGGAGCGCGCGGCCCTGGACGATTCGAAGCCGGTCGCTCGCCGAATCGAGGCCGTGCGCGTGCTTTCGTACGGCTCGTTCGAGGCGGCCAAGAGGCGCCTGCCGCGGCTCTTCGATGCGCGCGTGCCCGCTCCGGTCCGGCTCGCCGCTTTCCGTTCGCTGGTCACGTTCCCCGATCGAGAAGTGGGAGCGCTCCTGCTGGAACACTGGCCGACGCTCGACGCCGAGGCTCAACGAGAGTCGCTGGCATGGTTCCGGCCCGCGGATCGGCAAGCGCTCTTACTGCAGGCGATCGAAAAGGAACGTGTCTCTCCGGCGGACATCGGCGCTGATCTCCGCAGGGCGCTCTTGGCCAACAAGTCGTTAGCCGAGCGAGCCGAGAAGCTGCTCGGTTCCGCGGGCGCCGGCGATCGGCGCGCCGTGATCCAGACGTACCGTCCGGCGCTCGGGAAAAAAGGCAACGTCGCCGCCGGCCGAGAGGTCTATCGAAAGAACTGCCTCAACTGCCACCGGATCGGCGACGAAGGGCACGACGTCGGTCCGAATCTGGCTTCGATTCGGACGAAGTCGCCCGAGGAGATTATGGACCAGATCCTGGACCCGAACCGCCTGGTGGAACCGCAGTACTTCGCGTACCAAATTCTCACTACTGACGGCCGAACCTTCGATGGCGTCCTCGACTCGGCCAGCGAGACGACCGTTACGCTCCGCGGCGCCGAGGGCGCGACGGAGACCGTGCTGCGGGCGAACATCGAAAGGATCTTCTGCTCGGGCGTCTCGCTCATGCCCGAGGGGCTGGAGAAGACGATTGATAAAAAGCAGATGGCCGACCTCATTGCTTTCTTGCGGAGTCCGTAAATGCGACGCTTCACCGGGTTGAGTCTTTTGTTCGTCCTGGCCGCTGGCGCCTCTGCCGCGGCGCAGGAAGACTTCAGATACCGTGCGGGAACGGCGAAGGTGAAGATCACGCCGGAGGAGCCCGGCTATCTGCTCGCCTATGATCAGCATCAGAAGGCCGAAGGCGTGGAGTCCGAGCTCTGGACACGAGCGCTTGCTCTGGAGGACGCGGACGGCCAAATAGTTGTCCTCGTGAGCGCAGACATTCTCGGCTTCAATCCGTCGCTGGCGCGAGCGATTCGTCAGGACGCACAGAAGCGGTTCGGCCTGAAGGACGGGCAACTTCTTCTGGCGGCCAGCCACACGCACAATGGTCCAGTACTTCCGGAAAATCCGTCGCTGGAGATCTACCACAACTTCACTGACGAAGAAGCCAAGGTCATACACGCCTACGCGGAAGTCTTGCGCGCGCACGTTCTGGATGCGGTTGGCAAGGCACTCGGTGAGTTGCGGCCTGCGCGCCTGTCCTGGGGCCGCGGCCAGGCTACATTCGGAGCCAATCGTCGCAGGAGTCTGAACCCGAACGGTCCGACCGATCCCGACGTCCCCATCCTCTCGGTCGATTCGCCCGACGGCCGTCCTATCGCCGTCGTCTTCAGCTATGCCTGCCACCTCACAACTGTCATGGCCAGTCACTTCGTGAAGTATTCGGCCGACTATGCCGGGGTGGCGGCCGAAGAGTTGGAGCGGAAGCGCCCAGGCGGGACGGCGCTGTTCATCGCCGGCTGCGGCGGCGATATCAACCCCGATCCTATGGGCAAAATCGAGTACGTCCGCCTGCACGGTCGCACCTTGGCTGAGGAAGTCGAGCGCGTTCTGGCTCGTCGCGAAGGCCTGCGCCCTCTACGCGGCCCGCTAAGCGCGTCGTTCCGCGAAATCGAGCTTCCTCTCGACAAGCCCCCGCCACGCGAACTGCTGGAGAGGTTGCGCGATCACAAGTCCGCGGAGCAGCGTCGCCATGCCCAGGCCATGCTCCGCGCAATCGAGAAAGGCGATTTACCATCCGCCGTGCCCTACCCAATCCTGGTCTGGCGGTTCGGATCGGATCTCACGCTCGTGGGGCTTTCGGGCGAAGTCTGCGTCGATTACGCGTTGCGCCTCAAGCGTGAGCTCGGCTCGGAGCGAACCTGGATCGCCGGCTATGCCAACCAGGTCCCCTGCTACATCCCCTCCGACCGCGTGCTTGCCGAAGGCGGCTACGAGGCGGGCTGGGGCGCGAGCCTGGGCCGCGCCGTGGCCTCCGGTTCGATGTCGCGTTACGGCTGGCCCGTCCCTTTTGCGCCGGGACTCGAAGACCGCATCGTCAAGGCGACTCGGGAACTTGCCCAAGCTCGATAACCGCACAGCGATTTCGCCCATCCCACGGTTGGCTGTACATGAAACAGCCCTTCGTCGCCTGCATGGAAGGCGCGGTCAGCTCGGGTAAGCGCGCCGCCGAGGCGATTCTTTCATGACTCATCGATGAGACAACCGGTCGACGGCAAGCCCCGTAGTCGCGCCCCAGATCACGTGCGCAGCGACCAGCGACACGTTTCGCCGCCTAGACTGCCGAGTGGCTGGCGGAAGAATGCCCGCGGCCGGTAGCCAGCCCAAGTAGCTGGCTGCCCAAATCCCCAGCCCGTAGGCTGCGCCTTTGAGAGCGGCCGGCGCCCGCACACGTTCGGCAACCAATCCGTAAATCGCGCCGGTTGTTGCACCATAGCCAAAGTGCGCCAGCCAACTGGCGACCTTCTTCTTTCGTTCGCCGACGCCTTCAAGTTCCGCACGCTTCGCAAGGTTCTCGGTGATTTGCTCCGGCGGCAACGGCTCTTGCGATGGCATTAAAACGCGCTCGACCGCCGCCATGACGATGGTCATTGGCGCGGTTGCGGCGAAGCCGGCGAAGCCGCCACGGGTAAGGTTATGCATCACTTGGCTTTCCAAAACGAGCGAGCAGGGCACCCGACACATTGCCCAATGGGCGGCTGCAAAACGCGTACCGCGTGCCGCGGGCGATCCTACGTAATGGATTGACGGCCCCTGGGTGGACTTCGAATTTGCGAAGATCATGAGCCTGCCTTGCTATAAGCCGGAGGTAGGTAGGGAGCTCACCACCGCAACGCTTGAGCTCTTGCGAAAGATAAACTGATGTCCCGGCTAGAGTCTCAGACGCCGATCGACACTTGCCCCGCCTCGCTTGTAGGTTCGGGCATCGACTCGCCGCGATTTCGCAATCCTTCCAGATGGAATTCCAGCGCGTCGCGAAAGTTCGTTTCACACTCGTCGCGCGTCTTGCCAGTTGCGATACATCCTGGAACGTCAGGCGCGTATGCCGCCCAGTTGTTTTCGGCGCGTTCGAAGATGACCAAATAGTCTTTCATGGTTGCTTCTCCAGTCCCGCTTGCCTAAAGATGCTCCGCATCGTCCCGATGGGAACGTCGTCTCCTTCGTGGCCGGACACGGTAACGATTCCCGGCTTTGTAGGATGGACGAATTGCCGATGGCTGCCTCGTGTCCGATCGAGCACCCAGCCGTCCTTGCGAAGCTCCCGAATCAAGTCACGTACTTTCATTGTACCTTGCCTGCACCGTCCATCCGCGCCGCGGGAACAGGAAACTGTTTGCACAATTGCCGGACTTCGCCGCGAATGCGCTCGCCGCTCGACTCGTCGGCAGGGTTGCGCAGCACCTGAAGCATCCAGCCGGCGATGCGCCGCATTTCGTCCGTGCCCATGCCGCGGGTCGTGAGCGCCGGCGTGCCGATGCGGATGCCGGAGGGGTCCATCGGCTTGCGCTCGTCGTAGGGGATCATGTTTTTGTTGACGGTGATGCCGCAGCGATCGAGCGCGGCTTCGGCAACTTTGCCCGTCGTGCCCAGCGCGGTGACGTCAACGAGCATCAGGTGGTTGTCGGTGCCGCCGCTGACCAGCCGGGCGCCGCCGCTCATTAAGCCGTCGGCCAAGGCGCGGGCGTTCTCGATGATCTGCTTTGCATACGCGCGGAACTCCGGGCACAGCGCCTCGCCGTAGCAAATTGCTTTGGCGGCAATCACGTGCATCAAGGGCCCGCCTTGAATGCCGGGGAAAACATTGCGGTCGAGGTCTTTCGCATGCTCGGCCTTGCACATCGCCATGCCGGCGCGCGGGCCGCGGAGCGTCTTATGCGTGGTGCTCGTCACGTAATCCGCCACGGGCACCGGGCTGTTGTGAAGTCCGGCGGCGACCAAACCCGCATAGTGCGCCATGTCGACAAACAGCTTCGCGCCGGCGTCCCGGGCGATCTCGGCAAACCGCTCGTGTGGGATCTCACGGGGGTACGCGCTGGCGCCGGCGACGATCAGCTTTGGCTTGTGCTCGCGGGCCAGCGCGGCCACCTGGTCAAAGTCAATGCGCTGTGTATCGCGCGTGACTCCATAGCTGACGAAGTGATAGAGGATGCCGGAGATATTGAGCCGCATGCCGTGTGTGAGATGACCGCCGTGAGCCAGGTCGAGACCCAGCACCGTGTCGCCCGGCTGCACCGCCGTCATGTAGACGGCCATGTTGGCCTGGCTGCCCGAGTGCGGCTGCACGTTGACGTGCTCGGCGCCGAAGAGCTGCTTCGCGCGGTCGCGGGCGAGGTTTTCGACCGTATCGACATGTTCACAGCCGCCATAGTAACGTCGGCCCGGATAACCCTCGGCGTACTTGTTGGTGAGCACGCTGCCGGCGGCCTGCATCACTGCCGGGCTGGTGTAGTTTTCGCTGGCAATCATTTCCAGGCCGTCTTCTTGCCGATCGATTTCGGCGTCGATGGCGGCCCAGACTTCGGGATCTTCGCGTTGGATGAAGTTCGTCAAGGAGGGTTCCCGCCACGGCGGGCAGGCTAGGGTTCAGGAATTGTTGGAGTTCAAGCTTTAGCTTGATTCGTCGGAGCAAGCTAAAGCTTGAACTCCAGCGTGAGGAAGTGACGGAGCATGTCTGTGCCGCCGTGTGTCAAAAAACTTTCGGGATGGAATTGCACGCCGAATAACGGCCATCGCTTGTGGCGGATGGCCATGATCTCACGGCCGCCCTCGGCCAGGTCGGACCAGGCGCAGACTTCGAATTCGTCGCTCAAGGTGTCGGGGCGGATGACGAGGCTGTGATAGCGCGTAGCCCCGAAGGGGTTGGGCAACCCCTCGAAAAGCGCCTCGCCATCGTGATAAATCTGATCGACCTTGCCGTGCATCAGCCGCTTTGCACGGACGATCTCGGCGCCCGTCGCCTGACCGATCGCCTGATGGCCCAGGCAGACACCGAGGATCGGCATTTGTCCGGCGAAGCGCTGGATCGCGTCGCAGGAGATACCCGCTTCGCTGGGCGTGCACGGACCGGGCGAAATGATCAAGTGAGAAGGGGCCTTGCGCTCGATCTCGTCGAGTGTGATCTGATCGTTGCGATGAACCTCCAGGTCGAGCGACGGATCGATCTCGCCCAACCGCTGCACGAGGTTGTAAGTGAACGAGTCGTAGTTGTCGATGAGCAAAATCATGGAGCAATGGGGAATGAGCGAATGCGGAATGGGAAATCACAAGTGGTGCGGCCGCGAAACGGAGCGACAAGGAGGACACGCCGGCAAATGCAATGGTTCGTAGCGATACTCTCTCACATTCCCCATTCCGCATTCGCACATTCCCCATTTGCCGTTAGCCCGACACTAAATGGCTGGGATGCGGCTCGCGGATCACCAGGGGCAGAATCTGTGGCTGATAAATCGTCGTATAGGCGAGTGCCGTGCGGTGAACGTCGAGCGCCTCCTGCGTCTCCCAGCGCTCGATCAGCAGGAACTTTGTCGCGTCGTTTTGCGACTGATACACTTCGAAGCGGGCGCAGCCCGGCTCCTCGCGCGAGAGCCGCGCTTGCTCCGCGAGGAGCTCGCGGACCTTTTCTACGTTGGTAGATTCTTTGACGGTTAACCAGATGTTGGCATAGATCATGCGTATTACCTTCTCTAGGCGAATGCCCGCGGCAGAGGGTTGCTCGTGGGCGCCGCGACGACCTCGCGGCTTCGGCCCGAGCTCAGTCAAGCGGCGAGCTGTGGCACGCTGCACAGCATAGCGGATGGGCTGTGTTTCCGAAACCGGCGGTCCAAGATCATCCTGGCGTTTGGGCATTTTGCGGCGGTGGCCGCAGCGCGGTGAATCGCTCGCCGGGAAGAATCAGCGACGTCACGCGCAGACCGAATTTCTCGCCGACCTTGACGGCTTCGCCGCGCGCGATCGGGAGGTTGCTCACGTTGAGATCGAGCATTTCCTCGCAGGACTTCTCGAACTGCAGGATCGAGCCGGGGCCGATTTCCAGGATCTGCCCCACGGGCTGCTTCTTCGCAGCCAAGGTCACCGACAGGGGGACGCGAATCTTTAGCAGGCTGCGTGTGTAAGTAGGCAAGTCGCGGAGACTCGGCCCGCGGGCAGCAGACCCATGGGCAGTCGCCGTTTTTTTCCCACTCTGTGGATTGGCCGCTGTGTCAGTGCTCGCCTCAGCGGCGATTTCACCGTCCTCCAATTGCTCAAAGGCGGCCGGCGGTTCGTTAGCGGATTCATGCGCTGAAGTGGTCGGACCTTCGTTCGTCGCGTTAGCCGCGGCCTCGGCGACGGCTTTGGCGATGTTCTGAGGCGTGGGCAGAGGCCAGACGAGCAACGCGTTGGCCTGCTTGCCTTCCGATTTAAGCGTCAGCCGCACAATACCAGCACCGTCGGCGGCGCCTCCGGCATGAAGCGCCGTGGCAAATTGCTTCACTCGAACCGATTGGTACTCGTCCGGCATGAAGGTCTCGGGCAGCACCAGCATGCCGAGCTCTTGAGCGAGCGTAGTGAGTTTTTCCTGCGCGGATGCATCGGGCGAAGTGTACCACGGCGGCAACAGTCCACCCGTCTCGGGAATCAGGATGGCCGCGGCGGGACCCGCAACGTGCAACAAGATCGCCAGACCCGGCGCCGCCAGCTCGTCGCGCATGCGCGTGAAGAAGAGCGCTGCCGGGCCTGCCACGACGGCTTCGACGGGGCAGTCAAAGGCGCGGGTAAATGCCTGGCCGATCTCGACCAGCGCCATTTGGCACTGGGCGACTACATTGGGCGTGATTTCAGGACGAAGTGCAGACATGCGACAAGCTGGGAAAGCAGGCTCCGCGCAGGTGTAGCCGAACTCACCAGAGTTCGGGCGCCCTGAATTCTGGCGAATTCAGCTACGTGAACATGAGCGGCTATCTCAACTAGTATCGGCGGTGTAATCGTTAAACTTTGCCAAGGAGATCGGGGGATCGGGAGAAGGCGATAGGGGGATGCGAAGGGAGATGGGGGGAGTGCGGCAATGGATGCCTGCGGTTCTTCATCTCCTTATCTCCTTCCGCTTATCCCCCTATCTCCTCATCTCCCGCGTGTCATCCCCTGATCTCCCGCGTATAATTCCTCAAAAACCGCAAGTGGCGTTTTCTGAACGCCTTTCGTTCATTCGGGGGAGAATCACCAGTATGGCCACTGCACTGGCCGAACGGGCCACACCGGCTTTTGAGCTGAAGCCGTATAAATCGCTTTCCAACGACGAGCTGACCGAGCGAATCCGGGCGGTGAAGGCGGAGCTGGGTCCACGGCTGTTGGTCTTGGGACATCACTATCAGCAGGACGAGGTGATCGCCCTTTCGGACCTGCAAGGGGACAGCTACCAGCTTAGCCAGATGGCGGCTGCCAGCAGCGAGTGCCGGTATATCGCGTTTTGCGGTGTGCACTTTATGGCTGAAACGGCCGATGTTTTGGCCAACCGGCCGGAGAAGCTGGCCGAGCGGGTGGGCGAGCGTGTGACCGTGGTTCTGCCGGACCTGGCTGCCGGCTGCTCGATGGCCGACATGGCGGCGATCGAGCAAGTCGAGGCGGCCTGGGAAGAGATGGGTGAGGTGATCGACACGGCGGACGTCACGCCGGTGACCTATATCAACTCGGCTGCCAGCCTGAAGGCGTTCTGCGGGCGCAACGGCGGGATTGTCTGTACGTCGAGCAACGCCGCGGCGGTGTTGCGGTGGGCGTTCGAACGCCGCCGCCGCGTCTTGTTCTTTCCCGACCAGCACCTGGGCCGCAATACGGCCAAGGCGATGGGGATTCCCCTCGACGAGATGTGTGTTTGGGACCCGCACGCCACGGAGTTCGGAGGTAATACCCAAGAGCAGATCGCGCGGAGCAAGGTGCTGTTGTGGCGCGGGCACTGCAGCGTGCACGCGATGTTCCGGACCGAGCACGTCGATATGTTCCGAGCAAAGTATCCGGGGATCAAGATTCTGGTGCACCCGGAGTGCTCGATGGAGGTGGTCGATCAGTCGGACGTGCGCGGCAGCACGAGCAAGATCATCAAGACGGTGGAAGCGGCGCCGCCCGGGACGAAGTGGGCGATCGGCACGGAGCTGCACCTGGTGAACCGCTTGAAGCACTTGCACCCGGAACAGGAGATTCATTTTCTCTCGCCGGTGGTGTGCATGTGCGCGACGATGTATCGGATTGATCTGGCGCATCTGTGTTGGAGCCTGGAGAACCTGGCGGCGGGGACGCCGGTGAACGTGATTCGCGTGGACGACGATACGGCGCATCATGCGCTGGTGGCGTTGGAAAGGATGTTGGCGGTGAAGTAGGGTTCGGGGTTCAGGGTTCAGCAGGGGGGGTGAGGGGGAGACGAGCGGGGATCTGCCGGGTTCCGGTTTCTGAGTGTTTCTTGGCCTCGTTCCCACGCTTTGCGTGGAAACGTCGGCTGTGCCGCTCTGCGGCGCGTATCGTCATTCTGAGCGAAGCGAAGAATCTTGTTCCGAGGCTTTCCTCTCGCGTCATGGTTTTTTACCAGGCGCCTCGATGCGCTCGAAATTTCGATATTGGGTGCAAAATACCACTCGCGGCCGCGCGACCGATGCGGCGCAAGCCATTGTCGTTGCTTAACTTGTCGCTGCGTAGCTGTCCGTTGAGCGATTGAATTCTGCACCATGCGTGTTTGGTTTGGGTGTCGTCGTCGAACGCGAGTCAGATTTCCGTGGCGGGTCAGTGACATGGCTGAACCCGCGCGCATCGGCAAGAATGCTAAGACGTGCCGAGGGCTCGATAAAAGAACATTTGTATACTAAATAAAACCGCACTTGTCAAGCCGTGTTTTTGTGCCAAAGGAGAGACGACGCGGGCTTTAGCAAGAACCTTGCGACGGTCAATGAGGGGTCTTTATTTTTTGAGCAGCTTCCGGAACTGAGCGATTCCTGCGGCGGTAACAAGTCTCTCTCGCGGGGATAGCTGAGGCCTTGACGGCGTTCTTTTGAACGCTAGAATGGCCTACATTTGAACGCCACAGGATCGCGTGCCATGCCCAAGAAGTCGGCGCTGCCAAAGTCGGAGCTGGAAGTCGTCCGGATCGTTTGGGATTTGGGCGAGGCCACGGTCCGCCAGGTTTCGGAGGCGTTGCCGGCGGAGCGAACGCTGGATTTCAAGACCGTGCAGACTTACCTGCGCCGTCTGGAGGCCAAAGGCTATCTGCGCTCGCGTCAGCAGGGGCGAGCCAAGGTGTATGTCGCCCGGGTGCGGCCGGTCCAAGTGGTCCGCGAGGTTCTCGATCAGGTCGTAGATCGGCTCTTCGGCGGCGACACGGTCCCGTTGTTTCAGCATCTCATCCACGATCGGGGGCTGAACGACGCAGAGATTCAGCAGTTGCGGGCGATGCTTGACGAACTGGAGCGGCAAAGATGACTTCATTCGAGAGTGACGTGGCCGAACTCGTCTGGACGCAATGCTGGCAGATCGCCGCGGTGGCAATCATCGTCGGCATAGTCCACAGGCTGTTCTGTGGGCGGCGTCCCCATTTGGGCTACGTGCTGTGGCTTTTGGTTCTCGTCAAATGCCTGACGCCGCCGCTGTGGACCAGCCCAATCGGCGTCTTTAGCTGGAGATCGGTGGCTACAGCGATTGAGCGGGATGAGATGCCGCCTCCACCCGTCATGACTCACGACGAAGCCCCTGCGGTTCTTTACGACGACGATGGAACTTTTGTGGCAACACAACCGGTCGATGACGAAGGCGTTGAGGCCGCCAATACTCAGGCCGCCGACGTTCAGACCGCAGAGTTGCAACACGGCGCCGAACAATCCGCACCGTCAACCGACTCGGCCGTCAGCGCAATAACGATGTTGGCGATTGCGTGGTTCGTGGGCGTCGTCCTCTTTTTCGCCCGGGTGGCGAGGGCCACTTACGTGTGCCGAGCGGCAATTCGGCGGAGTTTGGCGCCGGTCGACCAGGCGCTTGCGGAACTGGCTCTTGGGCTACAACGCCGGCTGGGCATTCGGCGGAAGGTGCGGATCGAAGTCATAAGCCAGTCGATCGGCCCGCTAACTTACGGACTGATTCGTCCGCGAATTGTACTACCCGCGACGGTCGTCTCGCGCCGGTCCGGCGACGAATTGATGCTGGTGCTAGCTCACGAATTGGTGCACGTGCGGCGGGGCGACTCCTTCGTCGGATTGCTGCAAATGGCCGTGCAATGCGTGTGGTGGTTTCACCCTTGCGTCTGGTGGGCGAACCGGCGGATTTCGATCGAGCGCGAACGATGCTGTGACGAGGAGGTCGTCCTCGAGCTAGGTTGTCCGCCTGCCCGCTACGCGCACTGCCTGATCGATGTACTGCAAGCTAAGCGGCAATCGCCAGCGGTTGCCTTTGTCGTTGGTATCCGCTCGTTCGAGGTCACCAAACAACGATTGGAGTACGTCATGCGACATACCGGATTAGGTCACAAGAAGACGCCTTGGGCATACTGGATTCTGTTTGCGGTCGCGGCAGGAGTGATCGTGCCAGTTGCCGGCCGTACGGAAGAGCCGGCGAACGGCGTTCAGACAGTTCAGGCGCAAGACACCAAGGGGTCGGCCGAAGCAAAGCCGGCGGAGAGTTCAAGGCAGTCCCAACCATCGACTGCCAAGGAGAAGGGTTCACCGCCAGCAGCGGCGAACATTGACGTGAGCAACGTTGAACTGATGAAGGGGGACAAAGCCGGGACGGCAATTCTTACGTTTGACGTCGATGCGCCGAAAGGGACGCGTTTCTTTGTGGCATACATGCACCACGCGGTCCGGGGCGCGTACGGACAAAACGCTGTCTGGGAAATAGTGGGCGACCAGGGCGCCAACGTGCGCGTGGAATTGAGCTATTCTCTCGACTTTAAGGGGGACCGCCGCCAAAATCCGCTGATGACCCAGGAAAGAATGTTGAGCTACCGAATGGAGGCGGAAGGCGTGGGACAGCCGGGCTTCACCACGAATGTCAGCGCCCCGCTGTTAACGGTTGCGGCGGATGACCGAGTGATGCGCGTCGTTAAAACCTCCGATGACCGAGATGCGACAACGCAAAAAGGCCAACGGCGCGTGCTGGTTGTCGTGCCGAAATCGGAGGCCGAAAAGCCCATTGCGGAAACCTCGAAGCGCACTGAACTGGTCGTGGGGCTGTACACCGACGGGGAGAAAAAAGAACGTAGTGAGGCCGAACAATTGGCCGCCCACTGGGGGCGGCAGGCGCATGAGATTGGTTCGGCGCATATCGAGTGTCGGATGTCCCGCTTTGGTGAAGATCGGCTGGCGCCTTTGAATCCGGAACAAGTCAACGCGATCCTTGAAAACGCCCAACTCAACGACAACGCCGAGAACTTCGAGGCCGTGTTGACGAAGCTGTTGGCGCCCGACGCAGCAAGGGAGCGACTATGGTCGCCCGTCGAGTTCTACGCCATTGGTTTGAAAACTCGCGAAGACCTCCCAAGAGGCATTCATGTTTTTGACGGTGAGCTGGATCTGGATTACGACGAGGCCAATAACCAAATCAGCGTCTACCGGGCGGGTGAGTCGAGACTGGGCCGAATGCACATTACCGACTTTCGAGTACGGACTTCGGCGAGCGGCCTCGAGCGATTTGAACAAGAGCTACTGCCGAACAATCGAATCGCGTTGAGAGTCGCGGGAGACAAGATCGTCGCCGACTGGATGACGGGGTTTGTTTATGAATCGATCGTTCGGTCCCGTGGTCGAGCCACCGACACCTACCAGTTTGCGCCGATGCGCTATCCCGGTGGGATCGTATTTCCCAAGCTGAAGATCGAGCTCACATACCGCTCCGACGAGTTGGACGGCCTGGAGCTGATCTATATCGACAAGGCGGAGTTCAACGAGGGCATGATGGCGGACGCGTTCAAGCTGGCTGCGAAAACCGGGACGAAGGTTTTTATGTTCAAGCGAGATCCTGTGGCGCGGCCAGAATCTTTCGCCATTCGGGAGGATACGAAAGACGTGGCGGAGCTGGTGCGCGAACGTCTGGAGCGGTAACAGCCGCGGAGGGCAATTTGGCAAGCCACAGATGAATAGGATGAACACAGATCAAACAATAATCCAGTTCGTCGATCTGTGTTAATTTGTGTTTATCTGTGGCTAATCTTGCATTCGATGTTGCGGCCCGTTGGGCCTTGAAACCTGCGATATATACGCCGCTGAACCCAGGCCTTCAGCCTGGGCTCTCGAGTTTGCGGTCTTCAGCCACATGAGTTCGGCCGCTACCGTAGTGGACCTGGCGATTTTTGCTCGTCAAACCAGTGGCGGAACCAAGCGACGGCGGCCTTGCGCATCGGCGGCGGGTAGTCATGATCGCCGGCGTACCAGAGATAACGAACGCGATCGGCGTGGCCCAGGGCCGCGTAGACTTCGCCGACAGCGGCATAGTTCTCTTCCTCCATCGGGCGGTGCTCGCCCGCCGCCTGGCCGACGAGAAGCGGCTTGGGGGCGATGAGTGCGGTGAACTCGTAGAACGTCACGGGGATCGGCAGCGTGTGATCGAGGACGTACGGCCGCATGGCGGGGAGCGATTGGCTCGCGCCTCCTCCTTTGGGCACGGCCCAGTGCATGCCGTGGTGGAGAAAATCGGAGACGGGACCGTTGGCGACGGCGACTTTGATCCGCGGCTCCAGGGCGGCGGCGAAGATCGTGCTGTGGCCACCGTACGAGTGGCCGGTCATGCCGATCTTGTCCGCATCAACGAAGTCGAGCGTTTGCAGGTAGTCGATCGCCCGCATCGTGTCCCAGACGTCTTTGCCGTGGATCGACCAGTCGGGGAATCGCTCATAGAAGTCGGTGGTGTCGTAGGGGCGTCGGCCGGGCTTGATGCGATCGCCGTCGCGGAGGTAATCCGGAGCGAGGGCGACGAAACCCGCCTCGGCGATGTCGATGGCGAAGGCCAGATTGCGGACCGGCGTCGTTCCAGGTGCGCGGCCGGAGAGGCCGACCGTAACGTCTTTGCCCGCGCCCGAGGTCGTGCCGTAGAAGCAGATGATCGCGGGGACGCGGCGAGCCGGTTTGTTAGTTAAGAGTTCCTTGGGGATTAGCAGCCAGCAGGGCATGCGGTCGTTGGGTTGCACTTGGATGGAGATTTTGCGGCGGACGTATGAACCGCAGTCTTCGTCTTTGCCGTGGGTTTGGGGATCGAGCGACGGTTTTTCTTTCGGGAACGCGCCGAAGATTTTGAATACGCCCTGCTCAATCCGTTTGCGCTCCGCGGGCCAGATATCGGCGGTGAGCGGCTTCTTCCAGAGGTTCGCAGCCGGATGGGCATCCATCTCCCGAAGTACGACGGCGCGGCCGGGGTGAGCCGGGTGGTAACGCTTCCACTTCGCCTCAAAGTCGGCGCGGACTTCTTCGGCGGTGAGTGCGCGGCCGAAGATCCACGCTTCGCCCACCAACCCGCCGTGCGGCATGTGCAGACGGATCGGGTCGCCGGAGTCCGTGTCGATGAAGCGGCGAGCGGTTTCGGTGGCATACCCGCTGGAGTGGACGGGGGCGCCGTTGTGATAGAAATGGTGCGTGCCGCGGCGGTCTTTGACGACGACGGTTTGATGCCAGGCGTCGATGGCAAGCTCGTTGACGGTGACGTAGGGGAACGGCATCGTGCCGTTGCCGTTGATCGTGCCCAGAACAAACCCACGCTGGTCCGTGCCGAGGACAAAGTTCACCCACGCCTTTTCTGCGGGAAAGCGGCGGTTGGCATCCTCGGCGATTTGCGGCAGGCCGCGGCTGAAGAAGTACTGTTCGCCTTGGCGACGTGTGAAGAACCAGCCGCCGATGGAGATTGCGGAGAGGCCGTCCAGCTTGCGGTCGAATGGGAGATCGGCGTGTTGGACCTGGGTGCGGAATTCGAGAGCGTGGCCGAATTTGCCCGCCGCTCGCTTGGCGCCGCCGATGAGTTTCACGCCATCGAGCGATTCGTCCTCAAAGTCGAGGAACACGAGAGCGGCGTCGGGTGAGATCTCGGCGACGGCAGGGGCTGCCGCCAGCCAAATGAGGGCACAGCTAAAGAAGCAACGGATCATGGCGACATATTTAGCGGGAGAATGCCCGATTGTTTCATGGGATGACGGCGGATTCAATGTTCGTACCCAGCGATGCGGCAGCGATTTGCAATGGTCAATGGATGCGGGCATAATGCGCGGCATCTTGAGTGCTGTGACTTGTCACAGCTTTGGATCTCAGTGTGCTGACCAAATTAAGGTACGGTCTGGTTCGAAAAACCCATTTGAAAAAGAAAGCGAGGACAAGTCCTCGCACTCCAAAAAATGAACTCAACCGTCATGCGTATTGGTGGTTTCATAGCCGTACTTCTGTCGGTGCTGATCATGGTCGATGAATCCGAAGCGCAGCCGAAGGATACCAACTACGACGAAGCGAAAGTCCCGAAGTACACGTTGCCCGATCCGCTGGTGATCGAGAACGGTGAGCGCGTGAAAGATACCGAGACTTGGCGCACAAAACGCCGGCCTGAGATCCTGCGTCTGTTTGATGAGCACATGTTCGGCAAAAGCCCGGGGCGGCCGGCGGCGATGTCGTTCGAGACCGATTCGATCGACGAGAAGGCGCTCGACGGCAAGGCGACTCGGAAGCAGATTGTCGCCCGCTTCAACGCCAAGGAGGACGGGCCGCAGATGGACATCCTGATTTATCTGCCCAACAACGCGAAGCAACCCGTGCCCTTATTTGTGGGGCTGAACTTCGGCGGCAACCACACCATCCATACTGATCCGGAGATCAAGGTCACGCAGTCATGGGTGCGCGCAGATTCCAAAGCCGGAACCGGCAACCGGGCCACAGCGGATTCGCGCGGGCAAAGCATCGGTCGGTGGCCGGTCGAAAAGATCCTGTCGCGCGGCTATGGCCTGGCGACGATTTATTGCGGCGACATCGACCCCGATTTTCACGACGGCTTTAAGAATGGCGTGCACCCGCTGTTTTATAAACCCGGCCAGACCGAGCCGGCGGCCAACGAATGGGGCACGATCGGCGCGTGGGCGTGGGGCTTGTCGCGGGCGATGGATTATTTCGAGACTGACCCGCAGATTAACGCCAGGCAAGTGGCCGTGATGGGGCACTCGCGACTGGGGAAGACATCGCTGTGGGCGGGGGCGCAGGACGAGCGATTTGCGATTGTGATTTCGAACAATTCGGGCGAGGGGGGCGCCGCGATCACGCGGCGGCGGTTCGGCGAGACGATCCGGCACCTCAACCGGTCGTTCCCGCACTGGTTCTGCGGCAACTTCAAGAAGTACGACGGCCGCGAGGACGAACTGCCCGTCGATGCGCACCTGTTGATTGCGCTCTCCGCGCCGCGGCCGGTGTACGTGGCGAGCGCCGCCGAGGACCAGTGGGCGGATCCGCGGGGAGAATTCTTGGCAGCGTACCACGCCTCGCCGGTGTATGAGCTCTTGGGCAAGCCGGGCTTGAAGAGCGACGAGATGCCGCCGCTCGATCAACCGGTGATGACGACGGTGGGTTATCACATTCGCAGCGGCAAGCACGACGTGACGGAGTACGACTGGCAGCAGTACATGAATTTTGCGGACAAGCATTTCGGGCGCTGACGCTGCGGGTTGGCAACCGAGGCAAATCAGCCACAGATCAACACGGATGGACACAGATATCCATTAACGTGAAGGAGACCATGATGAAAGCGTTTGGCAAGGCGGTGTTGGTGCTGTTGGCGATCGCCATCTTTAGTGTGGCGTCGATCGACAGCGATGCGCAGGAGAAGAAGAAGGGAAAAGGGAAGAAGGGGGGCAAGGGGCCCGACCCTGTGGGGAAAATGGTTGCCGGGCTCGATCTGAGTGCCGAACAGCAGGCGAAGGTCGATGAGATCCGCAAGGAGTATCGGCCGAAGCTGGCGGAGATTCAGAAGCGGCGCAACGAGGTCATGACGCCGGAGCGGCGGAGGACGGAAAAAGAGGCCAAGCAGGCGGCGAAGGACGCCGGCAAGAAGGGGAAGAAGGCCAAGGCCGACATTGAGGAGGCCCTGGGGCTATCGCCCGCGGAAAGTCAGAAGCTCGCTGCGATCGAGAAGGAACGGCAAGCGTTGATCGCGAAGATCAATGCCGACGTTCGAGCACTGATGACCGATGAGCAGAAAGCGAAGCTGCCGGAGCCGGGGAAAAAGAAGAAAAAGAAGGCGAAGGTTGAATGAGCTATGCCTGGTCTCGCGGAGCGAGAGGGCTACATTCGCCATCGTCGGTATAATCCGAACGGCACAGATTGACACGACCTGCCAGCGCGGCTTGTCGCGCGGTGAGCGCGCAAACACAATGGAAGCATGGCGCTTACCGATATGGCCGAATCGCTGCGAAAGGCACTCGCCGACAAGTCGGCGAAAGTAGGCGTGATTGGACTGGGCTATGTCGGCTTGCCGTTAATTCGGGCGTTCGTGGGGGCCGGCTTTCGCACGCTGGGTTACGACGTTGACGAGTCAAAGGTCCGCCGGCTGCTGGCCGGCGAGAGCTACATCGGGCATATTCCGTCGCCGTGGATCGCGGACTGCGTCGCCAGCCGCCGCTTTGAACCGACGGCCGATATGCGGCGGCTGAGCGAGGCCGATGCGCTTTTAATCTGCGTGCCGACGCCGTTGACAGAAAGCCGCGATCCCGATCTGAGCTACATCGAATCGACGGGCCGGCACATTGCGCGCGCGCTGCGGCCGGGTCAGCTTGTCGTGCTGGAGAGCACAACCTACCCCGGCACGACGCGGGACGTGCTGTTGCCGATTCTCGTCGAAAGCGGTCTCGTGCTGGGCCAGGATTTCTTTCTGGCCTACAGTCCGGAACGGGAAGATCCTGGCAACCCCAACTATACCGCCGGGAGCATCCCCAAAGTGGTCGGGGGGATGGATGCAGTCAGTCAGCAGTTGGCCAGTGCACTCTACAGCCACGCGGTCGTCAAGGTCGTGCCGGTTTCGAGTTGCGAAGTTGCTGAGGCTTGCAAGATCCTGGAGAACACGTACCGCTCGGTGAACATCGCTCTGGTGAACGAGCTGAAGATCTTGTTTGACCGGATGGGCATCGATGTCTGGGAGGTGGTCGACGCTGCCAAGACAAAACCCTTCGGCTACCAGGCGTTCTATCCGGGGCCGGGCCTGGGCGGTCATTGCATCCCAATCGATCCGTTTTATCTCAGTTGGCTGGCGCGGAAGCATCACCTCACCACGCGGTTTATCGAGGTCGCCGGTGAGATCAACACCAGCATGCCGCAGTACGTCATCCACCGGCTGGCCGAAGCGCTCAACGACGCCGGCAAGCCGATCAAAGGGAGCAGGATTTGTATCCTGGGGATGGCGTACAAAAAGGACGTGGACGACCCGCGCGAGAGCCCTTCGTTCGAGCTGCTCGAGATGCTGCTGGCCCGCGGTGCGATGGTGAGTTACAGTGACCCGCATATTCCGCGGCTGCCGAAGATGCGGCATCATGAGGTGCCGGAGTTGAGCAGTCAGACGTTGACGCCGGAGTTTTTGGCCAGCCAGGACTGCCTGTTGATCGCCACCGATCATTCGGCCTTTGACTACGAAGAGATCGTCCGCCATGGACGGCTGATCATCGACACGCGAAACGCGACGAAGGCGGTTAAAGTAGGGCGGGAGAAGATTCGCAAGGCGTGACGGGCGGAGAGAGGGGGAGACACGGAGACTGGGAGACAAGGAGACAAGGAGACTGGGAGACTGGGAGACTGGGAGACTGGGAGACTGGGAGACTG
>JBBDYH010000128.1:0-16665 GCA_040901795.1 Pirellulales bacterium
CGCGAGCCGCGGCGGCCGGCCGCCTGCCAGAGGCAATACTCGTCGAAGCCGATCTGCTGCGGGGCCTGTGCGTCACCACTCAATTGCCACTTGCCGGCAATGCAGGTGCGATAGCCCGCGCTCTTAAGCAAATCCGCGAATGTGGTCTCGCGGAGATCCATGTGGGCAAACTGCGTGTAGTTACGGAAGTTGTACTTGCCGGTGAGCAACTGCACGCGCGAGGGCGTACACAAAGGCGTGCTGTAGCAGTGCGTGAAGCGGACGCCGCCGGCGGCCAAGGCATCGAGATGCGGCGTTTTGTACGAGCGACCGCCATTGACGCCGAGGCACTCGTAGCTCAGATCGTCGGCCATGATGAGGACGATGTTGGGGCGCGTCGACTCTTCCGCGGTGGCCTTGCCTAAAACGCCGGCAGTGAGCAGGCCCACGACAACTACCACTACCGATAAAGTCTTGTTGGTCATTTGTGCTTCCCCAGCAGAACAAGCAGGGAGAGTCAGTTTGTACGCAGGGAGTTTTTTACCGCGCCAAGTTGGCGATTACAAAACACGCCGGGTTGGTAAAGAACTCGGGCGTGGGCGGCAGCCTGCTTCGGTCGCTACTAAAAGGAACGCAACGACTTATCGATCTTTGCAAGCACCCTCCGGTTTCCGCGCGATAATAGGAAAGTGGCGAATAGCTTCTTCAGGAATCCCTGTGTAAGGGCTCTTCGTGTAGCTTTCCACGACTGCTCGGATGTCGTCGTAGATATAGCCTACGGCGCGGGCTTCATCGTTAAGCCGATCGCCCTTGTCTAGCAACACGCGGTAAAGCTCCAACGCCTTCTCCCGCTCGCCCTTGTAGTCGTAAACGAAGGCAAGATTTAGCCTGGCTTTGTCGCGCACGGAACTCCACGGCGGACGGATCCATTTCCCGTTGACGGGAAAGGGGAACTTCGCGTCTCCGGCGCTCTCGACCAAGCGCTTGAGGATCGGCTCCGCCTGGCCGTAGTCGCGATGTTGCATGAGCCAGCGCGCCTCCAAAAAGGCGGCGGCCGGCTCCCGAGGTGCATGCCGCTTCAGCCTTACGAGCAGCGCTGCGATACGCTCGCGGGGAAAGACTTGCGGCGCCCACATGCCATACCACTCGTCCAAAACCCCGGCCAGGATCCACGCCGTGTGTTTGTAGTCCATCTGCTTCTCGACCGCTGCTGCTTTCAAAGGCAGGTAATCGGTGACCGCAACGACCTGAGCTGGTTTTTGTGCTCGCAACGCATCTTCAACGAGAAGGGCCTGCTCCCAGCGCAGCAGGACAGCCCATCTACGGTGCGACGAGTTTCGGGTCAGCAACCGCTCGATCTCCGTAGCTATCCGCTTGCTCTCCCTCATGTGAAAAGCGTGTTCTCGCGGGTCTCCTTCCTTGCGCTTCGAGGGAAATATGCGAGTGACAAGAACGTGAAGGTCGCGGCTCTCACCGGGAAACGAGTAATCCCGCGCTATACGAGCCGCCCTCGCGTCCAGGGTCCTGCGAGCAGCGCCCTCGACCGCCCGGACATCCGGATGAGTTTTCCCGTATTTTTCGGCCACTTTTGCATCCTCTTCGAACGTCCGTTCGGGAGTTGTGCGGGTCCCGAAAAGCGCAAGCGACCGCTCGCGCGCGTAGCCAAGTGCGACGTGAATTTCCGGGTAGAACGTATTCCACGGGCACTCACGGCGCAGCCAATCCGTGTAATCATCCACGAGGATGGCGTCTGGCCCGATTGCATTGAGCAGGGCCATGAGGTGGGCCACGGTGTAGTCCAGGTTGAATTGATGGTCGTTTCTGAGCGTTGGTATGATCACAACTTCCGGAGACTGCCGTGGCACGCCCGTGTTCACCTGCTCCGCGAGCGAGCTACTCAGGGTAACCACCGTTGAGATCAGAAGCAGGATCAACACGGCCAAAAGTACAAGGCGAGTCCTCATGGAATCTCTCTTCGGACGCTCAGGTCACGCACAGCGTGCCACGCCGCAGTACGACTGGGATCGGCCTAACTTATTCTTAGCTTGACCCGTGCATTACCTCTAGGCTGCTTCATTGTAGTCTGACATGCATCGAACCGATCACGGTAAGACGCATCTTAGCAATTCTGCGTAACCGTCACTTCTCCGGGTGCGTGATAGTTGTTTCAGCCTAGCGCTCCTTGGCTCGGGGAGACAGGCCATTGGCGGGACTGCGGACGCCGCGCGGCCCCGCCGCGGCGTCGTGCGGCGAAATCAGTGTAGACCGCGTGCCGCGGCGGGCGGAACGATGCAGTCTGCCTGCTACAAGCCCCATTACGGGCGGCATGGATAGCCCGCGGTGAAGCGCAGCGGATCCCGAGGATCGCGTTTCCCCAAAAAGTTGAAAAAGCCCCGTTAGAGGCGGCATTTCTCGTAGCACCCTCGCCACGCGCAGTCAGCTGCAGCGCCTTATTCGGCCTTGTGACTAAGCCAGTCCGCAAAACGTGTCGGGCCGAGGCGCGGGTGATCGCCTGGGGTGAGGCTTTGATCGTTCACCGTCACCCCGTAGTAGAGCGCCTTGGGGTCGGTGATTACCTTCCGTGCGTCCCCCCTTGCGTTCAAGAATTGCCGCACGAGGTCGTCTTGCCGAATCGGTTCGGGACCGGCCAGATCGAACGTGCCGTAGAGCGGCCCAGCGAGGGCCACCTCGGCCATGACGGCGGCGACGTCATCCGCCGCAATGGGCTGCATCAGAGCCGGAGGAAGCCGAACCGTCTCCCCTTCAGCCGCCGCTTGGGCGATGCCGCCCACGAACTCGAAGAACTGCGTAGCACGCACGATCGTGTAAGGAATCGGGGAAGCTTTGATGAGTTTCTCCTGGGCCAGCTTCGCGCGGAAGTAACCACTTGCGAGCAGGCGGTCGGTGCCGACGACCGACAGCGCCACATGGTGGCCGACACCCGCGGCGGCTTCCGCGGCGAGGAGGTTGCGACCTGAGGTCTCGAAAAACGCCAGCACTGCATCGTCCTCCCACGAGGGCGCATTCGAGACATCGACGACCACAGAAGCGCCGGCGAGCGCTTCCGCTAGCCCCTCGCCAGTGATGGTGTTGACACCCGATGAGGGTGATGCCGCCAGCACGTCATGGCCGCGCTGACGAAGGTTCGTCGCAACCTTTTTCCCGATAAGCCCGCTTCCGCCGATGACAACGATTTTCATGGTTTACTCTTTCGCTACTGTACCCTCTGCAAGCCCCCCTGGCTGGCGTCTTCGGAACGGACCGCATGTCTGCCCCGCAATCCGCCACCGTGATGATGCCGAAGAGGCTCATAAAACATCGTCACGAATTGTCGCGGCGAGCAATCGGTGCACCGCCGCTTGATGGTGCGCCTTCGGAACTGTTGCTGCCACGCCAGAGCGGTCGCCCCGAGGCTGCTTGCCGTTTTCGAGCGTCGTCCAGAATCGCGGTGATATCCCCGTGGAACTTATCGTATATCTGCCGCCGAGTGTGGTGGATTTCGTCGATGATCGTATCGTTGTCAGGCACCAGGGTCATGGCCGAGCATCTCCTCGGGAGTGCAAATGATCGGTATGGGAATGCTTAAGTCCGACAAAAGGTCATGGATACGCGGCAGAAACTTCGCATTCGCAATGTGGGAACTGTGATCCACCGCGCCGCTGCCGAAAGTTAGGCTAGCCTGTAACGCCACGGCCTGCCAGTCAAAACGCCAGCACAGCTTCGTCCTCCCACGAGGGCGCATTCGCGACATCGACGACCACCTGGGTGCCGGCGATCGCTTGTGCCAGACCCTCGCCAGTGACGGTGTTGACACCCGATGAGGGTGATGCCGCTACCACTTCATGGCGGTGCTGACGAAGGTTCGTCACGACCTTTTTCCCGATGAGCCCGCTTCCGCCGATGACAACGATTTTCATGGCTCAGCCCCGATGCGGCATTCGTCATGCCGATGTAGATGACGTCACTGCGCCAACTGCAGCGCCTTGTTAGGCGGAATCCTGATCCGGCAGCTTCCTGCCTAATTTGAAAAGGCGTACTGCAACTCCAAACACGCCGCGCCCTCGTAAAAGCGCGATTTCATCAAGCGGTAAGCCAGCATCAAATTCGAGTAATAGCGATGCGTCTTCATCCGGTGTCCAGACTTTGCCCGCCCGCGGTCTCAGTTCCCGCCAGTTCGGGCAACTCGATACGAATCCTCTTTCATTGACGGCCGGCGCACGTGCTGCCGCTTCAACAAACGTCCGCCGACGATTCACCCACTCCAAGATTGCTTCCTCTACTTCAATTGCTGCCGTATCCAGTTCTTCCGCTTTGGCACCACGCTCGGCCAAGAGTTTTGCCATCGCCGCAGGGCTGACGAGACGGTGACACAGCCGGCAAAGCGTCGCGAGCGTATCTGGAGAAGACTCCCAAGGGTCCTTCCCCGCCTGGTAGCTCAAGTGGTGTACATGTAACGTGCGAGATGTCGCACCACATGCGACGCACGACCAACGATCGCGCACGAACACTCGCAGCCGCATCCGTTGCCATCGAGGGTCAAGCAGCTTCTCGCGGTAGGTCAGCCGGGCTTTGTCCATCTGCCGCCTCCGCCGCCGAACGACCGAGCTAACCCGCCGGGAACAGGCTGGCGGGAACGACTTTAACTTTCAGCAGATGCACAACTCGCCGGCCTGTTCCCGGTCGGGTTCAGCGACGGGTTAGGTGCCTTTCTGACCTCCAGTGGTGAGCGCAGCGGACGTGTCGCAAGTACCCAGATGGTGATCAGATAAACGACGACAACCGCCGCGGGGATTGCGATAAATCGATGATCCGGAAACACAAACCAACAAGCTAGGACCAGAATCGTGCGCGTGACCGAATGAAACATCCCGACCCAATGCTGGACAATCCAGCCATACACTATCCAATGAAGACCAGCCAAAACGCCCACACTCAGGGGAAGAGACGACGCCTCGACGAACCAAAATGGAATTGCGATTGCCCAGACGAGGATTACCATGATCAGGCCGCGAAAGAACAATGCGTCCAATTCATTCTTCGTACTATAGACGTCCTCGCGAAGTATGCGAGCAAATACAAGGCTTAGCGGAAAGATCATACCGATACATATAAAGAGAGCGATCGACGCGTTATCCTCCGGAAGAAACGCTCCGAAAATGCCGGTCGCCGTCCACGCGATCGTGCCAGCAATCGGAAAGGAAAGCGTGCGACCGCCGAAGCGGTCGAATTCGCTGCGCAACTCCTCAAGCGTGGCGTCTTGTCGCATCGCTTCTTCGGCACCTAACTTGTTTTTAGACTGATCCGTGTATTACCCGTAGGCTGTACCATTGCAGCCTAACACGCAGGAGCTGATCGTCGCAAATCGAATTCCGGCAACTGGTTACTCTTTCGTCACGCTTTTTTCAGCGTGATAGGCTGTTTCAGCCTAGCGCTCGTTGGCTCGGGGAGCCAGGCCATCGGCGGGACTGCGGACGCCGCGTCCGCCCCGCCAGACCGACCATTGAGACCGAGAATCTGCCAGACGATCAGATCGGCACAGGGCTATTGAGTCTCGCCTTACCGATCCAGCCGTTCTACAAGACTGTCCTGCGGCCCGACAGCCCAGACTTGTGCGAACCCAGCTTCCTGGCATTCCTCAAGGTGCTGCGCCCGAAACGCGTCCAGCACACGCTGAAATGTGTGGCTTGGCGTCCAGGCAGCATCAAGGACGAGCGTCATCTCCCTCTTCTGTTCCGCCGGATATCTCTTCGCCTTCTTGAGGATGGCTTCGAGCATCTCGCGCGCGGCGGTGCTGCCAACATAATCGATCGCGGCCGAACCGGCCTTGTTCAGCTCTTGCCACAGTTTTTTGTTGTTACTGGCACGAACAACCTGCATCTGCAACTGATTGCCGGCAAGATTTGTTGAGTACCGGTCGATGTCTTGAGTGCCTTTCTCGGGGACTGACCAATCCCCGCCCACCTTGTTCAGCGTGCGCACGAGTCGCGCACATATTTCAAGAGCTCCGTCTTCGTTTTTCGGACCTGGGCCGGTGGCGGTGAGCGAGATCTTGCCCTGGTCGTCCGCCTGCGAAATGCTCTGTAGTCCGGGTCTTGTATGTACCAGCGAGGCGGAACCGCCGACAATGTGATAAGCGCCGGGTTCAGCCGTCATGGAGAAGTCCGGTAACGTTGATCGGCACATCGGACATGGCTGGCGAGGCATATCGCCGAACTCTGCCGGCAGGTCTTTTCCGCAGCGTGCGCATCGAACGATCGCTCCTCTCCTGACCGTTGTCGAGTGTGCTTCCAGCCGCCTTTTGTCCGCTTCACGGTGGTGTCACTTTCTTCATGAATGTTGTCCCTCGGCGCGTGACTTGAGTATCGCTCGTCAACGTTTTTGGCACCATCGCATCGCGCCCTGGCTGCCGTCCTTCCTGTCCCCGATCGGGTCATGTCATGCTGTCGGCAAGCGCACGCCAGTTGTTGCACGACCACTGGAGCGACGGGGGCATGGGATTTACTGCGCTTTTACCTTGGCACATTGCCGCCAGCTTCTTCGCCGCCTCGGCCACGGCGCGGTTGTTCTTTACCCGCGGACCCTCGTTCGATTCGTCCGTAGTCCCGGTCTGTAGGAACTCGATCCAGTTCTCCAGTCGGTCTTTGGCAAAGACGAACACCACGCGGTCAAATTGCTCCGGCGTGATGCCCTGTCGCTCCGCCTCGCGCCAGAAATGGGCTTTGAGCGCATCGCCGGCGGCACAGTCGTGGTCGCAATCGGCCCACACCATCAGCGTCGTGTTGCCACCGGCGTCGAGGCAACTTTTCAGCTCCGCCGGCATCTTTTCGATCACTGCTTTCCTCCCACCACAGGGCACAAGACGGAGCCTATTGCTTCCGCTCCACGGCCTCAGCCAACTCGGATCCAGTGATTTGATCAGCCTGTTGATGAACACCTCATCAATGCTTTCTCCTTTTGTACCTTCGCAAAGGCACACAAGCTGAGTTCGGCTAGCCATGGGCCCATCCTCGCGCGATCGCCTCACCGGCGGTCATGCCGTCGGGCACCTTTAGCGGCCCGATCCGCGTAGGCGACGTGTGGTTGTCACGCCACAGATAGCGCCCGTTCTCTTCGCCGGAGTTCGAGAGAATCTCCGGATGGTGCGAGATCAGGATGAGTTGGTGTTCCTCGTCGAGCAGTTCCCGCATCGCCAGAACCCACGGCTGCAGTTCGGGCAGGCCGACAAAGTTGTCCGGCTCGTCGATCAGTACCGTCTTTGCCGCACCGGTCTCCAAGGCCGTCCGTAGCATATACAGCCCGATCAATGCGCGCTCACCGTCCGAAAGTTGGTCGGAAAACAGCAAGATCGGATCGCCACCTTCCGGCTCGAACCGCAACTGCAGCGCCTTAGTGTTCAGTCCCGCGTCCACCAGCTTAAACGAATGGAGATCCGGCCAAATGTCTTTCAGCGAATGCCGAAGGGCGTCGACCCACTCCTGATCCTGGTACAGCGAGCGATACCACGAGATGAGGTTGGTCATTGATAGGTCTGGGTACTTTGCCTCGGCCTTGCTCTCCCGCTCCATGCCACGCGGGTTGGGGCGAAGGATCAGCAGCCTCGCGATCTCCTCTTGCAGCAAAGACAGCTTGCCGATGCTGCCGCGCGGCTGGATGGCCGCGAGCGCCGACTGTCGCCAGTCCAGCGGGAAGCCGGTCTGATTCCCGTCTGCTCTGTGAAAACGAACCTCCGCCCGCATCGTGTTGGTATCCAAGTCGCGCTCGAACAGCGACTTGCCGTCGCACGTCGCCTTTTCACGGATGATGCGCGGCTTCTCGAAGTCGGCCTTTTGCTCTAGGTGAAGTAGGTAATCAAAGGCGTGTCCATCGACGCTCAAACTCAGTTCGAACTCCTGGATCGTGCTCTCCATCCAGCGAGCGAACTCCAAGCGGGGCACGTCCATATCACCCGTCCCGCCCAACACCCCCTCGCCGGTGCCGAGGTTCCGTACGAGGCGCACCGCGTCGAATAGCGAGCTTTTGCCTGCCCCGTTGGGTCCGCATAGCACACGGAAGGAGTCGAACGTTTCCTCGAAGGCGACCAGACAGCGGAAGTTATTCGCGTAGAGTCGTGTGATCATGCCAATATCTTAAGTTGATGCAGAGCGTACGTCCATCGTCCTCATGACGGCGGCGGAAATCTGAGCGGAAGCGCAGCGTCGAGACTATCAGGCCAGTGGAGCAGCAAGTTCAAAGCGGTCGCAGTGGTAAAGCGTTGGCCGGGCCTTCCGCATTAAGGCACGTGCGACTTGATGGCTTTGTGCACGTTCGACACCTCGTGTGGCTGGCGCCACTGGACCCAGCCGAGCATCTGGCTTGCCGCTCACATTCGTTCGCCGGGCAATTGGCTGGCTTGCTGCAACCAAGCGGCGAATTGAGCTTCGTCGAGCTGGTCGTCCTCGCGAATGTCGAGGTAGCGCGCACTTCCTCGTGCTTGGACTCGCCAGCGGGGCAGGACGCAGCCACGTGCCGCGGAAGAAAGCCAGGCGTCATACAGTCCCCAGGTGAATGACGAAGGGAAAATCTTTCTGGACGTTCTTGAGAAGCTTGTCGTCCACGGTGACGAACTCGCACCCCTCCCGTTCCGCCAGGGCAATGTAAAGGCAGTCATGCAAGCCGCTCCGGACCGTTGAAGAGATTTCGGTCGCCCGGAACAAAAATTGATCGTAAGCATGGAGCAGCGGCGATGAGCCATGAAAGCATCCAGGACGTACTTCATTCATTCGTCTTCCAGGAGGCTCTCGAATGTCGCATCGTCGATGACGCCGTGACTAAGCCGCAGCTTTTCTGTGACGTGCGCGGCCCGCTGCTGAACGCGACGAGCTACCTCCGCATCGAGCGGCTCGCGATTGAAAGCATGTCGGACGACTGATTCAAAGTCTGTTTCGATCGCCGTGATTTTGATGTCGGTGCTCATGAAAGGCATTATACACGAAACAGCCACGCCGGCGGCTTCACAATCGTTCACCGGGCAAGTGGCTGGCTTGTTTCACCCAACTGGCGAACTGTGCTTCGTCGAGTTGCTCGTCCTCGTGGATGTCGAGGTAGCGGACTTCCTTGTGCTTCGACTCGCCGAGCGGGACAGGAGGCAGCGATCCCCGGCGCGCCGGGACGGAAAAAGCCAGCTTCACGGTACGTGAAGCAATGAAAGCTGAGGAACCAGCCCTAGCCCTCGACTCAATACAAGGGCGAGTTCCATTTGACCGCCTTGCGCACGCCGGGGACGGTGCGCACGATGAGCGCATCGAGCCGGCGTGGCGGTAGGGCTGATCGCGGCTTGTGGAGCGTTTCGCGTGGAACCCTTTCAGGGTTCGATCGGTTGTTGGGTCGTTGTCCCAGGGTGCGCGGCGGGGCGCCGCGACCCTGGGCTTTGGAGTTCAACGCCGTTGGCGTAGGGGCATGACGTGCGGCGGCTGATGTGCGATGTTTCCTCGATTGAGCAGGATACGCGCCAAAGGTGAAACACCGCCAGCGCCAAGACCTTGTGATTGTGCAGCAGACGCGAACTTGGTCCGGCTTTCGCTGATTACCCCTGCCTACACCTGGCCACGCCGCCGCGGCATGTTATGATCTCCAGAATGCCGCCGACCTGTTCGGCCTTGTTCGCCGGCCTTTTCTTGTACCCGACCTATCTGCCGACCTGGTCGCGGCGGCGATTCAGCGAAATGACATTGCCCAGTGCGCCATGGCGAACAACATCGTGATCGCCCGCGCCGACCAGCCCAGTAAAGGAGCTTGCTCATGCAGTCATCTCATCTTCGCCGTCGCGCCTTTACGCTCGTCGAACTCTTGGTTGTGATTGCGATCATCGGCGTGCTTGTCGCGCTCTTGCTCCCGGCAATCCAGTCGGCACGCGAGGCCGGCCGGCGCACACAGTGCATCAACAACTTGAGGAACATCGGACTGGCGTTTGCCAACCATCTGGACGTTCACAAGCAGTATCCCACCGGGGGATGGGGCTGGATCTGGTCGGGCGATCCGGACCGCGGCTTCGGCCTGCGGCAACCGGGCGGCTGGATGTACAACATCCTGCCGTACATAGAAGAGGGCGCTCTGCATGACTTGGGGAAGGGTTTGCCCGAAGGAAGTGGGCCAAAGAAAACGGCGGCGCAGAAAGTTGTCCAGACGCCGCTGGCCTGGGCGGTCTGCCCCACCCGCCGGACTGCCGATCTCTTTCCGGTGCCGTGGGGCGATAATTGCACCAATCCGTGCGTAAATGTTCAGGCGCCACTGCCGGGATGCCTGGCGGCACGTTCCGACTACGTGGTCAACGCCAGCGACCGTGGCCCCAACGAGCATGGCCCCGGCGGGCCGTCGAGTTACGCCGCGGGAGACAAAGGTAGCTTCTTCTGGCCGAACACGCGCTGTCCGGGCGGCGAACCGGCCATGTGCGGAATCAGCTTCGAGCGCAGCGCAGTCAAGCTCAAGGACGTGAAGGACGGCGTCAGCAAGACCTATCTGGTGGGCGAGAAGTATCTCAATCGGCTGAAGTATGGGAGCGGCAACGACGGGGCAGACAACGAGTGGTGGAACGTCGGTTTCGACAACGACATGTATAGGACTGCAGACAAAGAGCCTGCCTCCGACGGCCAGGTGCTCAACGCGCAGGGCGTTCCCCTGGACGACTCCAACCGTTATGGCAGCGCCCACGAGCAGGCGTTCCACGTCGTGATGGGCGACGCCTCGGTCAAGCGGATTCCCTACGAAATCGATATCACCATGCATCGCCGGCTGGCGAATCGGGCCGATGGCCTTCCGGTTCAAGCTCCATAGTTCGCTGTTTGACCGCGTTTTGCATTGCGCGCTGGCGGCGTAAACGGCCCTCGTTCAGGGGGCAGGGTCAGGGGCAGTGGACATCGATGGAGGGCGCTTTATGGATTCACGAAGCGGAGCTTCGGGGGTCCCCACGCGGAGCTTGGCCTCGCCCCGCGGGATGAAAATGACCCTCCCCCAGCCCCTCCCTCTGAGGGAGGGGAGTTGTTCAGCGGAGCTTGGGAACCAGACAACGAGATTCTTCGCTGCGCTCAGAATGACAAGCGGCCGGAATCCACTGACAAGCACGGCGCTTGTCAGTGCCACCCAACGGCAGACAGGAATGTCTGCCCCACGTTACTCAAACAAGTCCCCAGCGCTTGCGGAGGTACCACTCCGCGCAGAGCAGGCCGACCAGGAGGATAAAAAACTCGGGGCGGTCCCAGGGCGTGTACTTGTCCTGCGACTGGACGATCATCTCCGGCGGTGCTTCTTGCAACTCGCGAAGCAACTCGGGTAGCGACTCGGGAGGGACGGCGCGGCCGCGCGGGGCCGTCATTTGCGAAAGCTGCGCGAGCATCATCGGCCGGGCCGAGGCGTTGTCGAGCTCCAGGTCCTGAAAGTGGACCGTGAAGCGGCCTTCGGCTTTGCCCAGGTCGGTCCCCTCGTGCGAACCGGAAACGACGATCTTGTAATCCCCCGGCTCTTGCGTGTCGAGGATCGCGCCGGTGGCTTCTTCGCCTTGCCGCGAGAGACGGACGGCTTGCCGCGTGCCGTTGGGAAGAATGACTTCCGCCTCCAGCCGGGCATTGGCGACGATCTCCGGCTCAAGCGACTTGACGCTGGCTGTGAACTCGACGCGCTGCCCGGGATTGAACCGCCGTTGGCCGAGCCGCACCGTCACGTCACCCGGGCCGGCTTCGTCGACGTGCGCGAGCCAGAGGATCACTTGCCGCCAGAAGCGCTTGTGAATGGCGTCGAAACCGTGCAAGCGCCATTGGTAAGTCGAGTCGCCGGCGAAGGCCAGCACGCGGCCGCCGCCCGGCTCAAGGGCCGCCATCAGCACCGCGCCTTTGTCGGTGACCGCCAACGGGCGGGCCGCTTTTTTCAGTTCCCGAAACAGGTTCGCACCCTTCAGCGGCGGCAGCTTTTGCCACGCCGCCGCGTTCTCGGCCCGCGGCGCAAGCTGCATGAACGGCACATCGTCGAACCGCTTGTCGGGGAGCATTTGGACCGGCCCGGGAAGGTGCATGTCCTTTCGCGGCCCGTCTTCGAAGCGTTGTCGGCTGGCGCCCGCCTGGTCGTCGACCTCCAAAGGCAAGATTTGCCGCAGCGCAGAATTGTTGTATCCGCCCGGCCAAAAGCTGTGGTAGCCGCCAAGCATGATTAGCCCGGCGCCGCGCTCCACGGCTTGGACGAGCGACTTCCAGACTTCGGCCTCGAATACGGTGGAATCGAGATCGCCAATCATGTAAACGTCGTAGGCGCCAGGTTGGAAGGCGTCGTCGAGGCCCTCACCGAGTCTGACCGGCCAGTTTTTCGCGCCGCGCTGATCGATGAAGTGAAAATCGACCTGGATGTCCGGCGAAGCCTCGAGCGAACGGCGAATGAACGCCATCTCTTCGCGCGGCCGCCCCTCCAAATAGAG
The DNA here is from genome assembly GCA_040901795.1 of Pirellulales bacterium. Classification (GTDB taxonomy): domain Bacteria; phylum Planctomycetota; class Planctomycetia; order Pirellulales; family JALHPA01; genus JBBDYH01. Next base: position 12,416 of record JBBDYH010000128.1, read on the forward strand.
CACCCGCAGGCCGCCATCGAGCACCGTCACGAACGTGGAGAGCTCGTTGTTGGTCGTAACCAGCTCGCTGACGCCTTCGGGCGGAACGGCGCGCAGCGTGAGTTTGCGCTCGCCCGGCATGTCGGGAATAAACGCGGCGTTGATCGGAACGAATTGCGCGTTTTCGTTGGCGCGCGGACGGAGCGTGGCTATGACCTCCATCTTGCCCGGCGTGGTCTCGAAGAGCACCTGCACGGGTATGTTTTGATTGGCCAGCCCGTCGACGCGCAGTGTCGCAGCAAGAGCCAGCTCGTTCTTGACATAAACCGTCGGATTGACGAGCAACTCGGTGACGGCCACATCGCGCGATTGACTGGCGGATCGCTCGCGGCCGAAGGCCACCGTATACAAGGGCGTACCGAGATCGGCCAGGCGGCGCGTGGCGGTCTGTGGCGGTATGTCGCGCGGCGCGTACGCCTGCTGCGCGCCGTCGCTCGCCAGGATCACCGCGGCCAGCCGCTTGCCGGCCTCGCGACGAAGCACATCTTCAAGCGCCGCCCCAATCGCCGACTGTTGTCCCTCCGCTTTTTCGGACAGGGTTGGTTGGCCGTCATCGAGCTCGACTGCCGCTACGTCGGCGTCGAATTCGTAGACTTTGATTTCGTAGTTGTCCGCTAGGTCACGTAGCTCCGGCACGGAATCTTTCAGCGTCGCCCGCAGCGCGTTCCAGCGGCTCGTACCACCCGATTCGTCCTCGACTTGCATGCTGCGCGAACGATCGACGAGCACGACGACTGTCGCTGGCAGCCGCTTCATCTCGGTGAAGATGTACGTCGGCCGCAGCAGCGCGGCAATGACCAGGAGAAAGATCGCGATCCGCAAAGCCAAAAGCGTCCGACGGCGAGGCGGCGTCATCCGCCGCAACTCGGGACTGAGAAACATGACCGCCGCCAACAGCGCAGCGCCCAATGCCACGACGAGCGTCGTGCTGTTGAAGACCGGGTTGGCGTACCAGGAGGTCACGGGAGGGTTCAAAGTTCCAGGTTCAAAGTTCCAGGTTCAATGTTCAAACTGTTCTGACCTTGAACCTTTGAACCTTGAACCTGAAACCAATTAACTCGCCATAGCGGGTTGCTTGGATTCCGGTGGCAGTGGTGGCGGCGTAGAGGATAAAACGTCCAACGACGCCGGACGTGCGACCTCCATGGTCACGCTCGCGTTTCGCCGATAGAACCGGTTGGCCAGGACGTGCTCCAACCCCAACACCAAGGCCACCAGCACAATCAGCAGCGGATACAGCTCGACGCCGACACGACCGAGGTGAACGTCGCGCGTGATTTCCTCCTGATTGCGAGCCAGGCGATATCGTTCGGCGCCAAACAAGGCATCGAGGTCTTCCTTGGTGATCCGGTCGAGCCGCGTCACTGCCTCGGGCACGTTGGTGCTGAAGCCGCGGCGAATCCCCCCTTCGGACCCGCCGGCTTGCAGTTCGTAGTGACCGGGCACATCCGTGGTGGTGACGGTGAGCGTACCTTGGCGTTGATCAACCGTCTGTGGGATCTGCAAGTTCTGCGGCGTTTGGAGTGTGAAAATCAACGAGCGCTGCTGCTCGGGCAACTGCATGACGACGGTGTCGCCCGCAGCGTAATTGAACCGTTCATCGCCGCTGCCAACGAGGTAGGCGCCCATTTCCTGGGTGAGCACGAAAAAGGGCCAGTTGCCAAAGCCGGTCGCCAGGATATTCCAAGGATTGTTCTCCGCGGCGGCATGCGACACGGGCGTGGTCATGGTGAGCACGCGGCCGCGGCCGAGGGAATGCTCCACAAGCGCCGGGCGGCCATTGGTGTAAGGGATGACGACGTTCACGCCCTCCTTGAGCTCATTGAGCTGCCAATACTTGTAGACCGGAAACGACGACCAGGGGACGGCGCTGGCCTTCGAGATGAAGCCGCGGAGCGTTGGATGTTGCAAGTCGGGGGGTGCAAAGTACAGATCTTCGCTCCATTGCGCTTGCCGCCGCAGCGCGCCCGGCAGGACTTCGAGCGCGGCGGTGGTGTTGAATTTTTCAACATCACCGGCGTTGCTGCCCAACCAGATCCCCAGTCCGCCGCCGTAGCTGACGTAGTCGCGGAGCTGATCCCAGACGCCGGACGAGAGCGGTGTGGGATCGAGCAGAAAGACGGCGGAGTATTGTTCAAGGGGCTCGTCGGCGAGTTGATCGAGGGCAATTGTCTTGACCTCGAACCGAGCCCCCTCCCGGATGGGGATCAGTGCATCGTGCAGCCACATCGTGACCGCCGCAGGGGGAGCGGCGATGAGCACCTTCCAGGCCGGCCGCGCTTCGAACGTAAAGTAACGGAGATTATCGGCGGAAAGCGCGTCATCGCCAACGATCTCGAGCACGCCGTGATGCGTGCCTAGGTCCAGACCCTTCAATTCGAACTCCGCCGGCAGCGATTGGCCGTCGAGCCAACCAAATGTCTGCTCGCCGCTTTTGTAGAGTTGCCCATCGCGGTCGGCGAGATAAATGGCGACCGAACGCTCTTCGCCGGGTCCCGTGCGCGTGAGCTGAGTGGCGATCCGGACGCGGCTATTCTTGGGGACGGTTTGGCTCGACAATTTGAGATCGCCCAAGGCGAAGTTTCGCGGCTGCTCGACGCCGACGTCGATCAAGTAAATCGCCACGTCTTCAAACTTGTCGAGCCGCGCACGGAAGCGATCGAGCGCCTCGCCCGGCCAGCTTCCGCGCGCCAGATCGGTGAAGAGATAGACCTCCTTGCGCTCCTTGACACTGTCGTGCACCAGCCGCAACGCCGACTCGACGACATCGATCCATGGCTGAGAAGCGGCCACACTCGTCAAGCGCTCAACGCGATGCCGTGCGGCCGCCGGATCGACGGCGAATGCGCCGGCCAGCGACGAGGAGTCGATCACGGCGATTTCGCTATCGGCCGGCAGTTGTGGCAACAGCCACAGCGCCGTCTCTTGGGCCGCCTGCAGGCGCGTCTTGTTCTCGTGCTGGTAGTCCATGCGGACCGACGTGTCGAAGACCAGCGCCGCGGCAATCGGAGCTTCTTGATCGCCGACAAAGCCGGCGCTCTTCACGCTGGGACGCGCAATCGCCAGCGCCAACAGCACGATTCCAGCGCAGCGCAATAGCAGCAAGAGCAGATGCCGCAAGCGCAAGCGGCGGCGATTGGATTCTTCGCGCTTTTGGATAAACCGCAACGCAGGGAAGACCAGGTGCTTCGGCTCGCGCCGCATAATCAAATGCAGCACGATCGGCACCGCGACAAGCGCGGCCCCGGCGAGGATCAGCGGTGATAAAAAAGTCAGGCCCATTTTGCTATTTGTCGTCCTTGTCGCCACAGCGCCGATGAAGAGGCAATGAGAGACCGGGAGAGGGGGAGACTGGGAGACGGGGAGAATTGTCGATCAACGCTCATTGGCACACTTCTCCCAGTCTCCCAGTCTTTGCCCACCGACCACTCTTCAAAACCGATGTTGGCGGCTTACCAAATACTCCGTCAACGCTCGGTCGAACTGCATGCTGGTGTCGAGCTGCACGTAGTCGATGCCCGCCTGGAAGCAGGTCTTCTTGTATTGCTCACAGAACGCCTGCACTTCCTTGAGGTAATCGCTGCGGAAGCTATCGGCGTCGACTTGAACCTTGGCGGCCGTCTCCGGCTCTTCAAACTCAATCATACCACCGAAGGGAAATCGGACCTCGGCCTCGTCCAGGATGTGGAACAGAATGACATCGTGGCCGCCGTGCCGCAGCCGGCGGAGCGACTGCAGCACCGGGTCCGGCTCGGTCAACAGATCGCTGAAGATCATCACCAGGCTGCGATGACGGAGCATCGCCGCGATCTGCTGCAGGCTGCGGCCGATGTCGGTCTTCCCGCTGGGCTGCAGCTTGGCCAACAGCGATAGCACGTTGCCGATCTGGGCCCGCTTGCTCTTCGCCGGTAGACTTTGGCGAATCTGCTCGTCGAACGTGATCAACCCCACCGGATCTTGCTGATGCACCATCAGATAGCACAGCGCCGCCGCCAGACAGATTGCGTACTCGAACTTGCTGAGGGTTTGCCGGTAGGTGTAACCCATCGACTTGCTGAGATCCATCGCCAGGTAGCCGGTGATGTTGGTCTCGGCCTCGAACTTCTTGACGTAGTATTTGTCGGTCTTGGCGTAGACCAGCCAGTCGATGTCGTCGGGATCGTCGCCGGGCGTGTATTTGCGGTGCTCGCTGAACTCGACCGAGAAGCCGT
>JBBDYH010000129.1:0-16584 GCA_040901795.1 Pirellulales bacterium
GGAGCGTGACGGCTACACTCATCTACTTCTTTCCAAGTCGTCGCTGCGACTGAAAGAACCGCGTCAGGATTTCTCCGCACGGTTCGGCGAGCACGCCAGTGACGACCTCGCAGGTATGGTTGAGCCGGCGATCGCTGAGCAGTTGATACAGCGACTGGACCGCGCCGGCCTTGGGGTCCAGGGCTCCGTAAACAACGATCGGAATGCGCGCCTGCAGGATTGCGCCGGCGCACATCGGGCAGGGTTCCAGCGTCACATAGAGCGTGCACCCTTCCAGCCGCCAGGAACCGAGCGATTCGGCCGCCTGCGTAATGGCGATCATCTCGGCATGCGCCGTGGGGTCGTGGAGCTGCTCGCGTTGGTTATGGGCGGCGGCGATCACGCGATCGTGATGCACGATGACCGCGCCCACCGGGACTTCGTTTTCAGCCAGTGCGCCTTCCGCTTCGGCCAGCGCCAGCCGCATGAAAGCCTCGTGCATCGCGTCACCGAGCCGCTTCGATTATCAGCTCGATCGGAGCAGCCAGCACATGGCTCGCCGCTCCGCCTTTCCCCAAGCCAATCGCGCGGAGAGTCACCGGACCGGAACCAAGCGCAGCCGAATTGACCGCCAGCTCCCCCTTGCCGCCGGTGACCTGTCTCAACACGCGGCCGTTGTTGTAGAAATAAATCGCCATCGCGCCGGGCGCCTCGGCCTGCAACCTGATCTTCTGGCCCAAGCGAACACGAGTGGCTGACGACGTAAACGTCATTGTACGGCGGTGATTATTGAAAGTGACGGGCAGGATCAATCGGCCTTGGGTCTCGATCGGCCCCGACCCGATTCCAACCACTCGCAGTTCGTGCGAGCCATCGGAGCGGTTGCTGGTATCGAGCTCCAGTTGTCCGTCGGTTCCGCAGCTCGCGACGCGTTCGCCGTCGAGATAGAGCTCAAAGCGATCCACCTCGGATGCGCCCCCACTGGCCGACGGCGTGACGGTGACAGTTCCACTCAGCGTGTCCCCCGCCGCGGCGCCTGCGACTTCGATGGTGGGAATCTTCGCCCACGGCTGGCACAGCGCGTCGCCGACGATCACCAATTGATAGGGCGCGGCGACAGATTGATAGTGCGCCTCGACCAGGTTACAACCGCGGGCGTAGTGAACGTACAGGAACGGGTTCGGGAACTTGAAGTAGTTGGCCTTGGGTTCAACCGCCGTGCCGGAAGACCCCGCGGCGCCGGCGCGGAGGAACTCTGTCAGCAGTGTCTGGCTGAATGTATTGCTTTTGATTTCGCCGCCATAGCTCGTCAGGTCATCGACGATCGCGCCCGGCAGAATGGTGTTGTTGCGCTGGTCCCAGAGCAGATTGGCGGAGCCGAACATTCCCCCCGCGATCTCTTTGCCCGTAGGAACCTCCGTGGTGATCACCTCCGCAGCAACGCCGAGATTCGTCAACTCGGAGACTGCGGGATCGAACCACGGATGCCGAGGCTTGGACCTGTCGTCCGCGGTCTTAGAGAAGTAGATCGTGCCATTGGGCGCCGAGCCGTCGGCCTTAGAGCTCCGCTCCAAATAGCGTAACACTTCCGGGACGGTGTTACTTCCCTTGCCGGCGGTGATGCCCAAGATTGCACTAACGAGATAACGACTGCCGCCTACCTCGAGCAGTTCGCCGTTCGGTCCCCAGCCGTACCAGCTCCGGAAACCGTGCGTATCGGCGAGCTGCTTGCCGGTGGCATCGACAGGACGGAAATACAAGTTGGTTTGCACCTGATAGGCGCTGTACACCGGCTGCTGCCGGATAACCAGGTCGTAGTAATAGGTTAAGCTGTTGAGCGTGCCAAAATCCGGAACCTGAGGATCGAGCAGCGCCTTGTGATTCGCATGCAGATTCTTGAGGTCGGCCTTCAGGTCGATGCTATACGGGAAATCGCTGCTGTAGAGTATGCCGTCGATATGCGCTGTGAGTCCGCGATCGGCGATCGTTTGCAGGATCGGCACCAGGATTTTCTGGCGGAATGTTTCCACGTCGGTCGTGTGGAGATCTCCTTTCCACTCCAGATACATCACATTGCTCGTAGGAATCTGCCGCAGGGCAATGTAGTGGTTGGCGATCGTCAGCGACGACGCGCTCGCCGAGTTGACCACCAGCATGTAGTTCTCCGGCCCGCCGCCGGCATAGAGAGGTCCGGCGGCCAACACGGCCAAGAGCGCGGCGACTAGGCGTAGGCACGGTAGCGGAATTCGCCCACAACACCGTAGCGGAATTCGCCAGAATTCCGGCTGCTCCGATTCGCCCGAAGTCTTGCGACTTCGGCTGCCGTGGTTCGATGGTCTCATTCGCCGCGATTAGCTCGTGGTTTCGTCGGCGGTCTCGGTTTTCGGCTTGACGGGCGTAAAGAGCTGCTTGTCGAGAACCGGCAAGAAGTCTTTGAGGAACGACTCGGCGTCGGAGTCCGCGCCCGGGGCGGTGATCAGGTAGATCTTATAGAGTGCATTTCTGTTGGAAAAATGCGGGCGGGGGCTGGTCGGCGCCTGCCAAACTCCGTCGTCGGCGGCCCAAGCCCAAACGACGTCCAGAGCCTGCTGCTCCAAGTTCTCTTCGCGGCTAAAGCGCGAGCTCCAGAGCTCGGCCGTACGACCATTGACCTCGACGTATTTGCGGCTGGGATCACCCTGCGTGAAGCCGACCGCGGCATAACACTGGTCGGGGCTATGAATTGCCATGGGGTGGGTCTTCCCACAGACCAGAAACACATTGACTTTAGCACCCGTCTTGCCGTTTACGTAGTCGCGCGAGACATGGGCGTGGACCTGAGCGGCCGCAAGTTGTTCTTCATCTGCTTCCGCAGGCTCACTCGACCAGTCGCCAAACGACTCGGGCACGGCTTCCAGCCGCTCGGCAAAGTGATTGAGCTCTTCAGGGTCAGTCGTGCTCCAGAATTCGAAGCGCAGGCCTTCGTAGATGGTCACACCGGTGATCGCGGATAAGGCGATCACCATGGCAAGAAACTGGTTCATTAGTTAATTCCGGGCTTTCTGGTTCCCAGGCTCTGCCTGGGAACCCACTGCTGGGCAGGCTCTGCCTGCTGTAATCTACTTGGTGAACTGCCTTATAAGTCGCGAGGCAGAGCCTCGCCGATCCGCCGCGGCGGACGTTCCCAGGCGGAGCCTGGGAACGAGTAAAACATGCTAATTCATTACCGCATAGCTGCGGCTGCCGCTGGCGGACATGCCTCCAACGACTCCGCCGAGCACCGGCAGGCCAATCGCCTCCAGCCGCTCGCGCGCTTCGTACACCTTGGGAATCTGGCTCACGTCGCGAAGGATCGCCATCACGGCCGCGTCGGCGTGGCTGCCCATCAACATGGTGTCGGCAAATGCCAGAGCGGGGCCGGTATCAACGACCACAAAGTCGTAGTCGGCCCGCAGGGTACGAAACACCGCTTCGGCGTTTTCCTTGGCCAACGAGGCGATGGCTCGCTGGTCGCACTGGCCGGCGAGCATGACCCACATCCCTTCGACTTGAGCAGGATGAGTGACCGTTTCGATCTCCGCATCGCCGCGGAGCACTTCGCACAGGCCGGCGGAGAGCGGCATGTCGAAGAGCAGGTGAATGCCGGGTTTTCGCAGATCGCCGTCGATGAGCAGCGTGCGGCGGCCGGCTCGTGCCAGGCTGGCGGCGAGGTGAGAGGCGACCGTTGTCTTACCTTCGTGCTCGTCGGCGCTGGTCACCAGGATCACCTTCGGCGCGTCGGTTCGTTTGTTGGAGAGCAGCATCGTGCGGACGCTGTCGATGCTCTCGGCCAGGATGCCCGAGATCGTTTCAGTGGCCTCGCCGTTCTTCGAGTGCGAGGCAATCCGCGCCAGATTGGGGACGGTCCCCAAGACGCGCAGCCCCAGGCCGCCGTAGCCGATCTCGTTGAGCGTGCTGACGCGCTGCTTGGTGTACTCGAACATGACCACGCCGCCCAGACCGATGCAGAGGCTGAGAAGTCCTAGGAACGTGGTGAGGATCACGCGATACATCAGCGTGCTGCCTTCAGGCTCCTCGGCGGGCTCGATGAGATCCACGGGAGGGGGCAGGATCGCACCTAAGTACGCTTCGTTGAGCCGCTCGTTTAGGTCTTTGGCGGTGCTTTGCAGGCGCTCGACTTCACCTTTTTGCTGGTTTAATTCGGCGCTGTCTGTGGTCAGAGTGAGTAGTTCTTTTTCCAGAGCTCCGATTTGGTCCTCAAACTCCTTGATTTCGTCGCGGAACTCTTCGACACGCTCGTCGCTCATGGCTCCCCCCGGCCCGTCTTCTCCGTACTTGGCCTTGGCGAGCGCGAGCAGGCGCAGCTCGCTTGTGAGTTGTTCTTCGGCTTCCCTCAAATCCTTGAGTCGGGCGGAAGCTCGCTGCACCGCAGGATCGGTCTGCGGATACTTCGCGACCGACCTGGCAATTCGAAAGTCTTTGGTTGCTTCAGCGACGTCCTTTTGCAGTTCGATCATCGCCGGATCTCTTTTGACTTCACCCATCAGCAGCGCCTCAGGATACTCGCCGCGATCGATAGCCTCTTGGCGCCTGCGGAGGCGATCTCGTTCTTGCATCGCGTTGGACAACTGCTGTTCGGCTCGCGCCAGTTTGTTCTGCAAAACGTTGAGCTGGTTGGTTTTTACAAACTTCGCGGCAGCAATTTCTCCGCTCTCCGATGCACCCCACCGTTTCATGAGCCCGACCACGTGTTCCTGCTTCTGGCGAAGCTCATCTTCAGTCTTGTTGAATTGGTTCTGCAGCAGGTCGATCCTTTTACTTCGTCGGGCGAGAGCTTCGTCTGTGGCGTAATTGATGTATTTTTCGGTGAGCGTGCGGACAATCTCGACCATTTCGCGGGGCTCTTCACCGGTCATCCGAATAAGTACCAGGTCGGAGTCCTTAGGCGAGTAGACGCTGATCGACTTCTGCAAAAAATAAATCGGCTCGTCACCCTCTTTACGGATCAGGCTGAGGTTAGCGACTTTGGGCTCGCCCAAGGTCCTGGTGAGCAACAACGGACTGCGGATCAAGTGAAGCTGCGTCTCGCGCCAACGCTTGTTTTTCTCGGTGTCGATCGGTCCTTTATCGCCGAGGAAGTCCTCGACGTTGCGGAACTGCAGCATCGCCTGGACCTCGAACTGCTTGGGAAAGATCAGCCAGGTGGCAAGTGCCGCTGGGCCGCCCAGCAAGAGCCCCATAAATACCGCCAGCATCCAACGGCGACGGAACGAGTGCATCAGCTTGGTCAGGTTCAATCCGCTGGCCGATTGTTCCTGCCAGACGGGGGCCATCATCGGCGCGCCGACCGCCGTGTAGTTGACCAGGTCGGGTTCGCGCGTAATAAGCGCGCCCCCCAGGTGTTTGCCGTCGCCGTTGTCGGTCGCCAGGTTGGGAGAATCGCTGAATTGAGACACGGATGACGTTCCTTACGCAGTGCGAGAGTTGAATCCAGGTGGGTTGATCTCGGTCGGATTGCCTGTTGCAAGCGCCAGACCGCGCCTGCCAACAGGCATTGTGAAGTGAGCTAAGTCCTGATTTGGTTGCACGTTCCTACGAATCGCAACCGTCCGTGGTTGTCGGCCGATGTTGCCTCTTTGCAACATCGCTGCGTCATTTTGGCGGCGCGAGTCACTGTGCCACTGCTCGCGGCGAGGTCGCCGCGGCGACCCTCACCACTGTTCGCGGCCAGCCGTGTCAAATATTCAGGCCCGGCCCGGCGTCGTCGGCCGCTGGGCCTTGACGGCAGGGCCAAAGCCAAATACCTGCGCCGGCGCGGCCTTCCGTTCATCGATGACCAGGTTCTGCAAAACGATGTATTCGAGGTACAAAAGGCCCATCGCCAACGGCATCATGAACGGCGCAGCGCCGTAGTCGTGGAACCAATCGGCGGCGCCTTCGCTGAAGTAGCGCAACAGGCCGTACACCAAAATCCGCATCACATTGACGAAAATGGCGATCGGCACGGCACTGGCCACGATCACGATCTTTTCCCACAGCGCGCCGGGCATCAGGAATACCAGGGCCACTGCCATGGCGGAGAAAATCGTCAGCATGTTCAAGCCGCTGCAAGCCTCGGCCACATTGAGGACCTGAGCGACACCCTCGTAGTCTTGGATGTGGATGATGTTGCCCCGGTTGTACGTCTCGATTCCGACCGTCTGTAACGCGTAGGTGCCTCCCAACATCGCGATCCGCTGCAGCGGATCGAGAAAGACTCGCTCCATTTTGTAGGACAGCGGAAACATGAACGCCAGAAACAACACCGCCGGTCCCGCCCAACGCAACAGCCGCCAGCCGCCGATCAGCATCAACGCGGCCAGCATGGCAGGCACGAACGTATACATGTCGAGCGCGGCGACGCGAACCCACGACGCGTAGACGCGAATGCCCATGAACAGCAACAACGCTCCCAACCCGATCCACCGCTCGCGGTTGGAGATGGGCGCAAACGGCTCACGCCGCAGCGCCAGCATGACCAGCGTGAACACCGGCACCAGGTAGCCGTGCGAGTACTGCGGCTGCGACCAAGAGTCGGACACCATCGAGAGCATGTTCCAGTAGGAGGCCACCAGCGCCAGCACCAACACGATCCACAACACCAGCGGTGTGCGCTGGTCCTGGGGTAAGGCTTTGACCTGAGCGGCAATCCCGGCGAGCTTGTCCTTCATCGTGGCAACTCTTCTTGGTGACTAATCGAGGCAGGCGGCGACTACGGGCAATTCAACCGAAAAGAAGGGGTGATGAGCACCGCGGGATGTCCCGGAGTCCGTGCGGCCAAAAGGGCAAGATGTTTCGCCCTGTGGACTGGCATGTCGAGCCGCCCGACTCGCGGCAGCGCCCCCAGAACTTTGACGATAGACAGCACGCCGCCGACTGTCAAGAAACTTGTTTCGATTGAGTCACTTACGGCCGAGACCGGCCTCTCATGGTAGCGAAAAGTGAAGATGGGTAGTTTAGCCGATTCTTTCTTTCCGCGAAAGGGGGGACAAGTTTTCTTGCAATGTCAGGGGCGACCTTGCCGATTATAGGGGCGGTGTGGATAGGGCAAGGCTTTAGGTTCAAGGTTCAAAGTTCAAGGTTCAAAGTTCAAGGTTCAAGGTTCAAAGTTCAAGGTTTAACAGTTCTGCGTAGCCCCGTGCCGGAAGGCCGGGGTTATCGCCAATGACGAATGTCGAACGAAACTCGAAGGACGAACGACGAACTCTCCGTACCGGGTACTCCGTACTTGGTGCTTAGCCCTGCGTCCTTCGTCCGCAGCTTGCTCGCCGTGGCGTGTCCTTTCTCCTTCGTCTCGCGTGCCACGGCGGCGCTCTTCTTCACGCTTGCCATGGCAGGGTGCGCCTTAACGCCGCCCGCGGACATCATGCTGCCTGAGTCTTCCGAGCCGTCTGTGCCGGTGGCGCGCGAATTGGAAAAAGTGTCGCTGCCGCGCTATGTGATCGAACCGCCGGACATTTTGTTGATCGATGCCTTGCGTGTGATCCCGAAGGACCCGTTCCGGATTGAGCCGCTGGACGTTCTTTATATCGAAGTGGAGGGGGCCTATGAGGAGTCCCCCATCCGCGGTCCTTACGCAGTAGAGCCCGGAGGCGCCATCGATCTGGGCTCGCTGTATGGCAAAGTCGACGTGGTGGGGCTTTCGCTCGACGAGGCCACGGACGCCGTGACCAGACACTTGGAGCGGCTGTTGAGAGCCCCCCAGGTTTCGCTCACCCTCTATCAATCGGCTGGCATCCAGCAGATCAGCGGGCAACACCTGGTGGCGATGGATGGCACCATCAATCTCGGCGTTTACGGCAGCGTCTATGTCACCGGCATGACGATTCCGCAAGCCACGGAAGCAATTCGAGAGCACCTCAAGCAGTTCGTCGAAGACACGCTGATCTCGGTCGATGTGCTGGTCTACAACAGCAAGGTCTACTACATCGTCACGCAGGGCGCCGGATTGGGGGACAACATGGTCAGATTCCACATCACAGGCAACGAAACCGTGCTCGACGCCGTTGCCCAGATCCAAGGTCTGTCGCGCGTTTCGAGCAAGAACATCTGGATCGCCCGACCGTCGCCCGAAACCGGTTGTTTCCAGATCTTGCCGGTCAAGTGGGAAGATGTAGTCCGCGGCGGCAAGGCCGGGACCAACTATCAGATCTTGCCGGGCGATCGCGTGTTTATCCAGCAAGACCACATGATTGCGGCCGATGCGATGCTCGCCCGCGTCAGCGCGCCCTTTGAGCGGATCCTTGGAATCTCACTGCTTGGCTCCAATACTATCCAGACCATCCAACGTTTCCCTGGCGGATTTGCCCAATGAATGATTGCCAGCGGGAGCGAGTTGGTTAGAATTTACAGCACGTAGCCGAACTCGCCAGAGTTCGGGGTGCCTGAATTCCGGCGAATTCAGCTACCGTCTTTTGGAGGAATGAACGACATGAAAATGTTCTTCGCACTCGCAACGTTCACTGCCGCGGGACTGGTGTCTGCAGTGGCCCAAGCTCAGCAGTTGCCATTCAGCAACGTGGCGCCAACCCGTCCGGCAGTGAGCCCGTATTTGAGCCTTCTGACGCCGAACGCGCCTGGAGTGTCGAACTACCATACGTTGGTACGGCCCCAGTTTCAGCAGCGTGAAGATCAGCTCCGTCAGCAAGCGCAGATCAGGCAGATTCAACGCCAGGTGGAGCGCGGCCAGCCAGGCGGCGTGCCGATCCGTGGCTCACAGGAGATTCGCGCCACCGGGCACGAAACCGGCTTCATGAACTACTTGCACTATTACCCGGTCCGCAGGTAGTTGCCTCGCTCGGCTCACAATCAGCCGGCACGCGCTAGCGTCCGGTTCGCGCCAAACCATGGGCTAGCGCCCCTGCGGCTGATTCATTTCCCCGGCGCCGTTCAATTCTGCCACGCCGCAATTCTAGCGCGGCTGCTGGGAATCACCCCCCCGCAAAAACGCCTTCACCCGATTGCGGAAGCGGCCGCAAACCGGCTAGAATACTGGTTTTCGGCTACTTGATGGCTGGCAGGCTGAATTTCTGCGCGCCGGTTCTGTAGGGAACGCCCGAAGCTTGCCCGCCGTAGCGGGTGGCGTTCCGGAATCGCCAAGCGGCATTGCCAGACCAAACGCGCCCATCGGAACGGCACCGCCACTGCGGATCGTTCCCGACCAATAGTTTCCATGTTCGAATCGATTCAAGAAGGCTTGTCGTCCGCGCTCCGCTCGTTGAGCGGCAAAGGGAAGCTTACGGAATCGAACATGCGCGACGGGCTGCGCACGATCGAGCAGGCGCTGCTCGAAGCCGACGTCAGCTACACGGTCGCGCGCGATTTCATGGCCCGCGTCAGCGACGAGGCCGTCGGCGAGCAGGTGCTGCGGTCGCTCAACCCCACGCAGCAAGTGGTTGGCATCGTCCACCGCGAGCTCATCAACCTGATGGGCCCGGTCGATCACTCGCTGCATCTCAAACCGGACACGACGGTGTTGATGCTCTGCGGTTTGCAGGGATCGGGCAAGACGACCACTTGCGGCAAGCTCGGGCGGATGATCAAGGAGCGCGGCCGCACGGTGATGCTGGTCGCCGCCGACTTGCAGCGTCCGGCGGCGATCGAGCAGTTGCACGTCATCGGTGACCAGCTTGGCATCGCGGTCTACAGCGAGCCGGGGGCCACCGACCCCGTCGCGGTCTGTCAAAACGCCGTACGGAAAGCGCGCGGCGAAAACATCGGCGTGGTGATCCTCGACACGGCCGGCCGCCTGCACATTGACGAAGAGCTGATGCAGCAGCTCCAGCGCGTCGATCAACGGATCGAGCCGCAGCAGGTCTACCTGGTCGTCGACGCCATGACCGGCCAGGACGCGGTGAACAGCGCCAAGGTGTTTAACGACCGGCTGGAGCTCGATGGCGTGATCATGACCAAGCTCGACGGCGACGCCCGCGGCGGAGCGGCGCTATCGGTCAAGCACGTCACCGGCGTGCCGATCAAGTTCATCGGTACCGGCGAGCACCTCGACGCACTCGAAGAGTTTCATCCCGACCGCATGGCCGGCCGCATTCTCGGAATGGGCGACATCCTCACGCTTGTCGAACAAGCGCAGCAGAAGTTCGACCAGGACGAGATGCGGGTGCAAGAAGAACGGATGCGGAAAGGGGAGTTCACGCTCGACGATTTCAAGAAGCAGCTCCGGATGGTGAAGCGGTTGGGTCCGATCGGCAAAGTCTTGGGGCTGATTCCCGGCATGGGCCAAATCAAGGAGATGCTGGCCAACGAAGACCTCGAAGGCAACATGACGCGGCTGTTTGGGATCATCGATAGCATGACCGCCGACGAGCGCCGCAACCCCAACAAGATTGTCGATCAGAGCCGGCGGCGGCGGATCGCCGCGGGCGCCGGCGTCGAGCCGCACGAAGTGAACGAGCTCGTCAAGCAGTTCGACGGCATGAAGTCAATTATGACCAGCATGGCGGGCAAGGGAATGGGCGACCGCATGAAGATGGTCCGCGAGCTGCAGCGCGGCGCCATGAGTAATCCGGCCGGCCAACTCGCCAAGGCGAAAGCCGGCACCGGAAAGCGGCTCACCGCCGAAGAAAGGCGGAAGATCAAAAAACAGCGGGACAAGGAGATGCGGCGGAAGAACCGGGAGAAGCGGCGGTAGGGAAATGACCAATGACCAAATCCCAATGACCAATAAGGTGCGATCGGAATAGTTTGGTCATTGGTTCATTGGTCATTGGTCATTCAGACTCATTTACTCAATAACGGAGAATCCAGTGTCAGTCGTGATTCGCATGAAAAAGATGGGCCGGAAGCATCGGCAGTTCTTTCGGATTTGTGCCACCGATCCGCGCCATCCGCGCGACGGCCGCGTGATCGAGGAGTTGGGCACGTACGACCCGCACATTCCAGAGACCGATGCCCGCGCGACCTTCAACACGGAGCGGTTGCAGTACTGGCTCGGCGTAGGGGCCAAGCCGTCGGAGAACGTGGCCGTGTTGATCAAAAAATACGGTCCCGCAGGGACGCATACGCAGGCGCAAACGACGGCCCGCGAGAAGTTGTCAGCGCCCAAGACAATCCCCGATCCGGGCGCCCCCAAGTACGTGCCTACGACCAAGGAGCAAGCGGCTGCGGCGCAAACCGAAGGCCATCCAGCGGCCGGCGCCGAGGAGACCGAAACCGTGGTGCCAAAGTCTCGGGAGCCCGAGGAACAGGCCGAGGCGGCCGCCGAAGCGGCTGCGGCCAAGGCTGAAAAACATGAGATGCAGGAGCCGAATCAGTCGGCTAGCGAGATTGCCTAGTCACTCTCGTTCCCAGGCTCCGCCTGGGAACGCACTGCCGGCAGGCTCCGCCTGCCGATACGGTTATGACTTATGCGGTTCGATGTGCTGACTTTGTTCCCAGAGATTTTTTCCGGCTACTCAAGTCAGAGCCTGTTGAAGCTCGCGATTGAACGCGGGCTGGTGCAGGTGAATTTGTACGACATTCGCGATTGGGCCGGCGGGCGGCATCGCGTGGTGGACGATCGACCGTTCGGCGGCGGGCCGGGAATGATCCTTAAGCCTGAGCCGGTGGTCGAATGCGTCGAGGCGGTGCAGGGACTTGAGCCTGGGCACTTGATCATGCTCACGCCTCAAGGCCGGCGGCTCACGCAGCCGATCGTGGAGGAATTGGCCGGGCATAAGCGGCTGGTGCTCTTGTGCGGCAGATATGAGGGTTTCGACGACCGAGTGCGGCAAATCCTGCAACCGGACGAAATCTCGATCGGAGACTACGTCCTGGGCGGGGGCGAAGTCGCGGCGATGGTGATCATCGACGCGGTGGTTCGACTCGTTCCGGATGTATTAGGAGACGAACAAAGCCCCTGGGACGATTCGTTCTCTGGGGGCGATCGACTGCTGGAAGGGCCACAGTACACGCGGCCACGGGAGTACCGCGGCTTAACGGTGCCTGAAGTGCTCCTCGGCGGGAACCACGAAGAGATCGCCCGCTGGCGGCGGGAAGAGAGTCTGCGGAGAACGCGCGAACGCCGTGCGGATTTGTTTGAGAAGCGCGAATGACGACGCACGATTAATCATTGAAATTACCAAATAGCCGTGACCAAAGGTGTCTTGTGTCTGGTGGTCTTGTACTTGCAGGCAAACAGACATAAGACACCAGACCACCAGACCACCAGTCACCAGACTACTTGAAAGGTAACGCATATGAGCCAGCAAATTATCGCTCTCGTCGAGAAGAGCAGTTTGAAACCGCAAGTCCCCCAATTTGCCGTCGGAGACGAGGTGGACGTACACACGCGGATTCTGGAAGGCGAAAAGGAGCGGATCCAGATCTTCAATGGCACCGTGATCGCCAGGAGCGGCACGGGGAGCCGCGAAATGTTCACGGTTCGCCGGATTGTCGCCGGCGAGGGAGTGGAACGAAAGTTCCCGGTCCACAGTCCCAAGATCGCCAACATCCTCGTCAAGCGGTCGAGCGTTGTTCGCCGCGCGAAGCTCTACTTCTTGCGAGACCGCGTGGGCAAGGCGGTGAAGCTCCGCGAGCGTCGCAATGACGACGCGCAATCGGCAGCCGCGCAAGCCAAACGGAAGACGGCCAAGAAGGCCAAGGCCAAACCCAAGGTCGTGGCAGCGACGTAACACGTTTGGAGTACGGCGACTCGTCGCCGTTTTCCTTTTCAAACAGGTTGGCAAAGGGTTAGCTTGTGGGCGCCTCCAATCCCCGGCAAATCCAAAGCGATGACGAGTCATCGCACTCCAAAGTTGTCGCCGCTCCTGAAAAGCGGCTCTTTACTCGCCTGAAATCGCGGATCTTACCGCACGAGTCCCTCGGCCGGCGGGGCGAGCGGGCGGCCGTCAAGTTTCTCAAGCGGCTGCGCTACAAGATCCTGCATCGCGGTTACCGCATTCTGGGCGGCGAGCTCGACATTGTCGCGGTGGACGGCCGCACCGTGGTGTTCGTCGAGGTGAAGACCCGCACCTCGCACGATGCGGGACATCCGGCCGAGGCGGTCGATCCGCACAAGCAGAAGCAGCTTACGCATCTCGCGCTCGCTTACTTGCGGCGCTATCAATTGCTGGACTGTCGAGCACGGTTTGACGTCCTGGCGATCACCTGGCCCAATGGCCAGAAGCGGCCGACGATCGAGCACATCAAGGACGCATTTGAGGCGACGCGGTAAACGGCCAGCGGTCGCCCTGTGCCACTGCTCGCCGCGAGCAGTGTGCCAATCGAGGGTCTATATCGAGTAAAATGGCCATCGATCGCCCTGTGCCACTGCTCGCCGCGAGCAGTGTGCCAATTGAGTCTCTATATCGACTAAAACGACCAGCGGTCGCCCAGCGCCTCTCGTTGAAATCCGCTGAGCCGCTCGACGCCGACCTTCGCCAGGCCGACCAGCGCCGTTAGTTCCGCTTCGCTGAATGTCGCCTCTTCGCCGGTCCCCTGTACCTCGACGAACCGCCCGCCGCCGGTCATCACCACGTTCATATCGACATGAGCGTCCACGTCCTCGATGTAGTCGAGATCGAGCACCGCCACGCCCTCCACGATGCCGACGCTCACCGCCGCCACGCTGTCGCTGAGCACCGGTCGGGCGGGATCGAGCACATCGCTCAAGCTCAAAAGCGCGTCCACCAGCGCCACAAATCCGCCGGTGATGCTCGCAGTTCGCGTGCCTCCATCAGCCTCCAGCACGTCGCAATCGACAATGATCGAGCGCTCACCCAGTGCATCGAGATCGGCCACGGCACGGAGCGAGCGGCCAATCAGCCGCTGAATCTCCGTCGTCCGGCCGTCGAGCTTCTCGCGCTCTCGCTTTTTGCGCGGGCTGGTGCTGCCGGGCAGCATGCTGTATTCGGCCGTCAACCAGCCGCGGCCTTTGCCGGCCATCCATTCGGGAACCTTCCGATCGACGCTCGCCGTGCACAACACCGTCGTGCCGCCGGCTTGCACGAGCACACTGCCCGCCGCCGTGCGCGTATATCTCCGCGTAATCCGCAGCGGGCGAAGCTGGTCGGGTGTACGGCCGTCATGACGCATTTCGGAGTGCGGCGACTCGTCGCCGCTTTCTTTTTCAAACAAGGCTCATATCCAACAACGTTCGCCAATCCAGCCACATTGAAATCCAAAGCGATAACAAGTTATCGCACTCCAAAGGACCCCTACTTCTTGCTCGCAAGTAGCCACGCCAAGATTCCCTTCTGCACGTGCATTCGATTGCCGGCTTGTTGCACGACAATGCTCCGCGGGCCGTCAATCACCTCATCGGTCACTTCCTCGCCGCGGCGGGCCGGCAGGCAGTGCATGAAGTAGGCGTTGCCCGCCTGTTGCATTAACTCCGCGTTGACCTGATACGCGGCGAACACGCCGCGGCGCAGGTCGCTCTCCGCTTCCTGGCCCATGCTCGCCCACACGTCGGTGTACACGGCCAGCGCTCCCTGCACAGCCTCCGCCGGCTCGGTCGTAATGGTCAGATCGAGGCCCGGAATTGCCTTTCGGACCGCGCTCAGGTAGGCGCTATCAAACTGGTATTCTTGCGGAGTGGCCATGACCACTTTCATGCCCACCAGGCCACAGGCTTCGATCAGGCTGCGCGCCACGTTGTTGGCGTCGCCGATGTAAGCCAGCGTCCGCCCTCGCAACTCGCCGACCAGCTCTTTGAGCGTATACAAATCAGCGAGCGCCTGGCAGGGATGGGCGTAATCAGTCAACCCGTTGATCACCGAACAGTCGGCGTACTTCGCCAATTCCACCGCCGTCGCATGCCGCTTGGCGCGAACCACGATGGTATCGACGTACTGGCTGAGCACGCGGCCGAAATCGGCCAGGCTTTCGCGCGAATTGAAACCGACGTCATCACCCAGGAACAGACTATGACCGCCGAGATGGACGATCGCGGCCTCGAAGCTCACGCGCGTCCGCAGCGATGGCTTCTCGAACAACAGCGCCATCACCCGGCCCGGCAGCAAGGGCTCGCGCAGCCCCTCCTGAAATTTGGCCTTCAGGTCCTCGGTAATCGCAAAAATACGATCGATTTCCGAGGACTTCAGATCGGTGATGGTGACGAGATGACGCACGCGAGAAATGCGGAGTTCGGAATTCGGAATTCGGAGTGCGGAGTTCGGAACGATGTTACGGACGTTCGTGTGCGGCTTCTTTCAGTACTTCGCCCAGGATGTCGAGCCCTTCGTGCGCCTGTTCGGCGGTGAGGTTCAATGCCGGCAGCAATCGCAGCACGATGCCCTGCGTGCAGTTGATCAACAGTCGGCGCTCAAGGCAGGCCTTCACAAGCGCGGCGCCTTCGATGGCCAGTTCGACGCCGATCATCACCCCCAGCACGCGGACTTCACGGATCAGGTCGCATTCGTTCTTCAGCGCTTCCAAGCGCTCGCGAAAGATTTGGCCGATCTGTCTGGCGTTCTCCAATAAGTTCTCTTCATCGATCATTTCCATTGCGGCAATGCCGGCTCGTGCGGCGATCGGGTTGCCGCCGAACGTGGCGGCGTGCATTCCGGGCCGCAAGCTCGGCGCGATCTCGGCGGTGGTCAGCATCGCGCCCCCCGCAATGCCGCCGCAGAGCGCCTTGGCGAGCGTCATCACGTCGGGCGTGACGCCGAAATGCTGATAAGCGAACCACTCCCCCGTCCGGCCGCAGCCGGTCTGCACCTCGTCGAAGATCAATAACAAGTGGTGCTCGTCGCAGAGCTGCCGCAAGCCGGCGAGAAACTCGCGGCTGGGAATCTGCACTCCCCCTTCGCCCTGAACCGGCTCGACCATGATCGCGGCCGTTTCGTTGTCGATCAGCTTCGTCACCGCTTCCAGGTCGTTGTACGGCGCATAGACGAACCCGGCCATCAGCGGTCCCAGCCCTTCGTGGTACTTCGGCTGCGCGGTCGCCGCCGTGGCGCCCAGCGTGCGGCCGTGAAAGCCGCCGCGGAAAGTGATGATCTTGTAGCGCTCCTTAGGTGTGTGCAGTCGCGCGAGCTTGATGGCCGCCTCGTTCGCCTCTGTGCCCGAGTTGCAGAAAAATGCCTGCCCACCAAAACTGCGCTCGGCCAGCGCCTGCGCCCAGCGGCCCTGGGCCTCCATGTGCCAGGTGTTGGGCACGTGGATCAGCGTGCCGACTTGTTCTTGCACCGCCCGGACGACCGGCTCCGGGCAGTGCCCCAGCAGGTTGCAGCCCCAGCCGGGAAAAAAGTCGAGATAGCGGTTGCCTTCCGCATCCCAGACGTACGAGCCTTCGCCCCGGACCAGCGCCACCGGGAAGCGCGCGTAGTTCGGTACCACATACTTCTTGAAAAGCTCAATGATCTCGGCCGAGGAAGCCATAGTTGTGGTGGCCATGCACTCTCTCCCTACTCAATGAATTGCCTCAGTACCCGATCTGTCTGACAACGAAATAGAAAGAGGGAGACAATAAACGACGAAGCCAGGTTCACTCAAGCGTTTGGCTCAACCGCCTTACTCACGCAGGCCGACTCCAAGTAGATCGGCGTTGATCTTGGCGATGGTGTTTGCTGCATCGGACTCGACGCGCACCACGCGCACGCCGATACCGGCGCCCTCAACCTGAGCGATTGCCGAGCTGACGGCGTC
>JBBDYH010000130.1:0-83685 GCA_040901795.1 Pirellulales bacterium
CATGACCCCTGAAAACCCGACAAAACTACCACCGCAAAACGGGAATGCACCCAAACGTTATGAAGGCCGATCAGACCATCTTCATCGTCGATGACGAGAAGGCCGTGCGCGAATCCGTGGCGGCATTGCTCCGCGCCCACAAGCTGCGCGTGGAACTGTTCGCATCCGGAGAAGAATTTTTGGCAGTGTACGACGGAGGCCGTCCCGGCTGTCTGGTTGCCGACATGCGCTTAGAAGGGGGCATGAGCGGCGTGCAGCTTCAGCAGGCATTGCTGGAGCGCGGCGGCAGGCTGCCGGTGATCATGATCACCGGCCACGTGGACGAGAAGTCCGCCAAAGATGCGCTCGCCAAAGGCGCGCTTTGTGTGCTGCAAAAGCCGGTCCCCTATAATGAACTGCTCGCACATGTGCGGCGGGCCCTGGAGATGGACGTTGAACGGCGCGGGTAGGAGTCCAAGAGTCCAAGCTATAGCTTGCTGCTACGACGGCCTTGGAAGGCCGTCGTACGGGCCGGCACGAAGCTCGGCGAGGCTACACCCTCGGACCCGCGGCGCGGACTTCTGCGGTCGTCTGGTCGGCATACTTGCTGAAGTTCTCGTGGAACAAGCCCGCGAGCTTGCGTGACGCCTGGCGGTAGTCGTTGCGATCGGGCCAGGTTGGTTCCGGCAGCAGGATCTCGTCCGGAACGCCGGGGCAACGAGTGGGTACGCTCAACCCGAAGACCGGCTCAGTCGTCACCGCAGCTTTGCCGAGCGCTCCATCGTGAATCGCGTCGATGATCGCGCGGGTGTGTTTGAGCTTGATTCGCGAGCCGATGCCGTAGGCGCCGCCCGACCAGCCGGTACTGACCAACCACGTCGCGGCGCTGTGCTTCTGCATCTTGGCGGCGAGCATCTCGGCGTAGACCGTGGGATGGCGCACCAGGAACGCGGCGCTAAAGCATGCCGAGAAGGCAATCTGCGGGTCGCGGACGCCGACTTCGGTACCCGCCACGCGCGCTGTATAACCGCTGAGGAAGTGATACATCGCTTGCGCCGGCGAAAGCTTGCTTACCGGTGGCAGTACTCCGGAAGCATCGCAAGTGAGAAAGATGATGTTCGCCGGATGACCGCCCGTCGCAGGAACCTTGGCGTTCTGGATGTACTCGATCGGGTATGCCGCGCGGGTGTTTTCGGCGATGCTCGTATCGTTGTAGTCGACCAGGCGAGTCGCTTCGTCGTAGACGACGTTTTCGAGCACCGTGCCAAAGCGGATCGCGTCGTAAATTTCGGGTTCCTTTTCGGCCGATAAACCCGCGCACTTGGCATAGCAGCCACCTTCGATATTGAAGACGCCGTTTTCGCTCCAGCAGTGCTCGTCGTCGCCGATCAGCCGCCGCCGCGGATCGGCCGAAAGCGTCGTCTTGCCGGTGCCGGAGAGGCCGAAGAAGAGCGACACGTCGCCGGTCTCTCCTTCGTTGGCCGAGCAGTGCATCGAGAGCACGCCGCGCTGGGGCATCAGGTAGTGCATTACGGTGAACACGCCTTTTTTCATCTCGCCGGCGTACTCGGTGCCCAGGATGACGAACTCGCGCCGTTCCAGGCTGAGGTCGATGCTGGTGCGCGACGTCATCTGGTGCGTGTGCGGGTTGGCAGGAAACTGCCCGGCGTTGTAAATGACGTAATCCGGCTCGTCAAAGTCGGCAAGTTCCTCCGGGGTGGGGCGGATCAACATGTTGTGCATGAAGAGCGCGTGGTAGGCCCGCGCGCAGATGACCCGGATTTTTTGGCGATAGCGGCGGTCCCAGCCCGCGAAGCCGTCGAGTACGTACAACTCGTCTCGCGTATTCAGATAGTCGATCGCACGCTGACGGTTGATCACAAACACGTGCTCATCGAGCTTGAAGTTGACCGGTCCCCACCAGACCTGGCCGGTGCTGTCCGGGTGATCGACAATCCGCTTGTCCAGCGGGCTGCGGCCCGTCTTCGCGCCCGAACGGATGATCAAGGCGCCGCTGTCGGCAATCGCGGCGCGCTCGTTGACCACGGTGTCTTCGTAGAGCCGCGCGGGGGCGGCGTTGCGGACGATGCGATCGACGAGGATTTCGTGGCGAGTCAGATCGAAGGCCATGGGGAGTCCTTTCCGTAGGTGGGGTGGCACTGACAAACCCGGTTTGTCAGTGGAGCGAGGCTGACAGGGCCAGCACTCGCACTGACAAGCTGCGGCAGCTTGTCAGTGCCACCCAGTCGACCAAGCCATGCGCGCGAACCCAATGCCGGTTCGCTACGTAGCGTCATCGGGCCCGTTGTCGGGGCTAAGCGCTGGCTGCCGGCGTGCGGAACGTGGTGGCCGTGGTGCTCGCCGTGCCCAGGATGCGTACGCGGGGTCCCGAGCCGAGGAAAGCGCCCAGCGCAGCGGCAACCATCGAGAGCATAACGCCAAATAGCGTCCACCAACTGGCTTGCATGGCCACGTCGGCGGCTTGCTCCCGATTTTGCGGGTCTTGAGCAGTGGCGGCGGCATCCCGGCGCAGTTCCTCGATCCGCTCCGGCGGTACACCCGCTTGCCGGGCGAGGGTTTCCCAGTTTTGGTTGACGCCGTGCATGGCCGTAGCGCCGACGCTGGCGACACCCATCATGGCGCTCAAGCCAACGCGCACCCCCGCGATGGTCATCCAGATCAAAAATGCGAAGACCACAGCCCACATGATGATCCCATGCACGACCGACTCGGTCGGGTTTTCGCCGACCGTGCATTGGCTGGTGATGTACCCGCCGACAAAGAGAGCGATAATCGTGGACGCGATGGCCCAGATCGAAGCCGTGGTGCCGAAGGTGTCGGCGTTGACCTCGTCGCGGATCGAAAGTCCGATGGAACCGCCCAGTAAGGTGAGCAATAGGAAGGTAGCCAGAGCCATGGCGCCCCCGGCAAATATGGCTCCCCAGCTTACGCGGCTGGCAACGGGCATAAAATCTTCAGTTCGAGCAACACGTGTGTCGGCCATGATAGGGCTCCTCGAAAGGGTCGTGTTAAGGATCCCTCAGCGCTGCGCATCACGTGTGCGGCGCCGGATAAGATTGAAATCGAGAGGCGAGGTATCCCGCCCGCCAACCTACTGCAATAACCGGGCCGATTGCCCCGATAATCCGTAAAACACCCGTTTGGGATACGTTTGGGGCCGTCGAACCGGTAAGCTGATGTCAGCGGCCAATTCTGTTACGTCCTTTGACTCTCCGACTTATGCTTTTACTTCGCGATGTGAAGAAGTCGTTTCATGAACCGGGCGGGGAGATTCTGCCCATTCTGGATGTAAAAGAGTTTCGGCTGACTGCTGGGGAAGAGGTTGTGTTGATTGGGCGGAGTGGCAGCGGCAAGACCACGCTCTTGCACGTGATTGCCGGGATCAGCCGGCCAGATAGCGGGCTGGTCCAGATCGATGGCACCGATATCACGCGGCTGCCCGAGGCAGGGCTCGACCGTTTCCGGGCCGACAAAATTGGGTACGTCTTTCAAACGTTCAATTTGCTGCCCGGTTTTTCCGCGCTCGAGAATGTGATGCTCGGAATGGCCTTCGCCAGCGGGCGGCCCGACGAGGCGCGGGCGCGGGCGCTGTTGGAGCGCGTGGGTCTTGGCCATCGACTGACGCATAAGCCGACGATGCTTTCGGTGGGCGAGCAGCAGCGCGTGGCAGTGGCCCGGGCGCTGGCCAATCGGCCGAAGGTGCTTTTGGCCGACGAGCCGACGGCAAATGTCGATACGCGGCATCAGCAAGAAGTTATCGACCTGGTGCGCGAAAGTTGCCGGGCCGAGCGAGTGGCGCTGTTGTTGGTGACGCACGCGACGGAAGTCGCGGAGCAGTTTGAGCGCGTCGAGAACCTGGAGCATTTTAACCGTGCAGCCAGCGGCGCGGCGACACAATCCCAAGGCGTGGTATCGGTACAAGCTTAGAACTCTTAACAGATCGCAAGCTTTGCGGCACTGCTCGCGGCGAGCAGTGGCACACGCCGGCATACACACGTCAATTCCCCATTCCCCATTCCAACATTCCCCATTTCTCATGAGTCTCTGGAAAATCGCCTGGCGCAGTATTCAGCAACGGTCGCTGGCTTCGACGTTGACCGGCATCTCGATGGCCCTGGGCGTCGCGTTAGTCGTGGCCGTGATGGTGGTCAGCCATGTCGTGGAGAATTACTTCGAGACGGGACGCGGTCTCGGTTACAACCTGGTGATCGGCAAAAAGGGGAGTTCGCTGCAGTTGGTGATGAACACGGTCTATTACATGGACCGGCCCATCGAGAACATCCCCTGGTCGTATTACAAGGAGTTTCTGCCGGCATCGAAACGACCGGACGGTGAGGAGGGTAAGTTCGCGCCCTGGATCGACAAAGCCGTGCCGGTGAATCTGGGGGACTACTTTCGCGGCTTCCGCGTGGTGGGAACCACGCCGGACATGTTCGGCGCGCTGGAGCTTACGCCGGGGCAAGAGTTTGAGTTCAGCGCCGGCGAGAACTTTCCACGCGACGAGTATTTTACTGGCGTAATTGGGTCCACGGTCGCACAGCAGACGGGCCTGCGTGTAGGCGATACGTTTCAACCGACGCACGGCGTGCCGGCCGAAGGAGACGACCACGCGCACGAAGAAGAGTTTCGCGTGACCGGGATCTTGGAGCGCACCGGGACGCCGATCGATCGGGCCCTTTACGTGAACATCGAGGGTTTTTTCTTGATCCCCGATCACGCCAGCGAAGCTGAGGCCACAGAGCCCGGCCTTGTTGAAAAGGCGCCCACGCACGATCACGACCACGATCACGCGAAACACGATCACGCGAAAAGTGAAAAAGAGGGCACGCCCACCGACCACGAGCATGCGGATGAGCCTGGCAAGGACGGCAAAGATGCCGAGCACAAGCACGACGACCATAAGCACGCCGACGAGCAAGGCAAGACCGCCACACCGCATAACCATGCGCATGATGGGCACGGACATGACCACGGCCATGCGCACGACCATGATCATGCACACCATCACGAGCCGTTGCCTGAAGAACAGCGTGAAGTCACCGCCGTGTTGGTGTTGACGAAGAGCGTCGCGGGTTTGCCGCCGGAGGTTGCGGCGCAAGCGATCGTCAAGCCGATCAACAAAGGCGTCGTCGCTCAAGCGGTGCAGCCGATCTACGTGATTACGCAGTTTTTGGCGACTTTTTTGGACCCGTTGCGTGCAATTTTGCTCGGTCTGACGGTGCTGATTGTCGTGGTTTCGGGCATCGGCATCCTGGTGAGCATTTATAACTCGATGGCCGAGCGGCGGCACGAGATCGCCGTGATGCGGGCGCTGGGCGCGGGGCGGGCCACGGTCATGCGGATCATGCTCGTGGAATCGCTGCTGTTGGCGCTGGGCGGCGGATTGGCCGGCTGGCTGCTCTGCCACGTCGCTCTTGGCGCCCTGACGCCATGGCTCACGCACTGGACCGGCGTCACCTTTACGGCCTTCCATTTCACGGGTGCTGAACTCCTGTTGATACCGGGTATAATCGCATTAGCGTCGGTGGTCGGTTTCTTACCTGCGTGGTCGGCATATCGGACCGATGTGGCCAAGGCGCTTACAGCCAATCCGTAGTCGCTTCTTGTTCCCAGGCTCCGCCTGGGAACAGATTGCCGGCAAGGCTTCGCCTTGTGGGAGGTTAGCGGCGACCGGAAGACAACTTTAATGGTCGGCAGGCAGAGCCTGCCCTACAGCGCGTTACCAGGCAGAGCCTGGGAACGAGGGAGTTTTTATGATGCGTACTCTCCTGCCAACCTTTGTTGCCGCTTTGACGGCTCTATTCTTGACTACAGACGTTGCTCGGGCTTGCCCGTTCTGCAGCGCGGTGCAAGTTACTTTCACCGAGGAGATCAAGACCAACGACGTGGCGGTGATCGCGGCGCTCGTCGAGCGGCCTAAGCCGTCGGGCGAGTCTGTGGGCAGCGATGATCTGGAGCTCTTAAAGGCTAAGTTCAAGGTCGTCGATGTTCTCAAAGGAGGCAAAGAGACGAAGAAGGGGGATACCTTCCTCGCGCTGTACATCGGCGAAGCGCCAATCGGCAAAGAGTTTCTCGTGATGGGAATCGAACCGCCCAAGGTCGAATGGGGCGCGCCGATCGAGCTCTCCGATCGGGCCAAGGGATATTTGCACAACCTGATGAAGCTCCCGCCCAAGGGTCCTGAACGGTTGGAGTTTTTCCAGGAGCATCTGGAAGACAAAGACCCGCTGATTTCGCGCGATGCTTACGACGAGTTCGCCACCACACCGTACGCCGAACTGAAGCAGCTCAAGAGCCGGATGAAGCACGATATGTTTCTTGAGCGGCTGCAAGACCCCAAGACCGACGTGAGCCATCGCCGGTTGTACCTGACGATGCTGGGCGTCTGTGGTACGAAAGACGACCTGTCGCTGTTGGAGAAAATGATCAAGGACGAGGATCGGGCCATGAAGGCCGGACTCGACGCGCTGCTCGGCTGCTACCTGACTTTGAAGGGCGCCGCGGGGCTGCCGCTCGTCAAGGAGCTGTTCATCAAGAACGAGACTGCTGAGTTCACGGATCAGTACCAGGCGATCATGGCCCTGCGATTCCACGCTGAGGAAGGGGGCGTGATCAAAAAAGACCAGATTGCCGAAGTCCTGCGGCACATGCTCGACCGACCCAAGTACGCCGATCTGGTTGTGGCCGATCTGGCGAGGTGGGGGGACTGGTCGGTGATCGACCGGATGTATGTTCTCTTCCGCGACGCCGACCAGGATTCGCTGTGGGTGCGCGAGCCGGTGGTCAACTACATGCGGGCCTGTCCACTGCCCAAGGCGAAAGAATACCTCCAAGAGTTCGAGAAGATCGATCCCAAGGCCGTCAAACGGGCCAGCGGCTTCTTCCCGCTCGGGCCGCCGAAGACTTCGCCGGTTGGGGACAAGCCCGATGCGGGGGCGCAGCGAACGAGCGGAAAAGCGACCGACAAACCAAGGACGGACAAGGCCAGCGCGGTAATTCCGCGAACGTTCAAGTCTGACCAGGAGTCGCCTTCGCCTGCCACTGGCTCCACCAGTGCTGAGCGCAATACCAACGTTGGCTCACAAACACTTGCAGAGCCAGTGGCACACGCGCAAGACCGCACGCCGCAAAGAGATGCGCCTGGCGTTGCCCTCATCGTGGGCACACCGTTACTGGTTGGGCTGGGCGTCGCGGCAATGGCGTTCTGCCTCTCACGTGGAACCAATTCCGGTGTGGGGGCGTAGTGAAAGTCGGCGATCTGTAGCCGAACTCCCACAATTTGGGCGTCTGAAGTCGGGCGACTTCAGCCACACAGGGAAAAAAGTCTGCATCTCATGAGCATCAGTTCCTCCCAGAATCCCGATCTTCTTGACGCCGCCCGCCATGAGGCCAGGGATGCGAGCAGCGCGCGGGCGGTCGATGGCGCAGTCTACGATGTCGCGCCGATCAACGGCGTCGACTCGGAAGCGGGGTTCGAGGAGATGGATGAGGCAACTACCGACGATTCATCCGACCACGACTATTCCAGCTATCGAACTTTATCACCGGCCGCGGTGTTGAGCTGTCTCTTAGGACTCGGATCGTTCGCGGCATTTCTCGATTGGTGGCTGATCGTGCTGCCCGTCGCAGGTCTGGCGCTGGGTATGTTCGCGCTGCGGCGAATTGCGGCGCGGTCCGATGAGCTGGCCGGCCGCCTTCCGGCGTTGGCGGGCGTGGTGCTTTCCGCGGCGTGTTTGGTGGGCAGTCAGGTCACACTATGGTACATCCGGCTGACCGAAGTGCCGGACGGCCATGTCCGCATGACGTACGACGATTTGCAACCTGACCCCCGCGTGATCAATCAAATTGTGCCGCCGGCAGCAGAAGAGTTGCACGGTCAGCGAGTTTTCATCAAGGGATACGTGCTGGCGGGCAATCGCAAAGATGGCATCCGCTCGTTCATCCTGGTGCGCGATCAAGGAGACTGCTGCTTCGGCGGCAATCCTAAACTCACGGACCGGATCCTGGTGCAACTCAAAGGCGGTCAGGCTTTCACGTATACTGACAAGCTGCAAAAGCTCATCGGCCGTTTCCAGATTCGCCCGGGTCAGGCGGTGGACGTGGAGGGAAACGTCGTCTACCAGCTCGACGACGCGGAATTATTATGACGCGATGGAAGCGATACAAATTGGGCGCGGTGGCGGGGGGACTTGTTCCCCTCTTATTGCTTTTTGGCTCAGGTTGCAGCGACTCGGTCCAGTCGCGCGCCAATACCGCCGGCGCGCGAGTGGCCAGTGCGAGGTCTGCGGGCGATACAGCGACCGCCAAGCCCGCTCAAACCTCGCGCCAGAGCGACGACAAAGATGAATCACCATCGCCGCGGCCAACCAGCGAGAAGGCCGACCCGAAGCAAGAGGCCACAGCCGCTCAATCGTCCGCGGCCGGCCGCAAGTCGACGCGCGAGATCAGCTTCGACACGCTCAAGTTCGACATCGAAAAGGGGCAACCGTTTAAGCGCTCGATGCTCACCGCGGGAATTGAAAAGCTGGCCGGAGAGCGCGTGCGGATTCGCGGCTACATGCTGCCGAGCTTTCAGCAATCGGGCATTAAGCAATTTGTGCTGGTCCGCGACAACATGGAGTGTTGCTTCGGCCCGGGCGCCGCGCTGTACGATTGTGTCATCGTGGAGATGGTCAACGACCAGAGCGCCGACTTCAGCGTGCGGCCAATCGCCGTCGAGGGTACATTCAGCGTTCGCGAGTTCAAGGGACCGGATGATATGCACCTGGCCATCTTCCACCTCGATGGAGAGCGGGTGCGGTAGGCAATTGATGAATGATGAGTGATGAGTGATGAATGTTAAGACTTATACCGCGAAACAATTCATCACTCACCATTCATCACTCATCATTCGCGCCTCGGTCGTCGCTGCCATCCTTTTCGTCACTGCGCGACCATCGACCGCTTGTCCCTTCTGTCTCGCCGACGAACCGACGCTCGCGCAGCGGCGTGAGAGCGCCGATGGCGTGGTGCTGGGGGAAGCCGCCGGACGCCGCGGCGACGGCAAACAGCAAACGTTCCAGCTCCACACGATCTTCAAAGGCCCGGCCGAGCTGAAGAAGCGCGGAAAGATCGAAATCGAGTCGCCCGTGGCC
Organism: Pirellulales bacterium; assembly: GCA_040901795.1. Lineage (GTDB taxonomy): Bacteria > Planctomycetota > Planctomycetia > Pirellulales > JALHPA01 > JBBDYH01. Next base: position 9,135 of record JBBDYH010000130.1, read on the forward strand.
AAAACCGGGAGCCTGGCGATTCTGTTTGCGACCGTGGATAACGAACAACAGCGCATCGACCGCTGGGACTGGAACACTGCGTTTGCCAATGAGGCCTTGTTGGGCTACTTTGCCGCAGCGCCCGACTTGCGGCAGCCGGTCGAGAAGCGGCTGGCCTATTTCGTAAGTTATCTGGAGCACGCCGACCGCGACATTGCGCGCGACGCGTACCTGGAGTTCGCCCATGCGCCGTATGACGACGTGGTGCGAATGGCCGACAAGTTTGACTTCGCCGCGGTGCGCGACTGGCTGGAAAGTCCGCGTGTGCCAGACGAGCGGAAGGGTTTTTACGGCCTGGTGCTCGGCATCGCGAAGCGAGAGCAGGACCGGGCGGCCAATCGATCGCTGCTGCAACGATTAATCGAAGCCGATCATGGCGAGTTTCGCGCCGGCTTCGACGGTGTGCTGGCCGGATATCTGCTGTTGACGGGCGAAACGGGGTTGAAGCAAATCGAGCAGCGGTATTTCTTGAGTGAACGGGCGAAGCATGGCGACGTGCGCCATGCCATGAACGCCTTGCGGTTTTATTACGAGTACGGCCCGAAGGAGATCCGCAGCGGCGTCGCCCGCGCGGTGACTCAAGTTATCGAGCGCCCGGAATTTGCGGCAGCGGCCATCACGGATTTGGCGCGCTGGGAACACTGGCAAGTGCTGGATCAGGTGGAAGCGCTCTACGGCCGGGAGCCGTTCGCCGACGGACCGACACGGCGGGCGATCGTGGGCTACCTAAGTGCATGCAACAAGCCGGAGGCCGGTGCAGCGCTTGAGCGATTGCGGAAGCGCGATCCGAGCGGCGTGGAGGTGGCGGAGAAGGTGCTGTTTTTGCCGGCGGGCAAGTCTATGTAGTAGGCACACTTGCTGTACCGCAGGGTGGCACTGACAAACCCGGTTTGTCAGTGGTGCAGCGCGCGACTTTCGGATCAAAACACTGACAATCGCGGCGATTGTCAGTGCCACCCAGTCGAGGAGCGTGACGGCTACACTACTTTTCAGAGTCCTTCAAACCCAGCCGCTCCAGCCAGCGGCCGCGTGAGGGTTTGCCGCCTTTTTCGTTGGGCTGGCCCGAGCCGGGGTGCTGATTCTGGGCGCGCTCGGCGGCGAGCGCCTGCAGTTTTTCCTCGAGTTCGACACGTTCGCGCGCGATCCGCGCACGTTCGAGCGAAACATCGATCTCCGCCTGGCGGAGCTTGTCGCGCCATTCCACCTGCGCCTGCTGGAGTCGTTCGCGTTCCTGCCGAATCAGCTCGTCTTGATTGAACATCTCTTCGACCGCCGCCGCACCCACAGCGACCGATCCCAGATTGTCGCTCTGGTGGCTGAGCACTTGCTTCAGCTCTTCGATCTCGCGGTCCTTCTGGGACACGACGTCGTCGGTGATGCGAATCGCGTTCTCGATCGAAAGTTGCTCTTCTTTTCGGGCCGGGCTGGGGCCGGTGTCGGCCTCCAACTCGGCGAGCATCCGCTTCTTGAGGGATTCCCAATCCTGGCCTTGCGCCGAAGGTTGGGCGTCGTTGCGGCCGGCTTTGTGCGCCGCCATTTGATCTTCGAGGTCGGCATTGCGCCGCTTCAGGCTGCGAACGTCTTCGACGGCGAGTTCGAACCGCCGCTGCAAGTCCTGAAGCTGTTGGCTATCGACGCCCGTGCCAGCACCAGCCACTTCGCCGTCGTTGGATTGGGCGGCGGTTAACCGAGTTTCCAGTTCACAGATGCGTTGGGCTGCTGCGGCGGTTTCCTGTCGGGCCATCTCCAACTGTTTGGCCACCTCGACGCGCGCCGCCTCGGCCGACTGGCCGGCCTTCGCCGCCTGGGTGCGCACCGTCTCCAGCGCGCTGTTCGCCTCACCGAACTTCTGCGCGAGCTGGTCGCGTTCGCGGCGCAGCGACTCGAGGCTTGTTTGGCCGGCTTCTGAATCGGCGGCGTTGGCAGACGCTTGCCGTTCCAATGTGTCATGCGCTGTACGCAGCGCGGTCAATTGCTCTTCGACGCCGTGCGCCAGTTCCGTGGCCGCATGCAGTTCTTCCTGGAGATGGACGATCTGGCGCCGCGCCTCCTCCAGCTCGCGAAGTTGAGTAGAATTCTGGGAGACTTGGGCTTCCCATGCCGTCTGGTGCCGAGCCGACTCGGCAGCCAGTCGGCCACACTCTTCGCGGAGGCGACCAAGCTCGCCGTCGCGTGTGGCTGCCAGCTCAGCGCGGCGGTGCTCCAGCTCTTCAAGCTGCTTCGCTCTTTGCTGTTTGAGTTGCCTGGCGATTCGTTGACGTTGCTCGTTGATCTCTGCGCGCTGTGCCTCGAGCGCCTGATGCTCATGCTCGAGGTGTTTGTGTTGCTCCTCGAAGCGGGCTTTGCGCCGCGCAAGCTGTTCCATCTCGGCGTCGTGCTCTTGCCGCCCCGTCTCGGCACGGCGTTCCTGTTGGATGAGCTGTTGGGATCGTGATTCGACATCCTCGGCGCGGCGTTCCAGCTCTTGCTGCTTCTGACGAAGCTGGTTCGACCACTGCTGGAACTCGAGGGCGGTCTTTTCCTGATCCTGTTGAAGCTGTAACTGCCGCGCGTCGAGTTCGGCCCGCAGCCGTTCCACTTCGGCGTGGTGATCGCTGGGTAGTCCCTCTCCCTCGGACGCCAACTGGGTGCTGATCAACTCGAGCTGAGCGGAAAAGCGAAGCTCAATTTCGTCGAGCCGGGTCTTTTGCGCAGCGAGGATCTCGGCAGCGCGACCGCGCTGCTCCAGCCACAGGCGCTCGATCTCGCCCGCGGATTCCTCTTCGATAGTCTGGCTGGCCCAGTCGTTCACAGATGCTTCCTGCAATGGGTGCGCATTCTGTCAGCCGCGCCGCGCGAACTGTCGCAGGCGACGGGTGAGACCGTCTGCAACGACGCATCGCATGGGTCCCGACAAAAATCCCTATACTCGTATAGGCCATGACTTTAGTGCGGTCAAAACCAAGTAACCGAACTCGCCCGTAGCCGCACTCGCCAGAATTCGGGTATGCCGGAATGCTGCGAATTCCGCTACAGACCCACGCCGTTGACGATGTTTTCGGGCCGGCGGCCTTGCAATCGATCGACCACCTGCCGGGCGACGCGCTCGCGCATGTTGGCCAGCGATTCCTGCGAAACGAATGCCGCGTGGGGCGTAATGATCACGCGGGGGTCGTTATAGGGAGGTTGTGCCAGATTGGGGGGCTCGGGATCTTGCACGTCGAGCGCCGCCCCGGCCAATCGTCCATCGGCCAGCGCGCGGGCGAGCGCGACTGTATCGATCAAGCCGCCGCGCGCGGTGTTGATCAGATACGCCGACGGTTTCATCCGCGCCAGTTGTGCGGCGCCGATCAAGTGTTTCGTTTCTGCGGCCAGCGGCAAGTGGAGTGAGATGTAATCGCTCTCGGCCAGAAGCTCGTGCAGGTCGACGAGACGAACGTCGGGCAGAGGCTGCCGACGGTTTCGAGTAGTGGCGAGGATGCGCATCCCTAGGGGTGAAGCTTTCTCGGCCAGCTTACGGCCGATGTTGCCCAGGCCGACAATCCCCAGCGTCTGCCCTTCGATCCGCCGCAGCGTGGGGCCGGCTTGGAGAGCGTAGCGACCTTGCTTGGTCTCATGATGATAGAAGGCAACCTTGCGGGCCAGCGCGAGCAAGAGCGCGAGCGCATGTTCAGCGACCTCGACGAGGCAGTAGTCCGGCACGTTGGTGACCGGGATGTTCCGTTGAGTAGCGGCGGCAACGTCGATGTTGTCGAGCCCGATCCCCAGCCGGCAGATGATGCGGCACTTCGGCGCAGCGGTAATCACCGACTCGGGGACTTTGACCCAGTTGGTCATGATGGCGTCGCAATCGCGCGCCAGCTCGGCCAGCGCAGCGGCATCGGTCCGCTCGGCCATGACCAGTTCAACATCGGCGTCGCCCAGAATTCGCCGCTCGATCTCGAGATCGGGCCAGGCATAGTCGGTCAACAGTGCTTTGTACTTGGACATGCGGAAGGTTCCATGATGTAGGCCGCACACTCCGTGTGCGGGACGACGGCACACGGAGTGTGCCTACTACACTGGCGGCGAACGATGAATATGAACCAGTTTCCAAGACCGATCGACGCGCTGCCAGACGCGCGTCTCCTCGACCCGGCTGGTCATCGGTGCTCCGTCTGCATCCAACCGCTGGACGAGCCGCGTGTAGGAGATGATTGCCGCATCATCGCCTAACAGTCGCACGTTCGGAGTGGCCATCGTCACATTTCGAGGACCGGCGCCGGGCTCCAGATCGAAATAGAACTTGTGGAACGCCATTCCCTCGACAAGATGCCCACGCGTCTCCGGCTCGAAGCAGGTCAAGTCCGAGCTGCAGAGCGAGTTGTAAGCCGACCAGTCGGCAGTGGCGATGGCTTCGAGCAATCGCTGATTCAGCTCCAACACTTCACGAGCCGCGGGATTGTCGATCATGTCCGGTCCTCATTGGGCATCCGAAGTAACAAGCCCAACTCCAGGAGCTTGGCGCGGCACTCGTCCCGTTCTCGCGAGCGGCTGAGCTCGCGCCAAGTTGGATCTTGTGCGGCGAGAAAGTCGTCTTCGTCGGCTTGCGCGCGGCCCTGCTCAGCCAGCCGCGCATTCAGCCGTTGGATGACTCCGCGGTCGAGCCGCGTCAGGTACGTCGCCTCGAGCCGGAAGTCGACAAAGGCTTCCCAAACCAATGGGAACAGCGGCCTCAGTATCTCTTCGCCGATCGTCGTGGCGTACGAACGGATCTCGAACTGCGCATGTTCGTCCATCCGCAGCGCCAGGAAGTGCAGCAGGTTGTGCAGGTCGATCTTCCAGTAGGCCTCGGTGTAAGTCGAAAGCAGCAGGTCCTTGCGGGCTTGTTCGCGAGCGACCCCCAGCGCGATCCGCTCGTCGTATAGCTTGCGCGCGGCCGCTTGAAATGCCGCCTCGCCGGCGGTCAGTTGTTCGCCGGTTGCCGGATCGAGCGGCGCGCCGCTCCCCTGCCGATTGCTGGCGGCCTGAGTACGCCACTCGTCGGGCCGCGTGGTCTGCGTGGCATCGATGGCCAGTGAATACCGCGTGCTGTATTCGTTGACGTTGGCGGTGCGATGGCGGATCCACTGCCGCCAGCAGTCCATCGGTGAGCGGATCAGAAACTTGACTTCCGCCATTTCAAGCGGCGTCGTATGCCGGTGCCGCATCAAATACCGGATCAAGCCGCGGTCATCGGAGACTTTGCGCGTCCCCTCGCCATAGCTAACCCGCGCCGCCTGGACAACGGCCTGGTCGTCCCCCATACAATCGACCAGGCAGACGAATCCGTCGTCGAGGACCGGAAACTTCTTCCAGCGGAGTGAATCGAGTTGCGCGGCATTGGTGTGCATGCGTTGTGATTCTGGCGAGCGGGGGGACGTTAGTCCCTCGATGAGGTTGAATCCAGAAACGGCATTTTAGCGACAGGTCCGGAGGACCGACAGGCAGTAGCCCCGGCCGGGAGGCCGGGGACCAACGACGAGAGACTCCGTGTTAGGTCCGGAGGACCGACTCAACAGAAGTGCCGGTCCTCCGGACCTCGTCGTGGATGCGCGCGATCTGCTCCCCGATCTTACGATCGGGGCTACTACCTGTCGGCCCTCCGGGCCTATTCTCACCACGCCGCCTGAAGGATGCCGACCAGATCCTCCTTGGTCGGCTGCCGCGGATTCACGCGCAGAATCCGCTTGATGCCGAGCGCCTTGTCGGCGAAGCGCGGAAGCTGCTCCTCGCGGACGCCGAGGTCGCGGAGCCGCGCGGGAATGCCGATCGCGCGGCGGAGATCCTCGACGGCTCGGATTGCCTCTTCGGCCGCCTCGTCGAGCGTCAACCCGCAGGTATCGTGTCCCAGCAGAGATGCGAGCCGCGCAAACTCCAGTTCGCGCCCGGGCAAATTAAACCGCATTACATACGGCAGCAATAATCCATTTCCGGCGCCGTGCGAACAGTGGACCGCGCCTCCCAGCGGATACTCCAACGCGTGAACCAGCGCCACGCCGACGTTTGAGAACGCCATGCCCGCCAGCGTCGCGGCCAGCGCCATGCCCGTCCGTGCTTCGAGGTTGCCAGGTTCGTTGACTGCTCGGACGAGGTGCTTGCCCACCAGCGAAATCGCCCGCTCGGCGATCATATCGCCCATTGGGTTGCGACCCTGGTAGATCGTCGTCTCGCCGGCCGGCAGATTGAAGTGCTCGTTATCGACCGCGGTGAAAGCCTCGATGGCGTGCGTCAAGGCATCGATGCCGCTATCGGCCGTGACCTTCTTGGGGCAACTTAACGTCAGCCGCGGATCGACCACCGCCAGCCGCGGTCGCATGAAATGGCTGAGGACGCCGACCTTGATCTGGTTGGCGTCATCGGTCATTACACACGAGGCGCTGATTTCGCTGCCGGTACCGGCCGTCGTCGGTACCGCGATGATGGGCATCACCGGCCCGGGCACCTTGTTGTCGCCGATGTACGAGTGCGGTTCGCCGCCGTGCGCGATCACCACCGAGACCATCTTGGCCAGGTCGATGTTGCTCCCCCCACCCAATCCGAGCACTGCATCCGGCTCAAACTGGCGGGCCATCTCCATCACCCCGGCGACGATCCGAAAGGACGGCTCGGGCTCACCGCCGTCGAACGCTTCCACGGCAATGCTATCCTTGCTCAACGGCTGGCGGACGCGATCGAGCAGCCCGGCTTCGACAAGCGGTGGATCAGTGACGATGAGCACGCGACGGTAGCCGCAGCGCGCGGCCAGGTCTCCGAGTTGGTCGACCGCGCCAGGGCCAAACATCAACTGTCCGGCGGAAGCAAAGGTCCAAGTGGTTCGCATGTAAGCATGGTACAGGAGACCGGTACCGAACAACATGGACCTTGCCGACCCGCATTGCGTTGCGCGGCCGCCCTGAGCATGATTATTGCCCGTCGTGCGATATCATTCCTGTCTCCTTGTCTCCCTGTCTCTGCTGAACCCTGAACCCTGAACCCCGAACCCTTCCATGGCCAGGCGCAACGTATGGCAACGCATTTACTATCGCTTCTGGTGGTGGCTAGTGCGGTTCATCCTGCTCCTCGTGTACCGCGTGCGGGTCCACGACGAGCGCCATGTGCCGCTGACCGGCGGCGCCATGTTGTTGGCTAACCATCAAAGTCATATCGATCCACCGGCCATTGGCTCGGTCGTGCGGCGGCAAACGAACTTCCTGGCGCGCAAGACGCTCTTCAAGGGACCGCTGAACTGGCATATCGCCATGCTTGACGCGATTCCGCTCGACCAGGAAGGCATCGGCCTGAGTGGCATCAAGGAGACTCTCAAGCGGCTGCGCAACGGCGAAGCGATTGTGATCTTTCCCGAGGGATCGCGATCTTGGGACGGAGAAATGCAACCGCTGATGCCCGGCTTTTGCCTGATTGCGCGGCGCTGCCGCGTGCCGATGGTGCCGGTGGGAATCGCCGGCGCTTACGAAGCCTGGCGTCGCGGCACGCCGTTTCCCAAGCTTTCGGGCGTGATCCACATCCAGTTCGGACCGCCGCTGATGCCGGCCGAAAGCGCGCAGTACAACGATATCGAGCTGATGGCCGAAATCGATCGCCGAGTTCGCCAATGCTTCGACCAGGCCCGCGCCAAACGGCGGCGCGCGATGAGCAGAACGCTGTGATGGCCGCCGTCGTAAAGCGCCTGCCACGGTGACCCTCAGAGTGATCCCGCCTAGGCGGCCGGCTTTGAGATCGGCTTGACGGGCGGGTCGCGCCGCAGCTCGTACGAGAAGGCGCCGAGTAAACCGCCGCGCTCCGCAGTATGACAGTCGAGGCACTGCCTGGTCGCACGCACCGCACCGAGCATGTGAATCCGATTGAGCGTGGCCTCTGCGGCAAGTTCATCGCCGCTTTGCAAGGTTTGCAGGGCCTTTCGCTCAAAATCGCTTAATTCGCGAATCCGGGTCTGATTCAGCTCCGTCATCCGCGGAAGGTGGTCGGATACATAGACTACAGGCTTGTCGTGCTTGAGCAGGCTGACGAGCTCCAACCGCGTGACCTGCCACGGATGCTTCGGATCTGGTTCGGCTGGACGCCGATCTTCCTTCGAAGCGCGCGGCTCGACGAGCGTCGGCAAATAGCTGAAGGCATGCCCTCCGAAGCCGGCCACGTGCTCTTTGTCCTTGACGACGCCCCAGCCGGAAACGCTCAAGAAACCTGAACTGCCCCCTAGGTGAAATACGCGGAGCATCGACAGCGAGGGAAGCCGGCTGGGCGCTTCGCCGCGGTCGGGGAGCGTGGAAGGGATCGGCATAAGCCGGGCGCCATCTTGTTCGAGCGCCTCGGATGACACGCTGGCAAACTGGATCGGCGGAGACTCCGGCAGTTCCAGATGATTCGGCGTTGGCGTGGGCAGCCGCGCTAATCCAAACCCTTCTCGGCTGATGAACTGCTCCACGCGATCGGAATGCAACGCTTGAAGCGCGCGGGTGCGAAGATCGAAGCGACGTTGCGACTCGATGGAGGCTTCCATCGTGTCGAGCGCCTTCTTCGCCGCCTCAGAGAGCGGTTGCGCATGGGCGATCACGCGAACGCTGTTGCCGTTCCCGCGTTTGTCTTCATAGGCCAACCGCTCGGCAAGTGAGGCAAAACCAAACCGTTTGCGCAGCTTCTCGGCGTCCCAGGAGACAGGGCTGCCGTGATTTCGGACGAGACGGGGGACCGTCACGCTGACGGCATCGGCATCCACGATTTGATCTTCGTTAGCCGGAGCCAAAACCGCTTGCCACATCGCCCATGCGAACGCAATTGCCATCAGTGGGCCGGCTTGATTCAATGTCCGCCTCAACCAGCGCCGAAGACCGTGCCCCAAACCAGGTACAGCCGTCTCAACCGAGGATTTCAATCGCATGATCCAATCTCCTGGCTCGAAGCGTTTGTCGCTAAGACAGCACGATTGTAGGGCGAGTTCGAATCGGCGCGTGTAACTGCTCGGTAACAAAGGGCGCAAATTCGCTGCATAGCCATCGAGACAGTGTCGTCGCGGCTTCGGCAAGCGACCTCGGGACGGCTACGTGGCAAAAGCCTTTCAACGCCAATTCGTTGCCAAGGCAGGTCCCCGGCGCTACAATGCGGCAGTCCGCATGGCTGGCGGCGGGCGCGTCGCAGGGAACAGGAGGCGTCTCTTACCACGGATCTTCGTGGGCAAGCGCTTTCCGGCGCGTCGTTGCGCAGAAGGACGTACACCTCCATTCCACTGCTACGCGAGTTGGGAGCGGTTCCATGCGATGCGGACGCTGGTTCGAGTTGGCCTGCCTGGTCACATTCTTATTGCTCCTTCCGACGGCGAAGGGACAGACTCTCAGCCTGGAGCCGATTGTCACCAGCGGCATCGCCAACCCGATGTTTGTGACCTCGCCACCGGGCGATCCCAGCCGACTGTTTGTTGCCGAGCGCTCCGGCAGGATCCGCATCATTGACCTGGCGACGAACACCGTCAGTCCAACGCCGTTTCTGAGCATCCCCGTCTCAACCGATGGTGAGCGCGGCCTGCTGGGCATGTCGTTCGATCCCGAGTACGCCACGAACGGTCGCTTCTACGTGAACTACACCGTAGCGTCGGGCGCAGACGTTGGCGATCTCGTCATCGCCCGTTACACGGCCAACGGCGATCCGCTGACCGCCACGACGGCCAACCCGGCCGAATTCCGCTTGCTGCGTCTGGACCGGCCGAGCACCAGCACCTCGAACCACAATGGCGGCTGGATCGGATTCAGTCCAAACAATCCGAACAACTTGTACATCGCGGTCGGCGATGGCGGCGGCGGGAACGACACTTTTAACACCGCGCAGAACCTCAATTCGCCGCACGGCAAGATGCTGCGGATCGACGTCAATAATCCCAGTGGCGGACAGAATTACGGCATCCCGGCCGGGAACCCCTTTGCGACCGGTGGCGGGCTGCCCGAGATCTGGTCGGTAGGGTTGCGGAATCCCTGGCGGAACAGCTTCGATCGGGAGACGGGTGATTTGTGGATCGCCGACGTAGGACAGAGCGCGCGGGAGGAAATCGATTTTCAGCCGGCGGACGCTCCCGGTGGTCTCAACTACGGCTGGGCATTTCGCGAGGGTGACATCGCCGGACCGAAGGCGCCGCCAACGCCCACGCCCGCCACTGTCAATCCCATACACGTGTTGCCTCGCAGCCAAGGCGCCTCGGTCACCGGCGGCTATGTTTATCGCGGCGGCATCGAGAGCTTGCAGGGAACGTATCTGTTTGGCGACTTTATCAGCGGTCGCACTTGGACGCTCAAGTACGACGGCGCCACGGTGGGTGGCCTGACCGAACGGACCAGTCAACTGGATCCCGACGGCGCCGGCGCATTTGGCTGGGGCGGTCGGTTGGCCAGTTTCGGCGAAGACGCCAACGGCGAGCTGTACATGGTCGCGCTCACCTCGGTTGGCGGCAATGGCGCGATTTACCGCGTGGCATCCGTGCTGACCTGGAACGTCGATGCCGACGGAAACTGGTCGCTCGCCGCGAACTGGACGGGCGCGGTTCCCAATGCCGCCGGCGCCAGGGCAGTGTTTGGCAGCGCCATACGAGCGCCGCGAACGGTGACGCTCGATGTACCCATTACGCTTGGCCGCCTCGATTTCGACAGCGCCAGCGCATACACGGTCGCCGGCGCCAGCGCGCTTTCGTTCGACGTCACCAACGGCGCCGCGCAGCTCAACGTGACGCGCGGTAACCACACGATCGGCGCCCCGCTCATGCTAGCCGACAACACGGTGATCAGCGTATCGCCCGCCAGCAATTTGTCGCTCCAAGGGGGTGTGAGCGCCGACGGAGTCAACCTGGCAAAGGCCGGCGCCGGTACGCTTGTGTTGAACCAGATCGAAGCCGCCGGACTATCCATCAACGCCGGCAGCGTGCAGATCGCTTCCGCTGCCGGCGCGCCAGGAACAAGTCCGTCGGTGTTAGGCGCTCTCTCCATCGCCGGCGGCACCGCGCCGACGGGGAGGCTCGATTTGACGGACAACGCGATGGTCATCGATTACAGCGGCGCCAGTTCCGTCGCCACCGTCCGCCAGCAGATTATCACCGGTCGTGGCGGGCCAGGCCTGGGCGGGAGCTGGAATGGTACTGGCATCACCAGCAGCACTGCCGCGGCCGCCAACGCCACGGCGCCGGACTCGCGCTCGGTCGGCTATGCGGAGAACAGCAGCTTGCCGCTGGGCAGCTATACTTCGTTCCGCGGTCAACCGGTCGATGACACGTCGCTACTCTTGACCTATGCGCGCACGGGCGACGCAAACCTGGATGGAGTCGTCAACGACGACGACGTGACGATCGTCGGCGCCACCTACGCGCCCGGTGTGCCGCAACCGCACTGGGGCCTCGGGGACTTTGACTACAACGGCTTTGTGGATGACGATGACGTCACGCTGTTGGGAGTGTTTTACGATCCCAGCGCGACCCCGCTGACCGCCGCCGCACAAGGCCAATCGACCGTGGCGCCTGTTCCGGAGCCTTCGACGCTTTTGCTGCTCACCTGCTGCCTTGCTTTTCTTCTCACCCCGCGGCTGGCACCTCGAAGGTGGTCACCGAAATAGGTGTTGGGTGGGACCAGGCCGCCGCGGCCGCGGGCCCACCACTCGGATCGGTGGGCCGTCGCCCGCCGCGGCGACGGACTCGTCCCACCCTACCGGTCTACACGTTACGCCACCGGCTTTCCCAACATCTCCCGTTTCTGCCGGATGAACTTGAGGTGATGATCCAGATGATCGGCCATGCTGACGACGTAGTCGCCCAGCGCGATCTTGCCGCGCTCGCTGTGGATGCCGCTCCGCTGAAACGCTTCGTCGGGCAGCCGGCGCAGAATTTCGGCCGTGAGCAGGCGGTTCTTTTCGACCATCTCACAGGCCAGAGACGCCTCGAGCTCTTGATAAAACAGCCGATTTGCGAAAGCGGTCTCGTCGTAGCCAATGAGCAGCGGATTCTCCATAGCAATGATCCGCTTCATCCGATCGCCGGCGATCAGCTCGCTATCCAGCATGTGAAACACAATCTGCTGAATGCTCCACGTGCCGGGCACCGGGTAAGCGGTCAGCTCACTTTTCGTCAGCCCCTCGATGGCCGCCCCTAACGCCTTCGCATCCTTGGCATAACGCTCGATGAACGATCGGTCCATGTTCAATCCCTCGAATCCACATGCTGGCAGGAAATCGCGGTGTCACGGCCTAGACAGCGGCCGGGGCGAACAGGTTCGCGCACGGAGCCGCTCCTGGCCACGCCACCGATAACATAGGATGGACGCCCGCGGCCGAGTGGGTGGATTACGTTGGCGTTCAAGCTTCAGCTTGCTGTTGCCGCCAAACGATCCGAGGGCAGGTCGGGCCTTTGTGACGGTCATTCTGCCAGACGAATCACTGCGCATCGGGACCGAATTTCGGCGAAAAATAAATAAATCCCGGATTTTGCGCAGTAATTCGGGCACTGATTGAGGACGCGACTTGGCGTAAGCTCCTGTGGCAAGCGGAGTTGGAGTCTTACTGCGCGGTCCTGGCGGCGGCACTTGTTGCGCATTTGAATGCGTCTTATTCTGCGCCGCTGGAGCCGGAGGCCGAGTTTCCTCAGTTCGCCGAGATATTGCACAGAAACGAGGGTTGAGCGGAAATAAGTTCAGTCGCCGGAGATCCACGTTTCGATGCTAACTCTTAGGCATGCCGCTGTTTCGGTCCATGGGAACGGTTGGGCGCGCCGGAGATTATTTCAATTTTGAGCGCACTTTGAAGTCGACGGATTGGAAGTGGGGGGGAACCGCCGAGGCGCCGTTCGACCGGCGGCTCACGACAGGCCGAGACGCAGAGCAAAATCCGGGAGGCCCTAAACGCGACAGCGCACGCTGGCTGGTCGCAGAAGCGGATTGTCGAATTGTCAAAGAGCGGAGTGGCGGGGGGCGAGTACCTTAGTGGTCATTTGTATAAACGATAAATGGCACAGTTGTCAAGGGGGGCAGGCGATTCGTGTCGGTTGAAGTTGCGCGCCAAAGCACGCCAGTTGTTGTCCGCAGATTTCGCCGATGGACGCCAATTGGGGCAGGGACGATTGTGCAATGCGGTTTTGATCCCGTCTTGCGCGCCATCTTGCAGTGCGTCGTGGGCGGAGTGCGCGGAAAATCACGCAGAAGGCACACAAATTCGCGCCTGGTTCGGAGTCCAATCGGCGCCAAGTTCTCTCGCGGGTTAAGCTTGCGAAGCGCAAGGGTGCTGCGGGTGCAGGGGGAATTCAGGGACGAAACGGCGCATGGCGAGCGGGAAAACGTTGCTTGTTTGGATCGGGTAGGACTTTCGAGCCTCTTGGTCGGAAATGTTTCACGCCAAGCCGCAAAGACGCCAAGAGGATTCAACACGGACACGCTGAATTAGCGCGCCAATCAGCGCCAATCGACGCGACAGCGACGTGATCCGCGGCAGGCGAGCGAACGCCGGGAAATGACCCTCTACGAATTGTCAAGGAGCGGAGCGGCCCGGTTGAGCGACATAGTGGTCATCAGTATATACACTAGAAGTGGCACGGTTGTCAAGGGGGGGAAGGCTCAACAGAAGATAACGAATCGAACGAAGAAGAGGATCCGCGAATCGGCCACAGATATACGCTGATGGACACAGATAACGGTCAAACGCGGGCCGAAACAATGCCGGCCGATGAATCGTCCGGGCCATGAGCTGAAGCAAGCCTTGCTGCGACTATGACCAATGGCTTATGTGCGTGGCATTCGGCTACGTACCAAGTTTGCCCCCAACGTGCCGCGCTAAATGTACCTGTCCCCTTTTTCCGCCCGATGACGGATTTGCGTGGCCGGCCGCGCGGGCGGATGGTCAAGTCCAGCTTCAGCCGTTTGGCCAATCGCTTGACCCACGCCTCGTCGCCGTACGGCAGGCCCGTGGCGCTGGAACGGCGAATAGCGTCGACGATTTCTTTATCCATCGGCAGATGCACCTTCTCCGCCCATTTCCGTTGCCGCACCTTGGCCAGCGGCGATAGCTCGTCGTAGGTGATCAGCGGATCGATGAGGTCGTCCGCTTCGCCCAGGCCGTGCATCCGGTAACTGCTCCAGGGGTACTCGTCCGCGCGCTTCACCAGCGATGCGCGCAACGGGTTGGCCTCGATGTACCGCAATACCGCGAGCAGGTGCTCGTCGGTTTGGATCACGGGACTCTTGAAGCGTCCCTGCCAGACATGACCGCCCGAGCGGTAGTGGCGATGGTATCGCTGCGTGTGCGAAACCAGCAGGCTCTGCATGATCCGGCTAATTGTCGAGCCGGTCGGCCGCAGCAGCAGGTGAAAATGGTTGTTCAAGAGGCAGTAGCCATAAAGCTCAAACGGCTTGCGCTCTTTAAGCTCGGCCAGCGCCGACCGAAAGGCCTGGAAGTCGGCCGGCTTATGGAAGACGTCCTGCCGGTTGTTGCCACGATTGATCACGTGGTAGACGAGGCCATCGTCAATCGGGCGCAAGGGTCGGGGCATGCCCACAGGCTACCAGAACCGCCGTTGCCAGTCAACTAAAATCGTTCTGACCCCTTTTCAAGTCATTCTGACCCCTTTTCAAGTCATTCTGACCCCTTTTCTCTTCAGTTCTGACCCCTTTTCTCTTTCAGTTCTGACCCGTTTTCTTTTCTTTTTCCTGCTGACCCCTTTTTCCGTGCCGTGTGACCCCTTTTTCCGCCCTTTTTCCATTTCGCCTCTGTCCGGTTTGACCGCGTGGATTAGCGGCGGCATCGGATTGCAACACGACGAATGTTTTTACCCGGTGCTGAATTATCTAACTCGAGTGTTCCATTTAACACCTTGGTGCAGGCGCGAACGGTGAGTCCATCGTAAGTCTCGACCAATAATTCTTTGAATCCGTCCCACTTAATTGCGCCCAGTGTGTACTCCTCGGAACGAACACGAGATGCAAGGCGCTCAAACGTTACATGTTCAATAAAGGCGAACACCAGTCTTGCTTTCCACCTGGGAGTTACTTTCCAACAGAGTGGACCAAGTAGGGGCTCAAAGTATCCTCGATTCCAGTCGGGCCACCAGACCTCACAACAAAGCGTATTTGTAGATGAGCGGTACTCAATGGAACGATATGGCAAGACCGCATCGCGAAGCAAGTCCGAGCATTGCGCGAGTGTATCCACATCGTTAATCACGATTTGGCGACCCGCCCCCGTTTCGGAGTCCATCATGACCGACACCTCGATGGGTATGGTGTAATCAACGCCAGGGCCAATGATGCCATCCTAGGGGTGGCGAATCGATATGTGGAGTTCTAGGGCCGCCAGGACGAATGGGGTGGAAATCGATGCGAATTATTGGTGGACTTCCGGTCGGACGAATCTGGAATATCCCACCGCTTCCAAGCCTTCCGCCGCCCAAGAGCCCTTCGACGAGAATCGATTGATTTCCGAAGAAGACAACCTCTGCGACACCAACGGCAGCGGCAGCAGCCGTGAACACGGTAGCTGTGCCGAGCGCGACGTTCACTCCTGTGCGATAACCAGGGGCGTCCTTCGTCTGGCCGAATACGCCTTCGTCATAGGCCTCCTGATAGAGTTGATTGGCATAACTATCGTCGTCGCCGCCCCAAATGTCGGCCCCGATCGCCCCAGCGCCCGTCTGAATGGAATCAAGGCTCTGTCCAATGGAATCCCAAAAACCCTCTGGGATATTGGGCTTCGTGGGAACGGCGAAAATAGGAGGCGGGGTCAGGTCAATCCTGACCAACGGAATCCGAACCTGAAATACGGTCACAGCGAACTCAAATACGGGAAACGCCCCGTCAGGATCAGTCCCATTCGTCGGCGAATTGCCTACGAACCGATTCAGATTCGCATCGCCGCCGGCGAAGCCGATGGGGTCTTCGCTGAGCCAACGGCCGGTGTCGACCGAGTACCAGCGGTTGACGTGGTTCTGCAGCCGCGTATCTTCGTCGTAGGGCCGGCCGGAGAGGCCGATCAGGACTTCGATATTGCCGTTGGTCTCGGCGGTCCGCCGGCCGAAACTGTCGATCGTCAGGTGGTTGACGATGTTCCCCGAAGTGTCCACCACGTCGCGGATCGTGTTCAGGTGATCGCCGAGGAAGACGCGCAGCCCATCGCGGACTTCAAAGAGGACCATGTCTTGCACCGGGCCACGCATGAACCACCGCCAGCCGCCGGTGTCGGGCACGCCGTGCAGGATCATCTCCTCGCCGTCGTGCATGAACTGCTCGGCGAGCTTGACGCCGGGTCCCGCGCCGTCGGCATCGATATCCCGGCGCGTCAAGCGGTTGAACATGTCATAGTAGTACTCCACCGTCTTGGTCACCGTGCCGTCGTTGCGCTGGAAAGTGACTTTCTCCAGCCGGTTGCGGTAGTCCCAGGTGTATGTCACGGTCTTGTCGTCGGCCGCTGCGCCGCTCTTGCGGACCTTGGTCAGCACGTTCCCTTCGTCGTCGTACGTGTAGGTGAACGTGCCGTCGTCGGTGAGACGGTTGTTCGCGCCCACGACAATTGTGCTGGTGAGACCGTCAAGCGTCTGGCTCGTCCGATTGCCGGCGCCATCATAGGCGTACGCCTCGTCGTTCGTCATGCTCGTGCGGTCGCCGCTGAGCAACTGGCCGCTGCGGTCGTAGCCGAACGTGGCAACATCCTCCGCGTCATTGTTCCGAACCGCTGACGAAAAATCGATCGCGGTCATGCGGCCCGCCGCGTCCCAGCCATAGGTATACCCGGCCAACAGCGTGCTGCGGTCCGCCTTGAAATGTTTCAGCTCCTTGATCCGGCCGGCGCCGTCGTAGTTCCACGTGGTATTCACCAGCAGGTTCCAGCCGGTCGTGTAGTTGTAGCGGTCCATCGCGGTCAGTTGGCCGACCGCGTTGTAGCTATAGGTCGCCAGCCGGTTGATATACACGCCCGCATTGTCCCACTGCTGATGCTGATAGGGGCGGCCGAGATTGTCGAGCCACCAGTAATCGGTCAGCGTATTGAAGTCCGTGTACGGCTCGATGACGTCGACGTGCAAGGTGCGCTGATAGCGCCGCGAGTTGGCGTCGTAGTCGTTTTGGAGCTGATATTGGTAGCCGGTGAGGTAATCGAGGCCGTCCCAGCGGATCTCCTCGACGCGGCCCATCTTGTCATAGAACCAGTCATAGTCGCGGCCTTTGGCGCCGTCATCGTCGGCCGAGGTCATCTGGCCATTGGCATTGTACCCGAACGTGAGCGACCGCACCGTGCTGGCGCCGCTCTTCGGTCTGGCGGCCGAGGTTGTCATAGTAATGCTCGATGACTCTGGCATTGCGGTCGGTGGCCTTCTTGAGCTGATTGTTGGCGTCGTACTCAAAATAGCGGCTCTTAAGCAGCTCGTTCTTTTCCTCCTTCACGCGGTTCAGGTCATCGTAATAAATCCAGGTGTCGTTGTTGTTGGCATCGATCACCTGGGTGACGTTGCCGGCGGCGTCGTGAACCTGCTTTACGGCTCTTGATCCGACTTCGATCAACCGCGCCGCATCTGCCTGAGCCCCCTGCTGCGGCGAGACATAGATCGTGGTCGAGTACGGAATCATTTGCTGGACGTGCAGCACTTGCCACCAGCGTCCGGTTTCGTCCTGATAGTCGCCCGGCGCGACCGTCTGGTCCACGTAGAGCCAAGCGATGTTGTTATTGAACTCGTCATAGATGCGGAACAAGGCGTTATCGATGTTGTCCTCGTGCGGCGTCCAGGTGGCCATCACGGCCATTGTCGGGTAGTAGCTACGTGAGGGCACGGACAGGCTATACGTCGCATACGTGCTGGAGGTGGCGTTCGCCTTGAGGTAATCACCGTCGTAAGCGCGGGCATCCGAGACCAACGTCCAATCGCTGTTGTTCGGGTTGTCCACCGGCGTCGGCCGGTAGGGCGTCTCCGCCGGGTTGCGGAGCGGCTCGTAGACCGTGGTCAGGCGGTCCAAACCATCGTAAAGCGAGAGGGTTTCATGACCCAGCGGATCGACGGTCTTGGTAAGGTTGCCGACCTTGTTGTAGGCGGTTTTGCTGACCGGTCCGACCTCGACCAGCCGCAGGCCATCAGCGACCAACTTGCCGTCGGCGTCGGCATAGAGCCGGACAGTCATTGAAGTGGAAGTCGGCTTGTAAAGGCCCAGCCGGCTCCAGTTGATGTTGGTGTCGGTCGTCTCGTCAGCCGGCGCGTACTTCTGGTTGACGAAGAACTTTCCGACGGCACTGGTTCCCTCGCGCAGCTCGTAGCGGGCGTTGCTGGCGTTGAGCGGGAGGTTATTAGCGTCGTTCTTGACCACCCAGGTGGCATAAACCGCGTAGGTCTTGGTAGTGTCGAGACTGGAGAACGACCATTCCGCATACTCGGTGGCCGAGCCGGCGTCGCGGTGGAGATGATCGCCCGAGTAACCGCTGCTGGTGTCGCGCGTCCAGTTGGTCGGGGGCGTGGTTTGGTTGTTCTGCTTGCTTTCGGCGGGGGTGCCAACGGGCACGGGGAGCGCGACGGCACTCTGCCGCCCGAGGCCATCATAGAAGTATTGCGTGGTCCGAGTGAGCGAGGCGGCCACGTCGGTCTGCGTGACATACGTCATCTGGCCCGCCGCGTCGTACTTGTACTGCGTGATCGGGCTGGTATAGGTCGATGTAGCGCCGTCTGGATCTGGAGCAGTGATTTTGACCGTGCGGCCCAGCGCGTCGGGTTCATAGACGGTCTCGTTGCCGAGCGCGTCGATTTGTTTCTTGACTAGACCATGATTGTAGTATTGCGTCTGGTAGACCGGGGCTGTGAGTGGTCCGCCGCTGCCGTCCGGATCGGCCAACGTGGTGCTGATCAGGCGATTCAGGTCGTCATAAACGCGCGTCGTGGTGTTTCCCAAGGCATCGGAGCTCGCCAGGAGGTTGCCTGCCGCGTCGTATTTGTACTTGACCGTCGGCCCGACCTCGACGATGCGCACCGCGTCGGCGCCCACCCAGCCGGTGGAGCTTGGCTTGACCTTGACCTTGTAAGTGGTCGAGCCGGAGAACACACCAAGCCGCTCCCAAGCGAAACTCCCTACGATCTCGTCGTTAGGGGCGTAGTTCTCGTCCAGTGCCACGGTTGTGAGCACGGTATTGTTAACGTCGAGAACCTCATGTGGCGCGTCCGTGGCATTGCCAGGAGTAAAAACAGGCCACGTGATGAAGATCTCATAGTTCTTCGCGGCGTCCAAGCCGCCGAAGTCCCACTGCGTGTAATCGGGGCTGCCGGTAGCCGGGTCATGGTAGCGGTAGTCGCCGTTATACCCAGCAGACGTAACCCAGTCATTCCACCCGGCCGTCATGGTAAAGCCGGTGTCCTCATCGTCGATGATGCGCGTGTAGGCCGTCGTGTTGTCCGGCCGAGGCGCGATCTGGTAGATCGGGCGGTTCCTTTGGTCGTACAGGCTGCGCGTGACGTTGTCCAACGGGTCGATTGTGCGGATGAGGTTGCCAGCCGAATCGTAGGCCCATTCGGTTTCGGGACGCAGCAACGGTCCGGTGTTGTCCGGATCAGCATCGGTCCGCTTGATCAACCGGTCGAGCGCGTCGAAGGTCAGATCGGTGCGGTGGCCGAGCTCGTCGATGATGGCGTCGCGGTTGCGGAAGTTGTCGTACTCATATTGGACGTTAGTGGTGGGTGTCGCGCCGTAGTTATTGGTGATCTTCTTGAGGAGCCCTTCATGCGGATCGGTGGTCCAATATTCGTACTTCGTCACGCGGCCCAGCGCATCGGTTGCAGTATCCAACAAGCCAACATGACTGGCGATGGTCGTGTACGTATAGGTGGTCTTGGCGTCGTCAGTCTCCGCCACAGTCGAACTGTCCTCGAGGCCGACGATCTCCGTCATGGCGAGGATTTTGCCGCGATTGTTGACGACGAAGTCGCTCTTGAGGCCGATCGTATACTTCGTGACGCGGCCCAGTTCATCGATGTGCTTGGTCGGCAGGCTGTAGTCGGCATTGCCGTATTCCCAAGATTGCTGCGCTAGAACGGTCGTGCTGCCTGCGGCTCGTTTGGTTTCGGTCAGCCGATTGCCGCGTACGTCGTAGGTGTAGCTGACCTCCAGCGCCAGCAGCGCCCCGCCGCCGTCGGGATCGGCAGTAGTGACTTTGGTGATCCATCCTTCGGCCGGATCGCGCGCAAACGTCGTCGAGTGGCCGTCGTCGTCGGTGATCTTGGTGATGTGCCCCAGAGCGTTCGCCTCGAACTTGATGATCTTGCTCCGCTCGTCGGTGAATTGGCCGAACGTGTCCTCCACGGCCTTGAGCGTGCCGGGACTCCCGGATGTACCGCCCAACGGGGCGCTGTTGTACGGCGTCAGCGTTGACGTGTCGGCCCCTTGCTTGAGCGAGGCAATCGTCTCGTTCGTGCCGCCGGTCCCATAAGTGAATACGCTGGTGCCGCCCACCGGATCGACTGTCTTGGTGACGAGCCCCGTCGTGCCGCTGTACTCGAAGCTCCACACGGGCGCTGCGAGGGGTCCCGTTGTGTCGGGATCAGGAAGCGTAATCGACGCAAGCTGGCCCGACGAGATCGACACGCTCGCCGCCCGCGAGTTGCCGCCCACGGTTTCGGTGATGGTGGTGAGCACGCCACCGGAATAGGTGAAGGTAGTGGTGTCGCCTGTGGGCATGTACTGGATCGACGACAGCTTGCCGCTCGTGTAGCTGAACCGTCGCTCATTGCCCGAGGCGTCAAGGATCGACTCCAACTTCGCCGAAGTGTTGGTCGTGCCGGTGTCCTTGAACTTCAATTGCGTGCCCCACTTGTCGGTCAAGGTGTAGTACGTATCGGCGCCGTCGGTTCGGATGAGCGTGTAGAAGAACTGATCGCCCGCCTCCCGCGTTTAAATTGACCCGTTGTAGTCAAATCGCGTCGCCTCGCCGTAACCGGTAATCAAATAAACCTTGCCGCCGCTGATAGCCGGATTGACGAGCTTCAGCTCGTGAAGGTCCGCAAGGTACCAGCCCTTGCCGAATTCGCTCGCCGATCGATCCGCGTGCGTATATACTCCGCTGTAGTCAGTAGATCCGGTTGGTGAATACGTGCTGCCGCTGTAGTGATACGTCAAATCGACGCTCCATGCGTAACCGCCGGTGGTAAGTGGATCATCCAGCACCGGCACGCGAAATAGAACGTCGTCGTTGATGTTGGCGCCCGCGTCGACGCTCCACCAATACGTCTGTGCCGTCTGCCCTTCGAACGAGAACAGGGCACTCACGCTGGTCGGCTTGTTGCCATTGACCGGATGTAGCGTACCGGCGAACTGAACCACGGCGTCGGCCACCGTGCGCGAGTTGTAGACGAGGCCGGACTGGTAGAGCGCCAGGTTGCCGTCGAAGCCGTTCACGTCGCCCGGCGCATTGTCGAGCACCACGGAGAACGACCCGGTCGTGTCGGTGTTGGCCAGTACGATCCGCGGCTCAAACTGCTCGAACGGCATTCGTCCTTCGCGGACGAAGGCACGGCGGGGATCGCGCCGCGCGTCCTTCGATGAGCACTTTCGACCGGACGGAAGACAATGGCGCCGTAGCGCGCGCAGCAAGTCCATGGGTGCGTCCTTTTCAGTGGTGGAACCACAGAGCATCGACGAGCGACAATCCGTTTTTCGATGCAACGCGAGAAGCTGCGCGAAAAAGAACCGATCCGTCACACACTCCGCAACTAAAATTCGGAGCGTAAGCCCCTGTAATCGAAACTACCCGCGATCGGTGGAGAGGTCAACTGTGGACATCCGCAATTTGGTGGATTCTGCGGATACCTCGGGCCGCGCAAATCGGAGTCGCCTGGTCTGCGCATTCTCTCGAAGTCGCCATACGCGGGCTGGGGTATTCTGCTCGGTTTTGTATTGGACAGCTCGGAAGCGATTGACGGCGGGCGCGGGATCATGGAAACGGCTGCTGGAATTGTTGAATCGTTAACGGAGAGCGCCCTGTTGGCGATGTCGGATTCGGGTCGGCTGGCCTTTTACCGTGCCGCGAGCTGGCCGTATATTGGGATGAGTGCCGGCTCGATTCGCGGGTGACGATGATCTAGAGAGATACCCATGTCCACGGTGACCAATTCGCACGACCGCCTCGACGCGATGCACCATGTCGCCATTGCCGTGGACGACGTCGCCGCCGCAGTGGGCTGGTACCAGGAACACTTCCGCTGCAATGTGGTCTACCAGGATCCGACGTGGGCTTTGCTCCAGTTTTCCAACATGCAGCTTGCGCTGGTCGTTCCCAGCCAACATCCGCCGCACATCGCTTTTGAGCATGCGCATGCCGAGCGGTTTGGGCCCTTGAAGGCGCACCGCGATGGCACACGAAGCACGTATGTTGCCGATTCGGCAGGAAATCCGGTGGAGATCATAGCCCGGGAGTGAGGGCAAGACTGGGAGACTGGGAGACTGGGAGACTCGGAGACCGGGGGAGGGGAGACGAAAGTGCCTGCGGGACCGGATGACGATAACGGCGCCATTGATCTTGGTATTGAGTCGTTTCAAAACCCTGCCGAAGATGAGGGGCTCTCGCTTGACTCGATCAGCCAGGCGTTTGCCGCCATGCTGGCGACCGGCGATGACCCCTACAGATCGCCGACCGACGGTGAGGACGACACCTTGCTCGCACAGGCGCAAGCGGCAGTGTCCGTCGGTCGGCTGCCCGACGAGGACAACGTCGCCGTCGATGCCGCCTGCGAAGTGAGTCCGCGGTCGATTCTGGAGGCCATGCTCTTTGTCGGCACGCCCGATAACCAGCCCTTAACCAGCCAGCAGGTGGCCAGCCTGATGCGCGGCGTGCGGTGCGCGGAGATCGATGACCTGGTGACCGATTTGAACCGCCAGTATCGAGCCGAGGCGCGGCCGTATTCCATCGTCGCAGCAGGCGCCGGTTACCGGCTGTCGCTCAACGACGAATTTGCGTTTGTGCGGGAGCGCCTCTACGGGCGACCCCGGGCGGCGCGTTTGTCGCCTGCGGCGATCGAGGTCTTGGCCATTGTGGCCTATAACGAGCCCGTGACCGCCGAGCAGGTAGCTCGAATGCGGGGGACGGCCAGCGGGCCCGTATTGGCTCAGCTCGTACGGCGTGAACTGCTTAGCGTCGAGCGGCGAAGCGATCGGCCCCATGCCGCGTGCTACGTCACGGCACCGCGGTTTTTGCAATTGTTCGGCTTATCGAGCCTGCAGGATTTGCCGCGCAGCCGCGAAGTCGAGTGACTGTAACACGTTATCGACAAGCGACTTGCGGAATATCTGATGAACTCGTATACGCCGGGACGGAAGGCTGGTAAGATGGAGGTTGCCGGCACGTCGATGCTGGCTTTGCCGCACGATCCCTAACACTCTTTCTCTGGGTCGGCCGGCGACATACAATGTCCGACCTAAGGCGGGCCCTCAGATTCATGAGAACGTTGGCCGTTGCACACCGGTCCGCCTCGTAGCGGGTTTTTCGATACCGGCGTGCAACCGTCGTTCGGCCGCTATTTGAGCCTTTGACTGCCCGATAGTTTTCCCTTCGGGCCACCATCGTGGTAGATCAGCCTGGAAGCTGTTCGTTGAGCTCGCGCATGTCGGCGCTGCAGCATGCAGGACCGATCGTGCTGCCGTCGCTTCTGCTATGCGACTTCGCGCGTCTGGCCGATGAGATCGCGCGATTGGAGCAAGCCGGAGTCCAGGCTTTGCATCTGGACGTCATGGATGGGCATTTCGTGCCGAATCTCACGTATGGCCCGCCGATCGTCTCGGCGATTCGCTCGTGCACCGATTTGACGCTCGACGTCCACCTGATGATTTCTGACCCCCAGCAGTACGTGGAGGAGTTTCGGGACGCCGGAGCTGATAGCATTACGGTCCATATTGAGGCCGTCCACGACCCGCGGCCGGTTCTGGAGCGTATTCGAACACTGGGGGCTGGGGCGGGCCTTGCCTTGAACCCGCCGACGCCTCTTACGGCCGTCGAGCCGTACTTGTCTAACTGCGATCTGCTGTTGGTGATGAGCGTCATGCCGGGCTTCGGCGGGCAAGCATTCGACCCAGTGGCGCTGGAAAAGCTCCGCGCCCTCGATTCTTTGCCCGCGGCGAAGCATTTGCTTTTGGAAGTGGATGGCGGGGTGAATGACGCCACAATTGGCAGTTGCGCCCAGGCGGGTGCAGCGCTGTTTGTGGTTGGTTCCGCGATTTTTCGGCAACCGGATTACCAGCAGGCTGTGATGCGTTTGACGCAGCGAGCCGGCGGACGGGCGCCGAGGTCTTTGAAACAATGAGGTTACCCACATCGGTCTATGGTTCAAATTGTGTTGATTCGACCTGGTTCGACAGACTACGACTTGCAACGTCGAATTCAGGGCACCTTGGATGTGCCGCTTAGCGACCAGGGTCGCGATGAAGTAGTTCGGGCGTTAGACGATTTGCGGGGCCGTTCGCTCGCGGCGATTTATTGTGCCCCTTGCGAGGCGGCAATGCAGACGGCCGAGATAATCGGTCAGGCCCTGCAGATTAAGGTTAAACCACTTGAGAACCTGCGGAACCTCGATCAGGGGTTATGGCAGGGCATGCTAGTCGATGAAGTCAGAGTCAAACAACCCAAGGTTTACCGACAATGGCAGGAGCATCCGGAGAATGTCTGCCCGCCTGATGGCGAAATGTTGGCGGAGGCCGCCGGACGGATTGACGAGGCGATCGATAAGCTTGCTAAGAAGCACCGTGCTGGCAATGTGGGCTTGGTTGTCCCGGAACCGCTCGCGACACTTTTGGCGAATCGGCTTCGTGGGGGCGAATTGGGCGACCTTTGGAAGACCCACAACGGCTGTAACTGCTGCCAGGAGTTCGAGTTGCAAACGGCCGGGCGGCGAGCTGAGCTGGGTTTTGCCGCCAACGGCCAGACCAGTGAGTCGAACGGAAAATAGCCAGAATTGGATGCGAATCGGTGACGCCTGCCCACGGTTGGGCATCTAAAGGGGTAGGCATGGCGGCGGTCCGAATACGCTGCCGAAACAGAAGACCTCTGGTATCGAGCGGTCAAAATCGCTTAACTTAGGGCTGTATGCCGCTCTAGTCCGCCCTGACAAGCGCCTTCCTCCAGATTCGCCTTGCCGTTCATGGCCACCGGCAACCTTGAAACCGCCGCCAGCACGTCCACTGCCGCCAAACGGCCGAAGCGTGGCGTGCCCGAGGGGCTTTGGCAACAATGTCCCGGCTGCCAGGCGACGATCTTCCGCAAGGCCGCCGAGCAGCGGCTGAACACCTGCCCTGAGTGCGACTATCACTGGTATGTTTCGGCGGCAGAGCGGATTGCTCAGGTACTCGACGACGGTACGTTCGAGGAGTGGGATGCGGAATTGATGCCGACCGACCCGTTGGGCTTCGCCGACAAAAAATCTTATGCCGAGCGGCTGGCCGCCGAACAAAAGCGGACCGGGCTGCGTGATGCGGCCATTACCGGGACCGGAATGATCCGTGCTCGCCGCGTGGCTTTCGGCGTGACGGATTCTGCGTTCATCATGGGTAGCATGGGTTCGGTCGTCGGCGAACGTCTGGCCCGGCTGGTCGAACGCGCCACCGAGCAAAACTTGCCGCTGATCATCATCAGCGGCTCGGGAGGCGGCGCCCGGATGCACGAGGGAATCCTTTCGTTGATGCAGATGGCCAAAGTGTCGGCGGCGTTGGCGCGATATCATGCCGCGGGTGGGCTCTTCATCTCGGTGCTCACGAATCCGACGATGGGTGGCGTGGCGGCCAGCTTCGCATCGTTGGGTGATCTGGTGTTTGCGGAACCGAAGGCATTGATTGGGTTTGCCGGACCGCGAACGATCAAGGCGACGATCCGCATCGAACTGCCCAAAGGCTTCCAGACCAGCGAGTTCTTGCTGGAGCATGGGTTCATCGACCGCATCGTCCGCCGGCATGAATTGAAGAGCGAGATTGCGCGGGTGATCGACTACTGCGGGAAGTAAACATTTCCGATCCGCCTAGAAATCTCCTCGGAAGGTCACCCTGTGCCTTGGCTCCAACGGACTATTCAGCTTCGCGAGCGGCCCCGCGGCTTTCATCTGATCACGCAGGAGGTCGTCGAGGGACTGCCGGAATTGCGCGAATTCGAGATTGGCCTGCTGCATGCCTTCATCCAGCACACTTCGGCCTCGATTACCATCAATGAGAATGCCGACCCGGACGTTCCGGCCGATCTGGAATCGTCGCTCAACGCAATTGCACCGGAAGATTTTGCGTATCAGCATACAGTCGAGGGGCCGGACGATATGCCGGCCCATGTGAAATCGGTGCTGATCGGCAGTTCGGTCAGTGTGCCGATCCAGCAGGGGCAACTAGCGCTCGGTACGTGGCAGGGGATTTACCTCTGCGAGCATCGCGATCGTGGCGGCAGGCGGCGGCTCGTGCTGACGCTTCAGGGAGAAAGCCGCGGCAAACCGTAGCACTGGAGGGTGGGAGTCGCCGCGGCGACCCGAAGGACGCGCTGGCCCACCATTTTTTACCACCGAGTGCACAGATCGGTGGGCCGTCGTCGCTGCGCTCCTAGTCCCACCCTACACTTCGACCAATGCTCCGCTGCGGGCAAGCCGGAGATCATCGAGCCACGCTTCCAATAGCGTCGCTTGATTCGCGTTCCGGTCGATATGACTGAGGGCTTCCAGCGAACGTTCGATGCGTGCGGCCGTGGCCTCAGGATCTTTCTGGCCGCGTTTTAGCGCGGCCGAGACGTGACGCTCGGCATCGTCGTCGCCGGCGAATCGATCACCGGTGCGTGGCGCGTCGTCGGCGACCTGCCGGTAGAGCAGCCGGCGGTAAAAGCTAATCGCAAAGCCGATCAGCAACCTCGCGCGGGCTCTCCGCGGCGGCGCTTCCTTACCGGCGGCATCGACAAATGCCACCACCGAGGGCGCGAGCCGGAAGTTTTCGATCGGCTCCCCAGCGAGTTTCGCCAGCAGTTCTCCACGGAACCGCCAGAGCTCCGGGTCGGACAGCTCGATGGCCCGCGACAGGCTGCCTTCGCTGAATGCTGCCAGACGGTTGGCTTCCGCCGCATCAGCGACGAGCTGCTTCTCGACCAGCAACCGGGCCACGGTTTCTTGGCTCAATGGCTCGAAGCGGACAAGCTGCGCGCGCGACCGGATCGTGGGCAACTGCTTGGTTGCGCTGGTGCCGATCAGAATGATTACTGATCGCGGCGGCGGCTCTTCCAGCGTCTTTAGCAGGCAGTTTGCCACGGCCGGCGTGTTGAAGTAATCGGCGTCATCCAGAATCGCGACCTTGCGGTTGCCCATGAATGGCTTGAGCGAGATATCGTAGCACAAGCCTTCGCGCATCCGCGTCTCGTCTTCGCCAATCAGCAGTTTGATGGGAATGCTGGACTTTCCCTCGGGTAGTCCCAACACGTACAGGTCCGGATGCGTACCAGCCTCCACTTGCACGCAACTGGGACAAATGCCGCAAGGGTCCAAAAGCGCCTCATCGCGCCGCTCGCAGAGAAGCGACTTCGCTAGCGCCAACGCGAACGACCGCTTCCCCACGCCCGGCGGCCCCACAAACAGAAAAGTGCTCGCCAGCCGCCGGCGTTCGAGCGCCCTGCGGAATCGGGCAACGACCGCGTCATGTCCTTCAATGCCTTGCCACATGAGTTTAGCAGTCGCCGGAACGGCGACTTTGGAACCTGATCTGAGGTTTAAATACAGAAATGCGGATTGGGGACTGGCTCCCGGCTTCAGCCGTCGGTCTGTCGGCTTGAACCACAAATGCTGATGGCTGAAAGCTATAATATCTTCTCCACTGCGGCGCGGATGTCGGCCTGGACGTTTTCAATGCTCTGCGCGGCGTTGATTATTTCAATTCCATGCGGATCATCGGCTGCCTCGGCTAAGAATCCCTCGCGCACGCGACGCGAAAAATCGTCGCCTTGTTCTTCCATCCGATCGCGCTGGCGATGGATTCGAGCGGCCGCAGCGTCGGGCGGCATGTCCAGCACCAGCACCAGCTTGGGTAAGAGTCCCCTCGTCGCAAACTGGCCCACGCGCCAAATTTCTGCGGGGTCCAGCCCGCCCCCGTACCCCTGATACACGACATTCGCCAACAAATACCTGTCAGAGACCACGGTCCTTCCCGCGGCTAGTTCCGGTTCGATCACTTCTGCGACCAGTTGCGCCCGCGCCGCCATGTAGAGCAGCATTTCGGAGCGACGGTCGATCGGCACGCTTTCACGTGACAGGAGGACCGTGCGAATTCGCTCGCCCAGCGCCGTCGTCCCCGGATCGCGGCACGCCACCACGTCGTGTCCTCGCTCCCGCAGCCAATCGCAAAGCAGCCGCTGCTGCGTCGATTTGCCCGTGCCGTCGAGGCCGTCGAGAGCGATGAAAAGATTTTTGGCGAAATTCATCGGTTGTTCGACCGGCATGATCGTGAGTGGTTGGTGGCACTGCTCGCGGCGAGCAGTGGCACACAGCCTTAGGTTTGTACGACGAACGCATCGTACCATGCGCCTTTCCGAAGCTCTAGGCGATGCATCGCGTCATGTTTTCGTTGTCATTCTGGTTTTGTGCCCCTACCGCTAGAATACGATTGTCTAAGCCGCGCCCTTTGTATCGACGCGGCAACCACTAACCCCACAGGACCTATCTGGAGATGCCTCTCAAAGTCAAACTGCCCGACGGCAGCGTGCGTGAATACAAGCAGCGAGTGCGCTCGCTCGATATCGTACAGGAAATCGGCCCGGGCCTGGCAAAGGCCGCCATCGCGGCGGAGGTGAACAGCGAAACCGTCGACCTGTCCACAATGCTGCCGGCCGACGGCGAAGTCGCGCTTCGCATCCTCACCAAGAAAGATCCCCAGGCGCTCTCGATCATGCGCCATTCCTGCGCGCACGTGATGGCGCAGGCCGTGATGCGGCTCTTTGACGGCGTGCAGCTCGCCTTCGGGCCGACGACCGAGAACGGGTTCTATTACGATATGCGGCTGCCGCGCCCCCTATCGGAAGATGACTTTCCGGCGATCGAAGCCGAGATGCAAAAGATCGTCAAGGCCAACCTCGAGTTTGAGCGGATCGAGGAGCCGCGCGATAAGGCGCTCACGCTTTGCCGCGACCTCGGCCAGTCGTTCAAGGTCGAGCACATCGGGGAAGGACTCGCCGATCATCAAACATTGTCGTTCTATCGCCAGGGAGAGTTCGTCGACCTTTGCCGCGGCCGCCACGTGCCCAGCACCGGCGCGATCGGTGCTTTCAAGCTGCTTAACGTTGCCGGCGCCTATTGGAAGGGCGATCAGTCCCGCGAGCAGTTGCAGCGGCTCTACGGCACGGCGTTCTTCAGCAAGGAAGACCTCGACAGCTACTTGCAAGCGGTCGAAGAGGCCAAGCGCCGCGACCATCGCGTTCTCGGCCGGCAACTCGAGCTGTTCACCACCAGCCCGCTTGTCGGCCAGGGTTTGATTCTCTGGCTGCCCAAGGGTGCGACCATTCGCGGATTGCTCGAGTCGTTCGTCAAGGAAGAGTTGACCAAGCGCGGTTATCTCCCGGTATACACGCCGAACATCGGTCGCGTGGAGTTATACCAGATCTCGGGCCATTATCCGTATTACGCTGACAGCCAGTTCAAGCCGATCGTGATGTCGGACGAGGAGAAGTATCTGCTCAAGCCGATGAATTGT
Source organism: Pirellulales bacterium (assembly GCA_040901795.1). Lineage (GTDB taxonomy): Bacteria > Planctomycetota > Planctomycetia > Pirellulales > JALHPA01 > JBBDYH01. The sequence continues at coordinate 38,816 of JBBDYH010000130.1, forward strand.
CCGCACCACATCATGATCTACAAGAGCAAGCCGCGGAGTTATCGCGAGCTGCCGGTGCGGCTGGCGGAGTTCGGCACCGTCTATCGCTACGAGCAGTCGGGCGAGCTGGGCGGCATGACGCGCGTCCGCGGCTTCACGCAGGACGACGCTCACATCTTTTGCACCGAGGAGCAAGTGGCGGAGGAGTTTCGCGGCTGCATTGATTTCACGCAAACGGTGCTGCGAGCGCTGGGGCTGGACGACTATCGCGCTCGGCTCGGCTTCCGTGACCCGGCCAGCGACAAGTACGTTGGCAGCCCCGAGGCCTGGAACCGGGCCGAGGCGGCGATCGAGCGTGTGGCCCGCGAGATGGATCTGCCCGGTTGCCAACCCGAGCTCGGCGAGGCGGCGTTCTACGGACCCAAGGTGGACTTTGTCGTCCGCGATTGTATCGGCCGCGAATGGCAGCTCGGCACCGTGCAGCTCGATTACAACTTGCCCAGCGCGGAGCGTTTTGCCTTGGAATACACCGCCGCCGACAACCAGCCGCATCGGCCGGTGATGATCCACCGCGCGCCGCTGGGTTCGCTCGAGCGGTTCATGGGCGTGCTGATCGAGCACTTTGCCGGTGCGTTTCCCCTGTGGCTTGCGCCGGAGCAGGTGCGCGTGCTCACCGTCAGCGAGAAGAGCGAGAGCTACGGCCGCCAGATCGAATCACAGCTTGCCGCTTCGACTGGCTCAGGGCAGGCCGCGGCCGGCTTCCGCGTCACCGGAGACTATCGGGCCGAGAAGCTCGGCGCCAAGGTCCGCGCGGCGCAGCTTGAGCTGATCCCGTACATGTTCGTGGTCGGCCCGCGCGATGCGGAGCAGGGAACCGTCTCGGTGCGTGATCGGATCGAAGGGGACTTAGGCTCGATGCCGCTGGCCAGCGCGGTGGAAAAACTCACGGAAGAGGTGCGCTCGAAGCGCGTGCGGCAAGTTGTGAAGAGCAAGGCCACCTTGAGTGATCATGGAACGGGGCATGAGTACTAGGCCATTGGGGAATGATCGAGTGGGGAATGGGGAATGCGCGAGTTTTCGATTCGATCGTGCTTTCCATTCCCCATTCCGCATTCGCCCCTTCCCCATTTCTCCTGTTAATCCCCACATGCCATTTTGCGCCGTTTTGGAGCGGGAATTGCTCCCGTTCTAGGGCGGAGATATTTGGCAATGAAACGAATCCTGCTTTTCGCCGTCGTAGCATGGACGCTTGTCACATGTTCCGCCGCCGAAGAGGACCCCTCTTCTCAACAGCCGCAGCGAGGCATCGCTGAAGTTCTGCAAGACATGCTGGCCGGCGAGCCGCTGCCGGGCGACGTCATCTATGTTCATGTGTCGGATCAGGGGTTGCGCAAGTTGTTGCGTCGCGAAGTTGCACAGCAGACGGCAGTCAACGACACGATCATCGGCACGCCCGTGGAAGGAATCGCAAATACGGTTGGAATCACCGGCGTGCGACTTGTGCCCGCAAAGGGCCGCGCAATTGTTGATCTGTTATTTACCGGAAATGTTGCAGCGCGAACGACAGGCGACGGGGGATCGGTGCGCGTTCACTCGTCGAGCAACACACGCTTCTCGGCTATCAAGCGGCTGACAATTGACGAACAAGGCATCAGGATCTCGCCTGCGCGGGTCGCCGCTCGAGCATCGATTACGATTGAGCGCGTGACCACCGATTTACCGGGTCTGCGCGGGCGGATCGTGCAGCGTATCGGTAGCCGGCGTGCCGCCGAAACTAAGCTGGCGGCGGAATCTGAGTCGGCGCGCAAGGCCGAAATCCGGATTGCCCAACACTTCGATCGCGAAGTGGCCAAGGATCTGGGCAGGGCTCAGAGCAACCTGTCACGGTCTCTTGCGGAGTTGTCGAATGGGGAAGGCGCTTTCCGCGGCCGGCTGCGGTTCTCTACCTCCGGCCGCCACCTTCAGGTGGCGATTCACCGCGGCGAAGGCAATCCGACACGCCGTGCACCCCCCGCGTTGGCCGACCTGGGTACACCGGATGTGGCGATTCATGTCCATCGAGCGCTGGTGAACCGAGTGGTGCGGAGCACGATCGTACATGGGCCGACCAGCCCTTTGGTAATCGCGTTTCTGGGCGAGGAAGAACAGCGGTACGTCAGCGTGGCTCCGGACGAACCACAGAGGCAGCTCAAACAGTCGACCGACGGTCACTGGTGGTCGCTGGTGATTCCGCAGATCAAGCTGAAAATGTAGACCACCCGCCGCGGCGTGCGGAAGTGTAGCACTCTCGCTCCGCGAGAGGAACATCACGCGGAGCGTGATGACTACACGACGGCACACGGAGTGTGCCTACTACATCGACTCTTAGCGGCCCAGCTCCGTCAGCAACCGACGGATTTGATGCTGGTATTCCTGCCGCTCGTGCTCCCAGTCGAAGCGCTGTTTATCGACCAGATCGCGCTGCCGATCGATTTGGCACTCACGCTTCGCTAACCGTCCGGCGTCGGCCTCGCCCTCGGCGGTGCGCTCGCGGAGCCATTGCTCCAGCTCGCGCTTTTGTGCCGCCAGGCGAGTGTGCTGTTCAGTAATCTGGGCGGCCAGTGTCTCCAATTTCCGCCGCTGGCTCACCAAGTCCTCTTGCTGCAAGCGATAACAGTCGCCCAGGCGGGCTCGCGAACGCGCAATTTGGTGCGAAAGCTGCGCCGGAGGAATCGCGCCGGCCAGTTGCGCCAACAGCTCCTCGGCTGCCAGGCGGTTCTCGAGCGCCTCGCGCTGGACCATCGTCAGCTCGGCTCGCATTTGATCGACGGCCGCTCGGCGGACCTCCAACTGCTGGCTCGCGGCCTCGAGCGCTTCTCGGCGGCGCTGCAAATCGGCTTCGCCACGGCGGCGGAGCTCCGCGTGTCGCTGTCGGTCGCCTTGCCGTTCGCCCTCGAACTGCTTGCGGTCCGCCAAGAGTGCCAGGTGCAGCTCGGCCACTTCGTTCTGGGCGCGCTCCAAAAGCGCTTCCGCTTGGGCGATGTGCTCACGGCGCGATTGCAGCTCAGCGAGCAGGTCGCCGAGTTGATCGAACTCATCGCCAAGCGCGCGGCCATCGCGAGACAGTATGCCGCCAGCCAGCCCTTCGGATCGCTGCCGCTGAGACGCGACGTACTGGACCGCCTCGTTACGGCCAGGATGCTTGGGTCGCGCCGGCAGCACCGCCTCGCCGGCCAAAAAACGCGCGAGCATCTCGAGCGTGATGCCGCGCCGCGTATCGAAGTCGTTCAGCCGCCGCTCCAGGTCGCCTACTAATTCGTCATGTGCGAGGCTCGCATCCCGCAGCGCCGCGGCAGCGGCCTGCACTTCGAGCAGCCGCTCGCGCGTCTGTTCGTCAATGTTGCGGCTGGCGGTTTCGCGGCGGTCGAGCGCGGCACGGCGAGCCTCGAGCTCCTCTTCTCCCGACCGGCGGATCGCTGCGATATTCTGTTCCAACTGTTCGATGTGCCCTGCCCGCTGCTGAAGCTCGTCCTCGCGTGTCTTGAGGGCGGCGTCGCGATCCGCGAGCTCCTCGTGCTGGCACTTGAGCCAGAGCCGGTTGTTTCGCTCCTGCTGTTCGAGGCGCGCCGCGTGCGCCTGGAGTTCCGCTTCACGCCGGTCGAGATCGGCTTGCTGCTGGCCAAGATGTTCGGAAAGCTGCTGTGCTTGGAGTCGAAGCTGTTGCACCATTGCCAGCGAGGCGATCCCAGCCTCCGCATCGTCGGCGGGATTGTCGGGACTGGCTGCGAATAGTCCCTCCTGCGACTGCGATTTCTCATCGCGGCCGTTGGCCATTTGGTGAGGCGGGTCAATGCGGTTCTCGCGTCCGGCCAACACCGTCGGTTCGGCGGTTGCGGCGATCCGGGAGCGACTGCTTATCTCAGGCATGAGCAAAAGATCCGCTGAAGGGGTCGCGGCCGTGCTTGCGCGCCGCTACAACCGTTCCAGATTGACTCGGCTATTTCATCGTCAAAGTCACCGCTCTGAATTGAGTGGACCGGCAAAGTCGCCGCATTTTTCCGCATTTGCGCTTCCAGAAGCGCGAAGCTGGGAGACCTGGGGCCAGCAGGCAAACCCACAGTTTTGTTTTACTCCCGCAGCCGAAGACGAGGACCACGGCTGCCTCGCCTTCGGCTGCGAGTTAAACGAGGCGGAAGCTGCTGCATGGAGACTTGAAAGACACAAAGTTGCTCGCACGTGGACACTTTATCGGCGAGTCGCTAAGGTAATGCCATCACGGCAGTTGGACCCGGAAAGGAGTCTCTCGTCATGACGACGACCGTTTCCCGCACACGCCCGGCCGCGAAGCTGTCGCTGCGCGACCGGCTCTCGCGGCTCACGTTTTTGGAGGCCTGCAAGCTCTTGGGACCGCAGGGTAAGGAGCTGATCCAGCGAAACGCCAACCGCTGGGAGTTCAAGATCGCCGAGGACGTGTACTTCGGCGGCGATCTGTTTCGGCTGCGGTTTCCCGGCGAAGAGAGCGCGGGCAACGCCGTGACCGTTACGATCACGCTCATGGCCGAGGCGCGCCAGCGCCTGCACTGGCGTTGCAACCGCTGTGAGGTCGCCTGCGAGCACGTCGGAGCGGCATTCTCGCTGATTCTCGAAGACAAGCTCGCGCTGGGCCTGGCGGAAAAGCCAAAGCCGCGAACGCCGATCGAGAGTCTGCCGGAGGACGACCTGGTGGCAGGTGCTCTGGCCGAACGCGCCGAACGCGCCCAGACCGAGAAGATGATTGTGCAGTCGACCGATCCGAAACGCCCTTGGACCGATTACACGGTCACCAACCGCGCCAGCGGCAAGACGTATCGTGTCGCGCTGCGCGGCGCCGAGGCGGGCGAGTCGTACTGCTCGTGCCCAGACTTCCGTACCAACACGCTGGGAACCTGCAAGCACGTGATCCGCGTGTTGAGGGTGGTGCGGCGTCGATTCGATGCGCAGGTCTTGCGAAGGCGCTACGTACCGCAACAGATCGCTGTGTACTTGAAGTATGTCGGCGAGGTGAGGCTTTGGTTGCAGGCGCCCAGCGGGCTTGCCGACGAAGTGCGCTCGGTCATCGAGCCGGTTCACGGCCGGCCGATCAGCGATCTCTCGGACTTGCTCAAGCGGCTGGCGCGGCTGGCGCAACTCGGTCAGGAGGCGATTGTCTATCCCGACGCCGAGGAATTCATTCAACAGCGGTTGTTTCAAGAGCGGATGCGCGAGAAGACGGCGGTCATTCGCCGCGACCCGTACAACCATCCGTTGCGGAAGACGCTGTTGAAGGTTCCGCTCCTTCCCTATCAGCTCGATGGCATCGCGTTCGCAGCGGGCGCCGGGCGCGCCGTGTTAGCCGACGACATGGGGTTGGGAAAGACAATTCAAGGCGTGGGCATCGCCGAGTACTTGTCGCGTGAGGCCGAAGTCCGCAAGGCGCTCGTGGTCTGCCCGGCATCGCTCAAGTCACAGTGGCGCGGCGAGATTCACCGGTTTTGCGAGCGCGACGTGCAGCTCATCGGCGGCCGCACGGCAGAGCGCCTGTCGCAGTATGATAACTCGTGTTTCTTTACGATATGCAATTACGAGCAAGTGCTGCGCGACATCCTGGCCATCGAGCGCGTCGGTTGGGACCTGATCATTCTCGATGAGGGTCAACGAATCAAGAATTGGGAATCGAAAACCGCCGCCACGATCAAGGCCCTCCGATCGCGGTTTGCGCTAGTGCTTTCGGGCACTCCGCTGGAGAACCGGTTGGACGACCTGTTTAGCGTCGTGCAGTTCGTGGACGACCGCCGGTTGGGCCCGGGCTTTCGCTTCTTCAACCAGCATCGCGTGATCGACGAAAAGGGGAAGGTGCTCGGCTACAAGAACCTGACGTCGCTGCGCGAAACGCTGCGGCCGATTCTGCTGCGCCGCACGCGCGAGAGCGTGCGGCTGGAGCTGCCGCCGCGGACCATGGAGTTCATTCGCATCAGCCCGAGCCAGGAGCAGCTCGAAACACACCGCACGCACATGCAAATCGTGGCCACAATCACGCGCAAGAAGTTCATCAGCGAGATGGACCTGTTGCGGCTCCAGCGGTCGCTATTGATGTGCCGGATGGCGGCCGACAGCACGTACCTTGTCGATAAGGAGCCGCCCGGCCACTCAACCAAGCTCGATCGGTTGGACGAATTGTTCGAGCAGCTCTTCGAGGAAGAGGATCGCAAGCTCATCGTCTTCTCTGAGTGGACCACGATGCTCAACTTGATCGAGCCGCTCTTGAAAAAACGAAAGATCGAGTTTGTGCGGCTAGACGGCAGCGTGCCGCAGCGGCAGCGGCAAGAGCTGGTTCACCGATTTCAGACGTCGGCCGAATGCCGGGTGTTTTTGACGACCAACGCCGGCTCGACCGGACTCAATCTGCAGGCGGCCAACACGGTGATCAACGTGGACTTGCCGTGGAACCCCGCCGTACTGGAGCAGCGAATCGCCCGGGCGCATCGCATGGGTCAAAGCCAGCCGGTGCAGGTCTATGTGCTGGTAACCGAACAGACGCTCGAAGAGAATCTGCTCGCGACACTTGCGGCGAAAAAAGACCTAGCGCTGGCCGCGCTCGACCCCGAATCGGACACCGATCAGGTCGATGTGGCCAGCGGAATGCAGGAGTTGAAGAGTCGCCTGGAGGTACTGCTCGGCGCCGCGCCCGAAGCGCCGATCGACGGAACGGTCCGCCAGCATACGGAAGACGAGACGCGCTCGATCACCGAGCGCCACCGCGAGCGTGTTGCGGCGGCCGGCGGGGAACTGCTGGGCGCGGCATTCAAGCTCCTCGGCGAGCTCGTCTCTCCGGCGGCGACGGCGCCCTCCGAGCAGCTCGTCAGCACCGTCCGTGCCGGTTTGACTGCCTGCGTCGAAAACGGCGCCGATGGTGCGCCGCGACTGACGATCGCGCTGCCGGATCGCGGCGCCCTGGAGGGACTGGCGCAAAGCCTGGCCAAGCTGCTGGCGGTAGGCGCGGCAACGCCTGGGTCGTAACCGGCTGGTGTCGTAACCGGCTGGTGTCGTAATTAGCCGCTCGTGGGCCGTCATCCTGAGCGAAGCGAAGGATCTCTGTGGGTGCCAGATCCTTCGCTGCGCTCAGCATGACAGCGTGAGCCGGCCAGATGCTTCGCTGCGCTCAGCATGTCCAGTGCTATCTCGTTCCTCTGCCTGTTGTTCCCCGCCTTCGCGCATGCTATTTTGGCCAATTGCTCTGCGCGGCTGCGGGCCGAGCGGAGCGTTGCCACCATGCCTGACTTAGCTGATCGCTGGTGAGGCGACCTCGCACGGAACAGTTGTATGGCCGCAAAGCTCGCGGACGCGGTGTCGAACGGCACAGCCCCGCGCCCAAAGACTTGGTGGCTGGGTCTGAACTTCGCCCTCACCATCTTCGTCAGCGCGTTTTTGCTGTTTCAAGTGCAGCCGCTGATCAGCAAGTTCATCCTCCCCTGGTTCGGCGGCAGTCCGGCCGTTTGGACCACGTGCATGCTGTTCTTTCAGACGCTGCTCTTCGCGGGCTATGCCTATGCGCATTTCAGCGTCAGGTATCTGGCGCCAGCGCGTCAGGCCCTGGTCCACGTGATGCTGCTGGTGGCGGCGCTGGCCGTCACGCTGCCGTCGATCGCTCCTTCGGCGAGCTGGAAGCCGGAGGGAAGCGACTCTCCCACCTGGCAGATCATGGCGCTGTTGGTGATGAACGTCGGCCTGCCGTATCTGTTGCTCTCCTCGACGGGACCGCTGTTGCAAGCCTGGTTTGCCCGCTCGTTTCCCGCCCGCTCGCCCTACCGCCTCTACGCGCTTTCGAACGTCGGTTCCCTGTTGGCCCTGGTCAGTTATCCGTTTCTCGTCGAACCCGCGCTCGATAGTCATCAGCAATCGCGCATCTGGTCCTGGAGTTTTGCGCTCTTCGTGGTGCTTTGCGGATATGCAGCCGTCCACATGTGGAACTTGGGGCGGGCGAAGGGCGCGACGGCACACACTGGCGGAGCCAGTGGCACACGCCCAGTTCAGCTCGTCAGCGGCGTCGACGAGCCGACACCGGCCTGGTATCAGCCGCTGTTGTGGATCACCTTGCCGGCATTCGCCTCGATGATGCTCTTGGCCACGACCAACCACGTTTGCCAGGACGTCGCGGTGATTCCCTTTTTGTGGGTGGTGCCGCTGAGCTTGTACCTGCTGTCGTTCATCATCTCGTTCGATCACGAGCGCTGGTACGTGCGTCCGTTCTTCGCGCTTGCCGGGCTGGTCTTCGTTTATCTGGCTGCAGCCGCGCCCGACTTTCCCATCGAGTTTGGCGAGGACGAGACGAAGTCCAAGGTCACACTGACGCACTTCGCGAAGTCGACCGTCGAGTGGTGGCACACGCGAACGCAACCCAGTCGCGACGACGACGCGGACGATGGCGACGAAAATGGCACGGCCGCAAACGACGAGGGCAACACGATCCCCTCCCTATTCGAACCCGAGCTGGATTACGTCGGCGAGCTCGTGGTCCACTTCGCGGCGCTGTTTTGTATCTGCATGATCTGTCACGGCGAACTGGTGCGCATCCGGCCTGCCCCGCGGTATCTCACTTCGTTTTACCTGATGATCTCGGCGGGCGGCGCCCTAGGTGGCTTGTTCGTGACGCTGATCGCCCCGCGAGTTTTCGAAACCTATTACGAGTGGAAGCTGGGCATCTTTGGCGGCGTGATCCTGACGGCGGCGACGTTCCTGCTTAGCACCGGCATCTTCCAGCACTTCGACGATGTGGCCGGCCCTCCAACCAACAAGCGCGGCTGGTCACTGGCCCGCTGGTCGATCATGCTCCTGGCCTGCGCGGTGCCGGGGCTGGTGCTCTCGGGCATCGCCTGGAGCGACGTTGCCAAAATGCTCAAGGCCGACGATGAAGAGAGCGGTCAGGGCAATTATCGCGACGTGGTCATTGCGCGGGTGCGGAACTTCTACGGCGCCGTGCGGATCGAGGAACGGCTGCAAACCGAGTCCGACACGGACGAGATGAAGCCGTACAGCCGCACGCTCTACCACGGCCGGATCATCCACGGTCTGCAGTACCTCGACGAAGACGAGCGCCTGGCTACAACCTACTACGCCACCGAGAGCGGCGTCGGCCGCGCGATTGGCTTTTTCAAACCCAACCCCAACATGCGCGTGGGCGCGGTAGGCTTGGGCACTGGGACGCTGGCCGCGTATTGCACCGAGCCTGGCTATTACTTCCGCTTTTACGAAATCAACCCCAGAATCGAAGAGCTCTCGAACGAGTACTTCACCTACCGCAAAAACGCCGCCGGCAAAGTGGACATTATTATGGGCGATGCGCGGCTGTCGCTGGAGCGCGAAGCCGACGAAGCTTCACAGCGGTTCGACGTGCTGGTGCTCGACGCCTTCAGCGGCGACGCCATCCCCACGCACCTGCTCACGCGCGAGGCGTTCGAGATTTATCTCAAACACGTCGACATCGACAGCGGCATCATCGCCGTGCACATCTCGAATCGCTACCTCGACCTGGTGCCCGTCGTCCGCGGCTTGACCGAAGAATTCAACCTCGGGTCGCTGCGCATCCATAACAGCGAATCGTCCGGCGGCGTGTATAGCTCCGAGTGGATTTGCGTCACGAACAACCGCGAGTTTCTGGACCTGCACGCCGAAGACGACGAGTATGACAGCAAGTGGCTGCCCCAATACATGTTTTACGCCGGCGAGCGCCAGCCGCACGCCGCCTTCGAAACCATCCGGAGCTGGCCCCGCTCGATTCTCTGGACCGACGCCTACAGCAATTTGTTTGATATATTGATTCGGAAGGAAGAGGACTAGGCAAATGCGGAATGTGCGAATGGGGAATGGGGAATGAGACCCGTTGGCACTGCTTCGACAAATCCATTCCCCATTCCCCATTCAAATCATTCCCCATTCCGCCTGAACCCTATGTCGTACGACTCTCGCATTGCCGAACTCGGCCTCACGTTGCCGCCGTTCCCCAAGCCGCAAGGGGTCTATCGCCCAGCGGTTCAAGTGGGCACACTGGTATATCTCTCCGGTCATGGCCCACTGAAAGCGGACGGCAAACTCATCACCGGCCGTTTGGGCGCGGATTTGGATACAGCGGCCGGTAAGGAGGCCGCGCGGGTCACGGGGCTGGCGCTATTGGCCACGCTCAAGCAGCACCTTGGCGCGCTGGACCGCGTTCGCCGCGTGATCAAGACACTGGGACTGGTGCAGTCCGCGCCAAACTTTACCGAACACCCCGCGGTGATCAACGGCTGCAGCGAGCTGTTCGCCGAAGTGTTTGGCCTCGAGAATGGCATCGGCGCCCGCAGCGCCTTTGGCGTCGCCGCGCTGCCCGGCAATATCGCGGTTGAAATCGAAATGATCGTCGAAGTCGAATGACCTGAAAAATGGGGAATGGACGACTGGGGAATGGGGAATGCAAAGTCGCCTCTCGTTGATCAATTCATTCCCCATTCCCCATTCCTATCATTCCCCATTCTGACCACCGACCAGACACCAGGCCACCAACCACCAGCTTTCCATGCCCTCCTTCACCGCCGCCTTTTCCACCGCCGAAGACACCGCCGACGCTCTGGAGCAAGTCTGCGCCGAAATCCGCCTGCAGCTTGCTGGCGCGGCCGACTTGGCGCTGGTCTTTGTCTCGCCCCACCATGCCGACCACTTGGAAAAGATCGCCGCGGCGGTCTGCGACGTCGCCCGCACCGAGAACGTGCTGGGCTGCACCGGCGAATCGATCGTCGCCGGCGAACAGGAGATCGAAGGCCAACCGGCCCTCGCCGTGTGGGTGGCTCAGATGCCCGGCGTCCGCGTACGTCCGTTCCATCTCTCCTTCGAGCGCAAGCCCGACGGCGGCGTTTTCACCGGCTGGCCGCCCGAGCTCGCCGAGGGCGCGCCGCCCAGCAGCACGCTCTTGTTGCTCGGCGAGCCGTTCAGCTTTCCCGCCGACATCCTGATCGCCGAGCTCAACGAAAACGAACCTGTCGTGCCGGTGGTCGGCGGCATGGCCAGCGGTGGCTGGGGGCCGGGCCAGAACAAACTCCTGCTCGGCCGCGAAGTCCACGACGAAGGGGCCGTGGCTGTCCTCGTCGACGGGCCCGTCCGCATCCGCACCATCGTCTCGCAAGGCTGCCGCCCGATCGGCCGACCGTACGTGGTCACGAAGTCCGACCGCAACGTGATCCTTGAGCTCAGCGGGCAAACGGCGATGCAGCGGCTGCACGAGGTCTACGAGACGCTCAACGACCGCGAGCGGGAGCTCGTCCGCAGCGGGTTGCACGTCGGCCGCGCCCTCTCCGAGTATCAGGACGAGTTCCGCCGCGGCGACTTTTTGGTCCGCAACGTCCAGAGCGCCGACCCCAAGAGCGGCGCGATCGCCATCGGCGACTACGTGAAGACGGGCGCGACCGTGCAGTTTCACATCCGCGACGCCGACACGGCCGACGACGACCTGCGGGCGCTGTTGGCCGACGCGATGGACTCAGGCGTCGAGCCGGCCGGCGCTCTCCTCTTCACCTGCAACGGCCGCGGCACGCGCCTGTTTACCGAAGACCACCACGACGCCCGCTGTGTGCAAGCCGCCTTCAATGGCGTCCCGCTCGCCGGCTTCTTTGCCCAAGGCGAGCTCGGCCCCGTGCACCAGAAAAACTTCCTCCACGGCTTCACCGCCAGCCTCGCTCTCTTCGAGCCGAAGTGACGCCGCTTCTCGCCACCGCCCGGCTTGCCCAGGCGGAGCGCTGTTCCCAACCAGACCATCTCCTATCACACATCACCCGCCCCTATCCCGCTCGTCCGGATGGAGCGCTGTTTTGCCAACCAGATCGCCCGCCTAATACAACGCCGCGGGCGGCGCCTTTCTCTTAATCATTGCCTGAACGGAGGAGGTTCTGCTTAAGAACTTCGCCGCGTCCTACGCCCCTTGCCGGCTGGCCCAATTGGCTCGAGGCGGTTAATATGCGACAGGCTCAGGCGAACGGTCTTGTCCGCCGGCTCGTCGGGTGAACGCTCAGCCGGCAGTGAGACAAGCATCTTACTCCGTTCGACAATCGCCATGGCCGGATGGCGGACCTCATAGGAGCTTCCATTGCTCATGTGAACCGCGAAGGGCACAAACGGATCCTCGCGGAGTACTTCAAGAATGTCCTGAGGCTGCATGCTCGATTCCGACGGGCTAATTGCGCACGTGCGCTGGTACGATTACCATTGCAGCGTGGTCAAGATAAACTACTTCGCTAATATACTAACACGAATCCGATCCAGCGGGTGTGTCCACCCTACACGCAGACCGGTCGAAAATGGGGGATTGGCCGTGCGGCGAGCCGGCACGCGCTAGCGGTTCCCAGACCGATTACTGCCGTATTGGTCCTGACTGCTGGGCACGGCGGCAGTCGAGCTGAATCTGTTCCGACATGTGGGCACGATTTTCCCGCCGTCGATGACGCTGATATGCTGAGAGGTATGGACGACAACCCCTACATCGCGCCCCAAACGCCTCAGCCGCAAGGCATCCAGCGCGCTAGAATTCCGCGAGCCGGCTACGATCCACTCGAATTGCAGCGAAAGGTCAGCCGCCGCTTCTGAAGTATTGTCTTCCTCATCTATCTCTCCGCGGCGCTCGGCACAGTGATCCTATCGCTTCGGTAGCGTGAACCAATGGACGACAACCCCTACCGAACCGCCCAATCGCCGAGACGGTTCCAATACGGCATGCGTGCGATTTTTGCATCAGTCGCTATGCTTGCGCTGGTCTTTGCGGCCGTGGCCGCGCTTCGTCGATTCGCCATCAACGAGAAAGGACCACGCCGACCGTTTGTGGCTTCTCTGTGGAAGCAAACGGCCTCAACGCATCCGTGTCAGCGAACAATTCGAAGCGAAATGGTCGACGACTTGTTGAATAAGTACGACTTCACCGGATGGTCGCGCACTCAAGTCGTCGGTCTGCTTGGGTCGCCTTCGCCACCGTGGTCAGGGTTTGAGCAGTGGGACATGTACTACGTTCTGGGTCTTGAAAGAGCCGGCGCGTACTCGCTTGACGACGAGGCTCTCGGATTCAAGTTAAACAAGGCCGGCCTTGTTATCGAGTTCGGCATTTCCGTTAATTGAGCTAGCCGCAAATGACACGCCGATAAACGCAGATTCGACGGCGGAACGGCACGTCAAGGACGTATAATGTCTACCGGAAGGCAATTCTCGAATGATCAACGGGGAAGTTATGAAAGTCACCGAAATCGTACGCGCGAACGGTTCTCAACTGGTGAAGCTTCCGGAGGAATTCCATCTGGAAGGAGACACCGTATCCATTCGACGGCAAGGCGAGGCGATTGTGCTGGAACCGGTTAAGGCGGCGGCCTGGCCGGCCGGCTTTTTCCAGAACATCCGCGTCGACGATCCTGCGTTCGCGCGTCCATCTCAAGGACTCCTTCCGCCGGCTCCGCGATTGGAGTGAGATTGCTCCATGCGCTATTTGCTGGATACGAACACCTGTATCGCCGCGATGCGCCAGGATGCACCGGTGCTGCAGCGCCTCGGTGTTCTCACGCCCGCCGACTGTGTGATTTCGACGATCACGACCTACGAGTTGTACACCGGCGTTAAGAAATGTGCCGATCCAGCGAAGGAATTGGGCAAGGTCAAGCTGTTGCTCGATACCGTGGGCGAGTTGGTTTTTGACGGTCAAGCTGCCAGGGAAGCGGGCCGCGTACGCGCACTGCTCGAATCGCTAGGAACCATGATCGGTGCGTATGATGTCCTATTGGCGGGCCATGCCCTTTCCACCGCACTAACGCTTGTGAGTGCCAACACCGCGGAGTTCAGCCGTGTGCCAGGCTTGAGTCTGGAGAACTGGCAGTTGCCGCGAGCACGATAAGCCCATGTCTTAAGGATCGATCTCACCCGCCGCCGCGACGATGCCCGGCTCAGAAATAGAACCCTATGACCGAGGAGCCAACAATCCGGCGCTTTCCCCGCCTGCTGCGGCTGCCCTCATTTGGCGTCGCGCTGGGCGCGTCGGTCGCGGCGCTTTTGGCCTTCGCGATCTGGATGTTCGTCGATGCGTCGTTCCTCGTGATGTTGGACGTCGTTCGCATCGACCTGGGCCTTGAGAAGCACCCAGGCGTCGATATGTCTGACGTCTACGCATGGGACCAGCTCGGGTCGCGCCTGGTGCTGTTCGCCGTGCTGGTCGGCATCGGTGTTCTGACGACGCTCTTGGTCTTCTACCGCATTCTCTTCGGCAGGCGCCAGAGCCGCTCGCTGCGTTCGCTGTTCCTTGCCGTGGCACTGGTCGGCCTATGGCTCGCGCTTGGCGTCTCACACGAAAGGCTGGAATCCGCCGCTTTGCAGTGGCGGCTCGGCCGCGCCGTGCAAGGGCTTAAGCAAGACGCGGCGATCCTGACTGCAAATTGGCCGACGACCGAGGGCGTACTGCCGTACTTGGGGCAATACGTTGTAGCGGATGCATACCTGCTATTGGTCGAATGGCCCCAGAACGATCATTATTCGATGAGGGAGATCGTCGGCCCATGCATCTCCAGATCGCCCAACGGTGCTCTAAGAGTCGACTTTCTACCTGATAAGATCGAGTATCATCCCAACGGTGGAAAACCAACCTCCTTTATGGAGTTACCGAACGACAACAGAGGGTTTCCGAACGACGGCCTCGATACTCGATATGTCCTCGAAAGCTACGTAGAGCTGGAGCCAAACTGGTTCTTGGTCTCCTATCTTCCAGACATCGAACTGCCCCCCGAGGACTCCCAACCATAATCGGCAGCCGGCAAGCTTGGACATCCAACCGACTAATGGTTCGGATTCTCGCAATGGAACCTAATTTTCGTTGTAAGTCTGGAAAGACTCGGCGCGTGGTCGCTTGACGATGAGCCCCTCGGCTTCAAGTTCGATAGGACCGCGCGGGTTGTCAGATTTGGCACGTCGGCCAACTAAGACGGTGTTTTTGATCCAACCGCTATCCATGGTCAAGCTGTTCGTAATCCCTGCACGCGATGAGCCGACCGCGATCATCCTGCGTCGCGGGCCGTCGGACTGGTATCACCTCATCCAGTGGCACACGCGCAGGGATGCATTCGCCCAGGGTGCATGGTTCAAGGGACGGATTTACGGAGAGAAATGCGACCTGTCACCGGACGGACGCCTCTTAGTGCATTTTGTGCTGAAGGGCTCGCGGAGCGGGACGGCGTTCAGCCACGCCTGGACGGCGGTCAGCCGTCCACCTTGGCTTCACGCGCTTGTGCTCTGGCCGCAAGGAACGACCTATGGCGGCGGAGGGCGATTCGTTGACAATCGGACGTTGCATCTGCGCGGCATCGTTGATCCACCGCACAAGGATTTTCCGCTCCGTGGATTGACGGCCGCCAACGGCGATGCACCGCTTCACGCCTCAACCGATGAAGTTCCTGGCGCGGACTGGTGCGGCTGGGATCACCGCGGCTCGATTGTCTTTACGCGCGGCGGTCAGTTGTTTCGTCGAGTGGGCTCGAAAGATAAACTGCTGGCGCACTTTACGGATCTGGTGCCCAAACCAGAGCCGCCACCCGATTGGGCGACGCGGCCGCTGTAGCAAACATTGAACGACGCGATTTACTGGGGCGACGGGATGACTCCGGTTTGGAGATCAAGCCGATGTTCGGCTTCTTTTTTGGCCTCAACGCAATTGACGTGGCGATTATCGCTTTCGCCGCGATTCAGTTCACGTTCGTTTGGCTGGCTCTAAGAAGCCGACGCCGCGAGGAGATTGTGTTGAAGCTGAGCAAAGTTGTCTTTGACTTAACTGCACCGCTTCCCATGAGCCTTCGACCGGTCGTCTGCGGAACCGTCGGTGGCTTGATCATTGTATGTCTGACTTTCGGACCGATTTTGTTTTTGATGTGGTTTTGGTAGCCGCTCGCGCTCGTCGCGGCGGCGACAAGTCTGTACGTAGGCGCGGCCAGCGGTTACCGTGAAATCATGGCCACTCAGACCGCTACGGAACGAGAAGCAACTGCCAGCGAGCCGCGGGTTCTGCATGCTGTCGTTGAGGACAAACTTCAGCGAAGCGGCCGGATGGAGCTACGCAGGCGGCTGCTCGAAGCGATCGTTAGTGGCCGGGAAACCGTAAGCTGGGAGTGGAAAGACAAACGGCTGCGCTCGACCTATTTCCGGCAAGACGTTGACCTGCAGTATCCCGCGCCCGATGAAGACTGGCCGAGTGAAGGGGCCCGCTGCTTGTTCGATCTGTGGACCGACGATGTCGGTTATCTCGCCCGTTGGCCGCGCGAGGCAAAACAGGCTGCCGGCTCCTTCACCTTCCGCATTGAAGAGTGTCTCGTTCCTGTTCGCGCATCCTACGCTCATACCAATGACGCCGAGCGTGTTGACATCGAGTTGGAAGAAGTGCCCACGCGCGCTCAAGAAGCAGCGAAGCGTGCACTCCAATGGCACGACGAGTACCGGCTGGGACACTGCCCCGTCTCGCCGTTTAAAGAACAGTCGCCATCACAGCCGCCGAACCCTCGAAGCACCATCTGGGCATTTTTGCCGGCGATCTGCATCACCGCTTTGTTGGCCGCGCTGGCTATCGCGTCGTTTGCGGCGTTCGCCTGGCCTATAGTCGTTGGTTCGTTCGTCTGGGGTCTGACGGCCGTGCCGCTCTCAGGTTGGCTGGCCTTGAACTCATACGCTGCCCTTTCTATACCGGACGAATATGCCAGACTTGCCGCATTCCAGGCAACAGCGCGCCGCCGAGCATGGTCGGCAGGATTGCTGATCGTCCTGTTTTTCGCAGCGCTACTGCTACCCGCGATCGTCGCTGGTGTTTGGCTCCGCGAACCGGAGGCCGTTAGCCTGGCGATCGCGACGTTCTTTGGGTTCATGATGTTTATTTGGGGCGGACTACTCTTCCACCATTCCCGGCGCGAGCCAGATGTGGAGCCGTTATAGTGCTGCCGATCGAGCTTGAGACACGACGGAATGAGGATGTTGCCTCCCGTGGTAATGTCGCCCCTCCGGGACTTTGGTTGGTTTTGTTGGGATGTTGGCCGGGGGCTGGCGCCGCCCGGCTACAGAATGTCGCCCCGCTGGGGCTGGCTCGTGTTGCGGCCCGTTGGGCCTTGAAGATCAATCGGTGGGTGCGGACCCAGTGCTGCGCACTGGGCTATCGAGTTTGGGGCCTTCAGCCCCAGGCGGCATCTACTTCGTTATCGCTGAATATTTCGCCGAACCGATGTGAGCGCTCACAGCTACGGACGATGTTTTCCTTGAGTATCCCGTCCGCTAGGACTAGGGTTAGCCTTGGTGGGACAACCATTCGGCCTTGCCAAGGAGGAACCTCATATGAAGACGCTTTTGCGCACCATCGCTCATGCCGTCAACGTCAGTCTCGCCGCCGCCTACCGAGCGCGTCTGGCGACCGCGTGCGTCGCGGTTCTGGCCATCATCCAAGTCCAACCGACCAGCGCCCAGACAAACATCCCTATCGTCAACCCGAGCTTCGAAGCCGACTTCCTGCAGGACGGCTTTTGGATCGACGGCTTCTTGACCGGCTGGCAGGTGTTCGGCTTCACCGCGGGCCCGCAGAACTGGACCGACGCGCAGTACCCGGGCGCCAACGACAACGACGCTATTCCCAGTACCGTGCCCGACGGCCGCAATAGCGCCTTCATCCGCTCGCCGCTGGCCGGCATTCAACAGACAGTCAACGCCACGCTGCAAGCCAACACCGAGTATCGGCTCGACTTCTTCGTCGGCGATCGGTTCGACACCATCATGCCCAACTGGAGCGCGGACCTGTTTGCCGGTTCCACCGAGCTGGCCTTTAACGACACGGGCGTGCGGCCTGGCGAAGGACGATGGCTGCCGGCTTCACTGATTTACACGACCGGTCCGACTCATCCACAGCTCGGTCAGCCGCTGGCGATACGGTTTTTTACGTATGGCTTCACGGACCCGCCGGGACGGCCGGGACTGTATCAAGTCGGCATCGACCAGGTGCGCTTGACGGCGACGGCGATTCCGGAACCAGGGACTTTGTTCATCGGCTGCATTGGGGCGGCGTTTGGATGGGCTTGTATGAAGCGTTGGCGATTCACGAAGCGGAGCTTCGGGGTCCGCCGCGGCGGACGTTCCCAGGCGGAGCTTGGGAACGAGTTCAACCCTGAACCCTGAACCCCGCACCCTAGCCTTCGATCGCCTCGGCCACGTATTGCTGGACCAGGTCGATGAGCTTGATCGGGTCGATCGGCTTGGTGAGATAATCGGTCATGCCGGCTTCCAGGCACCGCTCGCGGTCGCCGCGCATGGCGTTGGCCGTCAGCGCGATGATCGGCACCGGTTTGGGCCGCTCGGCGAGCAGCGTCGTTTCCCGCGTGCGGTATTGCCGCGTGGCTTCGAAGCCGTCCATCTCCGGCATCTGGCAATCCATGAGCACGAGGTCGTATTCCTTGCTTTCGAGCGCGGCGAGCGCCTCTTTGCCGTTGGCCACCAGGTCGCACGTGAAACCCACCTTGGAGAGGACCTGCGTGGTCACGATCTGGTTGATTTCGTTGTCTTCGGCCACCAGGATCCGTGCGGTGCGCGGCGAAGACGTCATGGTTTCGGTCGCCGACTTCGTCGCGAATCCGCCGTCGGCGCTGGGCCGGCAGACGGCCTCCAACAGTTGCGATTGCCGCAGCGGTTTTCGCAGGCGAACATCGGCCAGTTGCCCGCTTTCTGCGCTGGCTTGCTCCGCGGCGCCGAAGAGCACCAACCGGGCGCCGGCTGATTTAGTTTTTACTCGAACGCGCTTGAGAAACTCGGCGTCGGCCCCTTGCACACATTGCTCGTCCACGACGACAACCGAAAACTGCTTGCCATTCGTCGCGGCCTTTTCCCAGATGTCGCAGGCCGTTTGCCCATTCGCGGCGGTGGCGACCTCGAACCCGATCGCCGACAACGAATCGTGCAAGACCTGCAGCGTCGTTCGGTTCTGCGCCACGGCCAAGGCGCGGCTGCCGCGCGGCGCATGGAGTTGGCCGGCATCGTCGGCCACGGTCGCTTGTCGGCGAAACCGGCATTGGAACCAGAACAGCGATCCTTTGCCGACCTCGCTTTCCACGCCGACGTCGCCACCCATCAGCGTGGCGATTTGCTTCGAGATTGCCAGACCCAGCCCAGTGCCGCCGTGTTTTCGCGTCGTCGAAGCGTCGATCTGCGAAAAGGACTTGAACAGCCGATCGCGGCGTTCGGGGGGAATGCCGGCGCCGGTGTCGCGGACCGAGAACCGCACGCGCACCTCGCTGACGGTCGCTTCGATCAGCTCCGCGCGCAACACCACTTCGCCGGTCTCGGTGAACTTGATTGCATTGGTTGTGAAGTTGACCATCACTTGCTGCAAGCGGCCGGGGTCGCCTTGGATCGTGGACGGAATGCGGGGATCGACGAACTCCAGCAACTCCAGCCGCTTCTTTCCGGCCTGATCGCCCAGGATGTTCACCGTGTTCTCGATCAGCTCACGGAGGTTGAATGGCACGCTTTCCAGCTCCAGCTTGCCGGCTTCGATCTTGGAGAAGTCGAGGATGTCGCTGACCAGGTTGAGCAGCGCCTCGCCCGAGGCTTTGGCGATCTCGGCATAGCCGCGCTGTTCGCTGTCGAGGTTGGTGTGCAGCAACAACGTGCACATGCCGATGACGCCGTTGAGCGGCGTGCGCAGCTCGTGCGACATGTTGGCCAGGAACTGGCTCTTCGCCTCGTTGGCCGACTCGGCGCTGAGCTTGGCGGTTTCCAGCTCGCGGGTGCGCGATTCCAGTTCGGCCGCTTGCGCCTCTAAGCGGCGCTTGGCGGTCAGCAGCTCGGTGTTCGACTCGCGCAGCGCCGATTCGGCGCGCTGCAGCTTTTCCAGCTTGTCTTCGATCGCCTGCCGCGCCTGCCCGGCAATGACCGTCAGATCGGCTTTTTCGGCGATGGCCTGCGCCATCTGCAGCACTTCGACGGCGTCGAACGGCTTCTTGAGGATGTACAAGTTGCCCGATCCGCCGAGATGGGTCGAGATGTCCTCCCAGTTGTAATCCGAGAAGGCGGTACAAATCACGCAAGGCATGCCGGGAGACTCTTCCCAGATGCGCTTGATGGTCTGGATGCCGTCGATGCCGGGCGGCATGCGGACATCGACGAACGCCAACAGGAACGGCTCGCCGGTCTTGGCGGCCTCGATCGCCATCGCGGCGCCTTCCTCGCCTTGATACGCCGAGGAGAGCGTCACGCCCAACAGCGGGCTGCGGACGGTGATCGGCGCCGATTCGACGCCGAACAGATCGCTTTCCAATTGATCGAACTCGGTGGCTTCGGCCTGCCGACCTTTGAAGATCTTGCGGAAGTCGCCGTGGATATCACGGTTATCGTCGATGATCAGAATTTTGCGGTTGGCGTTCATCAGGCGAGCTCGCTTACTCCCGCCGCGGCGGGCTGGGGTAGAGAAATATCGATGGCGGGCAAGGCACGTTTTTCGGTTTCGGCGGGGGACTTCAGCGGCAACGTGAGCGTGAACACGGCGCCTTGCCCGCCGCCGCCGCTATGGACTCGAATCGCGCCGCCCATCTCGTTCATGGCGATGGCCGACGAGTGCAAGCCAAAACCATTGCCGTTGGTCTTGGTCGTAAATCCGAAGCGGAAGATGCACTTGAGCTGTTCCTCCGTGATGCCGTGCCCGGTGTCCGCGATGGTGATCGACAGCTCCTGGCCTTCGCATTGGCTGGTGATCCGCAGCACGTGTTGCGTCTCGCGCTCGGTGATTTGCATCGACTCCAAGGCGTTCTTAATCAGGTTGTCGAGCACCTGCAAGAGTTTGGATTTCTCGATCGTTACCTTAGGCAGCGAGGCGAATTTGCGCTCGACCTTGACTTCGTTTTTCGAAATTGCCGGCCCATGCATTGACAGCAGGTCTTCAATCAAATGGTGCAAGTCAATCGATTCCTGGAAGCAAACGCGGCGCGTATAGTTCTGCTGGGCGCTGATGATGTTTTTGATGTGCTGGACCTTCTCCATCAGGTTGCTCAATTCCGATTCCACCTGCCGTTGCTCCTCGGCCAGCGAACCCGACAGCAAGTCGAGGTACTCGGGCAGCTTCTGGATCTTGGGGTCGCTGGTGGCGGCGGCCAGTGCGGGCGCCTGTTCCCTCATCAGAGCCGCGACCCGGGATATGCTGGACGACTTTGATTTGCGGACGCTGTCATTGATCACGCTGATCGACACGTTGACGCTGTTGAGCACGTTACCCACGTTGTGCAACACGCCGGTGGCGATCTCGGTCATCCCCGCGCGATGCGCCACGTCGACCAATTGCGACTGCATCTCCTTGACGTCGGTTAGGGCCGTTTCCAGCTCGTTGTTCCGCTGATCGAGTTCGGCGTGCAACAACCGCAAGCTCAAGGTGCGTTCTTCGACCTTGCGTTCCAAGTTCATATTCAAGTCGCGGATTGTCGCATCGTGCTGGGCGAGCCTTTGCACCATGGAGTTGAACTGCCGCGTCAGGTTGTCGATCTCGTCGTTGCCCGTGGCGCGGAGCTCTTCGGAGAACGAGCCGCGCTCGACGCGCTTCATGGCCTGCACCAGGCGAGCGACGCGCGAGGCCACCGACTGGCTGATAGCCGTCGAAAACGCCAGGCCGACGAAGATCGCGGCCAGCGTGATGTAGGTCGTGTGGTTGCGGAGGTTGGCTACCGCCGCGTTCTGATTGTCCGGTTGCTGGATGATGTCCGCCGCCCGCTGCCGCGCGAGCGTGCCGATCATCAAGGCCGAAATCAGGATGATCAAGCCGAAGCAGAGGTTCAGCCGGGCTTGCAGGCGGTTCGTTGGCAGGCGATCGAAGTCGATCGGCACGTCGCGATCGAGCAAGTACCGCACCACCGGCTGCATCAGCCGCTCGATCACGAAGAACGTCGACATCAGCGCCAGACCAATGCCCATGAACACCGCGAGCGAGACGTTGCCGAGCGTCGCCAGGTCGGCATGGTCCACGTACCGCAGCAAGAGCAGCACCGGCAGCAAGGTCGTGCACGGCACCAGCCAAGCCTCGTTGCGATGGTGGCGGACGGGGAACACCACAGCCTCGCGTCCGGCTTTGATTGCCGTCTCGTGGTCGGCGGTTTCGCCAGCCCGAAGCAGCTTCAGGACGGTGCAGAGATGCCGCGTTTCCCAGCGCGCAAGCAGCAACGACAGCAAGATCGCCAAGGTCACCACAACCGCGCAGGCGATCACGAACCGCGTCTGCATCGGCTCGGGGAAAGTGACCGTCAGGTTGATGTAGTAGACGACCAGCAAGCCGCCGATCGAGCCGGACAGGCGCGTGGCCAACAGCATCGCCCCGATGTAATGGTGGCCCAGGCGCTCGAAGAGCCGGTTAAACATTTACAGGGTTCGGGGTTCGGGGTTCGGGGGCCGTGGGAGTTCAGGCTTTGGCCTGTGTCGCTGCGGCAATTTAAATCTCGAATTCCAACGCAGAGAAGCAAGCTAAAGCTTGAACTCCAACGGAAGAACAAGCTAAAGCTTGAACTCCAACTGCTATTTGTAGCCGCGGCTACCGAGGTGTAAGCGGATCAACCGTTCGTAGCCCACCAGCAGCTTGTTCAAATCGACGGTGCGGACGCGCGGCGCAAGCTCCACCAGCCGCTGCCGCAGCGTGCCCCAGCGGGCGAGGAAGTAGTCTTCGTGGCCGCCGGCGCGGATCGCGCGTGCGATCGCTTCGCTGTCCTGGGCTCGGAGCATCTCAAGCGTGACGTCTCCTTCCCCCAAGGCCCGCGCATAGACGCCGCTGGTATAGTCGCCGTCGCCCAGCTCGCGCTCCCAGGTGGTGATCAGATTGCCAATGCGGCCCATGAACTGCGCATGCCAGATGGCGTCGCGCAAACGGCCCAGCTCCGCGCGGTCGAAACCCGGCGAGCACATCAGGTCTACGGTGGACGAGACGATAATGTGCATGTTGTGCGGCGAGTACAGGTCGTGCTCGGCGGCGTTCAACAGCGCCGGGTCCTCGTTGACCATGTGCGAATACCGCATGCCGTTGAAGAGCTGCAGGTAGTCATAGCGCCAAATCGTGGCGAACTGATCGAACAACGGCAGCAGCCGCGTGCGGCGCTTGATTTCCTGCCAGAGATCGAGCGTGTATTCGGCATAGGCGCGGTCTTCTGGCGCGACGTCCGTCAGCCGGGCACGTTCGGCGTCGAAGGGTACGTTGAGAAGCTGTTCCAGCAGACGGGCATCGCCACGCCGGTCGGCGATGTCGTCGAGCAGCACGTCCAGGACAACGCCCATCACCTTGGTGTCGCAGGCGAAGTCGAACAGCTTCGGATCGACGCTCGACAGCGTGGTGACTTCCACACCCTGGCGGACCCATTTCCACAAGTACATGTTGCGCTTACCAACTTGCGCATATCCATCGACCCAGCGCATCAAGTCGGGATTGAGCTGCTTGTTCAAGACGTGCTGGATCTCGCCTTGAATCTCTTCGGCCGTGGGAAGGCGAACCGCTGGCGCCGGTGCCCGCGTGGTTTGCCGCGCGACGGGCGCCTGAGGCGGCACCACCGCCACGAAGGTAGTGTCCGTCATCGAACCAGCTTGTAGCGCGCACATACAATATCCCCGTCGGGTTTCCCAATGAATCAAAAACGCTACAGGTATGTAGGTTATGTCCCGGCATCCGTCAAAACGGTGGATTGCACGGGTGGCACTGACAAACCCGGTTTGTCAGTGCAGGCTGGGAAGCTGAACGACGACTGACTAGGACGGGCCACCCGGGGTGTGCTTGCCTAACCGCAACCGCATGCTAACTTTGCTCGTCCGTTGTGGTTTGCCGCATCTGGCGCGCGTGACCGTCAATGTCGCCGGAGAAACGGCCTTACGTCCATCGAGCCCTCGGTATTCCGTTGGGACGACCTTCTCGGAGCACTCCATGAACTCCCCCCTCTGCCGCATTGAAGACGCCTTGGAAGCGCTGTCAGTTGGCCTGTTGGTCATCGTTGTCGATTCTGAGGAACGGGAGAATGAGGGGGATTTTGTCGTTGCCGCTGAAAAGGTCACTCCGCAGACGATTCACTTCCTGATCAGCCAAGGTCGCGGCCAGGTCTGCATGCCGGTCACGCAGGAAACCGCGGGGCGTCTGCAGTTCGAGCCGATGGTCGCCGGTCAGGGGCATGATGTGCCCAACTTCACCGTGCCGGTCGATCATGCCACGTGCAAGACCGGCATCAGCCCTTTCGAGCGCTGCGCCACGATCCATGCGGTCGTCGATGAAGCGAGCAAATCCAGCGACTTTGTGCGGCCCGGCCACTTGTTCCCATTGGTGGCGCGCGACGGCGGCGTGCTGGTTCGCCCCGGTCACACGGAAGCCTCGGTCGATCTGGTCCGCCTGGCCGGCTTGCGGCCGGCGGCGGTGCTCTGCGAGATCTGCTCGAACGACGGCCTGAACATGGCCACGCGTGACGAGCTCTTGGAGATGGCGGCCGACTACCGGCTGCCGATCGTCACCATCGACGCCTTGGTGGAATACCGCCGCAAGGAAGAGGCGGCTCGATTGCGCACCGTCGCAGCGGCGCGGTAGGCCGATCTGTTGGAGTTCAAGCTTTAGCTTGCCGCCTGTGGTTGCAGTTCACGCTTCAGCTTGCCACGGCCGCAGGCTACTTCGTCGGGCCAAATCTTGGCCCGCCCCCTGGCTTTGACCGGGCATTGGCGACACACTGGCAGAGCCAGCGGCACGCAGAGTCGTAAACTTTGTCCAACGGAGCCGGGCATGAATCTCCGCTTGTTTTGGATTGTGTTATTCGCCGGCCTCACCAGCGTCGCAGGTTTTACTATGCAACAGACCGCACAACTTGCGGATGCTGACGATGCGCGCGCAGATGTCCATCCCGTTGCAGTGCAAGCCACAAACGAGGAATTTCTCCGCCAGTACGCCGAAACATATCGCTTCTCGCTAGGCCGGCCTCGAAGCGCGACGGTCACGCCCGATGGAAGTGCGGTACTCTTTCTGCGCTCGCAGCCGCGGTCGTTCGTGCAGAATCTGTACGAATTCGATTGCCGAACCCGGAAGGAGCGCGTGCTGTTGACCGCCGAGCAAGTCCTGGGCGGCGGCGAGGAGACCCTTTCGGAGGAAGAGAAGGCGCGGCGCGAACGGCAGCGACTGGCGGCTCGGGGCATCGCGAGCTTTGACCTCTCGAAGGACGGCAGCAAGATTCTCGTGCCGTTGTCGGGCAAGCTGTTCGTCGTGGAACGAACGAGCGGCAAGAGCCGCGAGATCAAGTCGAGTTCATCCGCCTTTCCGATCGACCCGACGTTTTCTCCCGACGCTTCGCTGCTCGCCTGCGTTCGCGACGGCGAAGTGTTTGTCACCGATCTGGAGTCGGGCAGCGAGCGAAAGATCACCCGCGGCGCCGGCGGCGCCATCTCAAACGGCACGGCGGAGTTCGTGGCTCAGGAAGAAATGAGCCGCCACCACGGGTACTGGTGGTCGCCCGACAATAAACTCTTCGCGTATCAGCAGACGGACACAGTGGGCGTCGAAACGTTTCACATCGCCGACCCAGCCAAACCCGAGAGCGAGCCGAGCGAGTGGCCATACCCTCGTCCAGGAAAGAAAAACGCCGACGTCAAACTTGGAATCGTTCCAGTGGCGGGCGGTGATACCGTGTGGGTGACGTGGGACCGCGAAAAATACCCGTACCTGGCGACGGTGACCTGGGAAGAGAACGCGCCGCTGACGATCGTTGTGCAGAGCCGCCAGCAAACAGACGAGATCGTCTACAGCGTCGACCATAAGACCGGCGCGACGACCGAGCTGTTAAATGAGTACGACATTGCATGGATCAACCTTCAGCAGTCTTGCCCATGTTGGCTCAAAGACGGCAGCGGGTTTCTTTGGCTAACCGAGCGCAGCGGCGAATGGTCGCTCGAACTGCGGTCGCGCGATGGCAAACAGGTGAGGACGATCACGCCCTCTGGCCTGGGACTGTTGGACCTCGCCGGACTGGATGACGATCGCGGCATTGTCTATTTCGGCGCTGCCAGCGACCCGACGCAGGTGCATCTCTACAGCGTGCCGCTCGCCGGCGGCAAACCGCAGCGGCTGACGACCGAACCGGGGATGCATGGCTACAGCTTCGGTGAAAAGGCGGACGTTTATCTTCACGGTTACAGCCTGGCCGACGGCCGCACGGGACTGCGTGTCGAGCGTTCGGGCGGAGAATCCATCGGCGAGCTCAAGAGCGTTGCCGAGGAGCCGCCGTTTTTGCCAACGGTCGAGTTAGTGACGGTTGGAGATGACAACTTTCGAGGCGTCATCGTGCGCCCTCGGTCGTTCGATCGCTCGAAGTCGTATCCGGTCGTGGTTGAGGTCTACGGAGGACCGCAGGCGAACACGGTCAATGCGGCATCGCGCGGTTACTTGCTCGATCAGTGGCTGGCGGACCAGGGATTCATCGTCGTCTCGATTGATGGTCGCGGCACGCCGCGGCGGAGCCGCGAGTGGGAGCGTACAATCAAGGGTAATCTGATTGATGTTCCTTTAGAGGATCAGGTCCGCGGTTTGAAATCACTCGGCAAAAAGTTTCCGGAGATGGATCTGTCGCGCGTAGGAATCGGCGGTTGGTCGTTTGGCGGATATTTCTCGGCGATGGCCGTGATGCGGCGGCCCGACGTGTACAAAGCCGGCGTGGCGGGTGCGCCCGTGTGCTCGTGGGAGGACTACGACACGCATTACACCGAGCGCTACCTCGGCCTGCCGGCGGCGAATCAGTTCGGTTATGAATCCTCAAATGTGCTCACGTACTGCAAGGACCTCTCCGTGCCGCTGTTGATCGTCCACGGCACGTCGGACGACAACGTGTATTTCATGCATTCGTTGAAGATGACCGAAGCGCTCTTCCGCGCCGGAAAAGAATTCGAGTTTCTGCCGCTGGCCGGCTTTACGCACATGGTGCCCGATCCCGAAGTGACGGTGCGGCTTCATTCGCGGATCGCTGCGTTTTTCAAGCAGCACCTGGGCGAGCCGCGGTGAGGGGGACAGACTGGGAGACTGGGAGACAAGGAGACTGGGAGACTGGGAGACTTGAACGCAACGATGAACGATGAAGGATCAATGATGTACATCGTTCATCGTTCACCATTCATCGTTTCTGTAACGGTGATCTCCGCCATCACCGGTAAGTGGTCGCTGGGAAAGCGGCCATCCCAATGGTCGGCCAGAATCACGTGTTGCTCAATCGTGATCGGTCCGCGGAAGAAGATATGATCGATTTTTCGCCCAGGCACAAGCGCCTTGAATCCGTTCCAGGTTGTTGTCGGGCCGTGGTGTGGATGTCGCGTATGCAGCATCGCGTCGGCCAGCGCCCCTGGTGCCGGAACCGCCTCTTTTGGCGGAATGGGCGCCTTCTCTGTTTTGACATTGGCGCCCTCGGTGGCCGGCGGCGGCGGTTCCTTGCCAATGAGCCATTGATACGGCGGCGAGCCCGGTAGGCAGTTGAAGTCGCCAATGACAACGACCGGATGATCGCCGGCGATTTCAGCAACCTTCGCTCGCAGGAGCTTGGCGCTCTCGAGGCGCGCGAGGAGGCCCATGTGATCGAAGTGAGTGTTGAAGACGATGAATTCCATTTTCTCGCCTTCGCTTCCTGCGCGAGGGCGAAATCTGGCCCACGTCGCGATGCGCGGCAGTGCCGCATCCCAACCGCGGCTACCCGCCTGGTCGGGAGTTGGAGAGAGCCAAAACGTCTTTTGATCCAGCAGCTCCAGGCGGTCTCGGCGGTAGAAGATCGGCGTGAATTCGCCAGCGTCTTTGCCGTCCTGCCGGCCGACACCGAACCATTCGTACTTAGGCAACCGCTTCGCCAAATCGTCGATCTGATTTCGCTGCGCCTCTTGCATGCCGACGATGTCAGCGTCGTAGAGGCGGACCATGCTGGCCACCTTGTCCTTGCGGTTGACCCAAATGTCTTCGCCGTCTTGCGGGTTGTCGTAGCGGATGTTGAACGTCATCACGCGCAACGGCTCGGCTTCAGCGGCTGTAGCCTGAGTCGATATGCTGACGAGGATCGCCGCGAGTGCGGCCAAGACGCGGACCAAGGGATGAACATGCATTTGTGACTTCTCCGTCGTGTCGCTGGCGTATTTATGTAGCAGGCGCACTCCGTGTGCCGTTCCGTCCGCCGCGGCGGACGGTCTACGATGGCCGACCTTGTGAATCCCCTGCAAAACCCTTACCTTAGTTGCTTACTTTCGCGGGAACAAGCGTATCCTTTTTGCTATGAGCATTCGTCCGTCCACGGCGCCAATTCGAGTGGCCATCATCGGCGCCGGCAAGGTCAGCGACTACCACCATGTGCCGGCCATCCGGCTCGACCGGCGTGCCACGCTCGTCGCCGCTTGCGACGCCGATCAGCGGCTGCTCGACCAGCGGCGCACCGACTGGCAGATCGACAAGTTGACAACCGACTTCCAGGCGATTTGTCGGGATCCTGAGATTGACGCGGTCGTCATTGCCACACCGAACTTCACGCATAAAGCTATCGCACTTGCCGCCGCCACAGCCGGGAAGCACATCATGTGCGAGAAACCGCTGGGGCTCAACGCGGGCGAAGTCCGCCAGATGTACGAGGGGGCGCGCGACCACGGCGTCGTACATATGACGGCGTTCACGTATCGCTTCGCACCTTCGATGCGATACTTGCGGCACTTGCTCAAGAGCGGCGCGCTGGGTGAACCACGGCACTTTCGCAGTCAGCGGTTTTTGGATTGGCCCGAGACGAGCTGGGCCTGGCGCCAATACCAGAAGCTGGCCGGCGCGGGTGACTTGTTCGACATGACCATCCACCGCATCGACTTTGCGATCGATTTGCTCGGTCCGCTCAAGTCGGTTTGCGGCGCGGTCGCACGGTTTTGCGCGCGCACGCAAACAGCCGACGGCCAATCCTGCGAGCCATCGGACGTCGATGACTGGTCCGGACTGATCGGCGAGTTCGAGAACGGCGCAACGGGTGTCTGGGAAGGCACGACGCTGGCCAAGGGATATCATCGCAACGGCTTTGGCCACGAATGGGCGGAGGTCAACGGCTCGGAGGGTTCGGCAGTGTATCGGTTGCACGAACCGAATGCGATTTTGCTGGGCAAAACTGGCGAGGATCTTCATCCCGTTCCCGTGCCGCCCGAGTTCCTCGCGCCGGCCGGCAGCCCGCGCGATCCAAATCAGGGCGAACCGGCCACGGTGTTCCGCTATGATTTGATGTGGGAGTTCGTTTCGGCAATCGTCGAACGGCGCGACGCGGCGCCGAGTTTTTACGACGGGCTCAACGCCCAACTCGTGGCCGATGCAGTGTTGCAGTCGCACGCCGAGCGGCGGTGGATCGACATGAAGAAAATGGGGATTGAGGGAATGGGGAATGGGGAATGAAAGAACGTATCCATTGCGACACACCATTCCACATTCCCCATTCGACATTCCCCATTAGCACCACAGTGATCGTGACTTCTTAGCCGACGCACACAAAGTAGATCCTCGTGTCCGAACGCGTCATTCAAACTTCGAGCGCACCCATGCGGCGGCTGACCGGCGTGCAGGTCGTCGGGACGGGGAGCTACGTACCGGACAACGTCGTGCGCAACGAGGACCTGGCCGCACTCGGCTGCGATCCCCAGTGGATCATTCAGCGGACGGGGATCCGCGAGCGTCGCCACGCGCCACCCGAAATGGCCACGAGCGACATGGCGATCGCTGCGGCCGAGCGTGCGATGCAACAGGCGGGGGTCAAAGCGAGCGATGTCGATCTTGTCGTGGTGGCCACCTTTACGCCCGATTGGCCGGTGCCCGCCACCGCCTGCCAGGTGCAAGCTCGCCTGGGCATCAACGCGCCCGCGATGGACATCCAGGCCGCCTGCGCCGGGTTCATCTACGGGTTGATCACCGGTATGCAGTTCGTCGCCACCGGCTGCAGCCGGCTGGCCCTGGTGATCGGGTCGGACACCAACTCGCGCGTGATCGATCCGGACGACAAAAAGATCTACCCGCTTTTTGGCGACGGAGCGGGGGCGGTGGTGCTCACTGCGGGTTCGCCGGAACAAGGCATGATGGCGTACACCATGGGCTCGGAGGGATCGGGCGCGGATCTGCTGTATACACCGATGGGCGGCTCGCGGATGCGGCCATGTGCGTCCGGTTTCGAGGCGAAGCAGCACTATCTGAAGATGGACGGTCGGCCGGTTTTCAAATGGGCAGTGCGGCTGCTGACTCAAACGATTCGGGAAGTTCTCGACGCGGCGAACCTCTCGCTCGACGACGTCGCGCTGGTCGTGCTGCACCAGGCGAATGTGCGGATCATCGATGCGGCGGTCGAGGAGCTTGGCTTGCCGCGCGACAAGGTGCTGATGCAGATCGAGCGATACGGCAATACCTCAGCCGGCAGCATCCCCCTCGTGCTCGACGAGGCGAACCGCGCCGGACGGCTAAAACGGGGGGACGCGGTCTTGATTAGCGGGTTTGGGGCCGGACTGGCTTGGGGAACGGGGGTGTATCGGTGGTGAGTATCCTTCGAAGAGCACTATTTGGTTGTTTCCAGACAGGGAGACAAGGAGACCGGGAGACAAGGAGAGATTCGAGCTATGAATGGATACTCTGCGGTGCTGGCCGCCGCACAGCAGCTGCCGGATGAGGATCGTCTTCGATTAATTGATGCGCTGTGGGCTACTCTGCCGCCGGAAGCGACAGTTGCGATCTCTGAGGAATGGGGTCTGGAGATCGAGCGACGCGTCGCTGAACTCGATGCCGGCATCGCTGAAACGGTACCGTGGTCGAAGATTCACGCCGTCGCATTGGGGAAGATCGACCGTAACTTATGAAAACCCTTCCCCCTCGCAACAAAGTCAAACCCGCCGACTGCTGGGATCTCGCGTCGCTGTTCAAAAGCGACGACGAGTGGGAGCAGGCATTCAAACAGTGGGAAAGCGACATTCCGGGCTATACATCGTTTGCCGGCACGCTTGGCAAAAGCGCCGAGCGGCTGGCGGAGCTGTTCGAGTTCGACATTGCCGTTGACCGGGCCGGTGACCGGCTGTCGACGTATGCATTTCTGAAGACGGCAGAAGACGTCAGCGACAGCAAGTATCAGGACATGATGGGCCGCTATCGGCATGCGGCCACGCGGGCGGGCGAATTGGCGAGCTTCATCCGGCCGGAGATCCTGGCGATTGCCACGGCCAAGATGAAGCGTTTTCTCGCCGACGAGGCCCTGGCGCCGCATCGCATCACGCTCGAGAGGATTCTACGTTATAAGCAGCACACGCTTAGCCCCGCCGAAGAGAAGCTGCTGGCGATGCAGGGGCAGATGGCCGAGACGTCGAATCATGTCTTCCGGCAGCTCAATGACAGCGATCTCAAGTTCGGCTTCATCAAGGACGAGAAAGGCAAGAAAGCCGAGTTGAGCACGGCGACGTTTTCCGTGTTTCTCCATTCACCGAAACGGTCGGTGCGGAAGGACGCCTTCCACCAGTTCTATGAGGAGTATAGCGCTCACGAAAACACGCTGGCGGCCGCGCTCGCCGGCTCAATCCACCGCGATGTCTATTACGCCAAGGCGCGCAACTACCAGAGCGCTCGTGCCGGCGCCTTGTTCGCCGACAACATGCCCTTGTCGGTGTACGACAACCTGATCGCCTCGGTCCACCGGCGCTTGCCCGGCCTGTATCGTTATTACGATGTGCGGCGGCGGAAGATGAAGCTCAAAGAGATCCACCACTATGACACGTATGTGCCGATCCTGAGCGAGTTGGAGACTCGCCACACCTGGCAGCGGGCCGTGAAACTCGTGGTCGACGCTTTGGAGCCGCTGGGCAACGACTACTGCGGCGTGTTGGAGCAAGGCCTCGACAATGGCTGGTGCGACCGCTATCCGAACAAGGGCAAGCAGAGCGGCGCTTTCTCCAGCGGCATGTACGACAGCCAGCCGTACATCCTGATGAATTATCAACCCGACGTGCTCGACCACGTGTTTACATTGGCGCACGAGGCTGGGCACTCGATGCACACGCATTACTCGGCCAAGAGTCAGCCGTACCAGTACTATCATTACACGATCTTTGTGGCGGAGGTGGCCAGCACGTTTAACGAGCAGCTCCTGAGCCGGCACATGCGCCAGCGTGCTGGGAGCGACGAGGAGCGGGCCTATCTCATCAACCGCGACATCGACGCCATCCGAGGCACGATCTTTCGCCAGACGATGTTCGCCGAGTTCGAAAAGATCACGCACGAGTTGGCCGAAGCGGGCGAGGCGTTGACTGTGGCGAAGTTCAAGACCATCTATCGAGAGTTGCTCAACCAATACTTCGGGCCCGACTTTGCCATTGATGAGCAGCTTGCGCTGGAGTGCTTTCGCATCCCGCACTTCTATCGGGCGTTTTATGTCTATAAGTACGCCACGGGGCTTTCGGCAGCCATCGCGCTTTCCGAGCGCGTGACCAGCGGCGGCCAACGTGAGTTGGAAGACTATTTGAACTTCCTCCGCGGTGGGTGCAGCAAGTGGCCGCTCGACCTATTGCGCGATGCGGGCGTGGACATGGAGAAGCCTGAGCCGGTAGGTACCGCGCTAGCGCACTTCGATCGGCTGGTGGAGGAGCTGGACGAGCTAGTGTAGTCCTCTCGCTCCGCGAGAGGATCATCACGCGGAGCGTGATGACTACACTACCGGCCGCCGCGGCAGGCGGTCTACATCGGCAGTGTCGTTCGCACCAGCCGATAACCGCACATCTGAAAGACCCACAACGTGGCGGCGACGAGGAACCAGTGAACGCTATACGACAGACAAAGCTGCTGGCCTATCTCGTGACCTAACGTATTGGTCAGGAATATCGCAATAAAAGCGGCGAAGATAATCTGGATCACGAGCCAACGTTGGCACTGCATCCCGACCGCTGCCGTCAGCGTAAAGGCCGAAAGCGGAGCCACGACGACCGCCAGCATGGCGAAAACGCCGGCATCGCCGCGGACCGCCGTGGGCGGTTCCATCCTCAGTACCCAGGAAACGGCAATCGCGACCGCGAGCGCAGCGCCGAACAAATCGAGAATCGTAAACTGTCGTCGCGATCGCTCGGTTTCTTCGGTGGGCTCGTTGCGGGCAAGATTCTCGATCCTCTTGCCGCGGAAGCGCAGAAAGCCAACCACTGCGGCCGTTGTCAATCCATGCGCGACGTACGCTGCCAGTACCACCCCCATGACGTCGTTAAAGTTGTGCATGTAAAGCACCAGACCCAAGCCGCTAAGCCCGCACAGCGACCAGGGGAATCGCCGAATCCAACGGCTGCTTCCGAGCACCAGCCAGATTACAATTAAGTCGGCCTGTGCAAGTAAGACGGCCGCATCGCGCACGACGGCAAAGTCGTGTTTCGACGATCGCGAGTTGACTCCGACCACGTCGGCCACACAGAAATGTGCGATGACCGCCAGCCAAGCCACCGCGGGCGGCCAATAGGCGCTTTGCCGCTGTTCGATTGATGTTGCCGTGTTTAAGGCGATGCCAGGCATGTAGTGAGTAAATCGCTAAGCACGGTGAAATTCAATGAACGAGCCAACCGCCAGCGGTTTTGTGAACAAGGCGCATGCCGGCGCGTCGATAAATGGCCAGCAGTCCGGCTAGAGTTACACTATAAACCACGCCGACCAGCGGCACGCCGGCAATGCTCCAGCGAAACAGTTGCTGCGTACCCAATGCTGCGATCAAAAGAGCGGTGGTCGGCAGCAGCAGCAAGCGCAGCCAGACCGCCCCCGGCCGCAACATGGCCCAGAGAGTGGCAATGGCGACCGCCGAAACGGCCATCGCCGCGAGCAAAGAGTGCATGCGAGGCACTAACGAGGCCGTGTGAAACAGACTCAGCGTGGCGGCCGCCAGAGTCGTCCACCAGAAGAGCTGGCTTAGGGTAAATCGCGTCGACACGGCGTACTTCTTCTCCGCCGCGGTGTCGTACGGGACCACGCGAAGTCCGATGAGGTGCATGATCGCCAGAGGCAATGACGCCGTCAGCACGGCTTCCGCCAAATAGCTTAGCGGCAACACGCCTGGCGAGGATGGAGCGAGCAGCATCGAAACGACAACCAGCGCGCCCAGCGCGACCAGGCACCAATATAGCGACGCGGCCATCAGACACAGCCAGATGGCCAGCATGCTGAGCTGCGCTCCGAGGATTCCGATCGCGACGTAGCGGAGTAGCTCACCCGCGGCGCGATCGCTGATGAACATCGAGAGAAGAGGGCGCAGGTATCCGCCCAGCGGAATCATCAAAAAATCGATCGCCACGCAGGCGATGATCGCCAGGAAACCAGGCGAGTTGCGATATGCTGTGCGTGCGGTTGCCGGTTGCATGATGATCTCTAGCGCCTTGAGTTCTCTATCTTATCACGCGGTCGACGCTGCTGGCCGCGCCTTTTCCGCGTTGCAACGATTCGGCCGGCAAGCGAAGATGGGATCATCGTACTGGGCAGGCCGGGCTTCGAAATTTTGTCCCCTCTCCCCTGACGCCTAACGCCTCATTCGTGCACTCCTCGCTTCAAGAAATCACGTTCCTCTTTGGCCAGCCGGTGGCTGGAAATCCCACGCAGTTCATGATGGAGCGCGCGTTCGCGGCGGCGGGCCTCGACTGGCGCTATCTCACCCTGGAAATCGCCCCCGAGCGGCTCGGCGAGGCGGTGCGCGGCGCCCGTGCGATGGGATTTCGCGGCGGCAACATTACGATGCCGCACAAGGTCGCCGTGATCGAGTTCCTCGACGCGCTGACTGACGCCGCCGGCTTGATGCAGGCGGTCAATTGCATCAAGAACCACGACGGGCGATTGATCGGCGAAAACACCGACGGCAAGGGGTTCGTGCAATCGCTACGCGCACTGGCCGACCCAGTGGGAAAGAAAGTCGCCGTGCTTGGCGCTGGCGGCGCGGCGCGGGCGATTGCCGTTGAGTTGGCGCTGACAGGCGCGGCCGAGTTGACCATCGTCAACCGCTCGACCGAGCGCGGTCAGCAGCTCGCGGAGCTACTCCGTGAAAAGGCCGCGACCAGGTCCAACTTCATCGAATGGACCGAGGACTTCGCGCTGCCTGCGGAAGCCGACGTCGTAATCAACGCCACATCGATCGGGCTCTTTGACCGCGATGCCCGCGTGCCCATCAAGCTCGACAGCTTGCGGCCCGGTCTGGTGGTCGCGGATGTGATCTTCAACCCGAACGATACTCGGCTGTTGCGCGAGGCCCGCGATCGCGGCTGCGCGACGCTCGACGGACTGGGCATGCTCGTCAACCAGGCGGCGATTGCGTTTCAGCTCTGGACCGATATCGCGCCCGACAAAGCGCTAATGCGCGAAGCCTTGGAGGAGTTTCTCAGCGTGTAGTGGCTCCCAGTCTCCTTGTCTCCCAGTCTTTGCTACGCCTGCGCATCGTCCCATTTCGGTCGCCAGAGAGGTAAACGGGGAAAGAGCTCGCCCGCCGTTTCCAGTGCGATCTGTGTCGAGGGGATGATTCGCCCCTGCTGGACTGATTCGGCGATGTCGTTGTGTCCCAGCAACATCCGCGTGAACTCGTTGTCTTTAAGCGCCAGATAGCTGCGGCCTAGCCTACCGCTGCTGAGCCGCACGCCACGGCGAGTCACAGTGAGCACCTGCCTGGTCCCCTCGATGAACAGCCCCAGCTCGCAGACTGGCGGCAGATTGGCCGTGCGGGCTCGCTCGGCGAGCTCCGGTTCGATAGCCCTGACAAACTGTGCGGGATTCAGGACCTTGACCATCTGCACTTCGCTGCCGTTGCTCTCGCTGGCGTTGGTCATGCCACCTGCCTCAACGACAAGCTGGTGCAGGGAATCACCTGGCGGCGCTTCTACGGCGATCGTCTGCCGGTTGCGTTCGATCGAGTCGCCGCAGGCCCGCGCGAGTAACTGGACGGCTGCGGCGGAGTGATCGGGCGACGTTAACAGTTCGACCACGCGGTCCTGGCAAACCACGGCGTAGCCCACGATCGGGGCATTCGTGTCGACCAGTTCCATCCGGTCGCGTCCGTGAATCGCTACGATGATGTGGTCGAATGCCTTACGGCTGATGAGCCAGCGCCAGTAGGCTTCGCTCCGCTCTAAAGGGCCGTAGCCCCGTACGGTTTGCTGCGCGTAGATGCGCATCAGTGATGGTAGCTCGACGTGTCGCCACAGCCGGATGCTCAACGGAGGGCGCGGCTCGGACGCCGCTGAAAGGTGGGCGAGAATGTCTCGAGCCCGGTTGAGCGAATAACTCTCCCGCCCGCACACGGCCCAGCCGGCGCTCCGGAAAAACTGCGGAATTCGCGTCCGCAGGACGCCCAGGGTGGCGCCGGAGTTGCGCATTTCCTGCTCGGCACGGTGCAGCAGTCGCGTGGCGTACCCTCGCGAGCGGAATTCGGGAAGCGTGCCCACCCATTGCAACTGCGCAATCGGCAATTGCAAGCCGCCAAACCACATCTTCCGGTGCGACAACTGCAAGTGCGCTGCAATTCGCCCCTCGCGCTTGATGAGCAGGCGCTGCGCAGGGTCGTACGTCGGCTCGTCTTGCACCGCGTGAAACTCTTCACGCGATGGCGCTTGAAAGACCGCCAACAGAAACTGATAGATCTCGGGGTGGTCCCCTGCGCGCGCAGAAACCAACTCCTCCAGCGGCGCACGGGTGCGGCGACGACTTCGCAGACCGACTTGTGGGCGTTCCGAGCCCAGGCGCGCAGCGCGAGCCGCGAGGGGCTTTTCAAGGGGAGGTAAGACTGACCGCGAAGTGCGGAGAGAATCGCCGTTGCTGTTGGCAGGCGAGTGGCGTCGGTCAGTCAGTTGTCGCTGCGTAGTTTGTGGCAGCGTGGGGTCGAGAGTCCGTTTCGCGCGGGCGGCTTCCTTGGCCGCTGGTCTGCCGTGCGAAACGGCCGGCGTCGTATCCGCTCGGCTCATTTCGCAGTCCTCTTGCGACTTTTTGCTGGGTCAATCCATTCAGCCCTTGTAAGCGTACGATGAGCCGCCAGAAAATTCCAGCCTCTATTGACAACTTTTCGAAAAAATATTTTTGGACGACCACTGAGGACCGACTAGCTCGCGCCGCTTAAGAACTCGCGTAGCTGATGCGCGGGATAGAGACAGAGGCTGTATTCGCGCGACGAAAGGACCGCGTCGGCGCGCGCCTGCCGTTCAAGCCGTTCGATGTCGGCCAACAGCTTCGCGCGGCAGTCTGAGAGCCACGGCTGCAACGCCAGATTGGCCGAGCGAATCGCCTCGTGCCGAGTGCGCGCGTTGTCTTGCGACTTCGCCATCGCGATCCACTGCCGCTTCATGTCGATCGAGCGCTGCAATTCCCAGTTCGCTGGCTTTGCCGCCGGCCCCGAACAGCGCTCGCAATGTCGTTGTTGCGAAGGTGGTTCCACGAACCGCTCAGGGTGGTAGGTCAGTTCCCGGAGCGCTTGACGCGTACGGCGAAGCTCTTCGGCAGCGCCGCGATTGTGCTCGATCGGCAGCCGCAACGTGCCCGATACCACCATGTACCCCGGCGGCTCCAAGCCGAAGAACTGCTCGATCAATACATCCGTCATTTGGTCGTACTTGGCGCCGCCGATGCCGTGGACGAACAAGTCGCCCAGCAGCACACGGGCGAGCATCGTGGTGATCAACGCCCGCGTTCGCAAGCGCACACCCAGCCGCGCCAGCTCCTGCAGTTGCTCGATCGCACGATCGGGATTGGTTTCGGCCGATATATCGAGCGGCTGCTCCCAGCCGGCACGGTCGGCCAGCACAATACCGTTGTCCCGCGAGCGGACGAAAAGCCGCCGCCGCGTGGGGTCGTCCGCTCTCCATACCCAGAAGGGCGCTTCCAGCCAATCGCCTTCCGCTGACAACTCGGGCACCGGATGGGCATGGCTGCGGACGTGGTTGGCACTGCGGTACTCAAACAGGGCAGCGTTGTAAATCTCCCACAGCCGTGGCAAATGCGCCAGCAGATGGGCGGCGAAACGATGAAACGCCGGCAGCGAGCAGACGCGGCTCTGTGGAATCTCGAGCGTCGCCGCGCCCCAGCGCCCCTCCCAGACGTGCCGCGCCTGGGCGAGACATTCGCCGAGCCGGTCGGTGTGGCGCGAGCGGCTGAGTACATCCGGCCAAAAGTCTTTGACGAGCGGTCGGGGCACGAGCGTGGTCAGCTTGTCAGCGACGCGATCGGCGAACGACTCGAACAGCGCTCGATCGACAATCCGGCGTTCCTCAAACGGCACCGCGGTCGTGGGCCGGTCGAAGAGCACCGACTCGACGAGCGGCCGAGTTGCCGAGCCGGTTGGCACGCGCAGCGATGAGGCCTTGATCGTATCGCTATCGACCACCAGGTTCACCGCGACGGCGCCGCTGGCGCGAGCGACCGAGTGGAGCATGAAATTCTTGAGCCACACGCCCGGATGAAACAGTTCGGGCTGATGGCCGGCGAGCACCAACGAGGGCTGGGCGGCGATCCCCCCGCTTTGCTCTAAGCTAGAGACATCCCGGTAGGCCCGCGTGTAGGCCAGCGCCTCGGCTAGCAACTGGCGGCGCGCCTCAGCCGCCAAATCCGGCAGCGATTGCCCGTGCACGTCGTAATCGCATGCTTCGAGCCGGGCGCGATGCGCGGCGATGAGTTCAGCACCCGCCGAGACAGGCGGCGCCACGAGCTTGCCGCCGTCGTCGCGCGGGGTCTGGAACCGCGGCGGTCGCGCGCGATCACCCATGCTCGGTTCGGCTTCCAGAGAGTTACACACAGCGCTCGCTTACCCCGTAGTTGCTGCGATACGGCAGATCGCTCAGGCACAGGACGACCGAACGGGACGCCGCTCGTGCCGCCGCTCCAGCAGCCGCGCCTCGCTGCGCTCAATTACCGCGCGATAATGCGCCAGACGCGTGTGGGCGTCGTCGAGCGCTCCACCGAACGACCGCTTCTCGTCAAGATAGATCAATGGCACCGGCAGTTCTACGATCCGCAGACCGCAATTTGCCGCTTGCACCCACAACTCCAGCGGCATCGCGTAGCCCGGTTCGCTCAGATCGAAGCAGGTTAGCGCCGGCACGCGATACGCCTTGAAGCCGCAAAAGGCGTCAGTCAGGTTCAAGCCGAGCCTTCGATTCACTTCTTCGGTGATCAACCGATTGATGCGGCGACGATCGGCCGGCGGAGCGGTCTGGTCATCGAAGGTCTGCAAGTACCGACTCCCGGAGACGATATCGACCTCGTCGGTGCAAGCGGCGGCGAACTCCGGAATTCGCTGCGGCTCATGTTGACCGTCGCAATCGATTGTCACCAGCACGTCGTAGCCTTCGGCCAGCGCATAGTCGAAGGCGCTTTTCAGTGCGGCGCCATAGCCCCGGTTTTGCGGATGCCGCAGCAAGCGAACGTCGCGGCGCGCGGCGAGCAGATCCGCCGTGCCGTCGCTCGAGCCATCATCCACCACCAGAACATCGCTGCTATACCGGCGCACTTCGTCGAGCACCGGCGTCACATGGGCGACTTCGTTGTAGACGGGCAAGGCTGTCAGGAAACGGCGCGGCATCGTATGTAAGGGCTTTCCAATTTGAGGTTCTGTCCCAACGGCCGGCGGGCCGCTGCCAACGTTCAAACGCAGTCGGGTCGTCCCATTGTAGACGCTGCGCTTGCCCGGACAACCAGCACGGATCGGCACATGCACCGTAAGCCGGCCTTGCAGCGCCGCCAGTGAAAACTCGACGGCCTTGGAAGGCCGTCGTACATGCTCGACAAGCTCGGCGAACACATGCGAGCTAGTCGAACCTCAGCAGGGCATACTTTTTCTTGCCGCTGCGCAGCACCGTCACGGTCTCGCTGGCCAGATCGCGGGATGTAAGCGTATAGTCGAGGGAATCGACGCGACGATTATTAATGTATGCGCCCCCTTGTTCGATCACGCGACGGGCCTCGCTCTTGTTCTTAGCCAGACTGGATTCGACGAGCGCGTCGATGAGCGACAGGCCATCGCTGGCGAGCTTTTCACGCGGCAGCACTTTGCTGGGCACGTCGGCAAAGATCTCGCCGAGCTGTGAGTCGGAGAACTCGCTGATCTCCGCGCCAAAGAAGATCTCGGTCGCGCGCTTCGCCGCCGCCAGTCCCGCCTCGCCATGGACCAGCCGCGTCAGCTCTTCGGCCAGCCGCCGCTGGCTTTCGCGTTTGGCCGGCTCGGACGCTCGTGCCGCGTCGAGAGCCTCGATCTCGTCGTGCGAAAGCTCGGTCAAAAACCGGAGACACTTGCCGGCGTCGGCGTCCTCGGTGTTGATCCAGTACTGGTAGAACTGATAGGGACTGGTGCGCGCCGGCGAGAGCCAAATGGCCCCGGCCTCGGTCTTGCCCATCTTGCTGCCGTCGCTCTTCGTCAACAGCGGACAAGTCATCCCAGAGAGCTGTACGCCGCGCATCCGACGGGCCAAATCGATGCCTGCGGTGATATTCCCCCACTGGTCACTGCCCCCGATTTGTAGCTCGCAAGCGTGATGCTCGTTGAGGTAGACGAAGTCGTAGGCCTGCAAGAGCATGTAACTGAATTCGGTGTACGACATGCCCGTGTCTTCGCGATCCAGCCGCGCCCGCACGCTCTCTTTGGCCAACATCACGTTGACCGGGAAGTTCTTGCCGACGTCGCGGAGGAATTCGAGGTAACTGAAGCGGTTCATCCAGTCATAGTTGTTGACGAGGACCGCACGCGTGGCGCTTGTGCCGAAGTCGAGAAACTGTCGCATCTGGGTTTCGATGCCCGCGACGTTGGCCCGCAGCGTATCGACCGAGAGCAACTTGCGCTCTTCGCTTTTGCCGCTGGGATCGCCGATCATGCCGGTGGCACCGCCGACGACGGCGATCGGCCGGTGCCCGGCCTTCTGAAAGCGCCGCAGCAATAACAGCGGCAACAAACTGCCGACGTGCAACGACTCAGCCGTCGGATCGAAGCCGGCGTAGAGCGTTCGCGGCTGATCCATCAGCCACTTCGCCAGCGCCGACTCCTCCTCGGTCGTCTGATGAATCAGCCCACGCCAACGAAGATCCGCGATGATGTCGTTCATTTCCAGTGGTCGTCGTCGGCGAACGGGTGGGCCGGGCCGCTGAACTTCGGCTTGGGCAAGGCGTGCAGCGCTGCCTCCGCCAGGCGGAGGTCCTCGCGTGTGGTGATCTTGATGTTGATGTTCGATCCCGGTACGACGTGCACCTTTTTGCCTAGCCGCTCGACGAGCTGGGCTTCGTCGGTGGCCGTGAAGCCGCCGCGCTTGGCGTAAGCCTCCAAGAGCAACTGCCGACGGAAGACCTGAGGCGTTTGCGCTTCCCAAAGCCCGGTGCGATCGACCGTCTCGGCAATCGCATGGTCGGCGCCCACGCGCTTCAGCGTTGCCGAAACCGGAACCGCCGGGATTGCGGCGTCGTGCTTTTCGGCCGCCTCGAAGACGGCGGTGATCCACTCGTCGACGATGCACGGCCGCGCCGCGTCGTGAACGGCGATAAAGTCGATGTCGCTCTTCACACGCGCCAGCGCCCGCTCCACGCTGTCGGCGCGCTCGGCGCCCCCCTCGACCACCTCGACACCCAAAATCGCCGCATTGCCCGCAAACTTGAAGTCAAAAAACTCGCGATCGTCGTGCGCGATGATGAGGATGGTTTGCTTCACGTCGCTGCGATTAAGGAACTTCTCGGCGACGTGCAGCCAGACCGCACGCCCGGCGAGTGGCGCGAACGGCTTTTTGTAGTTCTTGTCGCGGAACCGGCTACTCTTACCGGCCGCCGGCAGAATGACGGCAAACTTTGACACGGCGTCACCTTTCGCAGGTTTTGATCGGCTCCCGCGCTCATTGTCGGCTTTGGTCGCAGACCGTCAAGCGAATGCGCTAGCACGCAATCCCGGTCCAACCGTTCACCACGCGGCCGCAAAACTGGAATAAACGGAACCTCGTATCGCGAAATATTGACGGGGCACGAATCGCTTGGTTTAATAAAACACAGTCGGGGGCCAGGCTCGGCAGCACGGATCAGCGCATGCGGGGGCCCGTTCTTCTGGTTGTCCGATGGAATAAGTCTCTTCTTCTCTCTTGGACCTCGCCTGGGGTTGGTTGCTGTTGACCAAAAGGGGGCTTGCCGATCCGAAACGGTTCTGATTCGCCAGCCAACGACCGGGACCAGGGAACGGTTTCGGAGCGCGACCGTCTCGTCGGGCCAGACGAGACAGCGGACAATCGATCCGCATGCCGCGGCAAGTGGAAGGGAAGCTGCCGGGAACATGAATTTGCATCCTTGATTGTGTCGCAGTCCCCGTCCTGATCTAACTTTGAGATTGAATCGGCCGCCTCGATGATCACCTTTGTCATCACTCTCGCGGCGACGTTCGCAGTCGCCCTTGCCGCATCCCTGTTTCTGACACCTCTGGTACGGCGGATCGCGATTGAACACGGCTTTGTGGATCGACCCGATGGGCGCAGAAAGATGCAGAAGGCGCCCGTGGCGCTGGGCGGCGGTTCGGCCGTGCTCGGAGCGCTGTTGATCGGCGTCGCGCTGCTCTCGGTCCTTTGGCTGGTCCACGATATCGACGGCATCGAAAACCTCAAGCCGTTGGCGGGCTTGTTCGCTGCGACGGTTCTGATCTGCGCCGTCGGACTGTTCGACGACTTTTGCGAGATGCGCGGGCGGACGAAGCTGTTCTGGCAATTGATCGCCGCCGCGATTGTGACGTTCGCCGGGCCACGCATCGAGCACGTTTCGCTATTGGGCGGCGAAATCGAGATCGGGCATTTCGGGGCGCTATTTGCGCTATTCTGGCTGCTGGCATCGATCAATTCCTTCAACCTGATCGACGGCGTCGACGGCCTGGCGACCAGCGTGGGCGTGATCTTCAGCCTGGCGTTTGGCACGATGGCGCTGATGATGGGCCAGGAGCTCGACGCGGTCATCGCGTTCGTGCTCGCCGGGGCGCTGCTCGGGTTTCTGCGGTACAACTTTGCTCCGGCGTCGATTTACTTGGGGGACGCCGGGAGCATGATCATCGGGCTGGTCCTCGGGGCGCTGGCGCTGCGGAGCAGCACCAAGGAGGCCGCCACGGTGGCGTTTGCCGCGCCGTTGGCGGTCTGGGCGATCCCGATTCTCGACTCGCTGGCCGCCGTTCTCCGCCGCAAGCTTACTGGACGCAGCATCTATACGACCGACCGGGGGCATATTCACCACCGCTTGCTCACGCAGGGGCTGACCACGCGGCAGGCGGTGGCGATGATTTCCGGGCTGTGCGTTGTCACGTCGCTCGGCTCGCTGGCAGGCATTTATTTCGCGAATGAATGGATCGGTATCGTGACGGTGGTGCTGGTGTTGGGCACACTGATCACCACACGGCTGTTTGGCCACGTGGAGCTGATGCTGCTGAACCACCAGTTGCTGGGCATCGGCCGGTCGATCGTCTCGGGCGCCGGCGAGAAGTCGAGCCAGGCGACGCACCGCCTGCAGGGCTCGTTGCAGTGGGAAGAAAAAATCTGGAACGCTCTGGTAGAATCCGCCGAGCGATTCAACCTGACACGGATTCGCCTGAATCTTTACTTGCCGCATTTGCACGAGGACTTCTATGCCACCTGGCGGGGGCGCGCGGTGGGCCCAGCCACCAAGGTCTGGCGGCTCGAGCTGCCGTTGGTCGCCGACGGAATGGCCGTGGGCTATTTGCACGTGACCGGGAACCAGGATCCGCGCACTGCCAGCGCCCAGCTTGCCAGCTTTCTCGACTTTATCGAGCCGCTGGAGGCGCAGATTCTGGAGTTGCTCTCGATCAAGCCGGTCCCCTTGACGCCCCCGGCGGTTGCCGCCGGGACCGACGAGCCAGCGGCTCCCTCTTTGCCACAGACGTTGGGACACGAAACCATCGTGGTGCCGCGGAAGGTCGATCCGGCTTTCGAGCCGACTCGCCGGTAGCGGTGCTCGCCGGGATTCTGTCTCGATCTCCATCTTGGATTGCGAGCAGAAAAAGCAGAAAAAGGGGACAGGTCCATTATTTCGGCTTCTTGGGCCGGCCGCGTGGCCGAAGGGTTGACTCCAGACCGAGCCGACGAGCCGTATCAGCGGTCCAATGGGCGCCGCCGAAGGGCGCTCCCCGCATCACGCTGTGACGCAGCGCCGCCAGTTCGGCCTCGGTCTGTGGTTCCTGCACCAGTTCCCGCCAGTTGCGCGGCTGTGGCACGGGCCAGCGTGCCAGTAGCGCTCGTTGATCGGCCGTTCCCACCTCACGAATCCACAAGCTCGACCAACGCCAGTCAGCAGCATTGGCAACCAGATTGGCGCGCAGCGCATTTCGCTCGACGTACCGCAGGACCTGATAAAAGTGTTCGCCTTCCTGCACGGGAAACGATTTGAACCGGCCTTGATAGACGTGTCCGTAGCCGACTCGTCTCCGATGCCGCTGCCAACGATTGGCGTGAGTTACGGTCAGCCGCTGGAAGAAACGGCCCAACACGCCCGCGGACGACGGAAGGACGACGAAGTGCCAATGGTTAGGCATCACGCAGTAACCGCAAATCGC
Source organism: Pirellulales bacterium (assembly GCA_040901795.1). GTDB lineage: Bacteria > Planctomycetota > Planctomycetia > Pirellulales > JALHPA01 > JBBDYH01. The sequence goes on from JBBDYH010000130.1 coordinate 83,341, forward strand.
CAGCGGGATTTTCGCCAATGTGTCTGCGACGATCGCCTCGAAGGCCTCGTAGTCCGCCGGCTTGGAGAACAACTGCATTCGGCCCACGCCTCGATTGAGCACGTGGTAGACATAACCGCCCGGAGCGTGTCGCGCGATGCGAGGCATGGTCACACCCTAGCGAACAGGGAGCTGGCCGTCAAGAAAATGGACCTGTCCCCTTTTACGCTCTTTTACGCTTCTTTTACGCTTTCAGTGTCGTCAGAATGGCCTGAAAGTCGTTGACAGTCAACGAAAAGTAGTTCTGACCCGAATGCCACGAAGATAAGCCGAAGCCTTTTGGGGGCAAGCGTTTGATCGTGCTAG
>JBBDYH010000131.1:0-16177 GCA_040901795.1 Pirellulales bacterium
GCGATATGTTTCATTCGCTACTCCAAACCGGTTTATCCCGGCGCTTTCCTAATCTCCGCTGATGTTCGGCACGAACAACCCGCCGAATCAGTGTGAAGAAGTGCAGATTAGTGTTGCGTTGCTGCGAATTTTTTTACGGCGTGGGCCTCGCGGGCTCGGCCCACCCTACCGCACTGCTCGCGGCGAGCAGTGGCACACGATTGCAATTAACCAAACGGATTCCGGTTGAACTTTTGATACGGTAGCCGTACGTTGCGGATGAAAAACTGGTCGGCACGGATCGAAAACTGCGCCTGGTATCCAAGCGATGCGTAAAACGTCACTACGTCGTCCTGATCGACGCCGTCGCCGCTGACGCCTAGTCCCGCCAGCAACGTGAAGCCCGAATACAGCGCCGTGCTGCCGGGGAAAAACACCACGCCGTTCTGGTTGGGGTTTCGCGTGTATATGATCCGTGGGTCGCGGAAGTTGCGGCCCGGATTGAAGGCGTCGAAGCCGAGTTGGCTCGTCGCGTAGCTCGAATAGAGCGACGCCGGCAGCGGCGCGCCGACGTTCTCGGCGGTGAGCGGGTTGATGCCCGGATCGTTGAGGATCGAAAACGCGCCCGGCGGAGTCCCCTCGGGCGATCCGGTGGGATAGCGCGGCGCGGCCAGGAAGCGGAACGTCCGCGCCGAATAGGCAACTCCAGGCGGCGTCGAACGCGGCTCGCCAAACCGGTCGAGCGGCAAGTCGTAAAACTGCACCAGCCCCGCGTCGTTGTAATAAGCGACGTTGCGCGCCTTGGCCACCGCGACGTCGATGGAAAACACGGTGGCGTCAGGCATACGATACAGGCCGACAACTTCGCCATCGCGGTCGGTGACAGACAATACCATCCGAGTGCGGGTTCCGAGCGGCAAACGGATCGCCGCGCGCGTTTCGTTGGCTGCGTTGATCCCTTGCGTAATGATTTGTTGCACCTGCGTGGCCGTGATGCCGTTGCCGCCGTCGGGACTCAGGACGAGGTAGCCGTCTGGTACTGCCTCGCCCGCGCGGTGTTTGGGATCCGGGGCGGTCGGATCGACGATTTGATCGTGATGCCCGTTGAACTGCGTGCCCATTTCCTGGCCGGCGAAGATCGAGGTCTGCTGAAGAACGTTGATCCCCTGCGTGATGGCGTTGCCCGGACCAAGGATTTCCAGCGTAATGCCCACCAAATCGATGCGGCCGGCAGGCAGGCCGAGCCCGTTGACAGGAGCGATCCCACCGATGAATCCAACCGGCGCGACGCCCACAAGTCCTCCGGCGGCTGCGAACGCGATCCATTCCGATTGCAGCACCAGCGGCGCGTTGTTGCGTTGCTCTTCCGTCTGGCCGATTCCCGGCACAAAGCCTTGCTCAAAATCCGCGGTGCCAAATAACCCGGGGAAGAAAACGCCGATGCCGCCGACCACTTCGCGATTGTTGGTCACCGGATCGAGCCGCATTAGCGGCACGCCACCGGGCAATGTGGCGATGCCGCGCGATTGCGTCGCCAGATTGCGTTGCGAATCCCAACCGTACGATTCGGGCGCCTGGCTAAGGTAATCCTGCAGATCGGCCTTGGCGAAGCCGCGATCGTTCACCAGCGGAATGTTGTCGTCGCGGATGTTGAACCGGTAGTCCAACATGATGTCGTCGACTGTGCCGCGAATCGAGTCGGGACCAGGATGCCGGATGCTGTCGCGGTTGGTGTGCTCGATCGCCAACAGATCAACCAGCGGCGTATTCGGCACGCCCGGCGGAAAGTGACCGCCAATACCGATGGGCGCGACGAAACCAGGTCCCCGGTACGGCGAATTGACGTCGGGAATATTAGGACTCGACTGCACCTCGCGCTGCGTCACCGTGGACTGACTGAGGAACCGCACGGTCCGCGACGTGATGGGCGTATTCTGGTTGGCAAAGAACGCCGCCGTCCGCGCTTTGGCCACCGCGCCGTCGATGGCAAAGATCATCATGTTGGGGTCGGCGATCGGCACGCCCCCCTCGACACGCACGCCGAGGATTTCGCCGCGCCGGTCCACCACGGCGATGATCGCGTCTTGCCGGCCCGACGCCGCCGCGCCGCGCTGTAATAGCGTCTCGACCTCGCCGGCTGAAAGCTGATCGGCAACCATCATCTGACGTTGCTCAAGGGTTTCGAATCTCAGCGACCGGGACCGGAAGGGCGATCCGCTCGTTCGTTGTGACTTCATGCGCGGTCCTCCGACCGGTTACAGCGTATTTTGACCAATCTGAGTATTTTATCGACTTTGCCGGGCCTACGCATTGCAACGAGAACCTCTCCCGATGCCACGAGAATTCCCTGAAGGCCTCATATCCGCGCGAAACCGCTCGACTGGATTTGTCGCGACAACCGATACAGAAGATACAGCCCAACTATGCGCCAAACTCCGGACTTTCCAATCCGCACCGCTACGGCGGCCGCGCATCGATCGAGCACGCGGCTGCGCGTTCTCGTGCATCTGTTGGCGGTGGCACTTTTGTGGGCGTCGGATGTACTGCCGCCGACAAGCTTGAACAGCTCGTTGCGCGCCCAGTTCCCACTCGCGCTTTCGGACGCCAACAATGACGTGCGCTTAATACCGACGACGGAACCCTTGCCCTTGGCGCAAGCACCGCTCTCCGAACCGCCGCTAGGGCTACGTTACTTTGACGCGGACCCGGTATTGCCGGGTGTGCTTCGTCCGCCGGATGACATGCTTGTAGCGCCTGAGGCGCCGGCGGTTGAGCTGCCGATGGATCGGTTCCTCTACCCCATTGAGGCGCCGCTGGGATACACCGGCCCGACCGGGATACTCCCTAGTGAAGGACCGTCGGGCTCTGACTTTGTACCGATCGAGGACCGCTGGCGGATGGGTCTTCCGCCATGGGACCGATATGGTCGCGGGAACCCACTCATTGAGGACTACCCTTACACCGAGGGCTCGTTATGGGATCCGTACAACCAAAACGTGCTCAAAGGCGACTACCCGATCATCGGGCAGCATACGTTCCTGAACATTACTCTGACGAGCCAGGCCCTCCTCGAAGGTCGCCAACTGCCGACGCCGACCACGCCGTTCGAGTCCACCAGTACGCCGGGGCAAGAAGAGTTCTTCGGCGATCCCAATCAATTCTTCTACACCCACTTCTTCAAACTCAGCTTTGATCTGAATCACGGCAATGCCGCGTTCAAGCCGACCGACTGGCGCATCAAGGCCACGCCGATTTTCAATCTTAACTATCTGGAAGTGAATGAGCTGGGAATCGTCAGCCCGGACGTGCGCAATGGCGAAACACGCTTTCGGGAAGACGCCGCGCTGGAAGAGTGGTTCGTCGAATCTAAGCTCGCGGACCTTAGTCCGGACTACGATTTCGTTTCCGTACGTGCCGGCTCCCAACCGTTCGTTAGCGATTTCCGCGGGTTTATCCTCTCGGATATCAATCGCTCGGTTCGCCTCTTCGGCACTCGCAATGCGAATCAGGATCAGTTCAATCTGATTTATTTCGACCAGACCGAGAAGGAGACGAACAGCACGCTCAATACGTTTGAAGATCGCAATCAGAATACGGTCGTTGCCAATTACTATCGCCAGGATTGCATCTGGCCGGGCTATACCGCACAGGCCAGCTTTCATTACAACCGGGACGATCCAGACTTTCTGTTCGATAAGAACCAGTTTCTCGTCCGCCCCGATCCGGCGGGGGTCTTTGAGCCGCATGGAATTGATGCATATTACTTTGGCTTTGCGGGCGACGGTCATATTAATCGCATCAATATAAACCACGCCTTGTACTATGTATTTGGCCGCGACGGGCTCAATCCGCTCGAGGCGCAGGAGTTGGACATCAGCGCCTGGATGGCCGCCATTGAACTCTCCTACGACCGGGATTGGATTCGCTTTCGCTCGTCGTATTTCTATGCGTCGGGCGACGACGATATCACCGACGGTCGCGGCGAGGGGTTTGACACGATCCTGGACAATCCGAACTTCGCCGGGGGAGAGTTCAGCTTCTGGCAGCGTCAGCAAATCGGCTTGTTTGGGGTGCAGCTTGTGCAGCGAAACAGCCTGGTCCCGGACCTGCGGTCGAGCAAGATTCAAGGACAGTCGAACTTCGTGAACCCCGGTTTGCACTTGTTGAACTTGGGCATGGACTTCGAGGTCACGCCGCGCGCTCGCTTGATCAGCAACTGCAACTTTCTGTGGTTCGATGAGACGGAAATTCTCGAGCAGTTCATTTTCCAGGATCCAGTGCGCAGCTTCATCGGGACCGACCTCAGCCTCGGTTTGGAGTATCGTCCCTGGCTCAACAACAACGGAATTATCATCGCCGGCATCTCCGGCCTGCTGCCCGCAACTGGATTCGAGGATTTGTACAATCCGTCGGTCGGTGAAGTGAACGATCTGTTTGCCGGCTTTATGGAAATCATTTTGACGTATTAGTTATGCGGTGTGGCACTGCGCGCGGCGAAGTTGCCGCGGCGACCACAACAGAGAACGCTGACAAGGAAGTCGGGATATGAGCAGTGATTTGGATCCCACGCGGCAGAATCGCCCGTTGACCGCGATGCTATTGGGCAGCGGTCTGGTGGCGATCGTCACGCTGGTTTCGGCTGTAACCGGTCAAGACCAACATGCTGATCGTAAACCAGCCACGTCGCGCTTGTGGCCTGCTACACCGGACCGCGGCTCGGCTCACAATCAAGAATCGAGATCCAAACGGCTCTGGCCGGCAGTTCCGGAAAGGCATGCTGCTCCCCAAAAGCTGCACAACGAGGTCATGTCCGGAGCGCACCCGACTCCACGTCAGCGAGCCATCGTAACGCCGCCGTCGCACATTACCCCGGCCAGCCATCAACAAGACGGATCGCCGCACAGTCCACACTCCCACGTTGCTCCGCTTGTTTATCACACTCAGGCGCACGCGAACCCGCACCCGGTCGGCCCGCACGGTGAACCCATCGCCGGGAGTGGACCCTACGGATCGGCGATGCCACTTCCCGCCAACGTGGAAGGATCGTATTTGTCGCGTCAGACCGAGGCTGAGGCGATGGCGAAGAGCGTCGGTTGCATTGCCTGTCATGCGGGCGTCGTTGACATGCATAACAATTTGGAGACGGTTCGACTCGGCTGCTCCGATTGTCATGGCGGCAATCCTTGCGCGACCACCAAGGAGCAGGCCCACGTCCGGCCGGTGTACGCCGATGTCTGGGCCACTTCGGCGAATCCGGTTCGGACTTATACGCTGTTGAATTACGAATCGCCTGAGTTCATTCGTTTTGTCAACCCTGGCGATCTCCGCATTGCTCACATTAGCTGCGGCGGCTGCCATCCGCGCGAAGTGCTGCACGTGAAGAAGAGCATGATGACGCACGGCGCCATGTTGTGGGAGGCGGCCCTTTATAACAACGGCGCGGTGCCGACGAAGAACGCGCTATTTGGCGAGAGCTACAGCATGCGCGGAGCTCCCCAGCGCATTCAGACGGTTCCGCCGCCAACGCCCGAAGAGATGATCTACAAAGGAGTGGTGCCCTATCTCGATCCGCTGCCGCGATTTGAGATTTCGCAGCCATCCAACGTATTGCGGATCTTTGAGCGCGGCGGCCGCTTTCGGCCCGAAGTGGGGATCCCGGAGCGCACCGAAGAGCCCGGCCGTCCGCGCGCGCGACTCAGCCTGCGCGGACTGGGAACCGAGAACCGCACCGATCCGGTTCTCATCGGACTGCAAAAGACGCGGCTCTTCGATCCCACGCTCAACTTCCTCGGCACGAACGACCATCCTGGCGATTACCGTTCGAGCGGCTGCACCAGTTGCCACGTCGTCTATGCGAACGATCGTTCGCCGGTCCATTCCGGCCCCTACGCGAAGTTCGGCAACCGCGGCCTCGCGTCGCCTGATGTCAGAAACGCGGATCCGATGATCCCGAAGGACGAGTCCGGACATCCGATCGAACACCGCTTCGCTCGCGGGAACGGGATCCCCACGAGCCAGTGCATGATCTGCCACATTCATCCGGGCACCAACGTGATGAACACTACCATCGGATACATGTGGTGGGATGAAGAGTCCGACGCCGAGCTGATGTATCCCCAAGAACAGCGCGATCCCACCTCGGAGGAAGCGATCAATACGCAAATGCGGAATCCGAACGAATCCGCGCAGAAGAGCTTTCTGGCCAACCCGGAATTTGTCGCAAATCTGACCAATCTCAATACCGCCACGCGACACAACCAATTCGCCGATTTCCACGGCCACGGCTGGGCGTTCCGCGCGGTATTCAAGCGCGATCGCAAGGGGAACTATCTGGACCACAAGGGCGAGGTTCTGCCCAACGTGACCAACGAACAAATGCGCGCGGCTGTCGAAATCGTGGCACGAACGCGCGAACCTTACCGCGATGCCGCGAACAAAGCCGCCGCGCAAGTCCGCGCTGAAGAGCTCAAGTTGGCGTTCGAGCGCGACGGCCTGCCGGTGCACATGCTCGACATTCACATTGAAAAGGGCATGCACTGCGTCGATTGCCACTTTACGCAGGACAACCACGGCAACGGACGCTTGCAGCGCGAGGTCCGCGCTGCGATTGAGATCACATGCGAGGATTGCCACGGCAGCGTCAACCAGAAGGCCTCGCTCAAAAAGTTTCTGGGAACCTCCGGACCTGCGGCGTATACGTCGGGTCCCGAAGGACGGAACCTCGAAGCGATGCGCACCGCCTGGGGACGGCGGCGCTTTGAGCGCGAAGGCGGCAAACTGTATCAAAACTCGATGGTCGAAGAGAACCTGCGCTGGGAAGTCGTGCAAGTCGCGGACACGATCAATCCAAACAGCGATCACTACAATGTTCGCTCGCACATCGCGAAGACCGTACGCTGGGGCAAAGACGAGCAGGCGCCGGGGGGCGAGAAGCTGGAATGGGGTGGGAACCCGAGCGACGATTGCGCGCACTCGAGTCAGAAGATGAGCTGCATCGCCTGCCATACTTCCTGGAACGCAAGTTGCTTCGGCTGTCACCTGCCGCAGAAGGCGAACCAGAAAGCGCCCAATCTACACTTCGAGGGAGACGTTTCGCGCAACCTGACCGCGTACAACTTTCAGACCTTACGCGACGATGTCTACATGCTGGCCCACGACGGCGATGTGACTGGCAACAAGATTGGCCCCGCGCGCTCAAGCTGCGCTATCCACGTCAGCTCGTACAACAATAACCGCGAGTCGATTTACGTGCAGCAGCAAACGATTTCGGCCGACGGGATGAGCGGCGTCTCGTTCAGCACCAATGTCCCGCATACGGTGCGCGCCAGCTCGCCGATCAAGGGTCATCCGTCGCACACGCTCTCGAACGGCGAAACGAAGCGCTGTGTCGATTGCCATCTCGCGAGCGACAACGACAACAACGCCATCATGGCCCAGCTTCTGATGCAGGGCACCAACTACGTCAATTTCATCGGCCGATACTGCTGGGTGGCCGCCGGCGAACACGGGTTCGAGGGAGTGGTCGTCACCGAACGCGGCGAGCCGCAAGCAGTCATCGGCAGCTCGTTCCACCGCATCGCGTTTCCCGACCATTACAGCGAGCACGTCGAGCGCGGACGTCTCATCGAGCATGCGCACGAGCACCCAGGCAAGGACATTATCGAGAACATCACGCGTCCACACCGCGAGCCGGAAGTCTTGAGTTTGCAGGCGCGCGGCGAGTACCTGTATGCCGCGTGCGGCGAAGGGGGCTTGCGCGTTTTCGATATTGCGTTCATCGATCACAAGGGATTTTCGGAACGCATTACCACGGCGCCAGTCTCGCCCGTCGGACAGCGATTCTTTGTCCGGACGCGATTCGCCACTGCGGTGGCCGCGCCCACCACGATCGCGCCCGATCCGACGCGCATCCAGAATCCCGAGAACCGGGAACGGCCGATTCATCCGATGTACGCCTACATTTTCGTGGTCGACCGGTACGAGGGGTTGATTTTGGTGAACGCCGGGACGCTGCTCGACGGCAACCCGCTTAACAACTATTTGCAGCGCGAGCTGACCTTCAACCCGGACGGCATTCTGTGCGGCGCCAAGAACATCACCATCGTCGGGACGTACGCCTACATCTGCTGCGACGCGGGTTTGGTCGTCGTCTCGCTTGCGGATCCGAAGCAGCCCCACGTGACCGCGGTGATCGGCGACGAGGTGCTCCACAAGCCGTCAGTGGTCCAGGTGCAGTTCCGTTATGCATTTGTCTGCGACGAGGAGGGTGTCAAGGTCCTGGACGTGACCGATCTGGCTCATCCGCGGCACGTGACGTCGCTTGAGCTGCCCGAGGCGCACAATATCTACCTGGCGCGCACCTACGCCTATGTCGCTGGCGGTAAGGAAGGCTTGATCATTCTCGATATCACAAACCCCGAGGCGCCATTCGTCGATCAGGTATTCAATGCGAACGGCTGCATCAACGACTTGCACGATGTGAAGCTCGGCATCACCTACACGAGCGAATTCGCCTACCTCGCCGACGGCAAGAACGGCATGCACATCGTCCAGCTCACGTCGCCCGATACGCCCGGCAACATGGGCTTCAGCCCGCGGCCGAATCCGGCGCTGATCGCCACACGGAAAATACCCAAGGAAGGTCATGCGCTGGCGATCTCGAAAGGCGTGGACCGCGATCGGGCGGTCGACGAATCGGGCAATCAGATCGCCGTTTTCGGCCGGATCGGCGCCGGACCGCTAACGCTCGAGGAGCAACAGCGGATGTACTTTCGCAATGGCGCTGTATGGCGGGTCTCGGAGGATCCTTTCGATCCGGTCCTGTATCGCTACCCCGACGTTATCAAACAAATGCTGGATCAGCGATTCAATGGCCAATCACAATTCGGACCTCGCGGACGGAAGTGAGGCTGCGATTCAAACTACGCACGATGCAGCGAAATAGCGTATTCAAACCGTCCTCGGGCGTCATGCCGAGGGGGCCTTTCGCCGACAACGGAATCGCGATGGAGGCCATGCGGTGACTATCGGCCTCGTAGAAGCAGCTCGAAATCATCTCGGCGATCAGATCGCGACTTGGCAGGACCCAGTTGTTCGAGCGAATCCCGCTATTATCGCGCGAGCCAACGACAACCGCATGGATCACGAAGCGCGCCGGTAAGTCTCCGGCCGCGGTGACCACGGCACGACCTGGTCGGACGGGTGCAAGTTCTCTGGCCCGTTTCAATAATTCCGGCCCCCCGGCGGTCCCGATGGTGTGCGACGTATTGGCGCCTAGTGAAAGTCCATCGTCGGACACGGATACAATCGCGTCTACCTGTTGTTCGGCGATCCGTCCGCACACGATTCGCACCACTTGTCCCGCGGGCAGGGTAAATGAACCTAGTTCTGCGCCGGTTGCGTTAGCCTGCAAATAGGAGTTCCGCTCGCTGGCAAAGCCAGACAGCAATGGCGCCAACTCCGGGTCCTCGTCCGACGACCACGCCCTGACTTTTTTGTTAGGCGACAAGTGATCGAGCACATCGCTGAAGCGCGAGAACCGGTCGGCAGGTGATTTTGCCAAACAGCGCTCGATCAACTCGCTCGTGCGCGCGCCTAAGCGGGGATTCCTTGCCCGCGGCGAAAGCAAGGGTTCTGTCTTGTGCTTGTACAGCATGTCGAAAGGCGACTTGCCGTCGAAGGGCGTTTGGCCGGTCAAGACGTGGTAGAACGTAGCGCCGAAGCTATAGATGTCCGCTCGCGTATCGACGGTGCGCGGATCCTCAGCCTGCTCGGGCGCCATGTAATGAGGCGTGCCCATCGGTCCGCCGCCAAACGTCAGGCGACACGATTGGTCGTGACTGGCCAGACCGAAATCGGCGACGCGCGCCTGGTCTTGTTCGTCAATCAGAATGTTCGAAGGTTTAAGATCGCGGTGGACGATGCCGCGGTTGGCCGCCTCTTGCATTCCCTTGCAGACCTGGATCATCCACCGCAGCGCGCGCGCCTCGTCAAGCGGGCCACCCGACGTGTGGATCGCCCGATCCAAGTCGATCCCCTCGATCCAATCCATCACGAGGATGGCGCGGCCTGAACCGACGACCGCGAAATCGTACACAGCGACGATAAACGGAGACGAAACGCTCGCCAGCAGCTTTGCCTCGCGGTGGAATCGATCCGCCAGGCTCTCGAGCAGGCAAATCTTGATCGCCACGCGGCGGTCGAGAAGCCGATGGCGGCCTCGATAGACGACGCCCATGCTGCCGCGGCCGACTTCTTCACAAATCTCGTATCGCTCGAGCAAGGCCGTCGCGTCGCTGGCCAGCTCGGTATACGTGCGTGCCGAGTCGCCGGGAATCGTCGATGGCCCGGGCGGCACCGTCGCTGGAACCTCGGCATTGAGCTCGCGGTACGCCGACTTCAACGCCTTGATACGGCTGCCCAGCTCGTGCGCCAGCTCGGGCGAGCCGCTACACAGTTCCTCAATAGCGCAGTCCCGGCCTTCACGCCGACCGCGCTCCCACTCCTTGATCAAAACCGCGACTCGGTCCTCGGACATTCAGACGCCTGATGTCATTGACAAATCAGAATGACGTAATTACCCCCGACAGGAATCGAACCTGTAACCTGCGGATTAGAAGTCCGCTGCTCTATCCAATTGAGCTACGAGGGCTTGCGCTAAGGGGCGATTGCGGCTCACCACTTCAAGAGTATCTCAGGCCGGGCGAAAAAGAAACGGCCGCTGCGCATTGGAGGTTGGGCGGGGCGTAAAAACCCAAGTCGGTCGACGACCCCGGAGCCTGTCACACAAGCGCTAGCATTGCCGGAATTTCACGCTCGAGACCTACTTCTCCCGCCCTTGCCCGGCGAGCTTCCAGCCGCTGCCATCATCGGGAACCACGAGCTCGCTGTGGTCGGCGAACTGGTCATAGACAGCGTGCATCTCGTCGATCGAGTCGAAGAAGCCGACGACAAACGCGGCTCCGAACGATTCGCCCGGCTTTATCGGCCGGCCGCCGATCTCTTCGATCATGCAGACGTAGCCCCGCTGGTGGCACCAGGCTTCGTACACATTGTTGGGATCGAGCGTCATCCCGGCCAGCCAGGGACCGTCCTTGCCGGTCTGCGGGTCGCGGATGCGATACGCGCGGATCATGCGCTCGGGGATTTTGCCTGGCTGGCGAACGAAGTGAAACCGTTCATCGGGCGGGAAGTCTTCGAAGAATTCCTTGGCCGGGATACGACCGTGATAGCTCAAGTACACTTCGCTGAAGGTGTCGCCGCGGTTGTGCTTGATGTGCCCGGGCATGTCGATCCGCAGGAACATCGCGTCGCTCGCATTCACCGTCGTGATCTTGTCGCACGAAACGAAGTACCGCTTGCCGGCCGGAAAGACGATCGTTTGCTCCCAGTGCGAGCCGGTTTTCTTGCCGGGGGCCGCCAGGTGGTAGTGGTAGTCCTGCTTGATCGCAACAAAATCGGCGCCCTTGATTACGCGCGGGGATAGCCGGCCGGCCTTGGTGCAGATCTGCGGCCCCTCGATGCTGCGCTTCGGTCGCTTGCCGTGATAACTGTTATTGAAGAGATAAGGGAGGTCGCCGGGCAACTGGTCGCGGTAGGCCTCATCGCTGCCCGGCTCCATGATCCAGTCGACGATATCCAGGCCGAACCCGATGTCGCGAAAGCCGGACTTGCGATCCAAAAGCGACTGACCCTCGATGCCCGATACGTAGCCCTGTTTGCGAATGGAAGCATTCAGAGCCGAGCCTTGAATGCGGATCCGCTGCTCGTCCTCGGTGACTTGGAAGTCCTCGCCAAATGCGCGCGGCACAAGCGGCAGGCATGTTGCCGCGAGGATCATGGGCAGAAGGAGCGATTTCATGGAGGCCAGCGTACCTGGTACCCGGTACGGAGTACAGGGTAGGCAGTATAGCTCGCAGAGTCGATTACATGGATACGCGCGCTCAGGACGCCGACTATTCTCCCGCGGCGTCATTCCGCGGCGAATCCGCTGCCAGGTCCACCAGGATCGGCTGGCGCGCTTCATGGATCTCGCCGTCGGCGGTCGTGAACCGCACGAACAGCATTAGCCGTTCCCGATCGGGCGGGCGCGCGGGCCAAGGAAGCTCAAGATGAATTCCCTCTCCTCGCGGCGTTTTGCGAAAGCGTCGCCTGATCTCCTCGGCGGTGAAATCCCAGCGGGCGACCCGCGCCTCTTCGGTAGCAAGCGCCGGATCGACGACCACGACGGAGACGTCGCCGGGTCGCCCGACGATGCGGTCGTCCTGATGGCGCGGCTCGATGACTACGACGATACCCTCGTCACCCAACCGGCGATCGGAGCTATAGCCACCCGTCAGGCGGCGATTGAGCACAATCTTCGCAACATGATCATCGTTTGCCGCGTGGCGAAGGGCCTCCTTCGACTCATCGCCCAATTCGTCGGCCGGCTGCTCATACGAAGCCGGACGAACGCCGCGCATTGACTTCCACGACGAGCGTCCCGGAGGCGGTGCGGAGGGCAAGGGGCCTTCGAGACCCGGCACTTCGATTTTCGGCGGCGCGACGTCGATCGGCGGCACTCCACTGTCGGGGCGCGGAGTGCGCTCGCGGGGAGGATCATCGGGGGCCGGCGGCAAGTCCGGCAGAAGTTCGGGCGGGACGGCCCGACCGGCACGAGACGCTTGCAACTCGCGTTCGAGTACGGCGTTTTCGCGTCGTGCAGTTTCGAGGAGCTTCTCGCGCTGGGCAATTTCGTCGTGCAGTCGGTACAGCTCGTCTTCCTGCAGGCGCAACTCGCGTTCGACGAGCTCGCGATTGACGTCGGCGTGACGACAGCCGGTGATTGCGAACAGGAGCGCGACAGCGGCGGCCGCGCGGGTGGAGATGAGATTTGAGATAAGACGCCTCATGCGTCGGTCCTCCGCATGCTTCCTTGCTTGCGGTATTGTCCAATTCGCGGTTAGCTCGCGAACAAATTGAATCAGCAATCATTCAAGTTGGCGTGCCGCCGACTGCTAAACCAAGTCGGCGTGCCACCGATCGCTAAACGCTTCGCACTACACTTTGACTTGCATGTGCTCAATGACTTCGTCGAGCAGCTTGTAATCGCGCGCTTCTTCGGCGGTCATGAAGCGGTCCCGATCGGTGTCTTGCTCAATCCGGTCGATGGGGTGGCCGGTATGCTTGATCAAGATCTTATTCAGCCGCTCGCGAATCTTGCGGAACTCTTTCACATGGATGTCGATCTCTTCGGCCGTGCCCTCCATGCCCGCCAACGGCTGGTGGATCATGATCCGCGCATTGGGTAATGCGCGACGCTTGCCTTTGGCGCCGGCCGTCAGCAGCACCGCGCCCATCGACGCCGCCTGACCGATGCAATAAGTCGCCACGTCGCAGGTGACGAACTGCATCGTGTCGTAGATCGCCAGGCCAGAGGTCACGCTACCGCCCGGGGAGTTGATATAGAGGTGGATGTCGGCTTTGGGGTCTTCCGACTGCAAGAACAACAACTGGGCAACGATCGAGTTTGCCACTTCGTCGTTGACCTGCGTGCCGAGAAAGACAATCCGGTCCTTGAGCAGGCGACTGTAGATATCCATCGCCCGCTCTTCGCGGCCGTCTTTTTCGATGACAAATGGAATCAGGGTCATATTTTTTCACTCTCGTTCCCACGCTCCGCGTGGGAACGTGTTTCCACCGCTCCGCGGTGCGTGACTAACACATGGGTCGCTAATTCGGTCCGCGACGCAGAGCGTCGCAGCGAAGGTTCCCACGCGGAGCGTGGGAACCAGTTGATCGTCTCTACTCTTCGTCTTCCTCCACTTGCACGGGCGGACGCTGAAGAATGTCGTCCACCAACCCATATTCCTTGGATTCGCCGGCGTTCAAGTACCGATCGCGGTCGGTGTCTTTGCGGATCCGCTCGATCGGCTGACCGGTATGGTGCGCCAGGATCTGGTTCAGCGCGTCGCGCGTCTTAAGAATCTCCTCGGCCTGGATCTCGATATCGGACACCTGGCCGCCGACCTGCCCATAGGGCTGGTGAATCATTACTTTCGCATGCGGCAAGGCAAACCGCTTACCCTTAGTGCCGCCCGCCAACAGCACGGCCGCGCCGCTGGCGGCCAGGCCGACGCAGTACGTCTGGACCGGACAGGTGAGCACTTGCATGGTGTCATAAATGGCCATCGTGGCGGTGACGCTGCCGCCGGGTGAGTTGATGTAGAAGTTGATCTCCTTCTTGCGGTTTTCGCTCTGCAAGTAGAGCAGCTTCATGACCAGCTCGTTGGCGTTGCCGTCGTGGATTTCGCCTTGCAGGAAGACGATCCGGTTCTCCAACAACAGATCGCCCAGCGTCATCTGCCGCTGGCGCTGATAGTCGCGGTACGACGCGGCCAGCGGTTCCAAGCGTTGCCGATGAATGCTCATGGAATGGTCCTCTGCATGAATGTCCAATGACCAAATCCCAATGACCAATGACCGTTTCCGCAGAGCACTTTGGTCATTGGTGCTTGGTCATTGGTCATTAACTCCTCGCCGGCGTCTGTTCGCGCTGCTGCGGGCCCTCGGTTGCCGGCGCCGGCTGCGCCTCGGGGATTTCCGATTCGTCTCCCCCTCCGGCCGAGAGGTCCACCGCTTCGGTTTCGACTTCCTCCAGCTCGAAGGGCACGTCTTTGAACTCTGCCCGCGACAGGATCAGGTCGATCGTCTTCCGTTCAATGATCTGGTTTCGCAGGATGTCCATCAGGTCGCGCTTCTCCAACTGCGCCCGCACGCGGCGCGGGCTTTCGCCGCTTTGCGCGGCGATCAAGCGGATCTCGTGATCGTAATCCTCGGGCAGGTCTTCAATGTTCTCTTGTTCGGCGAGCTTCTCCAGGATGAAGTGTTCCTTGAGCGCTCGTCCGGTGCTGGCCAGCACGTTCTGGCGCAGCTCGTTCTGGTGCGTGCGGATCTCGTCGTCGTTGAAGCCGCTGCGCCGCAGTTCCAGTACGCTGCGTTCCAATTCTCGCACGCTTTGCCGGCGGAGCAAGTCGGGAGGCAGGTCCCAATTTGCGGCGGCTGTCAGCGCCGCGGTGATCTGCTGGCGAGCGCCTTGCTGCTGGTGGTACTGCAATTGACGCTTGAGCTCGTCCATCAACGCGTCGCGCAGCTCGCCTTCGTTCTCGAAGCGGCCCAAGCTGCGGAGCAGGTCGTCGTCCAATTCCGGCACTTCCAGCTTCTTGACTTCCAGCACTTCAAAGACAGTCGTCACGGTCTGGCCACGAAGCTCTTCGTGAGCGGCGGCTTCGGTCAACTTGACTTCGCCCTCCCGCGTCTCGTCCGCCTTCACGCCGGCCATCAGCTTGCCGAAATCCTCCATGGTGCCGTCGCGAAGGCTCAGCTTCTTGCGCACGCAGAGGACCTCCTCTTGCGCGCGTGCGAGCACCTCATCGCCGTGTTTGAAGGTGATGTTGGCCGTGATGAAATCGCCCAACTCGGCGGCGCCATCGTACGGTACCAGCCGGCCACGCCGCTCCAGCAGGCGGCGCAACTGCGCATCGATGTCCTCCGACGAAAACTCCTTGGTCGGCCGATCGATCGCCAGGCCTTTCCACTGGGGCAAATCAAACTCGGGACGGACCTCGAGGTTGAACTCGAACGTCAACGGCCCAGTGTCGGGCACCTCGATCGCACCCAAATCGAGTTCCGGTTCGCTGATGGCCGAGAGATTCTCGTCCTCGGTCACCTGAGCCATGCTGTCCATCAACAGCGAAGCCTTCACCTGATCGGCCACGTCTTTGCGAAAACGCGCCTCGACGAGCTTCCGCGGGGCGCGGCCGGCGCGGAAGCCGGGCACCACCGCCTTGGGCATCATGTCGCCGATGGCATTGTTGAAGTACCGCTCGACATCCCCTTCAGCGATGGTGACGGTGATGTGCCGCTGGCAGGTGCCAGGGCTGGCGATCTTCACTTGCAGATCGAGCCGTTCGCGCGCCGCTTCTTCTTCGCCGGTTTCAACGCCAGGATCGACTTCAGTTTCATCCGCGGACATGATTCAATCTATCCGTCGTTAAGTGTGACTTCATCCAATGGCAAAGGGGACCTGCGCCGAGTGCCGCGATCCGCCGACGCAACCGCTGTGAAAACTCGGCGCCAGTCCCCCCGGTGTAAATTAACCAGCGCAACCGGCTACTATAGAGCGGGTGATGGGATTCGAACCCACGACAATCACGTTGGC
>JBBDYH010000132.1:0-15822 GCA_040901795.1 Pirellulales bacterium
TGTCACGTAAAAGATGCTAGCTACAAAGCCCTGGCCTAAAGGCTGAACTCCAACTGCTGAACCCTGAACCCTGAACCCTCCGTTGGACCACCACGTCACGACCAAAGACGAATCGCTCAGCCCCGAGCCAGGCCCCGAAGCAAGGGCGCTGTTGGCGCCGGGGCACACATTCGCCACGGTCACCGACAAGATCAGCGCGATCGTGCTCACGCGCGGCACGCCCCGCGGTTGGTGGCTCGGATTCACGGCGGCGTTTTTGATCGTGATGATGATGATCTACTCGATCATCTACTTGCTCGCGGTGGGCGTGGGAATCTGGGGCGTCAATATTCCAGTGGGCTGGGGCTTTGCGATCATCAACTTCGTCTGGTGGATCGGCATCGGCCACGCCGGCACGCTGATCTCCGCCGTGCTCTTGTTACTCAACCAGCCTTGGCGAACCAGCATTAACCGCTTTGCCGAAGCGATGACGTTGTTTGCGGTCGCTTGTGCAGCACTGTATCCCCTGTTGCACATCGGCCGGGTGTGGGTGTTTTATTGGATGATCCCGTATCCGAACACGATGGGCGTTTGGCCCCAGTTCCGCAGCCCACTGGAGTGGGACGTGTTTGCAGTTTCGACGTACGGCCTGGTGTCCCTGATGTTCTGGTACGTCGGTCTGATACCGGACCTGGCGACCTTGCGGGACCGCTCGCAAAGTCGCATCGGTCGCTTGATCTATGGCTTTCTGGCGATGGGTTGGCGGGGCAGCGCCATCCACTGGCATCGCTACCACACGGCCTACTTGCTGCTGGCCGGAATCGCCACACCGCTGGTCGTTTCGGTGCACACGATCGTGGGGCTCGACTTTGCCACGTCAGTCATCCCCGGCTGGCACGCCACGATCTTTCCGCCGTACTTCGTCGCCGGCGCGATTTACTCCGGCTTTGCGATGGTGCTCACGCTGGCCATTCCGCTGCGGGCGGTGTATGGCTTGCAGGACTTCATCACCGAGAGCCACCTCGACAAGATGGCCAAGGTGATGCTGGCGACGGCGTTAATGGTGGTTTACGGCTACAGCATGGAGGTGTTCTTCGGCTGGTACAGCGCCAACGCGTACGAAAGCTACATGATCAACAATCGGATGACGGGGCCGTACGGGCCATCGTATTGGGCATTGATTTTGTGCAACGCCATCGTGCCGCAGTTTTTGTGGTCGAAGCGGATTCGCCGCAACGCCGTGCTGCTGTTCATCGTGGCGATTGTGGCCAACATTGGGATGTGGCTGGAGCGGTTCGTGATCGTGGTCACGAGCCTGCACCGCGACTTTTTGCCGTCGTCGTGGGATATGTATTACCCCACGCGCTGGGACTGGGCGCTGTACATCGGCACGCTCGGATTTTTTATGGCGCTGCTGTTCCTGTTTATCCGCTTCCTGCCGATGATCTCGATTTTTGAGATGCGGGAGCTCGTAGAGCAGGTTGAGGAGGCCAAGGAATGATGCACGAACTCGTTCCCACGCTCTGCGTGGGAACGCAGCCCGTGCCGCTCCGCGGCACGTTCGGCAGTGGAACTTGGATTATGTGGGCCTAACAACAGTTCGCGCCGCAGAGCGGCGAAAGGAGCGTTCCCACGCAGAGCGTGGGAACGAGACGCCAATCATGCACACCACCGAAACTATCGATGCCGGCCTCTACGGTCTGATGGCCGAGTTCGTCGAGCCACATGAGCTGCTGCACGCGGCCGAGGCGGCGCACGCGGCCGGCTACCGGCGGATGGACGGCTACTCGCCGCTGCCAATCGAAGGCCTGTCCCGTGCGCTCGGCTTTCACGAGACGCGCTTGCCGCTGCTGGTGCTGGCCGGCGGGATCCTCGGTGGCCTGTTGGGGTACGGACTGCAGTATTGGATCAACGTGATTGAATATCCCTACAACATTGGCGGCCGGCCGTATCATAGCTGGCCCGCGTTCATTCCCGTGACGTTCGAGACGACGATCCTGGGCGCGTCGTTGACCGCCGTATTGGGCATGCTCGCACTCAACGGACTGCCGATGCCCTATCATCCGACGTTCAACCTGCCCGAGTTCAGCCTGGCTTCGCAGCACCGCTTTTTCTTGTGCATCGAGGCCCGCGATCGAAATTTTGATCTGACGAAGACGCGAGAGTTTTTGGAATCGTTGCAGGCGGTGAAAGTTACCGCGGTGGATTGGTAGCGTTGGAATTCAGGCTTTAGAACCGCTAACAATAGTAACCCGACGCGTAAGCGAGGCCGAATCTGCCGGTTCCTCGCTCACGCTTCGGGTTACTGTGTGCCGGTTGTGTTAGCGGTTCTTAGCCTGTTTGGACAGAGCTTCAGAGCGAAAGACAAACCATGGCCAATTGCAAATTGCAAAATTCAAATTGCCAATTTGCAATTCGCAATTTGCAATTTGATATATCTCGGTCTCACACCGTTCGTAGTTTCATTGCGGCGGTATGGCTCTTGGCGCTCGCCGGCTGCCACAGCGACATGTACGACCAGCCGCGGTATGAGCCCTTGGAGAAGAGTGACTTTTTCGATGACGGCCGAGCCTCGCGGCCATTGGTCGCCGGCACGGTTGCCCAAGGCGATTTGCGAGAGGACGAGGCGCTATATACCGCCAGGGAGGACGGGAAGCTTATTGCGGATCTTCCACAAAGTCTCCGACGAGAACTTGCGTCCGACAAGGACAATCAGCAAATCGATCCGGCGTTCGTCCAGCGCGGCCAGGAGCGGTTCAATATTTTCTGCACTCCGTGCCACGGCCAACTCGGCGAGGGGGACGGCATGATTGTCCGCCGCGGTTTTCGCCAGCCGCCGACGTACCACAGCGACCGTCTGCGCGGCGTGCCGATCGGCCACTTCTTCGACGTGATGACCAACGGGTTCGC
Organism: Pirellulales bacterium; assembly: GCA_040901795.1. Classification (GTDB taxonomy): domain Bacteria; phylum Planctomycetota; class Planctomycetia; order Pirellulales; family JALHPA01; genus JBBDYH01. The sequence continues at coordinate 2,890 of JBBDYH010000132.1, forward strand.
CACCATGCCGGATTACGCCGAAATGATCCCCGTCCGCGATCGCTGGGCAATCGCGGTCTACGTGCGCGCGTTGCAATGGAGCCAGAACGCCAGGCCCGACGATCTTGACGAGGCGAGCCGGCGGCGGCTGGAAGCGAAGAGCGAGCCATGAACGAGCGCACGGTGAGCAAAGCGAAACTGCAAGCGACGTTCGCCTTGACGGCGGTCATCTCGATCGGCGTGGTCGCGCTCGGTTGGTCCGCGGGCTGGTACCCCGTCGCGCAGTTCTTCCGCTCTTACCTGGTCGCGTGGCTGTTCTGGTTGTCCATTTCGCTGGGCAGTTTACTCTTGCTCTTATTGCACAACTTGACCGGCGGCGCGTGGGGCTGGGTTTCGAGACACATCCTGCTCGCGTCGGCCAGCACGCTCCCATTCGTCGGCCTGTTGTTCCTACCGATCGCCTTCGGATTGTTGCACATCTACGAGTGGGCCGACGAAGCCCACATGGCCGGCGATCCCATCCTGGCTCACAAACAGCCGTACCTGAACCCCGGGAGTTTCTTTCTACGCGCGGGCATTTACTGGCTGATCTGGTTGGCGCTGTTGTTCTTCGTGCGTTGGACTTCAAGGCGGATCTACGGTTACGAAATCGACGCGGCCCGGCGGATGCGCGTGACCAGCGGACTGGGGTTGGGACTCTCCGCTCTGGCGATCACGTTCGCGTCGTTCGACCTCGGCATGTCGCTGGAGCCGAAGTGGTATTCGACGATTTACGGCGTGATTTTTTTCGTGGGACAAGGGCTCGCCGCGTTGGCGTTCACCATCGTGGCGCTCGCGTACTGGCCTGCGGAAGAGAACGCCGTGGTGGTCGCTGGTCCTGACGACCTGCACGACTTGGGCAAGCTGCTGTTGGCCTTCACGATGTTTTGGGCCTACGTCTCGTTCTCGCAGTTCTTGATCATCTGGTACGGCAACATCCCCGAAGAAGTTGAATGGTACGAGCACCGCTTCGTTCACGGTTGGCAATGGGTTGCAGTGGCCATTGCCGTGTTCCATTTCATTCTGCCGTTTCTGGTTTTGCTGGGCCGCGGCATCAAACGGATGACGCGCCCGTTGGCCACGGTTGCGCTCTGGATGGTCGCCATGCGTTGGCTTGACACGGTCTGGCAAATCGAGCCGGCCTTCGCGCGCGACTACATGTTCGTCCCCTGGCTCGACCTGGCGATCACGGCCGCGATCGGCGGCGTATGGCTGCTGTATTTCACCTGGCTGATCGCGCCGGTCGCTGTGCCGGTGGGCTCGCCGCCGCCCCAGTAGGAGGTTTTGGTCCATGAATGAACCGCATCAGCAACAGCATGAGCTGGGACCGGAGCCCGCGCCGGCCGATCTGATCGCCGGCCACGAGGTCAGCGATGTGAGCATTCGCGGTCTGGTGACGTTTCTAGTCGGCCTGGTCGTCTCGTTGTCGGTCATCGTGCTGGCAGTGGCATCGATGTTCTATTTACTAGTGCAGCGCGCTAAAGAAGCCGATCCGCCGACGTCACCCCTGGCCAATCTGCGTGACGCCGAACCTCCCGCTCCACACTTGCAACAGTCACCGGCGTTCGACATGCGGGTAATGCGCGACGAGCAAGACGCGGCACTCAAGCAAACGCAATGGATCGATAAGGACGCGAAGGTGGTCCAGATTCCGGTGGAGCGGGCCATGCAGCTTGTCGCCAAGCGGGGCCTTCCCAATTGGACGCCCGCTGACCTAAAACCATCCCCCGACAAGGACCCGGAAGCGCGGTAATGATTTGGAGTGCGGCGACTCGTCGCCGCTTTGGATTTCAATCGACTCAGGTTGGTAGCTGACGTGTCATCGCTCGCTTACCGCATTTGAAAGAGACAGCGGCGACAACTCGCCGCACTCCAAACATGAAAACGCCCATCGCCAACATCAGCCTGCCGATCGTTGCCGTGCTATTAACAATCGCATCGCCGCAGATAGCTGTGTCCGACAAATCTCTTTCGCACCCCCAAACCGAGATCATGCGCAACGTGGACTTCCAGCAGCGGCTCAACACACAACTGCCCCTGGTGCGCGAGTTTGTCGACGAGCAAGGCAAGGCCGTGAAGCTCGGGGATTACTTCGGCGAGCGGCCGGTGTTATTCGTGTTGGCTTATTACCGTTGCCCCATGCTCTGTAATCAGGTCCTCAACGGCGTGCTCACCAGCACCAACGCCTTGACGTTTGTCGCCGGACAAGATTTCGAAATCGTCGTTGTTAGCTTCGATCCCGCCGATTCACCCTCGGCCGCCCGCGCCAAGCGCGCTGCTTACACCAGGCGGTATCTCCACAAGGAAGGCCGCGCGGGTTGGCACTTTTTGACCGGCAAAACCGACGACATTGCGGCCGTCACTCAGGCCTGCGGCTTCCGCTTTGTGTACGACGAGCCGACCGACCAGTACGCCCACGCCAGCGGCATCATGATCGCCACGCCCGACGGCCGGTTGTCGCAGTACTTTTACGGCATCGATTACCCCACGCGCGACTTGCGGCTGGCCCTGGTCGAATCGTCACAAGGCCGAATCGGGACGCTGGTCGATCAATTGCTCTTACGCTGTTTCCATTACGACGCGCTCACCGGCCGCTATGGATTGGCGGTCATGCGGCTGGTGCAGGCCGGCGGCATCCTCACGGTCGTGCTCGTCGGGGGCTTCATCTTCCGCTCGCTCCGCAAGGAGCGGCAGCTCTTGGCTTCGATGCCGATCGTTGAACCGGCAGCAAGCATCGAATCTGTAGGGAACGCCCTCCGTGGCGTTCCGGAAGCGCCAATAGACGTAGCCAAGTCAACTCGCCCAACGGAACGGCACGGAGGCCGTTCCCTACAAACCAGCGTGAAGCTGAACCCCGAACCCTGAACCCCGAACCGTTTGCATGGACTCTGACTTCGCCCTGTTCCCGAAGGCCGCCTCAACGATCGCGCCGCGCGTCGATGCGCTGTACGTGTTTTTGGTCTGGCTGACGATCATTTTGACCGCGCTCATCGCCGTGCTGATCGTGTACTACGCCGTCAAGTATCGCCGCGCGAACAAAGTCGATCGCACGCGGCCCGCGACGAGCATCTGGGTGGAGATCGTCTGGATCCTCGCGCCGTTGCCGATCTTATTGTTGATTTTCTTCTGGGGCGCCGAAGTGTTCTTCGCCATGGCGCGGCCCCCGGCCGACACCATGGAGTTTACCGTGGTGGCCAAGCAGTGGATGTGGAAATTCCAGCATCCCACCGGCCAGCGCGAGATCGACACGTTGCACATTCCCCTCGGCCGAGCGATCCGCTTCAAAATGATCAGCCAGGACGTGATCCACAGCATGTTCGTGCCCGCCTTTCGCGTGAAGCAGGACGTTTTGCCCGGGCGTTACACCACGCTCTGGTTCGAAGCCACCGAAGTGGGCGAGTACCATTTGTTCTGCGCCGAATACTGCGGCACGAAGCATTCCGCGATGCGCGGAACGGTAACCGTGATGACCGCGCGCGACTATCAAGACTGGCTGAGTGGCGGCGCAGATCAAGAGTCTCCCGCCGTTGCCGGACAAAAGATCTTCGAACAGTTGCGCTGCGGGAGTTGCCACCTTGGCGGCGGCTCGCAGCAGCGCGGCCCGGCGCTGCACAACGTCTTTGGAGCGCCGGTCAAGCTATCCGACGGCTCAACCGTTGTCGCCGACGAAAACTACCTCCGCGAATCGATCATCCGGCCGCAAGCCAGAGTAGTGGCCGGCTACCAACCGATCATGCCCTCCTACGCGGTCAACTTTGAGACGAACGAGGAAGGGCTGCTCGACCTAATCGCGTACCTGAAAGCGATGAACGAGGACGGCAGCATTACAACCGAGGGCGCGGCAGGCTCAGCGCCGGACGATACCAAGAAACCATGACAATCACGAACTGTAGCGAACGTCAACCCCGGCCTTCCGGCCGGGGCTGCTGAACCCCTGAATCATGAACCGTCGATGAGCACCGTGTTGGACCAGCCGCCGGTCACCGTCCCCAAGATTCACTACCTCAACGCGCGCTATAACGTCGCGTCGTGGCTGTTGACCGTTGATCATAAGCGGATCGCGATCCTCTATCTGTTAACGATCACGTTGTTCTTCTTCTTGGGCGGAGCGGCGGCCGTCTTGTTTCGGCTGGAACTAATGACGCCCGAAGGCGATCTCGTCCAGCCGGAGACGTACAACAAGCTGTTCACGCTGCACGGCGTGATCATGATCTTCTTTTTCCTAATCCCCTCAATCCCTGCGGTGCTGGGGAATTTCCTGATACCGATCATGATCGGGGCCCGCGACCTGGCCTTTCCGCGGCTCAACCTGCTGAGCTGGTACCTGCTCTTGATCGGCGGCCTATTCACGATCTGGGTGATGCTAGTCGGCGGCGTCGACACCGGCTGGACGTTTTATACGCCCTACAGCAGCACCTACAGCAACACGTATGTCATGGCGACGGGGATCGGCATCTTCATCACCGGCTTCTCCTCGATCCTGACGGGTTTGAACTTCATCGTGACGATCCACAAGATGCGCGCCCCGGGCATGACCTGGTATCGCTTACCACTGTTTGTCTGGTCGAACTATGCCACCAGCCTGATCATGGTGCTCGGCACGCCGGTGTTGGCCATCACCATCTTGCTCGTGGCGCTGGAGCGCGGCTTAGGGATTGGCATTTTTGACCCAAAGCTCGGCGGCGATCCCGTGCTGTTTCAGCACCTGTTCTGGTTCTATTCGCATCCGGCCGTGTACATCATGGTGCTACCGGCGTTCGGCGTGATCAGCGAGTTGATCGCCGCCTTCTCGCGCAACCGCGTGTTCGGCTATCGCTTCGTCGCCTTCGCCAGCCTGGCGATCGCGGTGCTCGGCTTTTTGGTGTGGGGGCACCACATGTTCGTCAGCGGACAAAGCGTGAACACCGGCATGGTGTTCTCGATCCTCAGCCTGTTGATCGCCATTCCCTCGGCCATCAAGGTCTTCAACTGGACGGCCACGCTCTATAAGGGGACGGTCAGCTTTTATACGCCGATGCTGTATGCGCTGGGGTTCATCGGCTTGTTCGTCATCGGTGGCATGACCGGCCTGTTTCTGGCCTGCATGCCCATCGACGTTCATGTCCACGATACCTACTTCATCGTCGCGCACTTCCATTACATCATGGTTGGCGGGACAGTGATGGCCTACCTCGGCGGAATCCATTACTGGTGGCCCAAGATCACCGGCCGGCTGTACCCCGAAGGCTGGGCCCGCTTCTCCGCCATCCTGGTGTTCGTGGGTTTCAATCTCACGTTCTTCCCGCAGTTCGTCCTGGGCTACCTCGGCATGCCGCGACGGTACTGGGCTTATCCCGAAGAGTGGCAGGTGCTCAACGTGATGTCGTCGGCCGGCGCCTCGATCCTGGGCTTCGCCTATATCTTTCCGATGTTGTACCTGTTCTGGTCGCTGCGCTACGGCAAGCACGCTTCCGCAAATCCCTGGGATGCGCGCGGCTTGGAGTGGACGACCAGCTCGCCGCCGCCAACCGAAAACTTTCCTATCACGCCCATCGTGACCGAAGGCCCTTATGCCTATCCCGGAGTCAACCCTCACGAAACCCACTGACGATCACCCGCCGGTGGCGCACCACTTCGACGACTGGCAGCAACAGTCCGACGCTTGCCTGCTCGGGATGTGGGTGTTTCTGGTCACCGAGGTGATGTTCTTCGGCGGCTTATTCACGGCCTACATGATCTACCGAGCGAGCGCGCCCGAGACGTTCGCAGTGGCCAGCCGCCATCTCAATATCTGGCTGGGCGGCACGAATACCGTCGTGCTCCTCACCAGCAGCTTCACGATGGCGCTGGCGGTCTATGCCGCAAACCATCGCCAGGCGAAGAACCTGATGCTGTTTCTGGTCGCCACGATTGTTTTGGGGCTGACGTTCATGGGGATCAAAGCCTACGAGTATTGGGACAAGTATCAGCAAGGGCTGGTGCCGATCCGCGGCCTGGAGTTTGAGACTGGCGTGCTCAGCGAGCACGACGACGGCCACAACGGCGAGCAAATCGAAGTACCGGGTACGGGAGACCAGCCGTCGATTTCGCAGCAGGCGGTGGAACACGGGCCGCCATTCGATCGCGGCAAAGCCCAGATTTTTTACGGCCTGTATTTCGTCATGACGGGCGTGCATTTCCTGCACATGGTGATCGGCATTGTGCTGTTGCTGCTTTTCTTGCGGCCGGCGGCGCGAGGACGGTTCACCGGTGGAGATTTTTTGCCGGTCGAACTGATGGGGCTGTACTGGCACTTCGTCGATATTGTGTGGATCTTCCTGTTTCCGCTGCTCTACTTGATCGATCGCAGTCCGTCATGAACGACACGCACGCGTCACCGAGTCTGACCACGTATGGGATTATCTACGTCGCGCTGTTGGCGCTGATGGCCGCGACCATCGTCGCCGCCTATCTGCCGCTCGGTGTGTTCAATGTGCCGATTGCGCTGGTGATCGCATTTACCAAGACGATCCTAGTGGCGCTTTTTTTCATGCACGTACGCTACTCGGGCCGCCTGATCTGGGTAGTGGCCGCCGGCGGCCTGGTGTGGTTGGCGATCCTCTTGTCCACGTATCACGACTATCTGACGCGCGATTGGACCCCGAACCGCCTCTCGTCCGAACCAACCGATCGGCCGATCGAGCTGCTCGAAGATTCCCGCCGCGTGAGATAAGTTCTCGTTCCCAGGCTCCGCCTGGGAACGAGTTGCAGGGCAGGCTCTGCCTGCCGATATTTTGTAGCGCGGCGTTGCTCGGTTGTTCCTGCGAGGCAGAGCCTCGCGGACAGTGTGTTCCCAGGCGGAGCCTGGGAACAAGGATCTTGCTTAGTGTTGGTCCGACCTTACACTCGGCCGAGCGCGCTCCAGTTCCATGATCCTCTTAAACCGCTGCAGGTCGGCTACAATCTGCTGGTCGGGGTCGGCGCCCAATAGTTGAGATAGCTTCGCGCCGGCCTTTCCCGCCGGCGGATTGTATTTCAAGTTGACCGTAACCTGCGTTGCGGAGGCGCCCGAAGGGTCAAAACGCACCGAGCCTGCCGTATCGATGATCGAGCCTTCAACCGAACGCCAGGCGATCAGCTCGCCGGGCCGCTCGTTGATGATCTCCGCCTCCCAGCTAATCCGGGTCCCAAGCGGTCCCTGAGCGGTCCAGCGCGAGCGGCGCTCGTCGAGCTCCTCGACCGACTCCAAATGCGACATGAAGTCCGGCAAGCCTTTGAAGTGTCGCCAGGCGTCGTACAGCTCCTCCGCTTCGCGCTGGATGATTACCGAATGCTCGACATGTACGCCGTGCTGCGCAGGAATTGCCGTGGCCGGGCCGCGCCCCTGAGCGGTGTTGATCCCCAGCCGGTCGTACAGCATGCAATGGCCCGTGATGCCGCGGTAAACGAGACTGCCGCCGATTGCCGCCATGAGCCATCCCGACAGTGACCGGGACTGTGCTCCAAAGATCGCCAAACCGCCCCCCAGCAGAATCGAACCAATCCGTTCAACTTCTTGAACATTCACGTCCGACGTGTCCGCCGGTCGTTTGCCTTCCCGCGACAGTGCGTGCGTTTTCATTGTTTCAATCTCCAAAGGGTTTAGTTTCTTCACTCGTTCCCAGGCTCTGCCTGGGAACGCAAAGCCTGGCAGGCTCTGCCTGCCGTAAGCAATGCGTGCGGTGTCATAAGGCAGAGCCTTGCAAACAGTGTGTTCCCAGGCGGAGCCTGGGAACAAGGACGTCACGTCTCTCCCGTTGCGCACTCCGGCGGCTCATCGAGCCGAGTCGGCCAACCGGTTAACGCCTCGTGCGGCTCAAGCACCTTCGGCTCCGGCCGCAATACGAGCGCCGCGTGTCCCGGCAAATGCCACTCCCGCATGTCCACGGCCGCCACGCCCGGTCCGCCATACTTCGGATCGCCCGTTGAAAACATCAATTTCCAATCAGCGCCGTACGGCGGCGCGAGCAAGGGATAAGCGGACGTTGTCCAAAACAGATCGCGCCCCAAATTGACAATCACCAGCCGGTCATCACTGTGCAGCCCGGCATAGCGCAGTGCAAACGCCTCCGGTGCAAGCACCATGCCGTGAATGTTCGCCGCTTCTTGCGCGGAAAACACCGGATCTTCCTGCCTCAGCCGGATCAAGTCGCGGTGCAACCGGTATGCTTGGGCGTTCGTTTCTCTTTCGCTCCAGTCCAACTTACAAGCCTCAAACGTCTCGATCGCTCCCGGATCGGCGAAGAACAGCTTCATCTCCGGCGAACGCAGACAGCGGAATTGGTGAAAGCTAGCCACGCGGCCTTCGCGGATCAGCTTCGCCAGATCTTCCTCATGATCGGCAAAGTACAAAAACGGCTTCGAGCTGGCGAACTCCTGTCCCATGAACAATAAGGGCGTACCGGGCGCCAAGAGCAGCAAAGTCGTCATCGCCCGATAGCGCCCCGGTGAGGTGTAGTGCTGCATCCCCCGGCCGTTGAGCGAGTTGGCGACCTGATCGTGATTTTGCAGAAAGACGACGAAGCTGTGCGCCGGAATCCCCCAGGTCGGCTGGCCGCGAAACTTCTTCTGCCGCGCATTCCATTGTCCCTGATAGAGGTAGCCCCATTTGATCGCCGAAATCATTTCTTGCGGCGTTCCCTGGTAATCGGCGTAATAGGCGTCGTTCTGTCCCGTCATCGCCACGCGGGCCGCATGATGGAAGTCGTCGTTCCACCCGCCGTCGAGACCAAAGCCGCCTTCGTTAGGCGATCGCAGCATCCGCGATTGCTGTAGCTCGTTTTCGGCCGTGATGATCACTTGCCGATCGCCGGCCATTTTCCGCGCCTGGCGCGTAAGCGCCGCCGTGATATGATCGGGCGAATCGTCGATAATCGCCTGCACGGCGTCTAGCCGCAGGCCGTCGAGATGAAACTCGTCGATCCAGTAACCGGCGTTGGCAATGAAGAATTCGCGGATCGGCGCCGCGTCTTCGCCGTCGAAGTTGATGGCCTCTCCCCACTCGGTCATGTGCCGGTTGGAGCGAAAGTTGTCCGCAAACAGGTGCAGGTAGTTATCGGCCGGCCCAAAGTGGTTGTAGACCACGTCCAGGATCACGCCCAGGCGCAGCCGATGCGCTTCATTGACGAAGCGCTTAAAATCGTCCGGCGCTCCGTATAGCCGCGTCGGTGCAAAGAGAAACACTCCGTCGTAACCCCAGCCGAACCGGCCGGGAAACTCGGCCACCGGCATCACTTCCACCACGGTCACACCAAGCTCGACGAGATGCGGCAGCTTCTTCGCGGCCCCTTGCCAGGTCCCCTCCGGTGTGAACGTCCCCACATGCAGCTCATACAGCGTCTGGCCTGGCATTGAGACGCCATGCCATTCGGCATCCTGCCATTCGAATGCGGCCGGATCCACGATCTCCGAGGGACCTTGACATCCCTCGGGCTGAAACCGTGACGCGGGATCAGCGAACAGACCATCCAGTTCGTCCAGTTCCAGCCGATACTTCATTCCAGGCCGCGCCGCCGGCGCAAAGCCTGTGTGGTACCCCTGCTCGTCCCGGTGGAGCTCAAACTCTTGCTCTGAATCAGCGTCCTGTGAATCCTCAAAAACGACCCGCACGTGCCGCCGCAATGGGGCATACACCCGGAAATGCACGCCGCCATCGGGCTGCGCTTCCGCGCCGATCGGCAATCGGCGTTGAAACGTCCGCTGGGCTTCCTTGGATTGTAACGCAACGGTCGCCATGCCGGCGTTTCCTTCCTTTCGACTGGACTTTCCTACAGCCGATGCAAACACTGTACCGTGGCCTTCTGGAGTGCGGTGACTCGTCACCGCTTTGGATTTCAATGGGTGAAGACACCTACTGGCCCGCGTTTGAAAAAGAAAGCGGCGACGAGTCGCCGCACTCCAAATCCTTGCCCGCTTTACACCGCCTGCCCACCTTCCCGCCCCGATCTAGCCCCGACCGAACCTTACCGCTAAGATTCTCTCCTTCAAGAAGAGGCGCCGGCGCACGGAAGCCCGGAATATCGACCAAAAGTATCGTCCTGTGAGCATTGCACACCCTATACCGCGTCGGGCGGACGGACCGCCCGCCACGCCGAGCGATTCTGTCGAGGAGAACGAACCCGCCTCAAGTGCCGTGGGCGCCGCGATCCGAGCGGCGCCCATGCGGTCCCGGCTGGAGTCTACCGCGACGGATCCAACGGAACCGTCCCAAACCCGCCGCGACCTCAATGCCATGCTCGCCGACGGCGCCTCCTACAGCGTCATGGTCGGCATTGGCGAGAACTACCTCCCTGCCTTCGCCTTGGCGATGGGAATGGGCGAAGTCGTGGCCGGCCTCATCGCCTGCGTGCCGCTGTTGGCCGGCGCGATCCTGCAACTGATTTCACCCTATGGCGTACGCAAACTCGGCAGTTATCGTCGCTGGGTCTCGCTATGCGCAGCGGCGCAGGCCAGCGCCTTTTTGCCGCTTGTCGCCGCCGCGTGGTTCGAACGCGTCCCGGTCGCGCTGTTGTTTCTGATCGCCGGCATGTACTGGGGCGCAGGCATGTCGGCCGGCCCGGCATGGAGCGCTTGGGCCACGTCGATTGTCCCGGCGCGCATGCGGTCGCGGTTTTTTGCCTGTCGCACGCGAGTGTCGCAGGCCGGCGTGCTGGTCGGCTTTGTGGGCGGCGGCATTGCGCTGCAATACGGCTCGTCGCTCGGTCGGCCGCTCGACGCGTTCGCGCTGGTTTTCGCCATCGCGGCGGTATGTCGCTTTGTCTCATCGCGATTACTCTCCATCCAGAGCGAGCCCCTCTCGCCCGGCGATCCTGGTGCGCCGGGAAAAATCATCGGTCCCCGTGAGATCCTGGCGCGGTTGAAGAACCACGGCGAAGGCCGGCTGCTGTGGTACCTGTGGATGATGTATGCCACGGCGCAGATCGCCGGCCCGTACTTCACGCCGTTCATCCTGGGCCAATTGCAGTACGACTATGCCACCTACATGCTGATCCTGGCGACGTCGATTCTCACCAAGACGCTGTCGATGCCGTTCTGGGGTCGCGTTGCGCACCGTTACGGTGCGCGGCGGTTGATGATCATCGGCGGAGTGCTGATGGTGCCACTGCCGGTATTTTGGCTGTTCTCTGCCTCGGTGCCGTACTTGCTCTGTGTGCAAGTCATCGCCGGCTTCGCCTGGGCGGCCTACGAGTTGGCTATCATCCTGATGTCGTTCGATTGCATTCCCGCCTCGCACCGCACGAGCATGCTCACTGCCTATAACCTCGGCTACGCGGTCGTGAGCGTCGGTGGCTCGCTCCTTGGCGGGTTGCTGTTGATACTCGGCGGCGAGACGTACACGGCCTATCTCGTGGTGTTCGCCGTATCGGCGGTCGGCCGCGTGCTCACACTGCCGCTTTTGCGCTGGCTGCCGCACAAAATCGACGACGGCCGCATAGCGGAACTGGATGTCAGCGACGAAAAAGCGCAATCCTTCGACACCGGCCTCGCCGCGGCCTTCCAGGGCACGAGCCGCCCTCCCGCGGCGCAGCCCGCTGTTGCGCCGTAGCGCCGTAGGGTGGGACAAGCCCGCCGCGGGCGCCGGCCCACCTTCCCCTACGAAGCGGAGCTCCGGAACCACGGTACAATCACCGCATGGCGCATCTCGACTTCGACGCCGTCACCAAAACGTTCCCGGGCCCGCTGACGGCGCTCGATCGCTTCGCGCTCTCCGTCGCCGATCGAGAACTGGTCGTCCTTGTGGGTCCCTCTGGTGCTGGTAAAACGACGGCGTTGCGAATCGCCGCCGGGCTCGAACGCGCCACCTCCGGCTCTATCCGGATGGACGGCCGCCCGATCGACCACCTGCGGCCCAAAGACCGCGACCTGGCGATGGTTTTTCAGCAGCCGGCGCTCTATCCGCATTTGACCGTGCGTGGCAATGCAGCGTTTTCGCTGAGCATGCGTCGCACCCCGCGCGACGAGATTGACCGCCGCGTCGCTAAAATCGCCGCCGCTTTAGGCATCGCCGAGCTGCTCGATCGCTATCCGGAGACACTCTCTGGCGGCCAGGCACAGCGCGCGGCGCTCGCTCGTGCCCTCGTCCGCCGCCCGAACTGTCTGTTGCTCGACGAGCCGTTCGCCAGCCTCGATGCCCCCTTGCGTGCCGAGCTGCGCCGCGAGTTCCGGGCATCGCACGGGCGCGATCCGCTGACAACGCTCTTCGTCACCCATGATCAAGACGAAGCTCTTGCCCTGGCCGACCGGCTGGTGGTGCTCCGCGCCGGAAGAATCGAACAGGTTGGTACGACGCAGCAGGTCTACGAGCTGCCGGCAAACCGCTTCGTCGCCAGTTTCCTCGGTTCGCCGCCCATGAATTTTCTTGCTGGCAAGCTCATGCTGCAGGAGGGCCGCCTCTGGTTCGAGCGACCGGACATCCGGCTGAAGGTGGCCCCGCCAATGCACGCTTCGCTGCTCCAGTACGCCGGCCGAGAATTAGTGCTCGGCATACGCCCCGACGCGGTGACAATCACCGAGCCTGGCGCTGCCAACGACGACGCAATCCTGGAAGGCACGCTGATCGAGCAAGAATTCCAAGGCGACCGCTGGCTTGTCCGTTTGCGCACAAAAAGCGGCGATATGATAAGCAGCCTCCTTCGCGCCGGCCGCTCCTCGATCGGCGATACCGTGCAGATCTGCCTGGACACGCATCAATTGCACTTCTTCGCCGCGCAAGAACAAGGAAGGCGACTATAGGGAATCGTCCGTGGTGGCCTTGGTGTCTGTTGCCTTGGTGTGAACGCTGTGAGGTACGAAGTACAAAGTACTGAGTACGATGTGCGCGGTATGAGATAGCCGGCGGTCTCCCTATCTCGCCGTCTCCCAGCCTCCCAGTCTCCCAGTCTCCCAGTCTCCCAGTCTCCCAGTCTCCCAGTCTCCCAG
>JBBDYH010000133.1:0-15681 GCA_040901795.1 Pirellulales bacterium
GCTCGATACAAACCAAAACAAACCACGAACTTCGGCACAACGCAACCGGCTCCCGTCGGACTGTGTGCATTTCTATTTGCCCCGGTTGATTGCTATAATGATGGCGTGTCCGGCGGCTGTTGGGCCAAGCGGCCAAAGGGCGCGTGGGCCGGGGCGTCTCATCGATCGGAGCAGTGTTGGCCATGATTTTCTCTCGTCCCTCTTTGGATCACCGATTGGCGTCGGCACTCCGTTGCCGCTATCTTCATCGCGGCATCACCCTCGTCGAGATGCTGGTCGCCCTGGCGGTGACTCTTTTGATGATGGGCGCCGTCATCACCGTCTTCGGCTTCATCGGCGAGCGCGTCACCGATAGCCGGGGCCTTATCGAGACCAATGATCGCCTCCGCTCGGCCGCTCATCGGCTGCGCGAAGACTTGAAAAGCGTCACCGTGGACGCGATTCCCTGGCGGCGGCCCGAGGCGGGCCAAGGATATCTGGAGATCCTGGAGGGACCGCTTCGTGATTACGCGCTAGATGCCAGCGGGAACGTCAGCGTTATTCCAGGAGGCGATACGGATGACCTGCTGATGTTCACTGTCCGGTCCGAAGGGGAGCCGTATCGCGGCAAGGTGCCGACGAGCAACTTTGCCCCTAGTGGCACAATGGAATCTAATACGGTCGAAGTCGTTTGGTACATGCGGCCGACGTTGGATGTCGTTACAAACCCGCCGACGTACAGTCTCTGCCGGCGGCAGATGTTAGTCGTTCCCGTGGAAACGCCTCTTGCCGCGGCACCAGTGGATGCGACTTTCTTTGAGCTCTACGACGTCTCCGCTCGTGTCGATCGAGTTGGAAATGGAGTGGGAAGAGTGGCGAACACGTTGGGCGATCTAACTAAACGCGAGAATCGGTTCTTGCATAACCGACATTACGCCAACGGCTTAACAAACAGCGCCGCTGCATTCGGATATCCGTGGCGCCCGCGATATCAATTGAACGTGCCGCCTGTGCCTCCATTCTCTGATCTTCGCCGAGGGGAAGAGGTCGTCCTCACAAACGTTCTCTCATTTAACGTCCAGGTCTTTGACCCCAGGGTCGCAATTAAGGCAAATACCATTTCAGCGTTCGAACCGGGCGATCCCGCCTACCGCAACATGTCCGCCGGCAACAGCCTGGCGCGCGGCGCTTACATGGATCTCGGGGACTCTGTGGTCGGCGCAATCTTCGGAATAATACCGTCAACCTCAGACGCCGCACGAAAATCGCTGCTGTCCCCCAGCCCGGGGTCCCAATTCTTGTACTCGACCTATGACACCTGGTCATTTCACTACGAGCATGACGGTATTCGACAGCCTGGTGCTCAGCTTCCCGGGATCGACACGGGCACGAACGGATTGGATGATAATTCTGGGGCGTCCCCCGGCGTCGACGACATGAGCGAGCGCGAAACCTCACCCCCCTATCCCTATCCGCTCCGGGGGCTGCGCGTGAACATCCGCGTCTACGAGCCCGGCAGCAAGCAACTCCGCGAAGTAACGGTCGTCCAAAGTTTTGTGCCGGAGTAAATGATCGAAGCCCACGCAATTCGTCTTCGCGGCCCGTGGGAATGCCAGACTCATGATGGGCGGCCGCGGCGTGTCCACATGCCGGCCGCGGTCGGGTCCATTATCGATGGCAAGTTCGAAGGTCGCCTCTTGTGCCGCCGCCGCTTCGGCTGCCCGACCTGCCTCGATCCCCATGAGCGCGTCTGGCTACTCATCGAGCGGCCGGTTCTCTCAGGCGAAGCGAATCTCAACAGCGAGCCCCTCGGGCGAATGAACCTGGCACAGCATCTGGTCGAATTCGATATCACCAGCCGACTGCGTGAGCGAAACGAGCTCATCCTCGACTTTGAAATTGTGCCCCCCGAGTCAACCGACGAAATGCTCTTCGCCGACGTACGTCTCGAAATCCGCGGCTGACGGTTTGGGCCAGCCTCGGCAAAGGTACTGTCATCCTGAGCGAAGCGAAGGATCTCGTGCACTCCGCCAGATGCTTCGCTCCGCTCAGCATGACATCGATTCAGGGGATTCTGGGCACCGACCATTGCAGATGCCAGGCAGTTGGAAATCCGACTTGTTCTAGGCTACGCTGTAGGCTCATTCGAACCGACCGTCCCACACTGTAGATCATCCAATCATGTCCCGAAAAACTCTTTTGCTATGCGCGATCGTACTTATCTCCCTTACGGTCCGAATCTTCGCGGCCCAAGAGGCAAAGCCCAATACGCTCAATGAAAATGAGCTCGCCGACGGCTGGATCTCGCTCTTCGACGGCGAGACGCTCTACGGCTGGGAACCATCGAGCAAGGCCGATTGGAAGGTCACCAATGGCGTGATCTCGGTCGGCGCAGGTGAAAAAGGCTTGCTCTGCACGACCAGCGAGTTCGCCGATTACGTCTTCAAGGTCGATTTCCGCGCCCCGGCGGCCACCAATAGCGGCGTTTTTCTCCGCACGCCCACCGTGCCCAAGAATCCGGCGGAAGACTGCTACGAGCTCAACATTGCCACACCCGCCGTCAGCCCGTTTCCGACCGGCAGCTTCGTGCAGCGCGAAAAGGCCACAACTAAAAGCTTCGACGAAGACTGGCACACCTTTGAAGTGACGGCATATGGTGCCCGCTGGATTGTCCAACTCGACGGCCAACCCGTCCTCGAATATACCGATCAAAAGCCGCTCGGACGGGGGCGGATCGGTCTCCAGTTCAACGAAGGCAAAGTCGAGTTCAAGAACGTCAAGCTCAAGCCGCTCAATCTGAAAACCATCTTCAACGGCCGAGACCTCGCCGGCTGGCAGGCCGTCGAGCCGAATAAGAGCCAGTTCACTGTCACGGACAAGGGCGAGCTAAACGTCAAAAACGGCCGCGGGGCGCTTGAGAGCCAACAGAGTTACGGCGACTTCGTTTTGCAGCTTGAGTGCTTCTCGAATGGCAAGCATTTGAACTCAGGCATTTTCTTTCGCTCCATTCCCGGCGAATTCAACAACGGCTATGAATGCCAGATTCGCAATGAATACAAGGACGGCGACCGCAACCAGCCGGTCGATTTCGGCACCGGCGGCATCTACCGCCGGCAGCCCGCTCGCCGCGTGACCGCCGACGATTTCAAGTGGTTCCCGATGACACTCGTGGTCTCCGGCAGTCACATGGCGGCCTGGGTCAACGGCATCCAGGTCAGCGATTGGACCGACACACGAAAGCCGCACGAGAATCCCCGTAACGGCCTGCGCACGGAGGCAGGAACGCTGCAAATCCAAGGGCACGATCCGACCACCGATCTTTCCTTCCGCAAACTGCGGATCGTGGAAATGCCGAAGCGGTAAAGGAGCAAACATGGCCACCGCAAAACAACGCGGCGCCGCCAAAAAGAACATCAAGAAGGCCGCCAAAGCTGCAACGAAAAAACGCACCGTCGCGCACTTACCCAAGAAGACGCGCACGGCGCTCGGCAAAGAAGGCGCGAAGGCGGCGAAGCGGAAGAAGAAAGCAGCTAGCCGTAAGTCGCCGAAGCCGCGTTAATCGGCGCGTGCGAGTTCGGTTAATTGGGTGAGAAACGCCGTGACGGTCGCTGAAGCCACCTCTCACCCCTCTCCGCTTGTGCTTAGAGCAGTCACCACGACAAGGCATGGCTGGATCGACTGGCTGCCGCTGATTGTGTTTCCACTGGCAGTTCTATTGCTCATTCCACCGCATTGGCCGCGCTGGGGCTTGATGTGGTCGTTGGCTTTGGCGATTTACATCGGCTGCAAGTGGCTAACATGGCGATGCGCCCACGTAGTGACAGCGAAACGTTGGCAACACGCGGCCTACTTGATCGCCTGGCCTGGGCTGGACGCCGACGCATTTTTGCGACCTCCGGACCGATCCAACGTCGTGTGTCCCTCTACCGCAGAATGCGTAGGCGCGCTGGCAATGACGACCACCGGAGTGATTCTATTCTTCCAGATCACGCCGCGGCTCGCCCACAGTCACGCTCTAGGCGCCGGCTGGTTGGGCTTTGCCGCCATCCTTCTGATCTTGCACTTTGGACTGTTCCATCTTTTGAGTTGCGCATGGCGCTCGATCGGCGTGCAAGCCGCGCCGCTCATGAACAATCCCCTGGCCGCAGAAAGCGTCAGTGAATTCTGGGGCCGACGCTGGAACACCGCCTTTCGCGATTTTACCCACAAGTTTCTTTTCGGCCCGCTCACTAGTCGCCTGGGCCCAAAGGGTGCCCTTTTAATCGGGTTTCTGTTTAGTGGACTGGTTCACGATCTGGTCATCAGTCTCCCCGCCGGCGCGGGCTACGGTGGACCGACGTTGTTCTTCATCATTCAAGGTACGGCAATGCTGATCGAACGCTCGCCGGGCGGGCGGAGATGTGGCCTTGGTCGGGGCTGGCGCGGCTGGCTGTTCACGATGATGGTGTTGGTTGGGCCGGTCTGTTTTCTGTTTCACCCACCGTTTGCGACACGCGTCATCGTGCCATTTGTGCGGGACGTCGTTTCATTCGATGTAACTTATGACTGAGGATTGCGATGGACGATTGGTTGCCTACTCTAGTTTTTGCGGCCGGGATCGGCCAGCTCAGCGTGCTCGTCGCTTCAGCCTTGGTCCCGGTGCGCTTGAATTGGCGTGAAGAATTCAAAGGCATGTCCAGGCTTCACCGGCAGATGTACTGGGTCTATGGCGGTTACGTTGTGTTGAGCATCATTGCGCTCGGTCTCTTGAGCATTTTCAATTCTGTCGAGCTCGCTTCGGGCAACGGCCTGGCGCGAGGTGTCTGTGCCTATATCGCGGTCTTCTGGGGCGTCCGCTTATCGTTGCAGACGGTGCTTGATGTCAAGCCGTTTTTGACGACCTGGTGGCTCAGGGCCGGCTATTCAAGTTTGACATTGCTATTCCTTTGCTTCACAGCGATCTTCGCGTGGGCGGCCCTGTTTCCGGCGACAGGTTGATGCGTTTTGACCGCAATCGGCCACCCATCCCCTTGTCTCAAGCCGATACGAGTGGTACAGTAGTCCTGTACATGTTCAAATACCGTTGAGAGTCGCCCGCAATGATTCGCACGACCTACACCAGTGCCCGGCAGAACTTCGCCTCGCTTTGCGACCGCGTCGTGGATGATCGAGAATGCGTTATCATCAAGCGCCGCGGCGCCGACGATGTTGCGATGGTGGCCGCTTCGGAGCTGTCCGGCCTCTTGGAGACCGCTCATCTGCTGCGCTCGCCGAAGAACGCTCGACGGCTTCTAACGGCACTGAAACGTGCTAAGCAGAAACGGATCAAAACACAGTCGATCGACGAACTTCGACGCGAGGTTGGTCTTGTCGAAGAAGAATAACAAGACCGCTCAAAGTAAGCGAGAGGCGGCATTCCATCGAGAGTTCATCGACGATCTCCGCCATTGGGTCGTAACAGATCGCAAGGTTGCTCTGCGCGTCTTGGATCTTGTCAAAGAAACTCTCCGCGATCCTTTCCGGGGGCTCGGACAACCGGAGCCGCTGAAACACATGCTGTCCGGCACATGGTCGCGCAGGATTACCCAGGAACATCGCCTCGTCTATCTTGTACGGAACGACCGCATCGAGTTTCTCCAGGCGCGTTACCACTACTAATCGGTAGAACCGCTTCTGCTCCCCGATCTAAACTCCGCACTCCGCACTCCGCACTCTCATGTCCCGCCTCTCCACCGGCGTTCCCGGACTCGACGAACTGCTCGGTGGCGGGCTCGTCCCCGGCACGTTGACCGTCGTCTGCGGCGCTACGGGCATCGGCAAGACGCAGCTCGGCTTGCAGTTCTGCGATGCAGGATTGGCCGGCGAGGGCCAGCGAGGCATCGTGTTTGACATGTCCGCGCGCGGCGACGCGCAGAGCCACGCGGAATACGCACGGCGGATGTTCGGCTGGTTGCTAATGCCCGTTGATCCCGGCAAACCGCTGCGTCTCGAAGGTTTTTTAAGCAACGCTCGATCGACAGGCGACTACCTGCACGTCTTCGATAACATTGGCCGCCGCGTGACCAAGCGCGATCTGGACTTCGACGGCTACCACGACTGGCAAGCCCAGCTTGTGGGCCGGCTGAACGCGGCGATCGCGTTTTTCTACGGCAACTTCGTCGGCGGCGTGCGGCGCTGTGTTATCGATGGCATCGAGCCGGTCGAGCGGCCCAGCGACTCGATCCAGATGGAGATGTTCGAATATATCTACCACCAGATTCTGCGCAAGGAATCCGACTGGGTCGCCCGTGATTTGTTGCGCGAGCACTACCGCCAGCAGGCTGACGTAGTAGCGGCGTACCGCTACGACCACACACAGATTGGCTGCCTCTTCCTGTACACTTCCGCCGAGAGCGTGCTCGATCAACTCATCGACCGGCCGCTCGACGAGGGAGACCTGCTCTCGGGCGCCAACACGGTCATCTACATGGGCAAGATCCGTGACGGCCTGAAGCTGCGGCGTGCGCTCTACATCGCCAAACATCGTGGCAGCGCGGCGAGCGACGAGATTCACACGTATGAGATCGGCGAGGCGGGTTTGCGTATGCTCGTCTAGCCGTCGGCCCGTCGCAGAGTCAGCACAAACGACGCGCCGGGTTGGCCATTGATTTCATAGCTCAATTCGCCCCCCATCTGCCGGGCGAGGCGACGGCTCAAGGCCAGGCCCAGACCCACTCCGGGAGCCGAGCGGGCCGCCTCGTCCGCCGACTTGCGAAACGATCGAAATAACCGTCGCCGCTCTTTGTCCGAGACGCCGCGCCCGTGATCGCGAACGCGCAGCCGCACGTGCCGCGAGTCGGCATCAGCCTCAAGATGCAAGGTTCGTTCGCTCGCCGTAGCTGCGTACTTGCAAGCGTTGTCGACCAGGTTGAAGAGAATCTGCTCGACCGCTGATGCATCAGCCTTCGCCGTCGCCGCAAGCGTGCTTTCGTCGGCGTCGATCAACAGCTCCAAGCCTGCCTGCCGCGCACGCTCGGCGAGCCGATCGCCCCCGTCATGAAGCATCGCAGCCACGCTGACGGTCGCTATGCGGCCCGCCGGCGCGCCGCGCTCCAGCCGCGCATAGGCCAGCACATTCTCAACCAGGTGCGTGAGTCGGTCCGCCTCCACGCGGAGTGTATCGAGATATCGTCGCCGGCTGGGCTCATCCGCCACCATCCCCTCGGCGAGCATTTCCGCGTACATGCGGAATGTCGTCAACGGCGTGCGCAGCTCGTGCGTCACCGCCGAGACGAACGACGCCCGCCGCTCGGAGAGCGCAATCACGCCCTGCAACAGGGCCGCCACCGCAAAGGCGCCGGCCAGCATAGCCGCCCAGGCAATCAGCAGCGACTGGTGCGTCGGCGATAATCCTCCCATTTCAACCGGCGGCGCGTCCCCGGGCAGCAATCGCACGGGCAACGACGCCAGCAGTCGCGAAAGGCCATCCGCGGGCGGTGCTGTCAGCGGTACCAGGTCGGCATCCGGTAGCAAATCCGCAATATCGGCCAGCAATCGCTCTCGAATCGCCGGCCAATCCAACAGACAGCCCTGAACGTACTCGCGGCCGTTCACACTCACACGGCGCGCAAGGATCAGCTCGCCGCCGATCCAGCGGGGGACCATTCGGGACGAGCGCACATCCGCCGCGGCGGAGGGTTCCGCGATGCCTTCCGGGAAGATCAGCGTATTGAGATCGTTATTGAAGTTGCCGGAGCGGAAGTTCGAGCTGTTCAGACTTTGGAAGATGTAATTCGAGCGCGCCTGATACTCGTTGTCACCGCGGGCGCGTTGTTGTGCTAAGGGCTCATCCACATCGCTTGCTTGCTGCCGCTGTAGTTGCTGTGCTTGCGGCCTGAACTGTTGCTCGCTTCCATATCCTGGCGCGGCGAGTGTTCCATAGCCTTGTTGTTGAGTGAGCGGAGGCGAGTCGCGTGTACCGCGCGACGTGATTTTTTCTGGAGACTGCTCGGCCGGAGAGTTGGCGATACCGTTGGCAGTCACACCACCGTTGGGTGCAATGGGAATCTGCAACTCGGTCGGTGCCACGTCGAGGGGCGGCAATTGTGCTAGCAGCTCATCGGCCGGCGCCAATTCCCGCACCCGGTCGAGGTTTCGCTCGGCGACGGCGATCTGAGTGGGATCGAGGAACCGCGGCGCCGTTTGTTCGCGGATGCGGCCAGTCGGAACCTGCGGCGACGTCAGACCACCCTGGGGGTCAAATTGAAAATGGACACGTACTTCGGGCGTCGGCGGAACCGCCAGTGGCGAGAGCAACATCGGCGACGTACCGGTTGCCTTACCGTTGAACATCCGGCCGTAAGCCCGCTCGGCAGGGTAGATCGTCATGTAGGCGAAATATGGCCGCGCGCTTTCGTCGGAAACCAAAACTGCTTTTGAGGAGTCCATTCTCCACAGCGCCAGCCGCGTATTCTCTTCGAGCGCCGCCTGCTGCCGCGCTCCCGTTTCCGCCCGCTCGGCCTCGAGCGCGCGTAGACTGAGCCATGCCACGCCGGCCATTACCAGGACCAGCGAAGCAACATAGACCATCCAGATTTGCCAGGGACGACGCAAAAGGGTTCAGGGTTCAGGGTTGGAGTTCAGCCTTTAGGCTGCGGAGGCAAGCTAAAGCTTGAACTCCAACGACGTCATTGGTCATTCGGATTTCGTCATTCGGGCTTCGCAAACATATATCCTTTCCCGCGCACCGTCAGCACCATCCTAGGCTTCGCAGGATCGTCGCGGAGTTTTTCACGGAGCCGCATCACGTGCATGTCGATCGTTCTCGTCGCCAGGCCGCGGGGGTTCAGTTGCCAGACGCGCAAGAGCAGCTCATCGCGCGAAATCGCCCGGCCGGGGTGGCTGGCGAGATAACGCAACAAATCAACTTCCTTCTCAGATAGCTCGACACGCGCCCCGTCATCGTAGCGAACTTCCTGTCGGGCGAGCTCCACGATGCCGCCGCGAATCCGAACCTCCGACACTTCCTTCGGTCGCTCAGGAGACCGGCGCAGCACCGCCTCGACGCGCGCCAACAGCTCCTTGACGCTGAACGGCTTGACGACGTAATCGTCTGCACCAAGCCGCAGCCCCTCGATACGGTCGTTCTCTTCACCCCGCGCAGTGAGAACGATCACCGGCTGTGCGGGTTGTGCCTGGCGGATGGCGCGCAGTATTTCGAGCCCGCCACACTCGGGCAACACCAGATCCAACAGCACCAGGTCAAACGATCGGCCGGTAGCCATTTCCATGCCGATGTCGCCCGTCGCGGCTTCAAACGGCAGGTAGCCCGCGAACCGCAGTGCATCGACGATCCCGCGCCGGATGGCGGCATCGTCTTCGATGGTTAGAACTTGTTGAAGGCGCACCTTGGGCTCCCCAGCCAGACGCGATGCTCGCAGCGCAAACTTGACAATCTCACTCCCGAATCGCCAATGAACGCCGCCACTCGATTGTATCCGACGGCCGCGCAAAGCGTGTAAACGGACTGTAACAAGGACTGCGAGCGGTGCTAGTTTGCGCGATTGGGCCGATCATGACACGTAGGCGGGCCTCTCCGATTCACAGGGAGGAGCCTCTCGAGCCTGAGCGTCAGAGCCGAAGGCCGAGACTCGCATTCGCGTCCGCCGCCGCGAACACGGCCACGTGGAAGCTATGTTTTTAAGACATGTTATAGCCGGCCGGGCCAGCGGCTAATGCGCTCGGCTGTGTCGCACCAGAGTCCTTTTCCGAATTGAGTTCACTTGCCATGCGGCGAAAGCTTGCGCTACTGACGCGCGATGACGGAGCTGCCGTCGTCGAATTCGCCATCGTCCTCGGTTTAATTCTGCTTTCCGCGGTGGCCGCCATGGCCCTGGTGGGAGAGGAGAGCGAGCGTTCCCTAGCCCTCTTGTCCAACTGGGAGCTGACGGAGCCGACCGCACCAGCGGACGATGCCGCGACGGAGACGTCCAGCGAATACATGGAAGCCGAGACCCCGGCGAGTACCGCTACCGACGAACAGGAATCTCGGCTCATCACGGTCAACCAGCAGGCGCTGACCGCGATTTTCGCCGCCCTCGCACTGATGTGCTACGTGGCAATTCGCCGGCATCGCGTCAGCAAAATACGAGCGATGGAGCAACTCGACGACGATCGCGAGCTGCTGCAGCAACTCGACAACAAGCGTTATCTCAAACGCCAAGAGATTCTCAAGGTTCTCGCCGCGGATCCGCATGCGCTCTTGCAGAACCGGATCGAAGTCCGTCAACTGATGTCCACGCGGCTGCGAACCGTCCGCCCTAAAACGACGCTCGACGAGATGCGGGCGATCATGGCCCAGGAGCATGTGCGGCATTTCCCGGTGCTGACCGAGAAAGGAAGGCTGGCCGGGATTGTCAGCGACCGCGACTTGACGAATCACGTCGCCCAGAAGGCCGCCGACGTGATGACCTGCAGCCTGATCACGGTCGGACCCACGTCCAAGCTCGGCTCCGCGATCTCCCAAATGATCAATCGCAATATCTCTTGCTTGCCAGTGACCGAGGGCGAAACGCTCGTCGGGATACTGACAACGACCGACGCGGTTTTGACGCTGCAATGCGTGTTGCAACTCTGGCAGCGAATGCATCCGCCGGAGCCAGCCACACAGCAGCCGATCACAGCTTGAAGCTGCCGCTATTTCGGCGGCCCAAAGGGATTATCGACTGGGGATGTCGGCCGGCCGTGCTGGGACTGCGGCCGGCTGTTGCTCGGGCTGGTCCGCCGCCGCAGCGGCGTCATCCTTCTCGCCTTGTTGGCGATCGGCGCCCGGTCGTCCGCCGGCGGGTTGATCTGGCTCAGGTTTCTTGTCGCCAAAGGTTAAGCTGACAGTCGATGTGTTGCGGTGGATCTCGAGCTTTTGGTGCTCGGGGTCGGCGGCGGCCACCACCGTCGTGCTCGCGCCGGGAAGTTTCTCGTTGTAAACGATCCGTCCGTCGCGCGTATCGAGGCAGAGCACGCTGGTGGTTGCTCTTTGGGCGCTTACTCGGGACTGCTCGTTGACGTTCATGGCGAAGACCAACAGCGGCACATGCGCCGGCTGGTTGAGCAGTGTGGCAGTAGCCGGGAAGTCATTCTCCCAGAGTAGTTTGCCCGTCCGGCGCTCGAAGCCATAGACGCGCCCTTCCACGACCGGTTGGCTTCGCGAGCCGTTGTTCTGGACGGCGTACCGATGGGCCAGGCCCTCGCGAACTTCGAGCGGCCGCGCAGCCAGCACGACGTAGCGCTCGGAGGTCCGAAAGACCTGCAAATCGGTCAGTGCATGCTCTGCCTTAAGTTTCGTTTCGACCACCTGCTTATCATCATCAAGTGAATAAATGACGAATTTGCCGCTGGTATCCAGGATGGCAATCTCGTCGGAATCGATCGACTCGACCTTGGCGCTGGACGCGAAATCCTGCTTCCAGATCTCCCGCTCCTGCTCGCCGGCCCACACGTCCGTGACGCGCACCGTGGTTTTACCACCTCGATTGGCGAGTTGGACGACTTTGCGACCATGTGTCGCATAACGATCGTTGACAGGCACCGTCCGCGTCCCGACCTTGGCGCCGTCGAGCGTCCGCAGCACGGTGGCCTCATCGCCGCCGTACGGAACGACGAACAGATATTCCTCGTCGCCGAAGATCTCGCCCGCGGGGGCAATATCGTGCCGTGTCCACAGCACCTGGCCGCTAAACACGTCGATGCCCACCAGCTTGTTGCCGCGCTGCAGGCACACCAGCTCATATCCCACCGGCCAGATGCCGCCGATCGGGCGGTTCGTCTGATCGAACCAGGGCGACCGCACCCGCCGATTGCCCACTTGCTGCGAGCGAATGACCATGCCGCCCCCCTCGGCGATCAAATCCGCCAGGTCATGACGCCACAACACTCGGCTCTTGCCATCGCGAGGCGAGGTCAGTGCGTCCACGGCCAGGATTTGTGTCCGCTCCTGGATCAGCAGAATGTGGCCATTAGCCCGGGCCCAGGGAACGCTGCTGTAGTTGACCGAGCGCGCCGGTCGCCGGCTGTCGTTCAGTCCCAACTGAAATCGCTCGCGACCGTAACCATCACGAATCAAGAGTTGCTGCCGGCGCGGATCCAACTCGAGCGTGAGGTGGTCGAAGAACGGCTCTCGCCCGCTGCTCACTTCTAACTGCACTCCCGAGTAGTCGAGGCTGCGCGGCGCATGCTCTTGCTTTACCACTTCCTTTGGCCAGTGCCGGTCCGACGAAAGGTAGTGCTGCACCGGCGAATCGTCCGGAAGCGCCTCGACAGTCTGCGTTCCGGTTTGCTCATCCGCAACGACTTGGTCTCCGAACCGCCGCGTCAACTGTCGATAGCAGCTCGCCGCGTCATCGGGCCGGTTCAGCCGCAGCATCAAATCTGCGAGCCGCAAGTACGCGACGGCAGCCTCTTGTTTGTTCGACGAACGCGCCTGGCGCAACAGCCACCACTCGGCTTCCAAGAATTCCTGCGCCTCGATCAGACGATCGACGAACTCGCCACGCAGCTTTCCCACTGAGGCATCATCGCCAAAGTAATCCAGCAACTGCCGCAGCGCCGCCACGTTTGTCGGCCCGCCAAGCTCGACGAAGTGTGCCGCGATCCGCTCGTCCATCTTTTGGCGTTCTTCCGACGATACCGCGGCCCGCAGCTCGGCCACCTTGGCCCGCACCCAGCGGTCGCGACGAACCGAAAGCTGGTTGGGCGCGACCGTCTCCAGCTCTTGCGAGTGTTCGCCGGGCTGGCACATCTTGACGTAGTACTCAAACGCGGCCATATCCTCGCCAAGCTTCTGCAGCCCCAGCGCCATCTCCCGCGCGAGCGCCGCCTTCTGGTCCGGCTCACGCAGCAGTTGCTCAATTTCGCCGGCCCGCTCGCGATGACCCGCGAAGTCCTGCCGCAACAACTCCAGGTGGGCTTCGATGAGTAACTCGCGCACGCGCTCGTTCGGCGCCAGCGCAAACGCACGCTCGAGCTGAACAAGCCCGTCGGTCAGCTTCCCCTGATCCACCAAGATCTCGCCGAACATCGCCAGCGCGTCCGGGTCGTCGGGCCGCACGCGAAGCGTTTCGGCGGCCCATTGTTCGCGCTCGTCGAGTTGGAAAAAGCAATCCAGCGAGTCCTCGTTCAGCGATAGCACGTGCCCCTTGTAACACACGAGATTGCCGGGAACGTAGCCCTTGCGCGACTTGACGCGAGCTTTGATCTTGCCGTCGGCCAGGTCAATCTTGGCGACCTCGGCGGTGGAGAGGGGCAGGTAGTAATGTCCTCCGCTCAGGAACCCGCGCCCGCTTGGGACGCCTCCACTTTCGCCGCCGATCGGTTGCGCCGGCCAGGCGGACTGGCCATCACCGAGCTTCACGCCGTGGATCTGTTGCCGCCCCACGACCAGGACCGTATCGCGAAAGACGCCGCCAACATATAAGTTTTCCGCTCGCGGTACTTTCCAGCCCTCCTTGCCGTCGACCAGGTTGATGCAGTGCAGGAAATCCGAATCCGCCGGAGCGATTAAGGCGCGGCCCGCTGCCAGAATCACGGAACCGTCGGTCCACTGTTTGCCGTCAAACGGGTTGGATATCTCACGCGATCGACGGCCGCGGTATGGATTGATCGCCTGGTTCCGTGGATATTGAAATCCCCACAAGAGTGAGCGATTCGCCACATCCACGGCGACGACCGCGCCGGCCGAAGTAGGACACACCATCACCCCATCGGCAAACGACGGCATTGCACCGTGCATCCGGCGAAACGAATCGGTCGCCACGGTGCTTTCGACGGTGGCCAGCGGCTGCGACCAATTGAATCTACCGCTCTGGGCATCGAGCACGAAGAGCGTGATCTCCCCCTTCAACTCGCCGATGACGTAGAGCTGCCCGCCGATAGCCAAGGGCGCTCCGAGAAAATAGACGCCCGCCAGTTGTGGCTCGGCTTCGCCCGATTCTCCGCCGACTTCCCACAGCAGCTTCCCCTCCGTAGCCAGTTCGCGTGCCAAAAGCTTGTTGTAGGAGCCCGGGCCGTTTGGCGCCGAGCCGCGTCCGACGCGTCCAAACGCGTTGAACATGCCCGCAAACACAAACGGCTGATTGCCGCGGTCTTCCACAATGAACACCGCCCGCCCGTCGCTGGCGATCGTGCTTCGCGTCGAGAGCTTCTCCGGGTTGACGGTTAACATCGAACCGGTCATTGGATTCATGACCTGTTGGCGCGGGTTGTAATTGTCGTTTTCCCAGGTCGGGTATTCCCAGATCCGCTTGCCGGTCTGCAGGTGAACGCCCACGACCCAGCGCGGCGTGCGAACGATGGCGGTCTCGCCGACGGCCAACGGTGTCTCGGCGAGAAGGTCGATTTGGTCGGTGTCCACAAGCTGCTTGCTCATCGTTTCGCTGGCCGGTGTTGGTTTGGCATCGCTGGCCAGCGTTTGCTGCCAACGGGGTGTCGAGAGCAACGGACTGCCGCCGCTGCTGGCCGCATTGCGGGAAGGATTTCCGCGGTGGAGCGACCACTGTGCGACGTGTGCGGTAATCTCCTCCGGCGGCGTGCCTGTGTTGGCGATCAACCACTCCAAGGCATTTGCGTCGTCGGCAAACAGCGGAACGTCCTTTTCGGCGATGCGCGGACGGCTCCCATGCTTCCGCAGATCGCTCAGCAACATTTCGGCGCGGGCTGTGACGCCGGCGCGGAGCCAGCAGGTCGCCAGCGTCAGCGAGAGCGCCGGCTCGAACCGTTCGCGCGCCCTTGGCGAGTCGTAAAGCATCTGGAAAGTCAGGGCCGCGGCCAAGGTCTGACTGTGGTCGAGATGCTGGCGTCCCAATAGCCAGGCCGCCTCGAAGCCGGCTTGCGTGTTAAAGTAACGGCGGACCACTGCGGCCACACCGTCGGTATCCGCCTCCACCACGGCTTTGTCGAGCAGATGTCGGGCAGTCGCTCCAAACTGGAGATCGTATTGAGCGATGGCTTCGGCCGGCAGACTGCCGATCAGTCGTCGCGCTTCGGCCTTCAGGCTGCGATAGAGCTGCTTGTCGCGATCGGGCTGATAAAAAAAATCCTGACCTTCACCGAGGATATCATCGAGAAATTGAAATCCATCGGCCAAATGGCCATCCGTCACAAGTTGTCCGGCCTGCTCAAGCTGGCGCACGAGCTCGCGGTTGCCGGGGAAAAGAGCATAATTCACATCCCCATCGCCCGCCGCCACCAGGCCATCGGGACCGATCTGACCACGAAATCCGCGGCGGATGATCACCCCCCGCTGCGCCAATTGCAGAGCGGGTAACGGCCGTGCGTTGGGAACCTCCTTGACGGCATTCTCGGCCGTCGCCGGCTTACCGGTGGCTTCACCTTCCTGACCCAACGTTGACGCGCTTTGAGCAGCCGCGATCATGAGTGTCAGCGCCGCCATCAGACGCCCCACGAGACCGACGCCTATTTCCAGCGATCGCCGCCAAGAAGCATTCAGCATCGCACCGCTCCTTCACTGTATGCCACGGGCTCTGCCCGTGCTCGTGTGCCGCGCTTAAAACACCTACTAGCGTATCCCCACGCGCTGGCGACAGCAACGCTTTTTCCGCCTGGTTTGTCTCAGCCCCACGTTTAGGAGTACCTTAGCAATTGACGCACTCACTACTCACCACTCACCACTCACCACTCACCAGGCCACCAGTTACCAGGCCACCAGTTACCAGGCCACCAGACCACCAGACC